>CAZNEV010000003.1:13083-152120 GCA_964572085.1 uncultured Maribellus sp. | reverse complement strand
TACTCTTCAGGCCCCAGCCTTAAATTTGAGTTCATTATTTCGTCCCAGGTCACATCTTTCCCTGTATATGCTGATTCTCTTCCCATTATACCTGTAAGGGTTGAGTAGGCAAGTTGCTCAACCTGATTGACAGGTTTGTTGGTACGGATAGCAGTTACAAAATTTATCATTTCCTGGTCGTAAGGAGAAATTGCAGTTCTGTTGGTTGGTTTACCATCCTCACCTAATGGATATTTGTATTCCCAAATTAAATTGCCGTCATAATCAAATATTTTGTTTTGACAGTTTGTATATCCCTCCGTACCGAAAATCACATCGCTTACATTGTTGGTGCATCCGTCCATCTCGCGGCACATCCCCTGAAAGCGCTTTTGGTCATCAAAAACAAAATCGACACTGAAAAAGTCATACATGTCTCCTGTTGGCCGGTGATACCGGCCACCGAATCCGGATGCCTTAACCGGATGTTTTTCGAAGAACCAATTCAAACAATCAATATTATGAACGAGCAGGTTTACAACAGAATCACCTGTAAGCCATATCCAGTTTGCCCTGTTCCTAATCATTGCTTCCATATCGCTCCATCCTTCCTGCCTTGTGAAATAACCGGCTCCCCCTCTGTTGTAATAGCAATTGGCCGAGATAAGGTCACCTATAGCACCGTTTTTAATCATACTGAAGGTTTTATTATAATCGGCCTGATGCCTTCTTTGTGTTCCAGTGACGACTGTCAAGCCTGCAGTTTCGGCCATTTTTCCCGAAGAAATTACCGACCGGACCCCAACCGGATCAACTGCAGCAGGTTTTTCAATAAAACAGTGTTTTCTTGCCTGTACCGCTGCCTCAAAATGCCTTGGTCGGAAATGTGTGGCAGAGGCTTCCAGGATAACATCTACACCCGAATCGATAACACGTTGGTAAGCATCAAACCCAACGAAGCAGTTTTCATCCGGAATTTCAACATTATTGTTCTTCTTAATCGTTTCCCTGCACCGGTCAATACGGTCCTGAAAAACATCGGCAAGAGCTGTTATTTGCAGGTTCGGGCCTGCGTTAAGGAAATTGACCGCAGCCCCTGTTCCCCTGCCACCGCAGCCAATCAGACCTGCTTTTAACACAGGCCCGTCAGGAGCTCTTTCAGGAAAAACAGGTGGTTCATATTTAGGTTTTTCTGTTTTGCAGGAAGAAAGCACATATCCTGCACCCACTGCCCCCATTAACCCCAAAGCAGCGGCATCACCAATAAACCGACGCCTTCCGGGTACTTTTGATTTATCATCCATTGTCATACAATTTTATTTTATTTTATTTTATCGTCCGTAAATTTACGTATTAATTCTTTTGCGTTAATGAACAATCTCGGTTTTTCCCAATGAATACCAGCCATCCTCCGCTCTTCCTTCAATGGCAAGTTTTATCTTCGGAGTACCTTTTACAGGATCGACAATCCCAATTTGTAAGTTGTAAGTTCCTGATTTCATATCCGAAGGAATAAAAACAAAATGGTCGTAAACATTATCTCCCGGAAGCCATTTACGGATATCGGCATTGGTAATAAATACACGTTCATTCTGATCATTTTTCAATCGGATAGCAAAAGCAAAATCCTTATAACATGGTGCAACCCCTTTATTTTCCCACCAGGATGTGAAGTTCATCTTTCCGTTTTGTTTGATTTCGGGAGGAAAGCTAAACCTTCGCAGAACAAAACGGTAGCCCATTTTTTTGAGCCAGTCATCCACCAGATCCTGCCACTCTTCGGGCACAGGCGAAGATTTGGCATTAAACGAAGACATGTGCCATTTCAAAGATTGGTCGAAAATATACTTCACCTCTTCCCTGCCGTAACCTTGTGTATTTTTCCAGTTCAGAAAAGTTCCGCAAATTTCAAAGCTCAATGGCGAAGTTTTCCAGTCGTCCTGCACGTTACAATTGATTATTTCGCGCGGATAAAAATCGTGCATATGGGTCCATCCGTTTTGCTCATCGGCCCAAAAGCCCAAATCGCCAATACAGTCGATCCGCCAGCCCATGGGAACCTGGTCGCGGGCATACATATTGGTTGCCTCGTCCATCAGCAGGGCAATAAGCGGAGTTTCACGAAATGAATCGGTGTAGGCATTAATCAGTGCTTCCCGTGTTTTTTGCGAAAGCAACTCCGAACCACCGCCTTCTCCGGCCCAACCAATAATAGAGAGATCAACTGCTTCAAGATCGGGGTTTCCGTCGTAACGTTCTCCCAAATCACGAATCATTTCGCCAAAACATTCTGCATACAGCGGATTTTCCGGATCAACCGGCCATTTTACATGTGCAAACTCCCGTTCGGGCCCCACCATTTCGCGATACCAGGCGGGCACGTCGTCAATGGGTCTTCCCTTGTAAGGTGAAATCCGCAACATGAGCGTCTGGTCGTGGGCATGGGCCACATTTAAAAGACTATCAATGTAATCCCAGCGGTATTTTCCCCTTTCCGGCTCAATCACACTCCAAAGTATCCTGAAATAGGCAATGGAAGTATTGGGATAATTTTTATTTTCCCGAATTTCAATCGGATTATCAAACTGTGCCAGGTTGGCTTCCCTCAACACATCCTGATTGGGGGCCAGGTTATCGCCATTAAACATCTGGAAAGTTGTAAAACCAATCCCCGGATTGTTCAGCACATCATCGATTTCATTTGGTTTAACAACAATATCACCCGTATTTTGTGCGAAAGATTGTAAAGAAAACAGTAAAATAATTCCAGAAACAAAATATTTCATTTTAGTGTAAGTTTTAAATTTTTTACCAGATTGGATCAAAAAGAACTTTTTGGCAGCCTTCCTCCATTCCCTCCCTTTCGGGGGGTCAGGGTGGGGTCTTACCACCAGTTTTCGGGCATATTCTCAATAACCTGATATTCATCTGTTACACCTTTTGCAGGGCCGTAAAAAACACTGCCGCCGTAGGTAGTGAGAAAAAGCATATCCGGCTTATGGGGGTCTGGCACCGGCCTTTGACCCCATTTAAAACGATATCCTTTTATTCTTTCCCAGTTTTCGCCCGCATCACTGCTCCTATAAGCTGCATTCTGAAATGTATTAATGTAAAGGACATTGGGATCTCGGGGATCCATAGCACCTGAATTTACCCTTACCCGTTGATCAAATATCTGTTCCCAGGACTCTCCTCCGTCATCTGTTTTATAAACGCCGCCGTTTTTATCGCCGTCATCTGTTTTTCTTGGCCAACAACTAAGATACAGCCGGTTTGCGTTTTCAGGATCAACAAGCAAATCGTGCGGGCCGTTCACACCTTCCGGCAGCGGAAGTTGGTTCCAGTTAGCGGCATTGTCATCACTGTAAAAAACCACGCCATCTACCGTTTGCCTGTTTCTTTCACCGCGGGCACACAGAACAAATAAACGTCCGTCGGTATTCCTGCGGATTTGCCATGCAAACAGATTGTCGCCAAGCCCGTTGTTCGCCTTCTGCCAGTTTTCTCCATCATCTGTCGATTTGTAAATACCTTTATCGAATACGCTTACATAAAGCGTACGTGCATTGGCAGGAGAAACAGGATCCAATAATACATTCGTACATATGGCATTTTCAGGCATTCCATGATTGCTTTTCTGCCAGGTGCGTCCTTTATCAATAGAAACAGCAAGCCCTCCAACACCACTATCAAATCCACGCGGTCCAAACATTTTTTCTCTTGGCAGATCGTGCCTGTTGGCCCAAACCGACCATAGCTTTCCTTCCACTTCAGGGTCAAATTCCACTTCATAACAGGTATTTTGCCAATCTCGTGGAATATTAGTCAAAGCATGATACCAGCTTTCCCCACCATTGAAAGTATGGAAAAGCCCCATGTCGGTATAACAGATGAAAAAATGATTTTTGTCGAACGGATCGAAATGAACTCCATAACAAGTGGTTACATCCAAACCTCCACTGGCATAGGAACCATCCGGCTGATTATGACTATAAGTTTGCTCCCAGGTTTTTCCTCCATCAACCGTTTTATATCCCCGTCCATTGTCGCCGGCAAAACAAACATCGGGGTTTCCGGGCGCAACACCCAAATCGATAGGTGCACCGCCCCATCCCGGGTCAAAACTTTCTTCCATCCATGATCCTTCAAAGTTATCGCTTAAATAACCTCCGGGTGAAGAGGAGCGTAACATTGGAATCCAATCTTTTCCGGCATTGACTGTTTTATAAATACAATAAATTTGTTCAATATCACCTGTCATATTTTTTTCGGGAGAAATAACAGAAATATATGCCACTTCGGGCTGGGTTTCGCAAACCGCTAACCCTCTGCGGAACATCGGCACCAAATCTCCAGCAATATTTTTAAAAAGACCGGAATTAATCTGCATCCAGCTTTCTCCCTGATTCGAGGTAACAAACATTCCCCCTTTTGTTTTTTCTCCTTCTCCCGTTATTTTGGATTGAATATATATCAAATTCCCGGATGCTCCTTTTCCCCCTCCTACTGCAATAATCTGATCTACAGGCAATGTTACCTGTTCAGATTTACCTGTTTTTTCATTAACCCGTACGCATGCACTTTCCGTAAAGACCATGACTTCATCCGTTAGGCCACATTCACTGCCCGGGAAGATCGCCCGTATGCTTTTCCCGGGTAATTTGGTGATCATTTCCCAGGTTTCGCCATAATCTACTGAATGTACGAGCATCGCCGAATCAAGGTTTTCATCGGAGTTGTTCCGGGATATATAATATTGGAGCGGTGCCAGTCCCAGATAGATATGTTTATTATTGGACGGATCTACCGCTACTTTTTCAATGGTCCCGTCGATGGCGCCATCAATAATTTCTGAAGGCAAAAAATCGTAGTTTTGCAAGCGCTCCAGTCCGTTTTTAGCTTTCGTAATATCGGGAAACACGATTTTCCATTTTTCCCCTTTGTCAGATGATCGATACAACATGCTTAATCCGGAACCGCGGTCTTCGCTGTGACGAAAACCCTTAGTCGCTGCATAAACCGTGTTCGGATCGACGGGGTCAAATTCAAAGTCTTCCGGAACATTCCACAGGTTTTTCATGTTCCAGTTTTCACCCCCATCCAATGAAACATAGGCTGCGGTCATGTCACAATGAGTCATTATAAAATTCTCGTCAAAAGGGCTAATCGTTGGTTTCAGGACACCGCCACCGCCGCCCGGGCCAATGACTTTCCATCCGGATGACACCGTTTCATTCTGCAACTCCTGCGAACGGTTTGTGTTATTTTTGCATCCTGTATGGGAAAGTAAAAGCAAAAATGACAAAATGAACAAAAAGCAATTTTTAATTGAATGTAATTTCATCATAATTTTTAATGTTCGATTTTATATCAGTGTTAGTTAATCTTTAATAAAGGTTAATTTACGAAGCGAAAAATAATCATCGCCCGAGAACAGCAGATAACAGGCTTTTCCGTCCCCGCTCATCCATTTGGTAGGAATGGACGATGTTTCGCCGGGACCTATGTCCCAGTCTCTGGTGTAATAAATGGTTTTCCAGGGCCCCCAGGGATTTTCGGATTCAAAAATCCCTATTCCCCCTTTAAACCTCACGCCATTGTATTTTTCCGAAAAAGAAGCTTGGATTGTCTGGCACCAAATATACCTTTTCAATCCTTTGTTGTAAGTAATCCCCGAGCGGTAGCATTTTCCGGGGTTGGTAAACACGGCTTGCCTTTTCCGGATATCTTCCGACCAACGGGGTTGGTTATTTTCACTGTAACCAGCAAAATATTCATACCCGCACCAGTTCCTGATTTGGCTTTTCGGAACCCTGGCCAATACAAAATGATCGCTATTTTTATATGCGCTTGATTCATCTTGCGAGTAGATATACACAAAGTTATCCGTTGCCCCTTCGTAATTTTTTCCATAATTCAAAAAGGTGGGGCAGCCAAAACTGACATCGAATTTCCAATCGGCTTGTTCCCAGGTTTCGCCATGATCGGCCGACCACGTCAATCCGGCATTTTGCGCGTTCCGGGTTAACATGTAAAGAATCCCGTTAAGCATTAACATGCCGCTGGCTTTTACGCCGTACTTTCCTTCCCCCACCCGTTCACCGCTTCCTGAGCGGATGTTGGTCCCTTCAATAGCTGGCAGTTGACCAGTGATTTTAGCCAGCCCCAAACTCAATTTGATATCAGTATTGGGCAAAAAGCCGTTCCCGTCACCATAGGCCGTATATAAGTTATCATCGCCGGCCCAGGTCGATGCCCAGTTGTCGCTCCCTTCTGCCAGGCGGATTACGGTTTCCTTCGCGGCAAATTCAACCGAAATTTCACTTTTCGGATAAGGCGCTTCTTCAATGGCGTCCATAATTGGATTGAAAAGATATTTTTCGGCACCCAGCCAAAACCCTTCGCCTTTTGTTTCATCAAAAAGATCGCTGCCCATGCGCACCACCACCATATTAAGACTGGGAACCACCAGTAGGTGCTGGTTGCCTGCCCCCCCGCCGGCAAATGCATCGCGGGGGACAAAGCTCCAAACCCCGTCGTAGTTGCTGTACCAGCCGGCAGTTGTTGCCGGGATTGGATTATTTCCGGTTCTGCGGTTGTAGGCATCCAACTTTCGGTTTTCCGGATTATCTGTCGGCAAAGCAGTCCCTGCATACCGGGTTGCTTTTGCTACCGCAGCAGAATCAATCAGTTGCCTGCCCTGCCAGTTTCCTTTGTGAAGCATGAGCAAGCCGATGCGGGCAATGCTTTTAGCCGTAAAATTCCCCCCACCCCAGGATGGTACCAGCCCCAACCCGTCCACGTTGTACGTATTTCCGTAACCAATCTCGTAATCGTTCGGGTCTATTTCAATTGGATTATAAATCCGTTCTTTTAAGTAGGCCCGGATATCGTTGTATTTTGAATTTTGCAGGGCGGCCGTTACCGCATAGGTGAGCATAGCAATGCCGGGATTGCTGTATTGATAAGCGGTGCCGGGAATAACGTTCACCGGGGTACTGTCCCTCGAAACAGTAAATGGGTCCGGCTCTTTCCTCCAAAACTGTCCCCGCCATCCAGGAAGATCGAAATGATTATTCAACCCTTTCGACTCCAATATTTTTAATTCCGAAGGAGCCCCCTGTGCATCCACAAGCCCGGAGGTGTGCGTAGCCAACTGCCGGATGGTGATCTTTGACTTCACGTACTCCTTTTTCCAGAAAGGGATATAGTTGCAAGCTGCTTCATCCAAATGGATTTGGCCATCATCCACCGCAGTTAGCAACGACATTCCCCCGACCAATGCTTTAGCCAGCGAAGCAGTATAATGTTTCCGTTCCGTGTCGTCCCAACCCGGGGCAAACCATTCGTATACAATCTTATCGTTTTTAACAATCAATAGTTTTTTCGTGCCTTTTTCAGCCAGTACAGTTTTCATCGAATCCAGTTTCTGCGACGACATGCCCTGGCTTTCGGGCGTGGCATATTGCCATTCGAACCGTGAAGAAATTTTAGCTGCCAATTTTTCCTGTTTTTCTTTTGGGCTACAGGAAATAAAAAACAGGAAAACGATAAGGGCAAATTTTGTGTTTTCTAATCGTGGTTTTTTTGATTCAGTAAAAATCATGAAGCTGGTTTTTCAGGTTACGAAAATCTATTCAAAAATAAAAGTGCCAAACTTTTTGTATTCATGAAATGTTTTATTGGTCTTTTGCCACGAAAAAGTTGTGACGCCCTGATCGTGATCAATCCTGTACAAATTGGCCCGCCATTTTGTTCCGCTTTTGGGAGGAACGTTTGGAAGCGGCGTTAACAAGGCATACGGAATGAAAATTTCAGCAGTCCACGCGGAAACTGTGGCACCGCTTTCTTTTTTCCCTCCCCTGACACGCGTTGCGTGACGGGTTTTTCTATCGCCTTCATAATGCCACGGGAGCCACCCAAAAAAAGTGCCCTTATTGTTCGGAACAATGATGGGCAACTCATAATTCAACGGTGAAAGCTCATATTCGAAATAAACGGGAAACGTTTCATCCGTCCACAAGAAAACTTCAACCACATCTTCGTGCCACAAATCTTCATTATCGGCGGTAATGGTTGAAACAAGCTTTTTGTCTTCGCAATCGAAAAGAAAGTAAATACCGGTTTCGGAATAGAGTACCTTTGCTTTTGTCTCATAAGTATCTGGCTTTGTAACCCGTTGTGGCAAATTTATCCATTCGGCAGTTGCCCATTCAGCAGCGCTTCCGTCTCCCATAACTTCAAAATCCCCGCTTTTCTTTATGGTAACAATTCCATCGTCTTTGCCTTTTGCGTGTAACCCCGCATTAATTAAAAACAGGAGAAAAAATACAACGAAGAATTTTAATGACAGCTTTTTCATATTCATGAATTAAATGATTAATTACCGATCCACCGGAATACATTCTATCAACAGATGTTCCTTAAATGTTGGGCTGATTTTCCCTACGGGCCCTGTAACTGTTCCCATATCCATCTCATTGACGTAATCGTAAACTTTATATTCTTTATTTTCAAGCCCGCGTAATTCAACCGGCCCCTGCCACTCATCCGCGTAGAAGGCATAATAAAAATTCTTTTCTTTTTGAATGACATGCGATTCGGGCTTGTCGTAAATGATATCGTAAAGGTTCAGATAATTGCCTTTGCTCAGCATCTTTTCGTTGTAGAGTTTCACCCATTTTTGCCAGTGTTTTTCCCGTTCCCCGGTCAACTGCATATTCTCAGGACCTGCCGGCCAGGTAAATTTAGTACCAATCACTCCCCCCGGGCCCATGGCCGTGGCAAAGTCCTGCCCTACCTTGGCGGTGTCGCTTTTATCGTTCATGTCCACTTCCAGCCTGATGTGTTCCACATGGTCGGTGTAAACCGGGGCATCAGTCCCCCACAATGCTTTCATTGATTTCACCCTCCGCCTGGATTGTTCCACGCTGGTGGGATCGGAAACCACCGGTTGATCGGTATAAACCGACTGATAAAAATCCTGGGTGGTGCCACAGTTACAAATCTCGGTTACCGAATTCGGTTTAATTGATTTTGAAGTTTCATAAATTGCCTGAAGCAGTTTGGGCAGATCTTGATATGATTCTTCAGGGTGTTTATGATTGTGCGCCGGATTGTAACATGGCGGCACAACATAGTACGCATCCAGTTTGTGCCCATCGAAACCCCACTCGTCGATAAAACGCGTTGTCAGTTCCTTCATATATTCCTGCACTTCAGGTACACTGGGGCAAAACTGGTACATATCGCGGCAATCGCGCGGATAGTTCCCCTCTTCGTCCATAATCAGCCAATCCGGATGATCGATAGCAACCTGCGCCATTCCGGGGTCAACCGAGCCTCCCCAAGTTGGGATTACTTCGGGTTGAACGGGTGTTGGCGCCCACCATATTTTCACTCTGAATCCTTGTTTATGAAGTGAATCCACAAAGGCCTTCACCTGTTTTTCACCACCGGGAAAGGTGTAATCCCTGAGGTTCCAGTCGCCATATTTATCCCACCAGCGGTCGTCGATAACCACCCATTTTATTCCCAACTCTTTTAATTTTGGGAGTGTTCCATAAATATCGTCCAACGAAAAATCGGTGAGGTAGCCCCAACCACACCAGATGGCTTCGTGGGCATCTTCAGAAGGCTTTTTCTGCTTCACCCCTATATCTGCCATCAGGTTGGAATAAATGCGGAGCGGATCGAAATAATCCAAAGAATGGGCAATTACTGCCCCCTTCAATGTTTGATAACTTTTACCGGGGGCCAGTTTTTTATCTACTTCTTTTTGAATGGACATGTTCACTTTCTTATCCGCAGCAACCTCAACCGGAAATGAAACCAGTTGTGGTTTGGGCTCGATATGGGCAATGGCCAAGCCCGCGGCATCGTTCCAAAGATCGGCCAGCGGCACCCCTCCGCCCGTTTTTGTGTCTGGCTGAACGCCCATCCAGTTTTCCTGCCGGAACCCGTCTTCGATTTTGAGTATATAATCGAGACCCCAGGCGAGGGAAGCTCCCTGAAAAGACCAGAAATCATACGGTTTGTTTTTGGGGTTTGCCCGGGAAGCATCCATTATAAAATAATTGGATATGGATTTATCAATTTTCACATCCGATTTCCCAATATTTTTATAAGATGCCGAGATGAGCGCTACATCCGGATAGTTTTCGTAAAGTTCAACAAACAATGTTTTCTCTATCCTGTTTCCGGCTTGCAGTTCCGCCACTCCTTTTACTGACAATTTTCTTCCTTTACCAAATTCCGTTTCTACGGATTCAACGTTTACCTCATCATAATTCACGGCAAAGCCTGCCACTTCTTTTCCATCCACTACAATAAAATGACTGGGTTTACCTTTATCGACGACATTCAATGGTGTTTCGTCATCACCGTAAAATAGGGCGACGTTCATGTTAGGATCGAACTGGAGTTCGATTCCCGGATTACGGAACCAGATATTTCCCTCTTTGGTCGTTTCAAAATCCTTTTTTGAAGTTGAACAGGAAAAAATGAATACAAGAAAAAACAACACATAGAATATAAACCAGAACTTTCTCATATTTAATTTTTTAGGTCTTTTAATTCGGGAAAAACACTTACTGCGTTTTTATAATATATTTTTTCAACTACCCCGCGGGGAAGTTGAAGCCCTTTAAAATCGCCATCTACTTTCCACGACACCATAGTGTCGTCCGTAGTTAAAAATTGCCAGTCGCTTTCCCATTCTTCATGTACTTTTTCTTTCAGTTTGGCAGGATCTTCTTCGGCACCTTCATAGTCGCCACTGTCGGTACCGTATATTATCCGATCCTGGTATTCAATGAGAAAACTGCGGACTTTTTCCCAATCTGTCTGGGCCTGCACCTGGATATGGCACATCCGGGCGGCTAAATCCATCGTTGAATTGGGGAAGCGGTCTAAATGTTTTGCCATTTCATCTACGCTCCATTCGAGGCTTCCAAGGTGAGCGCCCATAAAAATCAGGTTCGGGTGTTTTTCAAGCATTCGGTCGCGGGCAGCAATTTGTTCTTCATACGACGGATATTCAGGATGCAGATACATGTGGTATTCAGGATGATCCTTGAAATAAGTCCTGTCATTGTTTACCGTCATCTCTTCTAAGGGTAGCCAGCAATTCCGGGGCTCGCCCAGGTGGCCGCAAACAGGCATCCCTTTTTCTTCTAAGTAATCAAAAATGGGATCGAACTTCGGATCATCGATCATGATAAAGCTACTGTCTGCGTCTTTTTCGACCATGCCGATGTTCTTCCATACTTTTACCCCAATTGCCCCGTTTTTGAATGATTCTTCCAAACGGTCCAATGTTTTTTCCTGCCAATCGTCCCTGTTCCAGCCCTGCAGGGAGAAAGTGGTTAAATACGCCACGTGCGAGGGGAAGGCTTCCCGTTGGAAAAGGGCCAGTTCTTCCTGTTCGTCAATACTTACCCCCACCGGGGCATCCACATTTATGGTAAGTATGCGAAAATTATCGGCCATCGCCTGCTCCATAAAGGCTGGTCTTTTGGTGTTTAAGTGACAATGGATATCGACTTTAGCTATCTTTTCAAAGTCGGCTTCCGTGAAAAATGCTTCTTCCCCATCTTTTTTTGTCCCTGAATTGCACTGTGCAAGCACATACCCCACCAATACCACCAGCATAATTTTCCCCCAATACCCATATTTTTCTTTCATTGTAAACTATGTTTAACCGTGTTAATAAAATACAAATTCCGACAAAAGTAAACTTTCATTTCTTTGATTCCAACTAAAGACGAACGCAAAAAAATGCATTAATAAGAATTTTAGCGTTCGCTTTCCTTTTTTTCAGCATCTAAAAATAATAAATGCTTTTCATTATGCAACTTATTATTTAAACGTCGAATTAGCTCTGCATCACTATCTATTTTTTTTAAATTCAATTGGATACCATTTTACAAATATCTCGATTATAAAACAACTAAATTACTTTTGTTACCTTAACATGCAAATTAAAATCTATAAAAAGTAATATTAAATAATTGCAGATTTTGATGGCCTTTACGTAGGCCGCCATCAGCGGGATAAACTGAATATGCAGGTTCCCGATTTCAAGGGCTATAAAGCCAATCAGAGAAAATTAATACTTTTGTTCACTGATAATAATTAAATATGATTCCACAAATTAATCGATTGCGAAATACTGATTCGGGAAACTTCTTCCTACTCGCAGGGCCATGTGCCATCGAAGGCGAACAAATGGCGTTAGAAATCGCTGAAAAAATTGTTGCTATTTCCGAACGCTTAAAAATACCCTACATTTTTAAAGGTTCGTACCGAAAAGCCAATCGTTCGCGGTTAGATTCCTTTACCGGCATCGGTGACGAAAAAGCACTGAAGATTTTGCGCAAAGTGGGAGAAACCTTTGCCATCCCAACCGTTACCGACATTCACACTGTCGAAGAAGCTGCCCTGGCTGCCGGCTTTGTAGATGTGTTGCAAATTCCGGCTTTCCTGTGTCGCCAGACCGACATATTAGTGGCTGCAGCCAAAACCGGTAAGGCAGTGAACATCAAAAAAGGGCAATTCCTTTCGGCCGAAGCGATCCAGTTTGCCGTTACCAAAGTTTTGAAAAGCGGCAATCTAAACGTGATGCTCACCGAACGCGGAACTACTTTTGGCTATACCGATTTAGTGATCGACTACCGCGGGATTCCAATAATGCAAAACATGAATGTTCCGGTGATTCTGGACATTACACACTCGCTACAACAACCCAATCAGGCAAGTGGAGTTACCGGCGGGAAGCCCGAATTGATTGAAACAGTTGCCCGCGCAGGAATAGCAGTGGGCGTTGACGGTATTTTTATTGAAACGCATCCCAATCCGGCCATCGCAAAGTCGGACGGTGCAAACATGTTACGCTTAGATTTGTTGGAAAAACTGTTGGAAAAACTCGTGAAAATAAGGAAAGCAATAAAATGAAAAACAGAAGATCATTTATCAAAAAAGCGACTGCCGGAATGGCTTTGGCCGCTTTGATGCCGCTATCGAAAAACACCACAGCAGGTGAAGTGAAACTAACCGGAGCCTTATTGCACCACGTCTTTTTCTGGTTAAAAGAACCAAAAAACGAAGCCCACAAAAAACAACTGGTAAACGCGCTGAATGAATTACTCAAAGTAAAAACCATAAAGCTGAGCCATATCGGCTTCCCGGCAGGCACCGAAAGTCGTGATGTGGTTGACCACTCCTACTCGGTTTCTTTCCTCACCATGTTCGATAGTCAAAGCGATCAGGACGCTTACCAAATCGATCCGATCCACCTGAAATTTGTGGATGAAAATTCGTATTTGTGGGGAAAAGTAGTTGTTTACGACTCGGTGGATTAAAATAAGGTGGCGAAAGAACAACATAAACATTGGGCCATTCACAATTCAGACATGAGTATGGGCTCATCTTTTGTCCAGAATCTTTTGGATGGAAATGTGCCCGATGAACTCCGTGAACTGAATGGTAAACAAGGTGCGCTGTTTTCAAATTATACGCTTCAACAGTTTATAAAAGAAGAGGCGGCTCATGATAAGTATGTCCTTTCGCACCAACAGCGGCGCAGCATTCGCACCTTTTCCAGCGGCGAGCAAAAGAAAGCACTTTTAGAATATCTGCTCGCCGCACGGCCTGATTTTCTGGTGCTCGACAATGCTTTCGATATGTTAGACACGCAAGCACAAGCGGATTTATTGCAGCGCCTCACCCAACTTGCTGCTGAAATTCCGATCCTGCAAGTGTATAAACGAAAAGAGAATTTGCTGCCGTTTATCAACTTTGCCCTCCAGGTTGAAAAGGACAAAATAACCTTTGCCGGCACCATTGCTGAATTCCATAAAAGCTTTGATGAATCTGCGGGCTTTAAGCTAAAACAGCCAATCCCGCTTCCTTTGGTAGAATTCAAAAAGGAAAATAACCCCTTAATTGAATTCAAAAACGTCATGGTGGATTACGGCAAAAAAACAGTGGTGAAAAACATCAACTGGACCATCGGGAATGGAGAATTCTGGCAATTAAAAGGGCCGAACGGTTCAGGAAAAACCACCTTGCTGACCATGATAACCGGAGATAATCCAAAAGCCTATGGACAAGACCTTACCCTTTTCGGACAGAAAAAAGGAAGCGGTGAAAGCATTTGGGACATTAAAAAGAAAATCGGTTACGTTACCCCGGCCATGACGGTTTTATTTAACGGCAGGCACAGCGCCGAAGAAATGATTATTTCGGGTTTAACGGATTCCATTGGGCTCTATATGAAACCAAGCGATTTACAACGAAAACTGGCTAAAAAGTGGCTGGAACTAATTGGTTTGGATGAGTTCAAATCAACCCCCTTTTCACGCTTGAGCGAAAGCCAGCAATGCATGGTACTGATTGCCCGCGCCATGATAAAACATCCGCCATTGCTCATTTTGGACGAACCTACGCATAGCCTGGACGATTACAATGTGTCCATTCTAATTGCTTTGGTGAACAAATTTGCAAAAGAAAGCCCAACGGCTTTAATCTATGTATCACATCGTGACGAACCTGGCTTACAACCTCAGCATATTTACGAATTACTCCCTACCAAAAAAGGCTCAATCGGAAAACGTCACAATTCTATTTGAACGGAATAACATGAACCAAATATTTATCTTTGGATTTGGAATTGAAAATCTATAAATATGACAAAAAATTGTTTTTGTTGGGGACGTGCACCTAATGCCACGCCCAAGCCCAAGCCGCCTTCCGGCATGATGCAGTGCAGGTGCGCCCGCCCTTAGGCAGAAGTGGTGTTTTGTGTTGTAGCCGGGTTCAAATAAATTCGGTAGGCGGGAGGGAATGGTGGAATTCATTTCTCATTGCCCGTTTTTCCCTACCTCATTGGATATTTGTTGAAGATAGGTTCCGATTTCATCAGAATGTCAACATACTGCGCGCGTTGATAGACGTATGGGTCTTTCATGTTTTTGCGCGAGAGTTTACCCTTGAAGTCGTCTAAGCTTTTGTACTCTTTTTCGTCCATCCAACGATTTAGCCTGGCAAGGATGTCAGCCACCACAGCGGGTTTATTACGGTAAATTGTGCTTACCAACTGCACGGTATCGGCACCGGCCAGAATCATTTTTGTTACATCGTTGGCATCATAAATTCCACGGCTGGCGCAAATACTGCCATCGAGGTTTCCATATAGCAAGCCGGTGAAGCGCAAACTCACCATGTTGTCTTTCGGGCTGCTCAATTCCCAGGGGTAATAATATTTTTCATTTTCAATATCGATTTCGGGCTGGAAGAAGCGGTTAAACAACACATAGGCATCGGCACCCGCTTCGTCGATATTTTTGATGAAATTCAGCGGATTGCTGTAAAACATACTGATTTTGACACTCACCGGAATATTTACCGCTTTCTTTACGGCTTTTACGATGTGAACCTGCTTTTCTTCCAGCGACCGGCCCGAAACCTCGAAATAGCCCGGAACGGCGTACAAATTAATCTCCAGTCCATCCACCCCGGTTTTTTCCAGTTCCTTTGCATATTCCACCCACGACGGCTCGTAAATGGCATTTAAACTGGCAATTACCGGAACGCTTACGCTTTTTTTCAATTTTTCCACATGGTATAAATGCTCCTTGGGCCCAGCATGTTCCAACCCTGGAAATATGTTGGTCATTTCGGCATTGCGCTCGTCGTATTCGCCAAGTTCTTCGTCTAACTGAAGGTTTTCTAACTGAATTTGCTCTTCGAACAACGAACGGTAAACGATGGCGCCAATCCCCGCTTCTTCAATCTCCTTTATGGTGTCGAGCTTTTCCACCAAATTACATGCTCCGAGAATTAATGGGTTTTTCAGCTTGATTCCCATATAGGTTGTTGATAAATCTGCCATAATTATTGATTTTGATTTGATTTGATTTGATTTGATTTGATTTTGAAACAATGATTAAAAATAGGAATAATTTGAGTCAACAATCAATTATAGTAAGCTCAGGGTTACGGTCAATCCGGCCATAACCACCGAAACCATCGTCATCAATTTGATAAGAATGTTGAGAGATGGTCCTGAAGTATCTTTAAACGGGTCGCCAACGGTATCGCCAACAACGGCCGCTTTGTGCGCTTCACTGCCTTTGCCGCCATAATTCCCTTTTTCAACGTATTTCTTGGCATTGTCCCATGCGCCACCGGCATTGTTCATAAACACCGCCAACGTGAAACCTGAAGTTAAGCCTCCGGCCAACAAACCGATAACACCTGCAACGCCCATGCTCGCCCCCACAACAACCGGAACGATGATAGCCACCAACGAGGGCAACAACATTTCTTTTTGTGCGCCTTTCGTCGAAATTTCAACACACTTGGCATATTCGGGAACGGCAGTGCCTTCCAAAATGCCTTTAATTTCGCGGAATTGGCGACGAACTTCGTCAACCATAGCGCCTGCGGCACGTCCAACAGCTTTCATAGTCATGGCGCTAAACACAAAGGCCATCATCGAACCTAGGAATAAACCTCCCAGAAACAACGGGTTGAACAGGGTGATGTCATACGAAGCCGCTAGCTCTTTCACCGAAGCAGTTGAAATCTGGACCGCTTTTATCCCTTCTCCAACCGCTGGAGCAATATCGTTGTAAAACACATATTCCCCTTTGGTCACAAATCCTTCGCCTCCTTTGGCAATTTTACCGAACCATAACCTGATTTCTTCCATGTAGGCCGAAATTAACGCCATCGCGGTCAACGCAGCCGAACCAATAGCGAAACCTTTCCCGGTTGCTGCGGTAGTATTACCTAACATATCCAAAGCATCGGTACGTTCGCGAACTTCTTTCGGCAGTTCCGACATTTCGGCGTTACCACCGGCATTGTCGGCAATGGGGCCAAAAGCATCGGTAGCCAGGGTAATCCCCAAAGTTGAAAGCATCCCAACGGCCGCAAAGCCAATTCCATAAACGCCCATTGCAAAGTGGGTGGCTCCGCCGGCGGCCCAAAAGGAACCCATAATTCCGAGAACGATAGTTACCACCGGAATCCAAGTAGAATACATCCCAACTGCCAACCCGTCGATAATGGTGGTCGCCGGGCCTTGATTGGCTTGTTTTGCAATCCCTTTTGTGGGTCCATATTCATCGGAAGTGTAATATTCCGTAGCCTGACCGATGATTACCCCGGCAGCCAAACCGATGACCACAGCCCAAAATACGCCCCAGGTTATCCAACCTAAAAGTGCCAGTCCGGCTATGGCAAAAAGGATGAGGATGGAACTGCTAAAGGTTCCGATGAACAATGCATGTAGTAAGTTTTTTTGAGTGGCAGATTCTTTCGTGCGGACCATAAAAATACCTACAATGGAAAGGATAATCCCAATCGCCGCAACAATCATGGGGGAAGTTACGGCTTTGACGGGGTCGATTCCGGTGTCGGACAAAACAATTGCAGGAAGTGCAGCTCCCAATGCTGCGGTTGCCAGTATAGAACCTGCGTAACTTTCGTAAAGGTCAGCGCCCATACCGGCTACGTCGCCTACGTTATCGCCTACGTTGTCGGCAATGGTTGCGGGGTTGCGCGGGTCATCTTCCGGAATACCGGCTTCCACTTTACCCACAAGGTCGGCGCCCACATCAGCGGCTTTGGTATAAATACCGCCACCCACGCGAGCAAACAAAGCCTGCGTTGATGCTCCCATTCCGAAAGTAAGCATCGTTACAGTAATTTCGACCAGTTTAACACGCTGTCCGGCATCCGTAATCATGCCATTCGCAACATAATCGGCACTTCCGTGCACAAAATGCAAACCGGCGAATTCCAGTCCGTTGGCCATGTGCCCAGGAGAAAATACGATAGAATCTAAAAACCAGTACCAGGCCGCAATGTCCAACAATGCAAAACCTACCACCACCAATCCCATCACTGCGCCGCTGCGAAATGCAATTTGCAAGCCTTTATTCAGCGACTTCGAAGCGCCATGAGCGGTTCGTGCCGAAGCAAAAGTGGCTGTTTTCATCCCTAAAAACCCACACAAGCCGGAGAAAAATCCACCGGTAAGAAAGGCGATGGGGACAAAGGGGTTTTGCACCCCGAAATAAGCCATGATGGTGAGCAAAACGAAAAGGATTACGAACACAATTGCTACTACTTTGTACTGCCTTTTCAGATAAGCCATTGCACCTTCGCGAACGTATTGTGCAATTTCTTTCATGCGGTCGGTACCTTCGGAGTGTTTCATCATCGATTTGAAAAAAAACCAGGCAAAAACCAATGCCAATATGGAGGCAATTGGAACTATTAAGAAAATGTTAACCATAAGATGATAATTTTTATGTAACTGCTGTTACGGTTTAGATTTTTGATTTACTCGTTCAAAAATAAATAGTCAATGTTTTAAAGGAAACGAAATTTTCAACAGGCAAAGATAAATTTTATAATCGGAAACCGAAGTTAATGAAAACTATTTAAAAACAGATTAAAAAAGAATTAACGTATGTTCTTTTAATAATAAATCAATGCTTTCCGGTCTTTGCCGTTCATCAGAATGGTGAGGGGTTTGTCAAATTCCACCCGTTTCACAAAGCGGGTTTCTTTTATTGTTTTTTGTTGTTTAAGGATGTCCATTTTCAGAATTGAAACCGGGGAGTTATGCGCTACTGCAAAATACCCCACGTTCATGGAGGTGACGTTGTGAAAAAAATGTGAGCCCAGCGAAGCATCCACCTGAAAATCGGGCAGCCCCATTTCCACAATGACGCGGGCTTTCGAGATGTTTGTCCAAACAACAGGTATCCCTGTAAATGCATCGCGCGACCCCCAACGCCCGGGGCCGATTAAAATATACTCTTTCCCTTCGGATTCGAAATCGCGGTTAAATTCAATAACCTCTTGCGCAATTTCTTTCGTGCGAAGTTGGTCGAAATTATCCACATCAACATACAACACATCACGGATGGTTTCGATTTTTCCGTTGCCCATGCCTTTTTCGGCATACATAAAAATCCGTTCCTCGTTCACATTGTGCAGGTCAATTACTAACTGTTGATCCACTCTGATGAGCGGTTTTATTTGCAGCAGATAGAAGGTAGGCAGTCCATTTTCTGCCGGTTCCAAATCAACGGTATATTCTATCTCCACCGGTGTCCCCATGGCTTCTTTGAAAAATTTCAAAAGAGCCTGCAAGGTTTCTGCAAGCGGCAGGGAGTGGTATTTTAGTATGTTGGCAAAATCGATAATCACCGGCCCCTTTTCTTGTATCCCGGGTGTAAGGCTGTCGTTTTCCATGTCGTAAGTAGAACCGGTACTTTCCAAGGTTCCATCGGGAATAGCTTCTTTTATCCTGTATTTTTTAATGGCAGCATTTTCTCCCTGCCCCACAAAATCAGGTTCAATATTCGATAGGTCCATGGCGTAGAACATCCGCTGCGAATTGCGCAATTGATCGGATAGAACGCTGGGATTGATGTTAGGGTATTGCGGGCAAAACCGGAAAGCATTTTCGCCGCCTACCACATACATTCCCAAGCCCACTGCTACCACCGAAAACCCGTCCTCCGGTTCCATATAGGAAATTGGGTAGTAATTATACGATTGTGCCACACCCGAAAAGCTGGGGTAATATTTCCCGTTATAATCATGCCCTACCACTTCCTGAATAACAACCGCCATCCGTTCTTCTTCAATTTTATAGTTTACCGCGTTAAAATAGGCCTGCGCCGATTCGGTAAAAATGCTGGCATAAATCAATTTGATTACGGTCTCAAGTTGGCGGTACCTCACTTTAATATCCGGATGGTTGTTGGGAATTAAATAAGTGGCATAAACGCCTGAGAAAGGTTGCAACAACGAATCCTCAAACAAACCGGAGGAACGCACGGCAAGCGGTTCTTTTATTTCCGTTAGATACTCCATCAGCCTGCGCTTTGTTTTTTCTTCGAATTCCGATTCAAGAAAATGTAAGCGGATGGATTCGTAGTTGTTCAGGGAATAAATATCGTCATATAAATTGTTGATCTCAATGAATTTCTCAAATTCCAATGTTCCCAAAACAGCCGTTGGAGGAATGCGGATATTAATGTCCGGGATGATGCTTTTCAGGTCGATATTTTCGATAAAATTACATAAAAATGCGATTCCACGGCCTTTCCCGCCTAAAGAGCCTTTGGCAAGGCGAACAATAACCTGGTTTGAATGGATCAGACTGGGGGTAAAATTCACCGTAGTTCCCTGTACCCGTTCAAAACGCACGCGCTTAAAAACATCGAGACAGAAAGCACGCAAATCTTCGGGCGAATCAAAATCATGGGTTTGAACCGGACGCAGCAACTCTGCCATATTAATTTCGCCACGTGCCATCAACCAGGTCGAAAAAGAATTTCGGCTGCCATGATATACCAAAGCCTCGGCAGGAATTTCGCGAAACATTTTTTGGAATTTATCGATGTTGTGCGCTTCGCCAAGCGGTTTTCCGTCCTTGCCTTTAAAGATGAAATTCCCAAAGCCTAAGCGGCGGTACAAAAAATTGAGGATGTCCATCGACAAACTTTCAGAGTTTTTATCGATGAAGTCGGCTTCCACACTTTTTGCACGGCTGGCGTTGGAAATATCGTGCGACTGCAATAGCAACGGAATGGGGAAGCGGTATTGCGATCTCACATACGTTAGCAATTCGAGTCCGGCATCTTCGTTCACTACGCCGTTTTTCTCAAATTTCACGTCGGAAATAACACAAAGGATATATTTTTTATAACTGCTGATTATTTTTATTGCATCTTCATAGTTACTCACTAACAACACTTTGGGCCGTGCACGCATTTTCAAAATTTTGTGCAATTCGTCTGCTGCATCTTCTTTCACTAACACTTGGGTTTGCGTCATCACAGTAGCATAGAGCATCGGTAAATAGCGCGAATAATATTGAATACTGTCTTCTACCAAAAGTATCACCCGCACATTTCCGAGTTGTGTGTCGAACTCCACATTTTTTTTATCCTCGATATACTTTATCATGGCAAGGAAAACATTCGAGTTGCCGTTCCACACAAAAACCCGGTCCACGTTATGGTGTTTTTCGCCTTCCACCTGAAAATAGGGCAAATCGGAATTATTGTTCACCAAAAGCAGAAGCGGAATGTCCGATCGCATTTTCCCCACTTCGGTGGCTGTATCTATCGAAGCTGTTTTGTCCATTCCTGCCATAACAATAACAAGATCGAACTCCTTATTTTTCAGTGCCGAAAGCGCATCTTTTTTGGAATTCACACTGGTGAAACGCGGGGCGGCATATAGATTGAGCTGAAGGTATTCTCCAAATATTTTATCGCTGAATTGTCCTTCGCGAACAATGGAAAAGGAATCGTAAAGCGTGGCAATGAGCAACACTTCTTTTACCTTGAAAGGCATCAATTCCTGAAAGATGTCGCGGTCGGTTTTTTTACGTTTATATAAATTGGCAAGAGAAATTTTGTCGAGCTCCATAGTAAAATATTTTGGGGGTTGAAGTTAGAAAAAAATATTTTATATGGGTGCAGGGTATATTCCATAGTCGTCACCCGCTTAATCCACAGTCGTCATCCGATTTGGAGCCGGGTGACGACTTATTTTGATTTGTTTCCTTTTGAATTTTGCTCAATTTGTTTCATCGCTTTTTCAAAGTCGCTCAACTGGTTATCTTTTTCTGAAATCGATTTTAAGCGATATTTGTCGTATTCATTTTCGGCAAAGTTTATCGCCAGTTCGTGCGATATCCTTCCGGCGTCTTTTAATATTTCGCGGTCGTTGAGCGATAAAAAGCCATGGAGTTTTTTAATCCAATCGTTCATATACATTGGTATTCTGCGCATTGCCTGACCTTCAGCAAACACAAGATATTGCTCTACTAAGTTATTGAGTGCCATCAACTCTTTTTCGTTCAAGTAGTTTTTTGCAATCGACACATCCTGTTTTCTGGGCTTTTCGCCTCTCCAATTGGTTAAACCCATGAAAGGTTTTTCGCTGTCGGCCCTGCTTTTTATGATTTCGGCTGCGGTTTGCCCCACAATAGCCCAGTGCATTTTATTTTGAACGGTTTTAAAAAATAGAATACTGGATTCCAAAGTTGGGTCGTAATCTACACTTGTAGCGTATATGTCGGTAATTTTTTGGTAGAAACGTTTTTCAGACGTCCGGATATCTTGAATCCTTCTGAGCAATTCATCAAAATAATCAAACGGCAGGTCTGGGTTTTTCAAGCGCTCATCGTCCATCACAAAACCTTTCACGATATATTCCCTGATGCGCTGCGTGGCCCAAATCCTAAATTTTGTGGCAACATGTGATTTTATTCTATACCCAATCGAAATAATGGCGTCAAGATTATAAAATTTTTGGCTGCGTTCAACCATTCGACTGCCCTCTTTTTGAACTTGTAAGAAATCCTTACAAGTTGAATCTTCCTGTAATTCACCTTCTTCAAAAACATTTCTCAGGTGAATAGTAATATTTTGAGGAGTAGTCTGAAATAGCTCAGCCATTGACTTTTGGGTAAGCCAAACGGTCTCATCTTCAAGCCTGACATCAATTTTTGTTTGCCCGCTTTCGGTTTGGTATATGATGATTTGAGAATCGCTCATTGGATTGTTCCTTTTTCTATAATTCGAATTTTGTCTAACTCCATAGTAAAATATTTTGCGTTTGAAGTTAGGGGAAATTCCTAAAGGGTGCAGAACCGTTCCGATGCAACTACGCAGGAGGGAACGGTTCTTTTCGGCGGTTAGAAACCGCCGCACCCTCAGTCCAATTTATGTATCACCAGGCCCGAGCGCAATTTTGGCTCGAACCAGGTAGTTTTTGGCGGCATAATGTTTCCGCTGTCGGCAATGTTGATGAGTTGCTGCATGGAAACCGGGAACAAAGCAAAAGCGGCTTTCATCTTTCCGGAATCCACCAGTTTCTTCAGTTCGCCCAAGCCCCGGATCCCACCAATAAAATCAATGCGATTTGAGGTGCGCAAATCTTTAATTTCGAGAATGGGTTCCAAAACTT
This sequence comes from uncultured Maribellus sp., assembly GCA_964572085.1. Classification (GTDB taxonomy): domain Bacteria; phylum Bacteroidota; class Bacteroidia; order Bacteroidales; family Prolixibacteraceae; genus Draconibacterium. Next base: position 129,128 of record CAZNEV010000003.1, on the reverse strand, counting down.
GTTTTGAAAGAATGGTAACATCGAGAATCCCAATAGGGTCGGAATCATCGTAGGTTTCGCTTTTTGCGTTCAGCTTGTACCAGTTTCCGGAAAGGTACAAACTAAATTCGTGCAACTTTGTAGGTTTGAAAATTTCGGGACCCATTTTCTCCACTTCAAAACCTGCTTTTAATTTCGAGAGGAATCCGTCGTCAAACAAGCCGTTCAGATCGGTCACGGTGCGGTTGTAGTCGATGATTTGCAATTGATTGTCGGGGAAATGCACGGCCATAAAGTAGTTGTAGGATTCTTTTCCCGTGTGCTTCGGATTTTGTGCCGTCCGCTCCAGGCCGATGCGTACGGCAGCCGCCGTCCGGTGGTGCCCGTCGGCAACATACGTAAACGGGACTTTATCAGCAAATAGTTTTTCAATTTTGCGGTTATTTTCCTCTTCGTTTACCGACCAAAAATGGTGACCAAAGCCGTCTTCGGCAGTAAAATCGTAATCAGCCGGATGCTTCACAATCTCTTCAACTATAGCATCGATTTCCGGAACTGCACGGTAGGCGAAAAAAACAGGTTCGATATTGGCGTTCAAATAGCGCGTCAGCTCCATGCGGTCGTCCTCTTTTTCAGGGCGGGTGAGCTCGTGCTTTTTAATGATCCCATTTTCGTAATCGGCACAAGCAGCGGCACCAACGATGCCGTATTGTGTCCGTTCGTTCATGGTTTGCGCGTAGATGTAGTATTTCGGCACAGTGTCCTGCACCAGCCAGCCCTTTTCCTGAAAGGCTTTGAAATTTTCTACTGCTTTATTGTAAACTGTTTCGGAGTGAATATCCTCCACCCCGGGGCATTCGATTTCCGCTTTGGTAATGCGCAACAGCGATTTTGGTTTTCCTTCGGCCATTTTTGCCGCCTCTTCCGAGTTCATAACGTCGTAGGGCAAGCAAGCCAGTTCTTCAACAATGTCTTTGGTTGGCCGCAGCCCTTTGAATGGTTTTATTATTGCCATTTGATAGATTTTGAGTGTATTAGTGAATGAATGAATGAATGAATGAATGAATGAATGAGTAACTGGGTAATTGGGTGATGGAGTGGATGAGTAATTTGCAAAATAGTTATTTATTCAGTTGCGAACTCAAATATTTCCGGTAGTCTGCAGATAGTTTTGAAAGTTCTGTTAACAACAATAACCTTCTTCACTCAATCACTCTCTCAATTCACCTGAAAAGTACAATCTCCGGCCTCAAAAAAGTCAACAATTTGATTGGCCGCAGCAACTCCGGCATTTAAATTGGCTTCGGCAGTTTGTGCTCCCGCTTTTTTTGGTGTGAAAAAGTAGCGGCCTTCAAACTTTTCTGCAAATATATCCTCACAGTCGGGAGTAAGGTCGGAGATGTATTTTATTCCTTTTTTTTCTTCCATAATCCGCACTAAATCAGGTTCGTTCACCACTTCTTTTCGAGCGGTGTTCACAATAATGCTACCGTCTTTCAGGTATTTCAACACGTTGTAGCTCACCGATCCAATGTGGTCGCCTTTTGCAGGAACGTGAATGGAAACCACATCACTTTTTTCGTAGAGCTGCTCCAGCGACGTGGTCACTTTTAAACCAATGGCAGCCGCAGCATGTTTGCTGTATTTGGTATAAACAATCACTTTCATACCCATAGCACGGGCAATGCGGAACACGTTTCGGGCTACAAAACCAAATCCATGCAAGCCCAGCGTTCTGCCACGCAACTCCCCTCCCTGCCTGCCGCTAAAGAGTTCGCGGATACCAAAAATGGCCATTCCAACCGCCAGTTCGGCCACTGCATTCGCGTTTTGACCCGGCGTGTTCATCACCACAATTCCATTTTCTGAAGCAACGCCCAAATCAATATTGTCGTAACCAGCTCCGGCACGAACAACAAGCTTCAGCTTTTTGGCCGCGTCTATCACCGTTTGGTCGATAATATCGCCGCGTACAATTATCGCATCAGCATCGGCAACCGCATCGAGGAGTTCTTGTTTTGAGCTGTAGTTTTCGAGAATTTTAAAATCATAACCCGCTTTTTCCATGATTTTACTGATTTTTTTTGCCGCAACAGCAGCAAAGGGTTTTTCGGTGGCAATTAATACTTTTCGCATGGTTTTAAAATTAGTGGAGCGCGAAGTCAGAAATGCGAAGTGCAGTAAAATTAGTTTCCGAATTCGTTCTCTGTTATTATTAATTAATTTAGTGTGTCTTTTCAAATTCTTTTATGCAATCAACAAATGCCTGAATGCTTTCTGTTGGCATGGCATTGTATATGGATGCCCTGAAACCGCCTACTGAACGGTGTCCTTTAATCCCCAGCATTCCTTTTGAGGTGGCGAAATCAAGGAATTCCTTTTCCAGTTCGCTATACTCCGGGGCCATAACAAAGGTTACGTTCATTCGTGAGCGATCTTCCACCTTTGCCACGGTTGGAACAAAGAGTTTATTTTTGTCTAATTCATCGTATAAAACTTTTGCTTTTGCGATGTTGGTTTTCTCCATGGCATCTACTCCACCGTTTTCTTTCAGCCAAAGCAGGGTTTGCAAGCAGGCAAAAACGGGTAAAGTGGCCGGTGTGTTAAACATCGAATCATTGTCGATGTGCGTTTGGTAGCTCAAGATAGTCGGGATTGTCCGGTCGGTTTTCCCGAGTGCCGAATCTTTAACGATAATTAGAGTTGCACCTGAAGGGCCAAGGTTTTTCTGCGCACCGGCATATATCAAATCGTATTTTGCCACATCGATAGGACGGCTGAAAATATCGGACGACATGTCGCCAATCAGCGGTACGTTTACCTTCGGCTCTTCAAACATTTCGGTACCAAAAATCGTGTTATTGGTGGTGATGTGAAGATAGCTTGCATCTGAGGGCACCTCGTAATTTTTAGGTATATAGTTGAAGTTTTGGTCTTTCGACGATGCCACTTCCACTACTTCGCCAAAATATTTTGCTTCTTTCATGGCTTTTGTAGCCCAAACTCCGGTGTTCAGGTAAGCCGACTTTTTGCCCATGAAATTATAGGGAGCCATTAAAAACTGCAAACTGGCACCGCCCTGAAGGAATAGCACAGAATAGCCCTCCGGAACGTTCAGCAATTCTTTTACCAACACACGGGCTTGCTCCATAACGGCTACGAACTCTTTTCCCCGGTGCGATACTTCCATTACTGAAAGTCCGGTTCCGGCAAAATTCAGGGCCGCCTCGGCAGTCTTCTGTTTTGTGAATTCGGGCAAAATTGATGGCCCGGCGTAAAAATTGTGTTTTTTCATTATTACAACAGTTATAGGTGAATGAACTAATACAGCCCCAAAGATAGATGACAAATATCATTCTCACCCTCATTTGTATAACTTTTTCAAACAAAAAAGCCGCTTGCGCGACTTTTTATGCTATTAAACAAGCTGATGAAACAGCAGAAATATTTTTTAGAAACCTAAACTTCTCGGTAACCACAATGCAATACCAGGAATATAGGTAACCAACAGCAAAACAATTACCATAGCAATAAACATGGGCAACAGCGGTTTGAGCACTTTATCGATACTGAGGCCGGCCACACTGCAACCGATAAACAATACCGAACCAACCGGAGGAGTACAAAGGCCTACACTCAGGTTCAGCACCATGATAATTCCAAAGTGAATTGGATCCACGCCAATCGACGTAACAATAGGAAGAAAAATTGGCGTGAAAATCAATACCGCCGGAGTCATATCCATAAAAATGCCAACCACAAGGAGTATCATGTTTATAATGAGTAATATCATAAATGGATTGTTGCTGATTGAGATCAAACCTTCGCTTACGTTTTGTGGGATGTTTTGGTAGGCCATAATCCACGACAAGCCCAAAGACGTGGCAACCAACAACATCACAATACCGGTGGTTTTTATAGAACGCAGGATGATAAGTGGCAGGTCTTTCACGGAAACCTGTTTGTAAATGAAAGCTAAAATCAGCGAATAGAGCACCGCAATTGCCGATGCTTCGGTAGCAGTGAAAAAACCGGCCACAATTCCACCAATCACGATAACCAGCATCATCAGGCTGGGAATAGCATCCAAGAATTTTCGCGTACCGGCAAGCGCTTTCTCTTTGTTATTGATGGTTCTGACAACAGCCCAAGCTCCAAGGGCAGCAATCGCAAGATAAAGTAAAACGTTGTTAACAGTTGGTGAAAAAGTTGCTTTTGAGAATGAGACGCCCTGAAAAATTAATACCAAACCAATAGCGATTAACGATACTATGCCCAAAGCCTTCATGGCTGCTTTCGAACCGCTTTTCTTATAAATGAGCATGGTAACGGCGGTAATGATTATGCCCAGTCCCGTTAAAAGACCCGGGAGATAACCGGCCAGGAAAAGTGCAGTTATTGAAACTCCGCCGCTTGCGAGAGAATAAACAATGAGAATATTACTGGGTGGAATCGATAATCCGGTGGTGGCAGATGTAATGTTCACTGCAGCACTAAAGTTTTCGGGGTATCCTTCTTTTTTCATTTCGGGTTGCATAATGCTGCCAATGGCCGATGCAGATGCCGCCGCTGAACCAGAAATGGCACCAAACAGCATGTTGGCCACTACGTTCACGATGGCAACCCCTCCGGGAATGCCGCCTACTAAAACCCGGGCAAAATCGATCAGCCGGATGGCAATGCCGCCGCTGTTCATAATGTTGCCTGCGAGTATAAAGAACGGTATGGCCAACAGTGCAAAACTGTCGAGCCCGGTAGCCATTCGGTGCGAGAAGGTAGTTAACGCCGGCAGAACATCAATGCTCACCAACATGGTTAAGATTCCGGAAATACCGATGCTAAATGCAATGGGGACGCCAATTATTAGAAGAATAACAAAGCTGACGACAAGCACAATAATTTCAAAAAATTCCATAATAGTTAGTTTTTCCGGTTGGCTTTAACCATGTTATACATATTATCAATATCAAAATAGGTGATTAGCAGTCCGCTAAGCGGCAGCACCAGATAAACAACACCTAAGGGCATTCCTAATGCGGCTGATTTAACGGACAGGAAAAATCGTGTGTAAACCAGCCATGAACCTCCTACTACCATCACGGTCAGTGCAAAAAGAATAACAATCACGCTAATTATCATTTCGAGTTTAAACTTTCTTTGTTTGGAACTCCGTTGCAAGAGCAGGTCTATGGCAAGGTGCTCACGTTTTCCGGCCACATAAGCAGCTCCAAGCATCCCAACCCAAATTAACAGGTATCCGGCCAATTCATCGGTGTAGCTACTTGGAGAATTCATGATGTACCGGCTGGCCACCTGCCACAGCACATCCAATACCAGGACACTCATCAAAAAAACAAGCACCCATTCTAAAAGTGAATCAATGGTTTTTCGTACGCTCATACTATCTGGTTTATTTAACGGCTTGAATCCGTTTTATGTAGGAATAAATAACTTCGTTGTTGCGGTAACTCTCCAATAAAGGTTGAACTTTCTCGATAAAAGGTTCCTTGTTGGGATAATTGATCTTCACACCCGCTTTCTGTATTTCTTCCAGAGATTTAATTTCCGATTCAGCCCAAAGTTTTCGCTCCAAAATGGCCGATTCGTCTGCGGCTTGTTGCAGCCACTCTTTTTGCTTATCGCTTAGCTTGTCCCAAATTGTTTTGCTGACTACCAGCACATCCGGAATAGTGGTGTGTTCATCCAATGAAAAATACTTGCATACCTCGTAGTGGCGTGAAGTGTAAAGGCTCGGGGGATTATTCTCGGCTCCGTCCACTACCCCGCTTTGCAATGCGGTATAAAGTTCGCCCCAGGAGATAGGTGTGGCGGAACCTCCGAGTGCACGAATCATTTCCACGGCTGTAATACTACGCATAACTCTGATTTTTAATCCCACGAGATCATCGGGATGCGTAATTGGTTTGTCTTTGGTGTAAAAACTTCGCGAACCGGCATCATAATAACACAATCCGCGAATCCACTTATTTTCGGTACTAAGAAGCAAATCCTTCCCAATCTCTCCGTCTAAAACCTTAAAAACATGTTCTTTCGATCTAAAAATATACGGAAGTCCGAATACTTTGTAAGCATCGGAAAAACTTTCCATAACAGCCGCTGATACTTTGGTAATGGCTAAACTACCAATCTGCACCAGCTCCACACATTGCTGCTCCGAACCTAATTGTTCCGCCGGATAGACTTCAATCGTCAGCTTACCGTCAGACAATTCACCGGCTCGTTTAGCCATAAATTCCATTGCTTTATGCACCGGGTGGTCCGTAGGCAAACCATGTGCAAGTTTTAATTCCGCTTTTTCGGAAACACCTCTACAGGAGGTCATAATCAGAAAAAGCCCGGCTATGACAAAGAGGATTATTCTTTTGTAATTCATTCGGTTGTGGTTCATTATTGATTATATCTTCGGATGATTTGAAGCGCATCTTTACATTTTTCCGAAATGTAGGAATAATTTCCGTCTGCCAAAATTTCTTTGGGAAATAATTGGGATCCCATTCCCACACAGGTTGCCCCTGCGGTGAACCATGCTTTCAGGTTTTCTTCGTCGGGAGCTACTCCTCCCGTGGGCATAATGCTTGTCCAAGGCATGGGGCCTCTTACGGCTTTCACAAATTCGGGGCCGCCCACTTGCGTGCCGGGGAAGATTTTCACCACTTCGGCACCAAGTTCGTGCGCACGACCGATTTCAGTAACTGAACCGCAACCCGGGCTCCACGATATTTTACGTTTGTTGCAAACTCTTGCCGTTGCTTCGTCAATCAGCGGAGAAACGATAAAGTTTGCGCCCAACGCAATGTACATGGCTGCCGTGCCTTCGTCGATTACCGAGCCGACACCCATAATCATTTCGGGGCAGTTTTCGAGTGTCCATTTGTTCAATTCAGCAAAAACCAGGGTTGCAAAATCGCCCCGGTTAGTGAATTCAAACACGCGCACACCGCCATCGTAGCAAGCTTTCACCACTTGTTTGCACACCTCTATATCTTTATGATAAAACACAGGAACCATTCCCGTTTCTTTCATTTTCAGTGCTACTTGTATTCTTGTAAATTGTGCCATAATAATCAAGTCAAAAGTCAAAAGTCAAAAGTCAAAAGTCAAAACCTGGCTAGTTGATTTAGAGGTTTCGTTTCGAATTGACAACAATACTGCCTAATATCTTTTTCAACTCAGAAGATTCATCCTTTAAATATACTAATTCATTTTTTGTTTCATTTTCGAAAGATATGGTCGCCTCAATTATACGCAGCCAATAATTACTTTCACGCATTTCTCTCAATGAGATTTCAGTTTTGAATATAAAATCTGCTTTTGATGAACCTGCTTGAGCTTCTTCGTAGTTTGCACCGGGGGAAGTTGAAGACTTGGATAGTTGATATCGAATATTGTTAAATTCAGGAACATTGGGCAAATTTCCTAAAAACAATATATTACGAACAGCAAAATTAAATAGACGTTCTGCTAAATCATGTTTCATTTTATATAATATTTTGAATTAAACCTATTCCAATTTTTGCCTTTTTACTTTCCACTTTTGCCTTTTCACCGTGCTACCCTGCCCGATGCGTCGCCGCCCATCAGCTTTTCCACTTCGTCGATGCTCACCTGATTGAAATCGCCGTAAACGGTATGTTTCAAACACGAAGCGGCAACAGCAAAATTCAGAGCCTTTTGGTTGTCGCCCTTGTACGTTAGCAAACCGTAAATCAATCCTCCCATAAACGAATCGCCGCCACCAACGCGGTCAACAATATGTGTTATATCGTAGTTGGGTGATTCGTATAATTTTTGACCGTCCCAAAGAACACCCGCCCACGAGTTGTGGTTGGCATTCACCGAGCCGCGAAGTGTGGTAATCACTTTTTTGCATCGCGGAAAACGAGCCATAATTTGTTTCGACACCGATTCGTAGGCTGCACCTTCAACGTGACCAGCGGTAACATCGACACCTTCGGGTTTTACTCCCAGAACTTTTTCAGCATCTTCCTCGTTGCCCAGGATGACGTCCGTTCCTGCAATCAGTTCAGGCATAACTTCCCCGGCTGTTTTTCCATAATTCCAAAGGTTTTTGCGGAAATTCAGATCGCAGGAAACAGTGACGCCCAACCCGTTGGCTTTTTTGATGGCTTCGAGGCAAACATCGGCGGCACTTTGCGAAATAGCCGGAGTAATTCCCGTCCAATGAAACCAGTCGGCACCTTCAAAAACTTTGTCCCAGTCAATCATTCCGGGTTTAATTTCCGAAATGGCTGAATTGGCACGATCGTACACCACTTTGCTGCCACGGCTGACCGCACCGGTTTCCAAAAAATAGATACCGAGGCGTTCGCCGCCGTAAACGATTTTATCCACTCCGACGCCGTATTTCCGAAGGTCCATTACACAAGCCTTCGCGATATCATTTTTCGGAAGGCGGGTAACAAAATCCACCGGGATTCCATAATTGGCAAGCGATACCGCGACATTGGCCTCCCCCCCGCCAAATGTAGCTGTTAAGATTGAGCTTTGGGAGAAACGCAAATAATCGGGCGTTGCAAGGCGCAACATGATTTCCCCGAAAGTGATAACTTTATTGTTCATATTTATTCATCAAAATTTAAAATATTCTTTTGCGTTGTTGAAACAAATGTTTTCCACCATTTTCCCCAGAAGTCCCATGTCGTGCGGAATTTCGCCATTTTCCACATCGTTGCCCAAAATGTTGCACAATGTACGGCGGAAATATTCGTGACGGACATAGGAGAGAAAACTACGGGAATCGGTCAACATTCCAACGAAACGGCTTAGCAGCCCAAGGTTGGAGAGGGCGTTGATTTGCTTTTCCATTCCGTCTTTTTGATCGAGAAACCACCAGCCCGAACCAAATTGCATTTTGCCCGGCACCGAGCCGTCCTGAAAGTTGCCAATCATTGTTCCTATCAATTCGTTGTCGCGCGGATTTAGATTGTACAGGATAGTCTTGGTCAATTGATCGTTCATATCCAGACGGTCCAAAAGTTTCGACATAGGCTTTGCCATTTCAAAATCGCCAATGGAATCAAGGCCTACGTCGGGTCCCAACTTCTTGAACAAACGCGTGCTGTTGTTGCGCAAGGCTCCCACATGAAATTGTTGGGTCCACCCCCGCGAATGGTCCATGATGCCAAATTCGTACAACATGCACGATTTGAATTTCAAAATTTCTTCGTTCGATAAATCCGCACCGCCCCTGATTTTTACAAAAATATCATCGATTTCATTTTGATTGTAATCTTCCGCAATAAAAGTTTCCAATCCGTGGTCGGAAAGCCGGCATCCGTTTTCGTGAAAAAACTGGTGACGGTTATCCAGAGCGACCATGAAGTTTTGGAACGAATGGATTTCGAGTTGGGCGGCCCCCGCCAATTTATCGAGGTACTGATTATAGGTTTCTGTATTTTCAACAGCCATTGCTTTATCGGGCCGCCATGCCGGAAGTACGGCTACTTCAAAACCATCGGCTTTTATGCGCCGGTGATCTTCCAGGGGATCGATTGGATCGTCGGTGGTGCAAATCGTATGCACGTTGGCCATGCGAATAATGTTGCGTACCGAATAGCCCGGAGTTTGTAATTTGGCGTTGCATTCGTCCCAGATTTCTTTTGCTGTTGACGGGTTGAGGATTTTATCGATACCGAAGAATTTCTTCAGTTCCAGATGTGTCCAGTGAAACAGCGGATTGCGCAAGGTGTAAGGAACCGTTTCTGCCCATTTTTCGAACTTTTCCCAATCCGAAGCGTCGCCGGTACAATATCGTTCGTCAACGCCGTTAGTGCGCATACCGCGCCATTTATAGTGATCGCCGTAAAGCCAAACCTGCGTCATGTTTTCAAACTGAACATCGTCCGCAATTTGCTTTGGGTTGATATGGCAGTGGTAATCGAAGATGGGCATTTTTGCCGCATGGTTGTGGTACAGTTCCTTTGCCGTTTCAGTTTGCAGGAGGAAGTCTTTGTCCATGAAATCTTTCATAATATTCAGTTTCAAGTATTGAGTATTGAGTATTGAGTATTGAGTATTGAGTATTGAGTAATGAGTAATGAGTATTGAGTATTGAGTATTGAGTATTGAGTAATGAGTATCGAGTTTCAAAATGTACTCGGCAACTATAGGTCAAACAACCGCTTAAGGTGGCGATCATAGATGTTTTCTTCGACGCAAGCGCCAACCACATCAGCATATTTTTCTAACAAGCCGGTGTATTTTTCATCCATTTCGGCAGCAACTTTATAACCTACATGAATTAATTGGCGAAAATTAGGATTGTAGTCCGGATGACCGGGGATATGACGCAAAGTATTTCCATATTTCTCCCCACTCCATCCGCGCACCTCTTCAGCACCCGGCAATTGCGAATCGTCAATGTCAATCACATCAGCATATGGCGCACAAAGCTCTTCTTTTCGTGCCAGTGCATTGATGTATATTTCCTTGGCTACTGCCAAACCTTCGCTACCTGAAATGGCGAGTCCTATTACTTCCTCCAGCCAGGTGGTACCAGCAGTTTTCACATGAATACCCTTGTCGTATTTTGCAATAATTTTCGCCATGATCGGATAAATAGTGAATTTGTCGGAGCCGGAGTGAACACTTAATTTTAAATCTTCGGGAAGCCCAAACTCTTTTACGGCGTAATCAATCACCAAAACATCTTGTTCAAATTCTTTTGCAAACTGAGTTGCATCGCCCACGTAGTCCACCCCTTTGTTAAACCGCCCTGTAAATTTTGGGGCAATGGTTTGTGCCGGGATTTTTTCATCGGCAATCATTTTCAGTATAAAAAACAACTCTACCGGAGTTTGAGGTTCTTCCACCTCATCCATCGATACTTCGGTCACAAAATTGCCTTCGCCCTTCGCCGCTTCAATGTGTCGGTAGATTTTGCCTGCTTCTTTCACCGCAGCAAGGTATTTACCTGCCATCTTTTCCAGCAAGGAATCATTTATTTCTATAGGCTCTGCAATTCCCGGAATGTTCACTTTATTCCCCAATGCTTTGCACGATTCTTTAAACGCGACAACATCTTCGTCATTCGGTGCATTTCCAATATACATCGCCACATCGAGGGTAAAGAAATCGGAGTGGGCAATAAAGCGATCAACATTCGTTAAATTAATGTGATCGGCATCCACAAAATAGGCGCCCTCCCAGGTTAACGCTTTTACTGCTTCATCGGCTTCTGCACGCGTTCCTTCCGGCTCGGAATTAACTATATTGTGTTCTCTATTCGATTTGTTCCAAACCGGAGTAACTTCAATGCCCTTGCGTGTGGCTTCAATCAATGCTTTCAACTGGGCTTTGCCCTGGTGGTTAAACCGGTCGCCAACGCCAAAACTGTATTTTCCTAACTTCATTTTGAATGGTATTTATTATTAAATATTATTTTCCGTGTACGAACACGAAAGTAGGGATATATTTAAGACTTCCAAAAAATATTTCGATCGAACTCTGCTAATTCCAAAAAAAATCCAATTGCAACCAACAGTTTTAACTACCCACTCCAAACAAAAAGAAATTTTTATCTTTGCAATAATTATCAGAACATTGTATCAACTTCTTAAATTAATTCACAAGTAATGAATAAAGTCATTTCCGCAATTGTCATCGTACTTATGCTCCTTTCCGCATCCGTTTCGATAGCCCAAAACCCGATACCCGACTGGGAAAACCCACAAATGATAGGGCAAAACAAAGAGCCAGCGCACGTTCCGCTAATGCCTTTTCGCTCGGTAGAAGAAGCACTTACCCAAAAGCGTACCCAATCCGTGTATTACAAAACTTTAAACGGAACCTGGAAATTCAACTGGGTGCGCAAACCAGCAGACCGCCCGATGGACTTTTACAAACCCGTTTTTGATGTTTCGGATTGGGACGATATTCCGGTTCCCGCCAATTGGGAACTTCGGGGCTATGGCATCCCGATTTATGTGAACCATCAATATGAATTTGCCGATTACAAAGCACCGGTTTCGAAGGAAATTGAATTCATCGACAATATCTACCCCGCCAATCCCGGCAAAGTTCCGCATGATTATAATCCCGTAGGTTCCTACCGCCGCACGTTTACGGTTCCGAAAAACTGGGACGGACGGCAAGTTTTTATTCAGTTCGGGGCGGTGAAGTCGGCATTTTATCTTTGGGTGAACGGCCAAAAGGTAGGTTACAGCCAAGGCAGCAAGTTGCCCGCTGAATTCGATATTACCAAATATTTGGTGCAAGGCGAAAACATTGTTGCCGCTGAAGTTTATCGCTGGTCCGACGGATCGTACCTGGAATGTCAGGATTTTTGGCGCATCAGCGGAATCGAACGCGATGTTTATATTTATTCGACGCCAAAAGTTCGGGTGCGCGACTTTTTTGCCAAAGCAGATTTGGATTCAGAATATAAAAATGGGCTATTTACCCTTGAGGTAGATTTGCAAAACCACGTCGAGAAATTGCGCTCGGGGAACTATTCGGTGGAATACCAGCTTTTCGATGAAGATAAAACTATGGTTTCAAGCGATGCGCAGGAAGCAAAAATCAACAAGAAAAGCAACTTGAAATTAAGCTTTTCCAAAGAAATAGTTGACCCGAAAAAATGGACAGCCGAAACCCCCAACCTTTATTCGTTGGTGGTCATCTTAAAAAACGAAAAAGGGGAAACCGTTGAAACCATAGCGCACAAAATCGGATTCCGAAAAGTAGAAATAATCAATACCCTTTTCTGCATCAACGGAGTTCCCGTTCTGATAAAAGGCGTGAACCGGCACGAACACGACCAATATAACGGGCACGTAATCAGTGAAGAAGCCATGATCAAAGAAATTGCGCTGATGAAACAGTTCAACATCAACGCGGTGCGCAACAGCCACTACCCTGCCACGGAAAGATTTTATGAATTGTGCGACGAATACGGCTTGTATGTTACCGACGAAGCGAACATTGAATCGCACGGGATGTATTACGGCGATCATTCTCTGGCAAAGAAACCGGAGTGGGAAGCCGCCCATGTGGACCGAATGATGCGCATGGTGGAACGCGATAAAAATTATGCGAGCGTGGTAGTTTGGTCTATGGGCAACGAAGCCGGCGACGGTGTAAATTTCACCGCCGCTTACAAAGCCATTAAAGAACGCGACCCTTCGCGGCCAGTCCATTACGAGCGTGCAATCATGGGCGACAACACGGATATTTATTGCCCGCAATATCCCGGTGTGGAAACCCTGAAACGATTTGCCTCCAAGCGGCAACCGAAAACGATGATTTCGAGCGAATATTCGCACGCCATGGGCAACAGCAGCGGAAATTTGGTAGATTGGTGGGATGTGGTTTACACAGAAGGAAACGACCAGCTACAGGGAGGATACATCTGGGACTGGATTGACCAGGCTCTGGTAAAAAAAGACGAAAACGGCACGGAATTTTGGGCATACGGCGGCGATTACGGCGTAGGAATGCCGAGCGATGAAAATTTCGTTTGCAACGGAGTGATTTCCGCAGATTATACGCCTCACCCCGGACTTTACGAGGTGAAATATGCCTATCAATATGTGCGGTTTGAAAAAGCAGGGGACGGCTACAAAATCACCAACTTTCATGATTTTATTGATTTGAGCGATTACGAAATTAGCTGGATTTTATCGGAAAATGGGGAAGTAAAAAGCACTCATGTTTTGGACAACTTCAACCTGAAACCCGGAGAAAGCAAAATCATCGTGCTGCCGCTTCCAATTGTTTCCCCAAAAAATGAATCGGAATTTTTCGTTGATTTTTCCGCAAAACTGAAAAAAGACCAGCCCTTTAGGAAAGCCGGTTTTGAAGTGGCGCACGACCAGTTTAAAATCGATATCGGCACACGATCAAAAGAGAATGACGAAGAATTTGCCGCACTTGAATTGTCGGATTCACCTGCGGGCTATGTTATTACCGGTGAGAATTTCAAAATAATATTCGATAACACAACAGGCCGGCTTGCCTCTTATAAAGTGAACGGAACGGAATTATTGAAAAACGGGCCACAAATCAACTTCTGGAGGCCCGCCAACGACAACGATAAAGGCAGCCAAATGCTGAAACGTTTGGGTGTTTGGCGCGAAGTTTCGCGGGAAGCAAAACCCAGTAACGTGAGTGCAATTCAAACCAAAAATGGAATTGTGGAAGTGACGGCAGACTATTCGTTGGACAAAGTAAAATCGGCACAAAAGGTTGTTTACACCGTTTTCGGAAACGGGAAAATTGAAGTAACCAGCTCGTTAAAAGTAGGCGACGAAAAATTGCCCGACTTGCCGCGCTTTGGAATGCGTTGGGAATTGCCCGTGAATTTCGACAACCTGGAGTATTTTGGCCGCGGCCCGCACGAGAACTACATCGACCGCAACCACAGTGCTTTTGTGGGGTGCTATTCTGGCAAAGTTGCCGACCAGTATTTCAATTACGTGAGGCCACAGGAAAACGGCTACAAAACCGATGTGCGCTGGTTTGAACTGCGCAACCAAAACGGAATCGGTATCCGTGTGAGCGGCGAACCTACGATTGGTTTTTCGACCTTGCACAACCCTATCGAAGATTTCGACATGGAAAATATGGACGATTTCCGCCACACGAACGACATCGTTAAAAAAGACGGAGTATTTGTTTGCACCGATTTAAAAATGATGGGCGTTGCCGGCGATAATTCGTGGGGCGCACGGCCTTATCCGCAATATTCGTTGCCCGCACAGGATTATGAATTTAGCTTTAGCATTGAACCGGTGTTTTAAGGTAGTTCAATCCCGATTTACCCCTGACAGGGTTTGAAACCCTGTCAGGGATAAAATCGGTCATAAAGGCCTCAACGTTACCGGCCCGAGCAAACCGGCATCGCGCACAGGCCAGCCGGAAGCATCAAAAGGTTTGTAGTCGATATTTACAAGGTTGATGTCGTGAAACTTGCGCCATTCAACACCACGGATGTCAAGGTCGCGAATGCGGTTGGCCGCAACATTGGTGACTTCGATTTGCAAAATATTGTTTCCTTTTTTCAAGTTGTCCACTTGCACTTTGTAGGTCGGGCCTAGCAATGCGCCATAATCTTTTCCATTGAGTTTAACGTGGGCGCAATCCCGTACATCGCCCAAATCCAAAAGCGCATTATCCGAATTGCCCGCCCAGTTAAATTCAGTGGAATAGCGTGCTGTTCCGGCGAAGCGGCGGGTCTCCATATCGCCCATTTCGGTCCAGGACAAAAGCACATCGGTTTGCAAGTTACCCGGAAAAACAGGGCCGCCTTCCCTAAATTCCAATTTCCACAGCGCACCTATTTTTGTTGCCAGCGAATCTTGCTCTTCGTATAAAGCAAAGGGTGTGGAATTATCATCTCCAAGTCCTTGTAAAAACATCATTTCTTCTGGTTCCAATTGCAGGCGTATGCTGTTTCCATGGCTTCGTGCTTTGCTGGCTTTCCCGGTCATCGCATTCCAAAAAAGGAAAGAATGTGCCGGAGAATTTAAAACCACCTCTTCGTCAATGGCTTCTGTTGAAGTATTAAAAATGGCATACCAATCTTCGGTATCCTTTTTCATTTTTAGGTAATGAAACCCTTTTTTGGCGAGCGATTTTTCGCCTTCGATGTCGTCCCGTTCTAATAAACCGAGAACATCCCCCACCCATTTTTCGGGCGAAATACTGTTTTTGATTTCGGCGAGCCTACTTTCCCGCTTTTCCAATTCGTTCATTCCCGGAACACTTTCGGGCAAATCTCCATCAAAATACACTTTGCCGCCGTTTGCGATAAACTGCCTCAATTTCTCGATCGTTTCAATGGGAATATACTTGGTTTTGGGAACGACCACTGCTTTGTATTTTGCCTGTCCTGAAGTAATAATTTCACCATTTGCCGTTTCGCAATCCAATAGTTGCCGGTCAGAAACATAGTCGAAAGCAAAACCTGCGTCCATAAGTTTTTGGCTTAAACCCGAAATGGGCTCCTGCCAAAACCATCCGGCATCCTTGTTCACGCCAATGTGGTTAAAAATCCTACCCTCGGCAGCAGCTACGTCGTGATAGGGCCAATACACCAATACATCATTTTGTGGAGTTGAGTTTTGCAAAATCCGCTGCGCCCGTCCAATGAAACCGAACAACGTTGGCATTTCGGCCCACAACGGATTTCGGTTGTTAACCTGGGTGGAAGCGTAGAACAACCATCCGGGCCATTGGGCATCTTCGGGCGAGTAGCAAGTGCCATGAAAAAAAATGTGGTTGATGCCCGCCAGGAGAAGACGGTTTGTAGCCCTTCGCATATCGGAAGTAGTGACCGTCCAATGTTCGTTCAGCCAGGTAAAACTCTCTGACGAAACCAGTTTTTTGCCCGTAACATGTGCTGCCGAAGATGCAAATTTGTTCACAAAAATATCGACAGTTCCCGGGTCCACCGTCCTGAAAATTTCTGTTTCGGGGACATCACAAGCGGCATACAAATCCAAAATATTACCGGGCGAACCATGAGCCTGATTGCGGTTGAGGCTGTTGTGGGCGTTTGCCCATTCGGTCATGGGTTGAATAAACGATTCCAACACCAAATCGGAAAGTGTTTCGCGATAATCGGATTTTACCCGTGCCACGGTTTCCTGGTTTTCGCAATCCCCGGCTAAAACGTGCAAATAAGCAGTTAAATCGTATCCGTGGCGTCTTTTGAATTCATCCATGAAATGAGTGGTGAAATCGCCGGTATATTCAAATGAATCGTGAAAAAAGCAGCGGATTTTCCCTTCGTCGATTCCCAGGCTTTTCCAAAATTCGGAAAGGTACCAATCGGTAATTTCTTTGTTGAAAGTATCGATGGCCCAGCCTTTGCCGCCGTCGGAAGCCCGTTTCACCTTGTCGCCCGATTTTTCGCGGAGGGCGACATAAATCGTCCCTGCCTGTTCCATTTTTTGGACGGAAGCCTCCTGTATGATTTTCGATGTACCATTTTCCGAAACAAACGAGACGGCCGCCACATTTTCAAGGTCGGGAGGTAATTTCCACGATTCCCCGGCTTTCATCCCGAACTTTTTAATGCGTAAATTCCACAAGCCTTTCTCGCGGGGAACAAAGGGGCCGCCGCAGCGCCAGCCGCTTCCGGGCGGCAAGTCAACGCCCAAACCTAATTTATTGGCTTCGGCTATGGTGAAATTCAACATCTCCGCAAATTTAGGGGAAAGGTATTCGATGAAAAGTTCTTCTTCGCCCACTACGCCATAAATCGGGGTAATTTCCACACCGCCAATCCCGGCAGCGGCAAATTCCTGCAACTCCCGCCTGATGTTTGCACTGTCAACGGCATTGCCCATCCACCACCATCGCGTCCAGGGTTTTTCCGTTTGGGAAAGTTCGGGCCAGGCTGAGTGTTGTGCGAATGCGGTAAAAAAAACGAACAGCGGCAGAACGGTCAATAAAATTTTTCTCATAATGAATCAATCTTTGAAAATCTATCTTTTATTAAAAAAACAGGATTTTGGTTGTTTTTCAGGGCAAAAATATACTAAACTTCATTCAGTTTTTACGGCAACTGCAAAAGTTAAATGAAACTAAAGGGCAGGAAGGCAAGATTTACGCCGAAGCCGCAAAGCGATTCCCTTGGAAGCATCCTCCAAGGGAGTCCGATGGACCTATGGGAAACCACAATTGAGCCGGCAAACCGAAACGGCGGAGCCCTAAAACCTAATTTGTTATGGGCTGGTGTTTTTCATTTATTATTCAACTGAGATTTGTTTCACTAAAAAATTATTGTCTGGTTGATTTATCTTAATTGTATAAGTTCCTTTTTCTTTGATGCGATAATTTAACTTTTCATTGTCAAGATAAACCATTACTGTCGGACAAATATTTGAGTTTTTATCAAATTTGCCCCATGCTTTCATTGTTATATTATTCCCTTCTTTCTCCGTCTCAAATTTTGAAAATTGGTAGCATCCATTGGTTCCAATCGTCCCATAAAATCTAATATCAAAAGATTCATTAATCGTAATATTGTCGGGAATCTGAATACTATCAACTTGGATTAAAAATGATTCATAATTTTGTTCAAGTTCGTTTTCACATGAAGATAAAAAGCTTAGCAACATTAAAGAGCTAAGACAAATTATTAGTGTATTAATCGTTTTCATTGTGCAATTTTTCATTTTTACATCTGTCTGATAATAAGATGCTATATTTTTAAAATGGTTGTCTTTTCACGCTTGCCCATAACGTATTGCAATATGGCATGAAGCGGAATGCGAGCGATTCAGTATCGAGTTGAGATAATTTTGGAACGGGATTACCCCCGCTCCAATTTAGCACTTCACCGTTTTTTGCTATATTGCGTGTTGGCAACTGCTGTTTTTCAGTCACTTATAATCAATTTTCCAGTTTTATTTGTCAAAATTGGCAATATTTTTTTTAACTCTGAATATTCCTTTTCAGTCGGATTTATTAAAACTTCAATTTTCCCATCAATTAATTTTAGTTCAAACTGTTCTCTCGATAAAACCATTTCATAATCACTTAACTCACCAGAAAATTCTTCATCATGAGTTTCAAAGTATATGTAATCACTTTCATCTTCAAATTCTGGATATGACCTTTGGATTAATAAGTATCTACCAATTGAATCAATTATTTCTTGCACCGTCATATTTGCACTTTCTTCTCCTAAATCTTTCTTCTCAGAAAATGTCACTTGGCAGCCCAGTTCTTCGTCACTTATTGATATTTCAATACAATTAATTTTCATGTTTATCCACCAATATTTTTATACGCTTCATTAATCAAATGCTTAGTTTCTTCAAGGTCTTTTAAATCTTTAATTGTCATTTCAAAATCACCTGTTCCAAAATGTCCAATATTCTTAACATCGCGACCTTGTTTTGGCATTATTTCAATTTCGTCAGCATTGAGTTTTAAATATAGAGTTATTTTCTTTCTATAAGTCTGCATACAAACAAAATTTTGGCTCGTTTTATATGCCACATAGTTTTTCTTTGGTGTTTCTTCAATAGTGCTGTCCAATGAAATAATGTAATCTCTTGTCGCATTAAACAATTCCAGTATGTTGTCATCGAGATTTTCAAAATGTTGTTCCAGTGTATAGGTTGCTGTTTTTCTTGTTAGTGCAGCCTTTTTTCCAGCTTCCACCATAATAGGATTTTTCTCTGAATATTCTTCAGTTTCTTGATGACTGGAACTGCTTGTTCTTTTATATACCTCGTCAATGCTTAAAATGCCATTTTCGTAAATTTTATACTGCCATAATTCAATATTTGCTCCCATAACTTGAACAGCATGCAAGTCATATTTTTTATATTCAGGGGCAAGGCAAATTACTCTGATGTCTGACCAGTCAACTTCAATTTCTTTTCCGAATTTTCTATTTACAGCAACCTGAAAGTCTCCTTTATGGTCTCTAATCCAGTGCAAGTAATAAAGACTTTGATTTATTAAATCAGATGATGCAACTTTCTTATATTCAATAATTACTGGATTATTGTCTTCGGAAATTGCTAAAGAGTCAATTCGTCCAGAATGAATATTCCCTGTAGAAAATTCTGTTGCAATAAAACGGCAATTAAATATTGTTTCAACGTTCTCTTCTACAAGTCTTTGAAGGTCTTTTTCAAGTTTAAATTCACTTAATCGAACTCGTTTTGCTTTTCCTTTATCTATTTCAAATATTGCCATTTTTACTTTTCTATCTTATTAGTTTGTATGATGTACGGTGGTTTCTTACAGTTGTTGCCAACGTTGTTATAAGTTCATATGTGAATATACTTCTATTATCTTTTAATATTGAATGTGAATATATTCCTCCATATTGGAGAAAAATAGTTATATCTATCCGTCATCGAAAAAAGCATCGTCAAATGGGTTCTTGAATTTTTGCAAGTCTTTTTGCGAAACATGTGTATAAACTTTAAATGTATTTTCGCTGTATCGCTCTTGTTCTAACTTTTCGAGATACCCTTTTGGGAGGATGGTGTTTTTATTCCGGTTTAAATTTATTGGGTAGGCTTGTTTAGCGTCCTCCGAAGGTTCTGAATTATTTTTCACTTCCGAATAGTCGATCCATGCCAGCGGTTTCATGGCAGTAAAAAACTCATGCAGGTTAAATCGGTTGCGGGGTATGTACCAGCAGTTCATGTTGGCACTCCAGCGTGCCTCCGTGCGGTCTTTCAACGCCGCAATCAGTTCGGGGTTGTACGCAAATTCTACTTTAACCACCGGTGTTTCACGATGGCTTGCATTGCGGAGTGTTATTTTAGGCGTGTTGCTCAAGTATTGCTTATTGGTTACAGTGTCTAAAAATAACAATCTTTTGCTAACAAACATAGTTTTATTGTTCGATGGCAAAAGGGAAAAACCCCGGACTCATGGAATGGGGCTTGGTTTTTACGCAGGCAAGTCCTACTCTACCGTCCTACCCATTCTTTAAAGGTAGTGGCTTTCAGCCGGCTGATTATCGGTTCTCCTTCGAAGGGCGGGTTCAGACGAATTTTTAGTTTTCCGCTAAAGTAATTTTCAATTTTTTCGATGGACTGAATGTTTACAATCAGCTGGCGGTTTGCGCGGAAAAATATTTCGGGGTCAAGTTGTTCCTCTAAAGTTTCCAGCGGAAAGTCCACCACATGGTTCTGATTGCTGAACGTTACCGCCGTTGTGATCCGGTTTTCGCTGAACAGATACGCAATTTCCTCTACCGGAAGCATGTGAAAAGCCGCGCCTTTTGAAATCAAAAAACGTTTCCGGTACTTTTTCTCGCCTTTGCGGATGGCATCCAGGATTTCAGAATAATCCCGGCTGTTTTCTGTTCCTGTTGAACGAGTTCTGAAATTCTCAAATTTTTCAATGGCAGCTTCCAGGTCTTTTTCCTTAAATGGCTTCAGCAAATAATCGATGCTGTTTATCTTGAAAGCACGAATGGCATAATTGTCGAAAGCCGTAGTGAAAATTACCATTCCTTTCACTTCAACCTGGTCGAATATGGAGAAGCACAGCCCATCGGCCAATTGAATGTCCATAAAAAAAAGGTCGGGGTGCGGATTGTTGCGCAGCCATTCAACACTGCTTTTTACGCTTTCCAGGGTCTTCACCACTTCCCAAGCCGGCCTCAGCTTTTTAATCATTCCTTCCAGCAGTCGCAGGTTGTAGGGTTCGTCTTCAACAAGGATTATTTTTACATCCGAATTCATAACAAAGGGATTTTCACTTCAAAATTTTCATTTCTTGTCCTCACTTCCACCTCTCTGTCGGTTAACAATGCATACCGTTGTATCAAATTGTTCAACCCTGTTTTCTCCGAAAAAGCGGACTCTTTAAAATTCAAATTATTGCAAACCGTAAGCGTATCATCATTTGATTTTATGCGAATGGTCAGCGGTGCTTCTTTCACAGCGATATTGTGTTTCACCGCATTTTCAACCAGCAACTGCAGGGCCAAAGGCGGAATATCTTTTTTCGAAGCGGTATCGCTCACTTCGTTTATTACTTCAAATGCCTCCCCCATGCGTTCTTTATGAAGCGCCGTGTAGGCCTCAATAAACTCCAGTTCGTCCGAAAGTTTTACGGTAGTTTTGTCTTTGCTTTGCAACACATAGCGATAAACATCGGTAAAATTCTGGGTAAAAAGAATGGCGGCGTCCGGGTCGAAGGTTATCATCGATTTCAATACACTCAGGTTGTTGAATAGAAAGTGCGGGTTCAACTGGGCCTGAAGCGAATTATAGTCGCTTTTCAGTTTCAGGTTTTTCAGCTCCTCCAATTGCCTGACGGAATAAATCCATTTGTCGACAATGCGCAGCGTAATCGAAACGAGGATGAGGATAAAAATAAAAATCAGACCTAAAAACATCATCAGTTGCACGATGGGATACGAAAAGAAGGATGCCTCCCTCACCATCAATGAAAAATAAAACACGGCAGCAACCGCAACAAGCAAACTCACCAGGATATGCAAAACTACGCGCAGACTGATTTTTTCGGGAATGGGCAAAAAGCGCTCGGCGAGGTGGTCGATCAGCACATTGATTTCGGAAATGATGTTGAAAATAATCACTACTTGAAGATACTCAAGCACGGAAACGTGAAGGTTAACATCGCCGGCAATTTTAATCGACAGGAAAAAACAACAAGCCCACTCCGCTTACCAAGCTTAACCGGATGAGTACACTTTTCAGGTAGTGTCACAACATTTGTCATTCCCACGCAGGTGGGAATCCTGTGCCAGTAAACAGAGATTCCCACTTTCGTGGGAATGGTGGCTCTGAACAACCTGCTATTGCCTCTTTTTGCCCAAAAAGATGGGTGAACTCTTGCAACGACAGGTATTAATCAAAACCCAATTCCCTTTTGGTCGCCTGCTCAATAAATTGATAAAATCAATCCCCCTTTAATTCCCCCTTCGCCAAGGGGGACTCGCTCCGATGAGATGTATTTGCGTAATTAAAGCATGTCAGTAGTTTGTCTGATGACAATTATTTCAGTCCACAGGTGAAAAAACCAATTTTCCCGTTGTTTTCAGCCAAGCCGTTTCTTTCATTTTATAATCGGTTTTGGAGTCAATCCACTCGCTATAAGCTTTTTGCCAACTGGTTTGTGCCATTAAAAGCTCGGTAATGGTTTCCATGCCTACATCATAATTGTCCTGGGTCACGCGTAAATTTTCTTCGGCCTGTGCCACTGCCGTTTCGGTCATCTGAATACGTTCCCACGCCAGTTGCACATTCAACCTGGCTTGTTCTGCTTCGAGTTGCAAAAGTTGTATGTTCTTTTCCAGTTCGAGTTCTTTTATTTCCTTGTCGATTTTTACAGCATTGATTTTTCTAACACCCTCACCCCAGTGGAACAGCGGGATTTTAACGGAAGCCATCACATTAAGGCTGGTGTTGGAAAAGTCAGTATCGCTGAACTTTATACCTCCAAGGTGGCTGTATGCTGCCTGAACGCCTGCCGTGGGCAGAAAGTCGGCCCTCGCCATCCGGATATTTTGTTCTTGCATAGCCACGTTTTTCTGAAGCAGTTGATATTCCGGTCGCCCGCTAATCGTTTCATCTTCCAATGCGAGTCCCGCAAGCGGTTGAACTGAAACCGCTGTATCCACAGCCATAATTTCAGTATTGAAAGGCAGCCCTGTAATACGGCATAAATTCATCCGGCTGAGTTCGAGTCCGTTTTTAGCTTTTTGCAGATTGAGCTTCGCATTGTTGTGCTCTACCTGCGCTTTCAACAAATCGTTCCGGTTCGACATTCCCACTTCATGCGCATCGCTTGCTTTTTTAACCAACTCGGTTAGCATATCCACAGCTTGTTGCGCCAACTTTACTTTTTGTAAAACCGAAATATGTGTCCAGTAGGCATTATCCGATTCGACGATGGTATTCATCTGCTCCAATTCTATGTTTTCAGCGGCCATTTCAATGCCGATATTGGCCATTTTGTTGCCCGCATTAATTTTCCCTCCGGTATAAACCGGCTGTTCCAACATAATCCCTGCAAGGTAAGCCCCGCTTAGACTTATATTGAAAGGCACCCAGGCATACATGTTGAATACAGGGTTTCCGTCGGGCCCAATAACAGGGTATCCGGTAGATGGATCGATCATGATGTTGGGTTCCAGTTGGCCGGTCACCGGATTGGGCTTTTGAGTAGGCAAAATCAGTTCCATTTCAAAATCATTATTCTGGTATATGCCTGTGCCGATCGCCGAAAACGCGGGTAAACGCATGGTTTTTACAACTGCTTTCTGGGCTTCGGCTTTTTCCAGGTGTTTGCCGGCCATTTTTAGATTTTCATTTTTTTGAAGTGCCATTTCCCTCGCCTGTTGTAAGGTCATTTGTTCCTGGGCAGTTCCCTGCATCCAGGAAATCAGCAAAATAAAAAATAGAATGGATATTATTTTTTTCATGATAGGATTTCTATTCTGTTTTCAGGTTCTTCAATTCGTTTCACGCCATAAAAAGCTGCATACAAAATCGGCACAAAAAGCAATGTGATGATTGTGCCTACAAGCAAACCGCTAATGATTGCCACTGCCATACTTGCGTACATGGGGTCGGTGAGCAGCGGAATCATACCGAGGATTGTGGTGAACGATGCCAGCAACACGGGGCGTGTTCGCGAAATGGTAGCGTTGATAAGGGCTGGATACCTTTCAGTACCTCCGGCAATCAGTGTTTCCGCTTCATCTAACAATACAATGGCATTTTTCACAATCATGCCCATTAAACCGAATGAGCCGATGATGGCCATAAATGTAAATGGCTGCCCCGACAGAATCATTCCCGGCACAATGCCAATAAAAGCCATGGGGATACAGATTAGGACAATGAGCGGTTTCCTATAGTCGTTGAAAAGCAGGATAAGCGTAAAGATAATCAGCATAATGGAGATGGGCAGGTAACTGAAAATATTACGCAATGCGTCGCCCTGCAGCTCTTGTTCACCTACCCAGATCGCTGTGTAGCCTTCGGGCAGCGGCAGATTGTCAATTTCCTTCAACATGGTTTTGCGAACCAGTGCCGGACTATGACCTTCCAGGGGTTCGCACTGTACCTGAACGGCCCGTTGCCCGTTCACACGCCTCACGACCTGCTCCTGCCAGTCTAAATCTATTCCTTGCGTAACCGCACTCAGCGGCACGGGACTCACCAATTCATTCACCAATTCATCCATAGTTTTCACTCCAATCAGCAATTCCCGCACAGCAGTCTCGTCAACTCCCGAAAGATTGGGTAACATGCTCCAGACCGGAATGTCTTCCAGGTTTTGAATTCTTGAGCCGTCGGTGTTTCTCAATTTCATTACAATACCTACACGGGTTTGTCCTTCAAAATATTCACCAAGGGGCAGTCCATCGGTGGCAGCGAGGATGGCATTGCTCACGTCGGAGCGCGAAGTTCCCGCCCTGCTGGCTGCCTGCTGCACATAGCGTGCAGTCAGAGCTTGCCCCATGGGTTCCCAGTCGTCTTCAATGGTATAAGGGTCGGCATAAGGATTATTCCTAAATATTTCCTGCGTCCGGGCACTTAAATCGCGCAACACTGCCGGGTCGGGCCCGCTAAGCTCCACCTCTACTGTGTGTGTAGCTTTAATGGAAAGATTATATTTCCGAATACGCGTGTGGGCATCCGGGAAATTGTTGTGCAGGTAATCGCTTAACACCGATCTCATGCGGACCATGGTTTCATAATCTTCAAAATCCACAATGAATTCGCCGTAATTATCTGATGGCTCGCCCATTGGCCGTACCAGGCAATAACGTGTAGGCGTTTGTCCATGACTGGAAACCACCTGTTTAACCTCATCAAGCGAAAGCAAATGTTCGCTTATCTGATGCAAATCTTCATTTACCTTTTGTGGACCTGCACCGGCAGGAAGGCGGTATTCAATGTAAACCTGGTTGTAGTTAAAATCAGGGAAAAAGGTTTGTTTGATGTTCTGAAAATTGAAAGCAGCAAGAGCCAACAACAATACAGCCACGATAAGTGATACTGTTTTGTGTTGAAGCAACAGACCAAGTGTTTTCCTTAGTTTCCGGTATCCCCAGCTTTGGTAAAGCGGTTTGTCATTTTTTGTTTTCTTGCTTTTAAGCAATTTTTCAGCAAATAGCGGAACCTGTGTCATGGCCAGCGCCCAGCTGATGAAAAGCGAGATGCACAATACCACGAACAAATCGCGTGCATAAGTTCCTGCAGCATCCTTCGAGAGATAAACCGGAAGAAAGGCCGCCACAGCGATAAAAGTTGCGCCTAACAAGGGCCAGGCAGTACGGCTGGCCGGATTAACCAGTGCTTTTTTCCGTTCCACTCCTTTCTTCAGGTCAATCAGAATTCCGTCGATAACCACGATAGCATTGTCAACCAACATTCCCATCGCCACAATAAAAGCACCGAGGGATATCCGTTGCAAGGTTCCTCCTGCAGCCAGCAAAATCGGGAAGGTAGCAAGAATGGTCAGTGCCAGTCCGGCGCCAATAATCAGGCCGCTGCGGAAACCCATGGAAATCATCAGCACCACGATAACGATAATCACCGACGCCAGGAGGTTCCACATAAAACCATTGATGGCGCTTTTCACCAAATCAGGTTGAAAAAACACCTTATCGAATTCGTAGCCTACCGGAATATTCCGTTTCAGTTCTTCAAGGCGTTTTTCCACCCGCTTGCCCACCTCAACAATATTTTCGCCCGATTCCATCGACAAGGAAATGGCAAGCGCATTTTTGTTGTTCAGTTGCATATTGTTGCGCGAGGGTTCGGTATAAACCTCGTTTATGCTAGCAATATCTGAGATTTTAAAGAGGCTGCCGTCCAAACCTTTTACCATCACATTGGCGACATCGGCAGCACTGGCAATTTTACCATCTACCGAAACATTCAACAGCTGTTCGCCGGTTTGCATTGCGCCGGGATAAACTGAGATATTTTCGCCCTGCATGGCCGCAATCACCTGAAACGGAAACACCCCAAGCTCTCCCATTTTGGAAGGGTTAAAAACAATTTCGGTAATAGCCTGCTGTTCGCCGAAAATTTCAACCCGGGCAACTCCCTTAACGGCCAGCATTTCACGCTTGATGAATTGCGCCATCGTACTCATCTCTTTGTAGGAGTAGCCATCGCCGGTCATGGCGTAGAACATGCCATACACATCGCCGAAATTATCGAAAACCATTGGATTCTGTGCGCCCTCCGGCAGTTTGGGAATCACTTCGTTCATGCGGCGGCGCAGGTAATCCCAGCGTTGTTCAATCTCTTTTTGGGGTACGGTAAGTTCGAGCATCACCGTCACAATTGACAGGTTAGGCATCGATTTCGAGCGGATGGTTTCTACATCGCCCAAAGAGCTCAGTTCTTCTTCAATGATGTTACTCACCTGCATCTCCACCTCATGGGCGGTTGCGCCGGGATAAATAGTCACGATTTGCGACATCATCACTACCAGTTCCGGGTCTTCCAGCTTGCTGATAGAACGAAACGCCAGTATGCCACCTGCCACCATGCTAAACAGGACAAACCAGATAACGGCTTTTTTGCGGAATGTCACTTCAGTCAAATACATTATAGCAGCCCTCCCACATTGGTTTCAGAAACGGCCTCAAGTGGTTCAACGCGCTGGTTGTCAAGCAAATTGTTCACACCGGCTACCACAATTTGTTCTTTCGGCTGAAGTCCTTTTGAGATACGGATTCTGCCATCGCCGGTAAGTTTTCCAGTCACCACCTCGCGTTTTTGTACGCTTTGATTGGGCTGATATACCCAGACATAAGTTTTGCCGCTATCGTTGAATAATGCTGTTAGCGGCACACAAGTTTGCGGATCTCCGTTCGTTCTGAGTTCGATTTTCACCTGAACATCCATTCCCGGTGCAAGCTGGAGCTGGTTAGCCGGATTAAGCAAAAGCTGCACCTTGTACAACTGATTGTTGTTGGCCTTTTTGCTATAGCTCAACAATTGCAAATCAAAGGCTTTGTCAGAAACGGTAGGCTGGACACCCGAGAAGGCAATTATCGCATCGCGTTCAATGTATAAAGAAACCGGAATATCCACTTCAACCTGGTAATAGCCCACATCAATCATGGAAATAACAGGCATTCCGGCGTCAATCAATTCATTTTCTATAAAATTTACTTTTTGAATATAGCCTGAAACCGGCGCATGCAACTGGGTGTCGTTCATTTGATCCTTGGCATTTTTGAGTTTCGCACGTACCATCCTTAATCCCGACACGGCTTTGTCGTAGTCGTTTCCAGTTACGCTCTCACGGGTGTAGAGCTCTATCACACGTCCGGCCTCAGCTTTTACCTGCTCATGTTGTGCCTGGGCAACCTGCAACTGTACTTCGTAATCACGTGGATCCATTTGAGCCACCAACTGTCCCTGCTTTACATAATCACCTTCATTTACCAGAATTTTCTGAATTGGCCCCGCTACGCGAAATGCCAGATTTACCTCGTTTGCTTCTTTAATTATGCCCGGATAATTTTTGACCGTTAAGGAATCGGCCTGTTGCACCGGCTCAATTTTCACTTTGCGAATGATTTCGTTTTGTTCCCTGTTGTTGCTTGCACATCCCCACAGCAAAACAAGGATAGACAACAGAATTACGCTGTTTTTTATAGATTTCATAGTCTAATGTATATATTGTTCAAATTGATTTTTTCCAAACTTAAATAAAAACTAGTGTAAAAGATAAGTTTCCCGTTCATTTATATCCACCATTAACCATGTATCGCATGGAAGTTTGCCCCATGTTTAGTTTCCCCGCAACCGACCCATGGAAATGAAAATCGGGAAGATATTTGAAAATAAGGGCGAAAAGTACCGATACAATGCTTAACGACTAAATTCAATGAGGAAATTAATCCTTATAAAAATCAGATTTATTTTAGGGATAAGGATAAGACGGGCGTCTTAGTCTTATATACTTCTATAATTAAAAATTACAATTATGAAAAAAAAATTACTTTTTCTATTCGCGTTTTTCACAATCGGGCTGACATTGAACGCCCAGACCATTGTGGATTTGACACAAAGTGCAGACTCTTCCTATGCATTGCACGACACGATCCGCTATTTGAATAATGGCAGCGATGTGATCCTTGCCAGGGGCAAAACATATATGCTTGGCTCGATGAAAATTGACAAACCTAATTCATTCCGGGTAAGAAGTGAAGAAGGGACAGGGGATCCAGCCACTATTTCCATCACAAATAATCTTTGGACTAATTTGGTCGATAAGGTGGACTCTATTGTTTTCAAAGATTTGATAATTACCGGGACACCTACGGCTTATGTATTTAATAATAAGAACCCTTACGTAATTGGCAAACTCGCCTTCCAGGATTGCCACATTGAATCATTAAGGGGAATTTTTAGAGGCCGATGGGGAGGAGGTGCTGATAGTGCAAATATTAATTCTTTCATCATAGACAATTGTGTTGTTGATTCCATCTTAGAATATTCTGTGTTGCAGATGACAAGCGGCAATTTTGTAGATCAAATCAAAATTACAAATAGTACATTTTACCAGGTTGAGAGCTTTATTAAAGTTGCGGAATCACTTACCTCTGTTGAATTAAAAAACTTAAGCATCAACGAAACTGCTTTAACTGGTGGTTATCTGGGCACGCTGCTGGATTTTAAGGGAAGCCCCGGAAAACTCACCATCGAAAATGTCATTCTCGGTTCCGGACTTGACGGACCTATTACCAGCCTCGTATATACAGGGACTCCGACTATCCAGGTTACCAACAGTTATTATACCAGCAGCTATGCCGATACTTCAGCTAATCAAATCCCAGATCTGATGGCTTATTCAGGTTCCACTACGGATCTGTGGAAAGATCCCGCTGATGCGAACTTCAGGATTATTGATAATGGTTTTGCAGGGAAATTTACCGCTGGGGACCCAAGATGGACCCCTGCCCGTTTGAGTTCCTTAATGATCGAGCCTGGTCAAATTGACTTTGATCCTTCTAAATTAACATATTCAGTGGTCCTCCCTGTGAACACTCAGGCAGTTATTGTTGAGGCTGAGAGTGATTATGAAGGAGCAACCGTTGCGGGTGGCGGTGTCATTGACGTTTCAAGCGGTACCGGTACTGCAATGATTATTGTTCAGGAAGGTTCAATTTCACAAAGCTACCAGATATCTTTTACCGTATCAAGTGTTGGTATCAACCAAAAGGATGTGGAAAAAGTTAAAATGTTTTTCGATGCGTACAATCAAAAGATTGTGATTGATAATTCGGCCATTACCCAGAATATTGAGCAAATTTCAATCTACACCCTGACCGGAAGATTGGCGAAAAATATCGCTGCCTTTTCCAATGAAAGAACAGTAAATATTGATGCTTCAATGCTAAATAACGGTATGTATATACTTAAAGCCTCCTATTCAGATAATAAAGTCAGATATTTGAAGTTTATCAAATAAGATATTCTGACATGCTATAGAAAAAATACAGTTTGCCGGAAATTCCGGTAAACTGTATTTTTTACATGGGCATATTTAATAGATATGCACATTTTTGTTTTTGAGATGGGTTTTCAATAACTTTAAGATTTGTTATACCAATAAATATTAAATTACAATTCATTTTCCGAAAATAATTCACATTGAACGATAGCGAGCTAATCGAGCGGTTAAGAAAAAGTGATGAGAAGGCATTCGAAAAGCTTTTTCGGGAATATAATTCCAACCTTGCCCAATATGCTGATTTCTACATCGGCGATAGCAGGGTTGCGGAAGATATTGTGCAGGACTTATTCTTTAAGCTATGGGAAAGACGATTCACACTTAAAATTCACACTTCCCTTAAATCGTACCTCTACCGGAGCGTTCACAACCATTGTATCCAGCATTTAAGGCATCGGATGGTAAACCAGAAATATGATGCCTTTTGGAAGTCAAGGCAAAAGGAAGCTCAAATTGTAAATCGAATGTTTTTTGAAACAGGAATCAATAATCTGTTTATTGGAGAAATAAATGAACTTGTTAAGGAAAGCCTTGAGAAACTTCCTCAAAAGTCGAGAGAAATATTCTTGCTCAGCCGGGAAGACTATATGAAAAATGCAGAGATAGGAAAAGAGTTAAACTTAAGCGAGAAATCGGTGGAATACCATATAACGAAAGTGTTAAATAAACTTCGGGAGGATCTTAAAGATTATTTACCGCTATTGTTCTTTTTCTTTTTATAAATTTATAAGATGGATACTGGAATTTTAAAACTGAACTTAAATTGTTGTCGCAGTTTTAGGGTTGCAAGGCATTAATACGTCTTTTTAATACAGAAGTTAATTTAATGGATAGTAGATTCGACATACTTAGTTTCAGGTTCATTTCAGGAACGGCCACAATGGCCGAGGCAGACGAACTACTTGCATTGCTTGCTAACTCGAAGGAAAACAGGCTTGGATATTTCTTTATAAAAAGAATATGGCTTGCCGGGGCAAGTTCAAACACTGAAAACGAAAATACTGAGAGATCATGGGAGAGGTTAAAGTTTAGGATGTCCGAAGGACAAAAATCCAACTCAGAAAAGATTAAAAAACCTTCAAAACCCGCCTATAAGTTTTTAGCCATTGCTGCAAGTATCTCTTTGCTCATCGCATTAATCTCTCTTTTCAGCCTGGGAATCCGCTCTATTAACCATTATTCCCAAAATATCAATGAAATTGAGGTGCCACTCGGGTCAAGGGCCAGCCTTACACTTCCTGATGGTTCCAAGGTATGGCTGAATTCAGGAAGTAAATTCAGTTACCCACATAATTTTGACAAGAGAAGTCGAGAAGTGACGCTTTCGGGTGAGGCTTTCTTTGATGTGAAAAAACGCTCAAAAATCCCTTTTGTTGTGCAAGCTAACGAGTTGCGCATTAATGTGCTTGGAACCCGGTTTAATGTCAAGTGTTATCCCGATGAACAGACCGTAGAAACTGTTTTGGTTGAGGGCAAAGTAAAGATTGATGAAGTGGCGAAAGGAAAATTATTTGAACCCGTTACTTTGTCTCCAAGGCAAAAGCTTACTTACATTAAAAAAAGCACGGTTGCCGAGCTTTCTGAGCTAAGCATTTCAAAGCCAATTGAAAACGAGAAAAAGCCTGATTTGAAATCCCTGAAAAAGCAGCTTCATATAACGAATGTTGAAAATGTGGAAGAGGATATTTCATGGAAAGAGGAAAAACTCGTAATCAGGTCAGAATCCCTGGAAAGTATTGCCCGCAAACTCGAGAGGTTTTATAATGTTGATATTACATTTAAACAGGATTCCATCAAAGGTTTTAAGTTTTCCGGGACCCTTGAAGAACTTTCAATTGAGGAAGTATTAAGAGCTATCGCAACTACATCCCCGATTGAATTTACCATCAATAAAAACAAAATTATTCTCGATTTGAACCTAAAGTAGATGAACAATTGAAGACTATACAGGAATGATAAAGCCGGAAAATGCGCTAACATTTTCCGGCAAAAGATAAGTTAAATGAATTTCAAAACCACAGAAACCCAGTTAACAATTAACTATTGCAAATATATGAAAACTAAGGTAAAAAAGAAAGCCCTTTTTATACCAGAAGGGCTAATGAAAATGCTGCTAATTATGAAATTAAACTTATTTTTCTTAATTATTTCGGTAGTGCAGTTATCTGCTTCTAATGTTTTATCGCAGAATAAAACGATTTCCATAGCAATGCAGAACGCAACTGTGAGGGATGTAATAAAAGAAATTGAAAGACAGGGTCAGGTTAATTTCTTTTATAACGAAAACCTCTCTGAACTGGATGTCAAAGTAACGGTTTTTAAGAAGGAAAAGCCTATGGAAGAAATCCTTCAATCCACCCTCGCACAGGCCAATATGACTTATCAGGAAATTAAGGAAAATTTCGTGGTACTTGTTCCTAACAAGGAGGCCCCTAAAGAACAAAAGCAAACCGACGAGGTCACAGGACAGGTCATTGATGCCAGTACCGGTGAATCATTGCCAGGGGTGAATATTTTTATTGAATCTACAACAACCGGAACCATTTCAGATATTCAGGGGAATTACAAAATTTCCATCGGACCTAAAGCTAAAGTACTCGTATATTCTTATATTGGGTATATTACACAACGCATTACGATAGGTGACCAAAGAACTATCAACATTGAATTGCACGCTGACCTGAAAGAGCTGGACGAGGTAGTAGTTATTGGATATGGCTCAATGCGGAGGGCAGACCTCACCGGTTCCGTTGCATCTATCTCAGGAGAACAACTGGCCGCCATACCCGTTGCCAACGTTACTGAAGCTCTTACCGGGAAAATGGCCGGTGTTCAAATTAATACCACGGATGGATCACCGGACGCGGATATAGTCATTCGTATCCGTGGCGGCGGATCAGTAACCCAGGATAACTCGCCATTATTTATTGTTGATGGTTTTCCTGTTGATAATATCAATGATATCTCTCCCAATGACATTGAAAATATAGATGTACTGAAAGATGCTTCTTCTGCGGCTATTTATGGCGCACGCGGGGCTAATGGTGTTATCCTGATCACTACTAAAAGTGCCGAGCCCGGAAAGACAACAGTCTCTTATAATGGATATGTTCAGGCACGGACACTTCCAAAAAGGCTTGAAGTTTTGTCTCCCTATGAATACGTGTTGGCCCAGTACGAATATGCAAAGGTTCAAAGAGGAGATGTGGCATTCAATAGTTTTACCAATAATTTTGGTGTATATGAGGACCTTG
Source organism: uncultured Maribellus sp. (assembly GCA_964572085.1). GTDB lineage: Bacteria > Bacteroidota > Bacteroidia > Bacteroidales > Prolixibacteraceae > Draconibacterium. Next base: position 95,904 of record CAZNEV010000003.1, on the reverse strand, counting down.
AACTTTATAAAGGTCAAAGAGGGACTGATTGGCAGGACGAATTACTTGGTGATCCCACCTTTTCCCAAAATCATAATCTGAGTGTAACCGGTGGTTCGGAAAAAACAAATTATAACTTCAGCTTCTCCAATAACCAGGACGATGGGATCCTTATTGGTAATGGATATGATCGGACGAACCTGAACTTTAGGTTGAACCACAAGCTTACTGAATTGGTGTCGTTGGATCTCTCTGCAAGAATGATAAACACAAGTGTTTTGGGAGCCGGGACTTCAGGTAGCTCCAACCTTCGAATTGCCAATTTGCTGGAAGCCAGACCTGTTAATGGGCTAATGGATGCATTTGAAGTTGATCCCAACGATCCGGATGCATTTGATGATTATCAATCCTTCATTGAAAGCCTGATTAATCCATTACAACTCGTGGAACAAGATTATAGAAAAAAGGAAAATCAAACCTTCTATCTCAATGCCGGGTTGTCATGGTCTATCCTTGATAACCTCATTTATCGCGGAGAATATGGGATTAACTACTACTATGGCGAAAATGCGCGTTATTACGGGCCACTTACTTCCACATCACGAAATGTTGGGAGTAATTTACCCCTCGGGGCCATTTCTAAAGATAAAGGCGATCAGTTCCGTCTGACCAATACAATGACGTATAATTTTAAATTGCCGGAAGCTCATAACCTGAGCCTTATGGTTGGTCAGGAAATGATTGGCAAAACCAATGAATCCAGCTATATACGAGCCAAGTATTTTAGTGAAAGCCTAAACCCCGAAAAATTACTTGCAAATATGGCTCTTGGAACTTATGATCAGATGTCGACCTACATAAGTCCTGAAGAAAAGCTTACTTCCTTCTTCGGACGAGCGAATTATTTGTTAAAAAACAGATATATATTTTCATTCACTGTAAGAGCTGACGGATCGAGCAAGTTTGCACCGGGCAACCGATGGGGGGTCTTTCCTTCCACAGCTTTTGCCTGGAGGATTTCGGACGAAGGTTTTATGCAAACACAGGATTTATTGTCTAACCTGAAGCTTAGAATAAGTACGGGTGAAGCAGGAAACAACCGAATTCCCAACGACCTATGGAAACGCACTTATCGTATTTCGGATAGTACACCTATAGGATTTGGAAATCAGCCACAGCCTTATTATGTTCCGGCAACAACTTTATTGTCAAACCCTGATCTACGCTGGGAGACAACCTTGACGCGAAACCTGGGACTGGATTTTGGTTTCAAAAACAGGGTTTCCGGTTCGGTCGAGTTGTATCACAATACAACTAAAGACCTGCTCGTTGAGTCAGACGTACCCTCTTATCTCGGGTATTCAAAGCAGATGCGGAATATTGGGCAAACCTCAAATAAAGGTGTCGAATTCACCATAGATGCGAGGGTCATTCAAAAGAGGAATTTTACTTTTTCAGCCTCATTTAACATTGGCTTCAATACACCTAAGATTGACAAGCTGGATGGTGTCAATGAAAAACGGTTCATTTCGGATTGGGCAACCAGCGATTTGAGAGAGAGTGACGATTACAGATTAATTGTAGGAAAAACCGTTGGCCTTATGTATGGTTATGTGCTGGATGGATTCTATACAGTAGACGATTTCGCATCCTATAACGCAGAAGGCAATGAGTATATCTTGAAGGAAGGTGTTCCCGATGCAACCGGAATACTTGGTGGGGTAATTGGCGTAAGACCAGGGGTGATGAAACTAAAGGATATTGATGGAGATGGGATTATTACTGCTGAAAACGATCGTCAGATTATTGGGAATGCCACACCTAAGCACACGGGCGGCCTTAATTTAAGTTCACGATATAAATCATGGGATTTGTCCCTGTTTTTTAACTGGGTATACGGTAACGATATATATAATACAGGTAATATCCAGTTCAATATGCTTTACAGGACCACTTATGGAAATATGCTTGAAGGCATGAATTATGACAACAGGTATAAGTATATTGATAAAGCCACCGGGGAAATTGTGTATGAACTGGACCAACTGGCAGAGTTAAATAAAGATGCAAAGATCTGGTCGCCATTTTCGAGTGGAACGAGTAAACCACTTTTCCATTCCGGGGCTATTGAAGATGGATCCTTCCTACGGCTTAATACCGTCACTTTGGGATACTATCTTCCACGATCCCTCATCTCAAAGCTGACCTTAGAACAATTCAGGATATATTTCACGGTATACAATGCCTGGATATGGACCAATTATACCGGTTACGATCCGGAAGTCAGCACCACACAGGGAAATTCATACAGGCAATTGACCCCGGGGGTTGACTACTCCGCTTATCCGAAAAGCCGGTCTTTTACCCTTGGTGTTAATATCACTTTCTAATGTTAAATCTAAAAATGAAGAATAATATGACAACTATAAAATATCCTATCATGCTTTTGTCGATGGTCGTCATGATCCTTCTTACGGGTTGTGAAGACTTTCTCGAAACAGATTCTCCTTCATCTTTTACTGATGACTATATCTTTTCCAATGAGGATGATGCATATAAAGCAGTAAAAAGCATTTATCAGGCTTTTACAAATACCAACTACACTTCCAGGCTAATGAGTAACTTTGGGTGCAACACGGATGTTGAATATGGTTACGTTCATGAAGGCACAGATAATACGAGAAGGGATTTGTGGTCATTTAGGGCCACTCCGGACAATTCCGAAATATTGGGGACATGGAATCTATGTTATCTTGCCATAAACAGGGCTAATGAGTGTATAGAAGGGATACAGGGCAGCAGCCTTTATCCTGCAAGCAAAACCATGAGACAATTACTTGGAGAATCCTTAGCCCTTCGGGCATTTTGGTATCACAGGCTTACTACATACTGGGGCGATGTGCCTTTTAAAACAACTCCTACTAAGGCCGGTGATGAATTTTATCTTCCACGAACGGACAGGGATACAATACTCACCCATTTAATTAATGATCTTATTGAAATTGAACCCGAGATGTACTGGGCTGAACAACTTCCGGAAGGAATTGAGCGGGTAAGCAGGGATTTTGTAATCTCCATGATATCAAGGCTATCTCTATTCCGTGGTGGCTACGCCCTTCGCGAAGATTTTACCATGAAAAGAAAAGACGATTACCTTGAATATTACCGAATTGCAAATACATATTGTAAAAAGCTGGTTGAACTCAAACCAAGGGTTCTTGATAATTTTTCTGAAGTTTTTCGCAATGAGGCTGAATATATCGTCACTTCCAATAAAGATGTGATATTTGAGGTCCCATTCAACCTTGGAAATGGCGATGTCGCATGGAATATAGGTTTAAGGGTAGTCGAGGGTAAGCATCCCTACGGGACAGGCAACAATATGGTACACCTTCCGATAACCTATTTGTATTCTTTCGATACTCTTGATTCCCGGCTGCCTGTTTCCTTTGCCATGTACTACCTGGATGGAAAGCTTGTTGAACAACCTATAGATTTTGCCCACTCCTCGACAAGGAAATGGTCCCGGACCTGGATGCCTATCCCATCCGGGCCAACTTCTGCGAAAGGCACAGGAATTAACTGGCCTATTATACGATATGCCGATGTCCTTCTCATGCTGGCAGAAACAGAGAATGAACTGAACAACGGGCCTTCCCCCCTCGCCCGGGAATCGCTTGCTCAGGTCAGGCAAAGGGCTTTCCCCGGATCTGCATGGACCGAAAAGGTCAATGGATATATAGATGGCATATCCGGAAGCAAGGAATCGTTCTTTAATGCTATCGTAAATGAACGGGCATGGGAATTTGGAGGTGAATGTTACAGGAAAGGTGATCTTGCAAGATGGAATCTTTATGGTGAAAAAATAGCATGGACAAGAAATACTATGAGCCAAATTGCCATGGATCTTTACAGCGGAACTGGAGAATATGCCCTGTGGCCAAAGAATATTTATTTTAGGCATATTGGTGCAGAACTGGACTTCTTTAATCAATATGGCAAAATTGAAATCGTTCCGCCAATTAAGGATAGCCCCAACTTGGGTGACAATCCTGACGGGTATGAAGTGCAACAATGGTTATCAGGCTTATATAATGATGAAACCGGCGAAGTTTCTGAATACGTAACAAATCAATGGATTGGTTACAAGGATAATACCGGGCAGGCTCCTGTACGATATCTGCTGCCCATACACCAGTCTGTCATTTCCAGCAGCCTTGGTAAATTAGATAATAACGGATACGGATTTTAATATTATGGTTATGATGAAAAATAGCTTGAAATCGATCATTTTGCTGAGCCTTTTTGTGCTTACAGCATCTTCCTCCTGTTCTGATGAAGAAGCCCTCGAACCGGTGCGCCTTTTTCGTCCGGTTAGTGCCGATATTGAAAGCCGTGGCACCTGGTTCAAGGCGGAATGGAACAAGATCAAAGGAGCTGTCTCCTATACTGCCGAAATCAGTAAAGATTCTTTCGAGACATCATATAGGACAGTGGAGGTCATAGAAAACAATTATATGTTTGAAAACCTTGATGAACTGACAACCTATTTCTTCAGGTTGAAGGCGAACGCCCCTGATACAGTTTTTTCTTCCCGTTGGGCCTACCTTGGTAAAGTATGGATTGGCAAAATACCATCCATTTTAAAACCACAAAGTCTTAAAGATGCTACCAGCACATCCGTCATAGTAAGGTGGGAAGTTGTTGACGATTTTCCAACACGTATTAAGGTCACCCTTAACTCCGATGGCTCCGTTGTGCAAGAACTTGATTTAACGGAAGGGGATATAAATTCAAGCTCGAAATTGATAACCGGGCTTAACCCCTCAACTTTATATAAAATATTTATTTATAACGAAGATACATCTATGGGTTCAGAATTATTTTTCACAAGAAGTGCTTCATAGTGTTCTCAAAATGAATTCGGGATGGCGCAACCATTTAATATATTACCTGTTCCACAAAATATCAAACTACTGGATGGGGAAGGGCTGAAGTACGGCGCCTCACATGAGCTCTCCCTTGAAGAGGCTAAAAAAGTAAGGCAATTTACCTCCAGCGATTTTGAAAAAAGGCTTATTGATTTGCCTAGTCTAAAAAACCCGGGTGAATGGTCTGAACGCTATAAAGATCGTATAATTGAAGCTAAGGAACTTATTATAGAATACCCTGAAAGAGCAAATGCCCTGAATTATAAAGAGTCCAGAAAAAACAGGTACCACTGGGAAGTGTTTACTACCCTGAATAACTTTCAGGTTACAGCACCGCATATCCTTTTGCCATTAAGAAACTGCGATACTGACAATAAAAATCAACTTCGGGAAGCTTTGCCCTATTTGAATAGAACACTTTCAGAATTCCATAATGCCTGGGAGGAATTAAAAAAAGCATATTCCATTACCCGCTTTATTGAGTATCCTGACAATTACGTGCCCGATCGGTATTATCATTTTGCCAGCCAACACGAAGGCCTTAGCTGGATGGTCCAGGCAGAAGAATTGTTTATGCAAAAAATAAAAGAATGGATGGATAATCATTAAAAATAATACAAGTACAAATACAAATACAATGAGAAAACAGAAATTAAAAACTCAGGCGGGTTATCATTGGAAAAAACTTTTTCCAACAGTTTTTCTCTGTTTGATTGCATTCAACCAGAATGTTTTCTCGCAGGAAATTCCTTTTATCACAAGTCCCGAAAAAGATCAGCACAACAACATAAGTATTTATCTCATGGAGAAAGCCAATGAGATTACCAACAGGTCTTTAAAAGAAATAGAAAGCCTTTCGGATTGGGAAAAGGCAAAAGATGAAAGGTATGCACAATACCTGAAATCACTGGGCTTGATAGATGTTCCATTTAGAGACAGGCCGCCTTTAAACGTCACGGTTACGGGAGTCATACAAAAAGATGGATACAGAATTGAAAAACTTTATTATGAATCACTTCCATCATTATATGTGCCTGCCAATTTGTATATACCAGATAAAATAAAGAAGCCGAGGCCAGGAATACTTTACCTGTGTGGACATTTAGAAAGTCAAAAGGTTGGCTACCAGGCTTATGCACGCAAACTTGCCCAATTGGGTTTTGTATGCCTGATCGTGGAAACTGTTCATCAGGGCGAAGTAAAAGGTGAACATCATGGCTGCTATGCCCGGGGCTGGTTCAACTGGTATAGCAGAGGCTATACCCCCGCAGGCGTGGAAGTTTGGAATGGTATCCGGGGACTTGACCTGTTGGCTTCAAGGAAAGAAGTTGACAAGGAACGCCTCGGCGTAACAGGTCGTTCCGGTGGTGGAGCTCAAACTTGGATGTTGGCTGCCGCTGACAAACGGGTAAAGGTAGCGGCTCCAAGTGTTGGTGCAACTACCATGAATGAGCAAATCCTGACCAGGACCATTGATGACCACTGCGATTGTATGGTGCCGATAAATACCTTTGGGTGGGATTATCAGGACATTGGTGCTCTTATCGTCCCCCGCGTTCTGATAATTGATCAGGGCGACAGGGACAGGTTGACAAATATTGAAGGCGTAAGAAAAATGGTTGAAGGAATTCATAAAATATACAATTTGTATGAAGTGCCGGAGAATGTGACTTTAGTTGAAACCCATGGGGGCCATGGTTCTACTGTTGCCTCACGTAAAATGCTTTTTTCACTTCTTCTTGAAAAATTAATGGGAGAAAAAAGGGATACAGCAAATATCAGCGACGCTGATTTTAGTGAGGAGGCCAATTTATCTGCCGAGGAATTAGAAGTATATGTGGATGGGGCACCAAAGGACGACCGTTCGAAAACAATACAGGATTCGTTTATTAAGCTGCCTGACCCGCCCGAAATTGAGACAAGGGACCAACTGGACGAGTATTCAGCTCGGGTTGTAAATTACCTCAGGAAATACAGTTTTGCTGCTTTTCCTGAAAAGCCGGGGGATCTGGTCCCACACCATGTATTTCGTTCAATGGACAGGGATAAATTCGGAAATGATGTTTACAGCTTCGTCCCTGAAGAAGGATGGCGGTTAAGAATGGATGTAAGATGGAAACTGAACCCGAAGGAAAAAAATCCTCTCCTTATAGTAATCGCAAGCCCTGGGGATGAATATGGCGAAGCAGTTGATTTCGGGGAAGAAATTCCCGGGAACTTTAACATAGCGGTTGTAAACCTTAGGGGAACTGAACAATCTGGATGGGAAAACGGGTTTCAATGGCATATACGCAGGGCTTCTGCCTGGACCGGCAGGACCATTGCAAGCATGCAAGTCTATGACCTTCTTCGTGCCATTGAGTTTGCAAGGAAACTGGATGGGGTCGATCCAGGGAGGATCAGTATTGCAGCCCGTGATGGCTTGGGCGTTGTTGCGCTATATAGTGCACTCCTTGATGTGAACATAGAAACAGTCGCACTTAAAAACCCACCCACCAGTCAGGATGTACCGGGCAATCCTGATGGATCTGGTCCGGCTACTGAAATGTTGAATTGCCTTAGGGTTACAGATGTTTGGCAAATCCCTGCCCTTATACCTGATACCGATATATTCTTTACAGATCGAATTCCCGAAACCTATTCCTGGTCAAACAAGCTGAGGGAAAAAATAGGAAGTAAGCCCTTTAAAAGAAAATAAAATTTATAAGCTTCTCATTATGAACAGAATAAAATCAGTAGAATCTCCCTTTTCAATAATTGTCTTTTTAACACCATGCCAATGCACATTGTGGGCACAATCAACAGCTCCCGTATTGAAAAGAATTTGTATTTTGTCTTTGTGCGCAATAGCTTTTTGGGCACTCCTGACTTTTCCTTTTTCGGTTGCAAAAGCTTCAATAAATAATGAACTTGAACAGATAAAGGCTTATGATGATCCTGAAGTGCCCGCCTTTCCTGGCGCGAAAGGATTTGGTGCAGTTGCTACCGGTGGACGTGGCGGAGAAGTGTATATCGTAACCAACCTCAATAATTCGGGAGCGGGAAGTTTCCGGGAAGCGGTGGAAGCTTCAGGCCCACGGACCATTGTTTTTGCTGTTTCGGGAACCATAGAACTACAGTCCTCCCTAATCCTTCGCGATGGTAACGTCACCATTGCCGGCCAGACAGCTCCCGGGGACGGTATTTGCATAAAAAATTATCCCTTTCGCCTCGGAGGTCAGGACAATGTCATTATTCGATATATTTCGAGCCGACCGGGAATCGATAAAAGATCGGCAGATGATGCCATCACAGGCGGAGGATCCAACATTATAATCGACCATTGCAGTTTTAGCTGGGCCATGGATGAAGTAGCCTCACTATATGCTAACCAGATGTTGACTATGCAATGGTGTATTGTCAGCGAAAGCCTTTGGAAATCAAAACATCCTCAAGGCCCCCATGGAATGGGGGGAATATGGGGAGGCCAGTCGGTTAGTTTCCACCATAACCTTTTTGCACATAATAACAATAGAAACCCAAGATTTTGCGGTAGCCGTTATACCAACCGCGCGGACCTGGAGCTGGTGGATTACAGGAACAACGTGATTTATAACTGGGGCAACAATTCAGCCTACGGCGGTGAAGGTGGAAAGCATAACCTCGTGAACAATTATTATAAATTCGGACCTGGCACTGTCAGCTCCAGAAAAAAAAGAATTATAGCACCACGTGCGGACGATGGTTCAAATGCACAAGCAAAGGGAGTATGGGGGGATTTCTATATTTCAGGCAATTTCGTCAATGGATTTCCTGACGTTACTGAAGATAACTGGTTAGGGGTTGAAGAAGTGCCAGACTCAATTATTCCTCTAATTAAATCACTTACTCCTTTTGCAGTTAAGGAAATTACCATGCAAAGCCCCGAAGATGCCTATAATGACGTGATCGATCATGCCGGTGCTTCCTTTCCAAAAAGGGATCCGGTAGATTCCAGGATTTCGGAAGAAACACGAACCGGAACAGCAACTTATGCACCAAACAGCTCTCTTCCCGGAATAATCAATGATCCTACCGATGTAGGGAGCTACCCGTTATTGTTGTCTGCCCCGGCACCCCTGGATACCGATAAAGACGGTATGCCGGATGAGTGGGAAGATGAGAATGGCCTGAACAAGAATGATCCGGCAGACGGGAAGATCATTGCTGCCGATGGCTATTCGAACCTGGAGCACTATCTTAACGGCCTTGTAACCGATTTTAAACATTTATTGAGACCAATGAATTTGGAGCTTACTGTCGATGATAAGACAGTCAGTTTATCATGGACAGATCTTTCTGATAATGAATCAGGTTTCATCCTTGAACGTTCCGCTGATAATGGGGCCAACTTCACGCAAATTGCCGAACTCGATGCCAATACTGTCTCTTATACTGATAATTCGATTGAAGAGTACGGGAAGTATCAGTATAGGATCAAGGCAATTAATACTGAGATGGAGACCAGTTTTACAGATCCAGTTATAGCGGAGGTTTCGGATCCTAACCCTCCCCAATATACATTAACCATTAATCAAACGGGTTCCGGAATCGTAACCACAAGTCCCGGCGGAACCTTTTTTCTGAAAGGCACCAAGGTTTATGTTATTGCACATCCGGCACAAAACTGGAAATTTGAGTCCTGGTCCGGAGATATTTCAGGAGGAGAAGCAAACACATCAATAATTATGGACGGTGACAAATCTGTTACCGCCAATTTTGTAAATGTTACTTCTGTATCCCTTGCTGACATAAATGATAGGCTTGTAATTTATCCCAATCCTGCCCGTGAACGAATAAACATCAAGCTTTATTTGGAAAAAAGTGCTGAGGTTGTGATAAGCCTCTTAAATATGCAAGGCAAAGAATTAAGCCGCAGTGTAAATGCCTCTGCCAAGCTGGGCGAAAATATTTTTTCTATCGGGACCCTCGGCCTTTCTTCTCAACCATATCTTTTAAGGGTCACTGTAGATGGATATACTATAAATCGGATAACCATGGTGGAGTAATTCAATTGTTGGCCTCTTTTCCCATCAGGCTGATTTAATTTCTTTTGAAATCTGGAGAATAGCTGTTTTGTTTTTCCGAAAATTCAATCATTCGTTTATCGTTACCCGTTTTAATTCTATGCTTCCCAGCACATGTTTCATTTTTGCATATTGTAAAATTCCGTCCTCATAATGGTATCGGTTAATTTCTCTGTCTTTCTCATCTTTTATGATATACACATGCTTGCTCACAGCGTTTATCTGTCTCATTTCAATACCCCTTTCATTGTATATTCTATTAATTCCTGTGGGCTCATTAAAATAAAGCAGGCTTCCGCTGTACGTAATCGGATCGTTGATAATTGTTGTATCTCCATCATTAATAAGCAGATAGGAATCCTTTTCCTTTCTCAACCACATATTTGAATTTAGTTTCCCGTTTTTATAGGTTTCCACATGCGAACTTTGCAGAATACCCTGATTGTAAACTGTGTTCTGAACATATTTTATACGATATGAAAAAAGAAGATTTACTTTCACATCAGTTATGGCTTCGATGTAAATATTTCCGTTATTATTTGTTTGAACAACCGTAAACTCACCAACATTTGCACCTAACATGTATATTTTATATTTCGCTACCCGACCTTTTGGCTTAGCCGAAGCAGGTGTAAGAAAAAAAAGGACAAATACTACACTTAATAAGTATTGCATACATTTTTTGATTCTATGTTCCATCACTGCATCATAGTACAAAATTTTCAGTTAATTTCCACATTTTGTATTAGTGATTTAATCATTGTAGTAACTGTTATATACTCAATCCACATAGCTTTTCGGGTTTTTTCCTTTTTTTTCCTTAAAGATTAAAACCAAAATCCAAAGTTGGCCGAAAACGTAGGTTTATCGGCCATGCCGGAGTACCCTAAAGTTGCATCTAAGGGGCCGAGCATGGTTTTTATCGAGTATCGGATTCCTCCGCCATACGTAGCTTTCATTCCATTCCGGAACAGCATATCGCTGCCTTGCCAAATTCCGTTTACCAAAACTGTGGCATATTGCGATTTGGCCACATTCAACCGAAACCCTATTGAACTTGTATAAGTATATGAATCGGTAATATTTACAGCTCGCAACCCAACAAACGGCAGATGATAGTCGAAATATTGTGAGTAAAGTTCACCACCAACCATTGTAGATTTAAACTGAGGATAACGGGTGTTGAACAAACCCCGCCCATAAATATCGAAAAGCAATACCGTTTTGAGCCCGAGCGGAACTACATTCTGCATTTTATAGGACAGTACCGGGCAAACCTCCTTATCTTGCCAGAAATTGTCAAGGAGTGAAAACTTGGTTATCATGGTTATTCCTTTTTGAGGGAAATAGAAATCATCCATGTTATCAAACGAAAGATAGGTGTAGGCATTGAAAAGAAACATGTCAACTTTATCGGTTTCCAATTGCGAGCTGCCACTTCTGCTAAACACATCGCCGTTAAAATATTCTTCCTGAAAACCTACTCCAAAAATGGAACTTTTCAGCAAGGGCTGGTAAAAATAGAATCCACCGGAAGCATAAAAGAGGCTCGACTTGTATAATTTATTCCCCTTAGCATATACATTGATATTCTGTTGTTTTGCCTTCACTTTTAATCCGACAGTAGGAAAACCGGTTTTGTTGGTTTCAAGCGTAATATCCGCCCCGGGGTTTACCGATAGCTCGGAACTAACAGAAATCAAACCGATGATGTTTTTATAATCCCGGCGAGTTATGTTGAGAAGAATGGCAGCGGCATCGGTAGTGTTTACCTTAAAACCAATATTTTGCGTAAAATTCTTTTCGGCTTCTATGTTCAGGTGGAGTGTTGAGGCCCCTTCACTACTTTCGAGATAATAATATATTTGTTCAAAGCCACCCAGGCCGTACATCCGGTCAATACCGGCTTTAATATCTTCCGGAGAATAGTCGCCGGGTATTTCGAGCCCGAAAGTTTTTTCGAGGAAGTCGTTATTTAAATGATACCGCCCCTTAAATTTTATTTCAGTGATGTGCCAATGTTCGGGTTTTACGAACTTTTTTACTAATGGACGTGGTTGCAAACCATATTCTGATTTTATTTCATTCAAGCGATCCACAACCTCCATTGCCGCTCTTTCACCGCGCAATATTAATGAATCAACGGCCTGTTCAGTAAAACTGGAAACGGAATAACCTGCAATATCAGGTCGTATAATGAGGTCGCATAAACTTTTGTTGGCTATGCTTTTTTCCTTGTCGAAAAAACCGATTAGCTGATTGAGGATATTGCTCATCGATTTTAAGTCCTCCTTGGTATAATCATCATCCCGTATATCTACGCCGATGATAATATCCGCGCCCATTTCTTTGGCCACATCCGCCGGAAAATTATTAACTATTCCACCATCTACCAGCAGTCGCCCGTTTCTCGATGAAGGCCTAAAGGCAAAGGGGATAGCCATGCTCGAATACATTGCTGAAGGCAGGAACCCCTTGTTCAGTACCACTTCTTCTCCGGTTTCGAGGTCGGCAGCAATGCAGGCAAATGAAATCGGCAACTTAGAGAAATCGGCATCAACAGGTACTTCACCGGCTAAGCCACAAAATATATTTATAACATTCTGACCCTTCATCACACCCTGAGGAAGCATAATCTTTTTATCTTCTGAAATAGGCAACGAAAGGAAGTAACGCTGGCTTAATGCTTGTATATTTTTCGACAGGGAGAGTCGCGGCACATCGTCCTTGATTGTATTTTCCCAATTGAGCGATTGCACGAGACTTTCTATTTCGGCAGCTTCGTACCCCATGGAATAAATACCTCCTACCAGGCCTCCCATGCTGGTACCAACAATAATATCAACCGGGATTTTTTCCTGCTCCAGGATTTTGAGCACACCGATGTGTGCAAAGCCTTTGGCTCCGCCCCCGCTTAAAACCAGTGCAACCTTTGGCTGATTTATTTCCTCCATTTGCTGCGCCACTCCACCGATTGTACAAAAAAGTAAGGCCAACACACCAATATACCGTAATGAATTGCTATACATTTTTACTTTGCTTTGAAAAACGCCACCACCGGAAAAATTTATTTTAACGAAGCGGACAGGAAAAATTCTTGCATGCTGAATATTTTTAGTTTTCATACCTCCCAAGTGTTCACAAACACGTATGACGCTGTAGTTAATGCTTTAATATTCATATTTGTTTGGGAGTAAAGTTAATTTAGTTTTTGTTAGTTCACAAATTCCCGAACTGACAAGCTTTACGTTTTTGAATTTATTTTAAAGTAAATCCCCAGGCCGATCATTTATTGTAACAAACCGGGATTAACCGGCTACCCGTCCCCTTGTGTGTGAACCTCAGATTCCGTAACTTGACGATTCAAAATTATTCAACAAGAAGAAAAACTTAACAAATTACAACATGGAACAGCTTTTAAAAATCGCTTTTAACGAACTGGGGACGGAAGAAATAGTGGGCGAAAAACATAATCCCGAAATTTTGAAATATGCCAAGGAAACCCAAATTGCCGGGGTGACCACCGACGAAGTGGCCTGGTGCAGCACCTTTGTGAATTGGGTGGCCATGAAATCGGGATTGCAATATTCCGGCAAAGCCAACGCGCGCTCCTGGCTGAACGTAGGCACAAGGGTAACCGTCCCCGAACCGGGCGATATCGTGGTATTTTGGCGCGAAAGCCCGCAGTCGTGGAAAGGCCACGTGGGGATTTTCCTCGGCGTTTCCGTTGATAAAAAGCGAGTGTATTGCCTTGGCGGGAACCAGGGGAACCGGGTTTCTGTTTCGGCCTACCGTATGGATACAGTGCTTGCTTTCCAGCGGCTTTCCAACGCCAAAAAACTGACGATACCCGAACCGGTCTTACAAAAAGGAAGTGCCGGACAGAATGTGATTGCCCTCCAAAACGCACTGAAACTCCTGGGAATCAATGTTGGCACATCCGATGGTGATTTCGGAAAGAAAACCGAAGCAGGTATAAAAGAACTGCAAACACGAAAACCCAACCTGACAATCGATGGCATATACAATGCGGAAACCCGCGATTTACTCGAATCACTTTTTCAGGCGTAAGCTGTATGGGTGCATTCTGTTTAAATTAATAACGTGATAATCCGTTCTTCTTCCATAATTACTTGAAAACAAAGCGAAAGTCATGCTATGACTTCCCGTCATAGTATGACTAAAATCAAAAAAAGGTCATACTATGGCTTAGAACCTTAGCATGACCTTTTGAGCCATAGCATGACTAATAAATAGGATTAAAACTTCACCGAAAGCCCAACCTCGAACATTTCCATGAACTGAATCCTTCGCTTACCATCGATCCGGATATCGTCGTCTTAAATAAACTAAGTGACCAGATTGACCAGAAGGTATTCGTTCACCTTCATATTGATGAACACACTCCAGTCCACATCTATGTTTTGCGGTTTGTGAAAATAGTTGGAAAACAGGTCGAGCTTTGTTTGTGCAGTCACATTTTTAAGGATTTCTTTGTTGGCCTAAAATTTTAACAATGCACCCATTTTTTAAACTTTCGGTAATAATAGCTTACACTTCCCATTCGTCGCAACAGCATCAAAAAATAGTTTCGTATTTTGCAGTCACCAAAAAAAAGTATCGAAATGAAAAAAATATTCTTTGTATTCATTATCCTCACAGCTATGGTTAAAACAAGCAGCGCACAAGAAGACCCGTTTATTTGGTTAGAAGAAGTTGAGAACCCAAAAGCCTTAGAATGGGTTGAAGACTGGAACAAAAAAACGCTCGACGTTCTTCAAAATCAAAAAAACTATCGCGCAATTTACGAGAAAAATCTCGAAATATATAACTCTACCGATCGCATTGCCGATCCGGGCATATACGGCGATTTCGTTTTCAACTTCTGGCAAGACGAACAAAACCCGCGCGGAGTATGGAGGCATACATCGTTGAAAAGCTATTTGAGCGGAAACCCGGCTTGGGAAACCCTGATTGATGTGGACAAACTTGCGGAACGCGACAACATTAAATGGGTTTTCAAAGGTGCCACGGGATTGTACCCCAAATATAACCGCTTTATGGTGAGCCTCTCCAAAGGCGGTGGCGATGCGGTGGTAACCCGGGAATTTGATGTGGAAACCGAGTCATTCGTTGACGGAGGATTTGAACTGCCCGAAGCCAAAGGTGGCGTAAGCTGGATCGACAAAAACACCCTGATGGTTGCCACGGATTTTGGCGACGGCGTGACCACTTCGGGCTACCCCATGCAGGTAAAAGCATGGAAACGCGGCACACAGTTGAAAGATGCCACCCTGCTTTTCAGCGGCGAAAAAGATGACATGGGCATTTGGGGAAGCACCTATCCAACACCGGAAAAAACATATCAAATCATCTCGCGCCGCACGTCGTTTTACACCGGAACATATTACGTTGTGGAAAACGGTAAACTGATAGAACTCAAGTTGCCGGACGATATTGAACTTTCGGGAATATTCAAGATGATGGTGCTTTGTCAGTTGAAATCGGACATGAAAACAGAAAACGGAACATTTGCCCAAGGTTCGGTGGTGAGCATCGGCTACGATGACCTGGTTGCCGGTAAAAATAATTTCACCTTGGTAGTTGCCCCCGACGAACGTTCGAGTGTTTCGGGCATTTCTGCCACCAAAAATGTGCTGTTGGTGAACATGTTGAACAATGTGAAAGGCGAGTTGTACGCCTACCGCTGGAGCGGGAAATGGGAGAAAACAAAAATGGATGCCCCTAATCTTGGAAGTATATCATTGGGCTCTGCCGACGAAAACAGTGACAAGTTTTTCTTCTATTTCACCAACTTTCTGGAGCCATCTACCCTTTTCTACAGCGATGCTAAAGCGGGAGAAGTGAAAAAAGTGAAATCGCTGCATTCGTTCTTCCCCACCGACAACTACCAGGTGCAACAGTTTGAAGCCATTTCGAAGGATGGTACTAAAATCCCCTACTTTGTGGTGGGCGCAAAAAACATGAAATACGACGGTTCCAACCCCACGCTTTTGTATGCCTATGGCGGTTTTGAAATTCCGATGTTACCGGGCTATAACGCAGTGAACGGCACCGCCTGGTTAGAAAATGGAGGTGTGTATGTGCTGGCAAACCTGCGCGGCGGCGGCGAGTTTGGCCCAAAATGGCATCAAGCCGGATTGAAAGAAAACCGCCAACGGGTTTACGACGATTTCCACGCGGTGGCAGAAAGCTTAATAGCTGAGAAAATCACTTCACCGAAAAAATTAGGGATATTTGGCGGGAGCAACGGCGGACTTTTGGTTGGCGTAGCCTATACCCAGCGGCCTGATTTGTACAACGCCGTGGTTTGCGCAGTTCCGCTACTCGACATGAAACGCTACAACAAACTGTTGGCAGGTGCCAGTTGGATGGCCGAATATGGCAACCCCGACATCCCCGAAGAATGGGCCTACATCAGCAAATATTCGCCTTACCAAAACATTCAAAAAGATAAAAATTACCCCGAAGTGTTCTTTACCACCTCCACCCGCGACGACCGTGTTCATCCCGGCCACGCCCGCAAAGCTGTGGCTAAAATGGATAGCCTGGGCTACAAGGTATATTATTTCGAGAATACGGAAGGCGGCCATGCCGGAGCCTCCACCAACGAACAACGGGCTCAAATGTATGCCCAGATATATGCCTATCTGCAAATGAAATTGATGGATTAAAACAGGGCATCAGCATTTTTGAAGTAAAAAATCAGCAATTTGTCTCGGACAATACAGACTTATAATTATTGCAGGCAACAACTTAAGGGTTACCTTTGTCTTAACAAACCCGGTTAAGTAAAATTTAATAAAGTATAACAATTAAGTTGTTGTATTTTCAGAAAAAAACAAAGCAGCTTTGGAATGGACGCCAAAGTTGCTTTTATTTTTTCGAAATTTTTAGTGCAACCATTTCGCCAAAGCTCGGTAAATCGAGCACTTTTATACCGCTTTTTTTGTGCGTGAAAAACCCTTTTTTCAATGTTTTGCCCGTGTAGGGCGAAACAAATTCAAAGTTGTACCTGCCTTTGGGCAAATCGAGTTTCGCCCATTTTGTGGCGGTGCCGGTGAAAACAATGGCATATTGCTTTCCCGGTTCCGAAAGGACAATGGCTTCCATGCCGGGGGCGTGGTAAACCGTTTGAAAATCGGGTTGCATGCGCACAAAGTCGAACGATTCCACGAAGCTGCGCAAAAAAGCAAGCTGTTTCCGAAGCACGGTACTGCCCCCGCCTGGTGCATTGTTTTCGCCGGTGCCGTCTTCTTTGCCCACGTAGAACGAATAGTCGAGGTTGTTGAAAATAGCGCCTCCGGCCAACATAAACTGCCAGGCTTGCCGCAAATAGGTAGCATCGGAATTGCCGTCGAAACCGGACTCGTCGAAACCCACCGGGCGCATCCAGGCGTAATTCATCCAAACCGCTTCTGGCCATACATAGTGAAAATTCAGGATAGCGATATTTGGGTCCACCTTCGCCAGGGAGCTTTTAAAGTTGCTGAAATTTTGCGCAATAAGGTGTTTTTTGGGCAGCAAACGTTCCGTCTCCACCACAGTGTTTGCGATTTCGCGCTGCCATTCCAACGAAGCATCCGAAGCCATTTCGGCAAATTTATACCAGTTTCCCTTGCCCGGGTCCGGGGTAAACGTGCGCAAAGTGCGCATCCCCTCTTGCGGATCGTCAGCCCAGGGTTCGTTTTGTATTTCGTAAAAGATATTGTCGAAGGCGTTTAGTTCGGTCACGATTTTTTCGGTCATCTTTTTCTGGTAGCCCATTAACTTTCCATTGTCGGGGGTATTCGATTTTTTGCGCGACAAATCCTCCGGAAGGCCGTTCACATTGTTTCCCGGGTTAAAAGGGTGGCGCTGCCAACTCTCGTCGCGGTAGGTGGAGCAGAAAAGGGTGACTTCCACCACAACATCCAATTCCTCGGCCAACGAAACGAAATCGCGCAAACGCTCGAAATATTCCGGGTTCCATTGGTCGAGGTCCACCTTTTTTTCGCCTTTGTACAAGCCCGTCTCCCCCACCCTAAGCCATGGCGTGAGGAAACTGCCGACAGCAGGCGCCAATACATTTTTTTCTATGTTAAAACTGCCCGGAATTTCCACATACGACCCCATGAAGATGCGGGTGTAGTTCATCCCCTCATCGTGCATAGTTTGCAGGTACTTGCGGAAATCAAAATCGGCGTTCAGCACCGCACCATAATGTTCCGCCGAAGTAACTAAAATCGTTGGCTTGCCCTTCCACATAAAGTAATGCGGGTTTTCCGGATGCAACGAAATGGGTTGTGCAAATCCGTAAACAACAGAAAAAATAAAGACGAAAACAAAAAAGACGTACTTCTTCATGACAATAATTTTTTAACTAAAAACATCTGACTTTCGCTCCGATTCTGGAGGGTCAACTTAGGCCGAAATTTCCATTCACTGAAGAAAACATTGACAACCGTTACGTAGCAAAAATAAAAAGTGGCAAACACAGCATGATTATTCCTCTGGGCGCTAAGGTAACCTTATCTGTAAAAGATGAAAGGCTTTCCGCTTTACCCGATGGAAATTACGAAATAATGCTCGGAAAGGATGTTTCCCAACTGCTCGCTGCGAAAGGTAACTGATTGAACGGGCAAGTACGCGACATTTCATTACATAATCAGTCTTTTGCATTCATTAATCGCTCCTTCAAATTAAAATATTGAAAGGACAGAAAGGTATAGGGAATCAACCAAAGCAACGATGAAACTGCGGTGGAAAAGCCGCTTATAAACCAGTGCCAGTCCGTCATTTGGCTTGCTGGCATTGCGTTTAAAGAAGCGGAAATAACCTCGGAGGAGCCTGTAAAGTTTAAAGGAAGGGTTAACAAAAAGCCTATCAGCCAAATAATTACCACACCAAAAACATTCAACATGAAAGTGTTCCACCATTGCGTGTTGACCAGAAGCATGGAGCGCACTACCGCGGTCCCAATCTTCTCCTTCTCGAATATGGCAATGATAAAGACAAGCGATAAGGAAGTTGCAAAATAAATCCCAGGTACAAAACACAATATTAAACCAAAAAATACAGCCGCAAACCAAAAAGCACCAGCTTTTAAGGCCAGCAACCCGTTTGCGAACAACTGCTCGGTAACTTCGTTAAAATCAAAATTTCCCGGTCCTTTCTTGATGTATGTTTCGATGTAGGAATAATAAGCTCCGATTAACATGGCCTGCACAAAAATCCCAAAAAGTGAAAAAAGAAATAAATTGAAATACACCGGACGAAGATTGGACATCAATGTTTCGGGATCTGAAAGATCAACTTTAAACAAAATATTTTTCTGGAAATGAACGGTTACAATAGCATGAAGCACAACAAAAGGAAAAACATAAAGGATGACCAGCTTAAGTATAGGTTTGTGCTCCTGTTTTAAAAATGAAAACGAATCGACGATGATTTCCCCGAATTCTCTTTTTTTTGTGAATCGAATTGGATTTTCAATCATATCAAAAATAATGGATCAATCAAAAGTTTGTTTTAAAAGTTTGTTTTTCGATTTGGTATTTGTTGCGCTCACTGGCACTGCGCGATATTAATTCGCCAAGGAAACCGCCGAGGAAGAATTGTGCGCCGATTATCATCGAAGTAAGTGCAATATAGAAATAAGGGCTGTTGGTGATTAAGTTGCCAACAATTCCGTGCTTTATTTCAATGATCTTTTGCACACCGAGAAAAAGGGCTGAAAAGAACCCTACACAAATCATCAGGAATCCCAATATCCCAAAAAAATGCATCGGCCGTTTCACAAACCTCGAAATGAAGGTGACGGAAAGTAAATCTAAGGGGCCGCGGATAAACCGTTCGAGCCCAAATTTAGTGATGCCATATTTTCTTTCGCTGTGCACCACCACCTTTTCACCGAAATTTTCAAACCCCGCCCATTTTGCCAGCACCGGAATATAGCGGTGCATTTCGCCATACACTTCGATACTTTTGACCACATTTTTTCGGTAGGCTTTTAGCCCGCAATTCATGTCGTGCAGTTTTATGCCGGTGATACAGCGCACCGTGAAATTGTATATTTTACTGGGTATATTTTTAGACAAAACAGGGTCATGCCTCTTTTTTTTCCAGCCCGAAACCAGGTCGAAACCATCCTCTTTCACCATGCGGTAGAGTTCGGGTATTTCATCCGGACTATCCTGCAAATCAGCGTCCATGGTAATTACCACATCTCCTTTGGCGACATCAAACCCACAATACAAGGCAGCGGATTTTCCATAATTCCGACGAAATTTAATCCCCTTGATCAAAGGGTTTTCTAACTGCAACTCTTCAATTACCTTCCACGAATCGTCTTTACTACCATCATCAATCATAATGATTTCGTAATTAAACTCGTTCTCAGTCATAACGCGCTCAATCCAGGCTGTTAATTCAGGAAGCGACTCTTCTTCGTTATAGAGTGGGATTACTACGGAAATATCCATAAATGAATTTTATTCGATTTTAAACAGGCACTTCGTCCGACGGATTCTTTTTAGTGAAAATTGCAGTGATAAGTGAAATTATCAGCCCAATGAAAGCTCCTCCAAAAAGCCCGCTAATAAGCATTATAAAAGGTGTCTGAAACTTTGCTGTCATTTGTAAAGCCATTTCCATTTGCTCCTCTGGAACTTTTCCCTGCATCACCATTTGCTCTTCGGTAAATAAACGCAACTGCTCGATTAGCGAGGGATCGATAAATTTGTATAAAACAAAAGTATAGATACTCGTAAGTACGGATGCAAAAACTATTGTCAGCAAACCGGCAACCAAAGCCTGCCCATAGGTCATCACGCCGCCCAATACTTTTTTATAGCTGATTTGTCCCCAGATTGCTCCCAAAATCATAATCGGAATGCCCAGGTACTGAGCAGTTTTCGAGAACACATTCCCGCTTACATAAAAAACGACCGAAACCAGAATTAATATAATCCCTAAATACAATCCCGCTGTTAAGGATGATTTCCAGACGGAGATAGATTCTTTTTCCATAATAGTTTGTTTTTAGTAATTAATGAACAAATATAAATCTATTTTTTGTTGAACGGCCACCAATTGCCACGAAGTTGCCGATTTGAATTTATTTGTTTGGTGATAAACTAAATTTTTCTACTTTTGTGCGCGGGTAAGTCCTGTGCGACCAGCTCCTGCTGAATCCCCCCAGGGTCGGAAGGCAGCAAGGGTAGGTGGTTGTAGCGGTGCGACACAGGTAGCTTACCCGCTTTTTTTTTGAAAAATTGAAACACAGAAAAAACCAAAGAAAAGAGTGATTAATTATTTTGCAGAATCAAAAAATAATCCGTTTCTTTGCGCCGCTTAAAAGAAAAAGCAAACATTTTGAATAACAACAAGCCGAATCATTTGCTTGCCGTTAGATAGGGTTCAGTTGCTTCAAATTTGAAATAGTGAATAAATGCCGAATTAGCTCAGTTGGTCAGAGCACGTGATTTGTAATCTCGGGGTCCTCAGTTCGAATCTGAGATTCGGCTCAAAAAATTGGGCTTTAGTTTTTGTCCCGTTCAAAAATATAAATCGGCTCAAAAAATATCGGGGAGATACCGAAGCGGTCAAACGGGGTAGACTGTAAATCTATTGGCAACGCCTTCGTAGGTTCGAATCCTGCTCTCCCCACAATTAAAAGGGTTAATCTGTTGAAATACAGGTTGACCCTTTTTTATTTCCCGATATTTGTCCGACAATTTCCATTTGTAAGCAACAATCGCAGCATCCAGTTTTAAGATGTTGTGCAAGGTCGTTCCTTAGTTGTTTTTTCTTTCCTATATTTGACAAGTCAGCATTAAACCGAGGAAAAGTGAGCAAATACAACTTTTGCCAAAACACTCAAACCAGTAGTGATGAATTATTAACACTAAGGTTAGCCGACAAAATTTATATAGTAAAATACAGGGAATCTGGCGAATGAAGCGATGCAGGTTGCGGAGAAAAATATTAACCTGGGAAAATGCAAGAACTAATTTAACACAGGTAGAATACAGAGGTCATTACGGCATGAGCCGGGATGATGATGCCGAAGCCATTGCCATGCAAACAGTAATTGGAGTATGAAACAAGTGTAGGTTGGAGCCCCGTGGATGTTAGCTCCAATAACGAAGGCTATGACGTAAAGAGCATAAGCCCTGAAGAATTAAAACGATACATTGAAGTAAAAGGCCATAGTGCAGATGATAGCAGTGTAATGCTGAGCGAAAACGAAATGAACCGTCTGGTACAATTGGGTGGTGCAGCCTGGTTATACATAGTAACGAATTGCAAAAGCAAGCCTAAGTTGTTCCGAATTCAAAACCCTGCTAAGGCACTCAAGTTTGAATTGAAAACAAAAGGAGTTCAATACTTTTTGCCAATGGCAGAATGGAAACATAAATCGCTATGATTTTTCTTAATGCAATTACATAGCTTTTAATAGGTGAGGGATCTCCTCTCCCCACAAAGGGAATTACTTTTCAGTAATTCCCTTTTTTTATGGATAAAATTTCCTTTTGAATTATAAGCTGGTGCTAATTAAGAAAGTGGCTGCGAATGCAATAATTGCATACAACTCGGGGAATACGGCAAGTACCATCGTTTTCCCAAAAATATCGTAACCCGAACCGATTCCTGCAATTCCGTTAGCGGTTACTTCTCCCTGGTTGAGCGCTGAGAAAAATCCCACCAATCCGAGGGTCAATCCGGCAGCAAGTATTGCAACACCTTGCAGCATCGACATTTCCGGTGTGATAACCCCTTGGCCGTTAATAATAAAAAAACCGGCAAACCCGTAAAGCCCCTGCGTTCCGGGCAGCGCACTTAAAAGTACATAACTTCCAAAAGCATCAGGCTTTTTCTTGAGCGCGCCAACGGTTGCGTTTCCACCTTTAGAAACGCCGATTGCGCTCCCTACTCCCGAAAAAATTAGCATAATTGCCAGGCCTGTATAGGCTAAAATAACTGCTGTTCCCATAACTTAACTCCTTTTTTTTGTTTAATTATTTATTTCTTAATCGTTTGTGAAAATGGTTTGTATTCTTCGCCACCGCCTGTGAATCCTGCGTTTTTGTAAAACTCTACAAAGGTTAAACGCATGGGGTGCACAAACGAACCCAGCGAAGAAATTAATATGTTGAGCGCGTGGCCGATCAACAGAAAAATAACAAAGAAAACCGGCCCCAATATTTTTGATGAACCAAGGATTTGCAAACCAATGTCGTTGATTACAAAACCGAGGATTGAACTGGAAAGCCCCAGTGCGAATAAACGGATGTACGACAAAAGGTCACCAAATATACCGGTTACCGTAGAGTAAATATCCCATAGTCCTTTTCCGAAACGCATGAAAACATTCACGCTGGGATCGTTGAAAAACAAGATAAAAAATCCACCGAGGCCCAAAACTGCGTACAGCAAAATGGGATTATCGGGTATTATTTTCATTGTTGTGCCTCCAAAATATAGTATGCCTCCAAGCAAAGCTATCAGCCAGCCAAAGGTTCCCAGCGCATAGGCAACACCGTATTGCCTGATTTGATTGAATGCCTTAACAAACATTCCGAAAATGATTTGCACACCACCTATAACCATGGAAAGAGTGAACATTTTCTCAGGGTTCAAAAAGAGACCTCTGAAATTATCCACCCATGATAAATCCGTCTCGATTAAATTAACTCCGAAAACGGTTCCCGAAATCGCACCAAAGATGACGGTGCCAACACCCAGGAATTGGATGAGCGAAAGATAGGGTTTGAACTCTTCTTTCGCTTTAAGTTTGTATAATCCGGCTCCTATTATAAACAACAAACCATAGCCTGCATCACCAAGGCAGAATCCAAAAAACAACATAAAAAATGGTGCAAACATCACCGTCAAATCCAATTCAGCATAGGAGGGCAGCGAAAACAGCGAGCCTATGGGTTCAAATAATTTACCGAAGCGATTATTTTTAAGTAAAACAGGCACTTTATCATCGGGTGTGGCTCGAACTACCGTATGCACTACTTCGTTTTTTTCTAAAAAGGCATCAATGTCAATCTTTTTTGTTTTAGGAACCCAGCCTTCTAAGAGCATTAGTTTATCGTCGGCTTCAGTCAACGTGTGCAAAATGGTTTTGTCGAAGCTCAATTCGTCCTGAATGCTTTTCTTGTGTTCTTCCAATTTCGGAATCCAATGTGCGGCATAAACATCCAGGTCACGATTAATAGTCCCACTTCGGGTTTTCAGGCTTTCTAACTGCTGCTTTAATTCCGAATGAGTATGCTCCGGCATAGTAACGGTTTCCGATTCCAAAGGCATTTCGTCTCCTCCGCTTTGAAAAACCAGGGCATAAATCTGATTTCCAACTTCGGAGACGATTTCAATCGGGACTTCATTTTCAAGCAATTCCAAATACCTTTTTCGCGGAATGACCAAAAAATGGACATTGACATTCGCGGCCTGTAATTTCTCAATCATTTCCTTGGAAAAATCACCCCATGGAGCCGCCTTTTTAATTTCTTTCTCCACGTCTTCTATTTGCAGGTTAATTTGCTCCAGCTCTTTTTGTTTTTCTTCAATATCCGTTAAAAGGGCGGTTTCGTCAATTTCTAAAATTTCGCTGCTTACTAACGGTTCCCTTCCCTTCAAAAATTGGATGGCTTTTTCAATTTGCCCGATCCATAAATCTTTTTGTTTTATTTCATCGGGCATTTCCGCATCTCTTCCCACCACGTGCAAAACACCAACTTGTTGAAGTTTCTCGAGGAAATCGCGGTATTCTTTATGAAAAACCAGAAAATGATATTTAAACATCGGAACTATCATATCTCTTCCATTTGTTTTTGTTGTCGTTTTTTTACAATTTTTTGGGCCGATTTCGAAAGATTTTCCTCATCTTCCAAAAAGCGCTTTATCTTCAAAATAGCATCGTGATAGCCCGGAATTTGCACCTTTTCGTACAGGTTTACTTTTTGCGTTGTTTTGCGGCGTGCATGGTCAAGCAATACAACCTTTTTGTTGAAAAACTCCTTTTCTGTTACTATTTCCACGAATTCCTTCAATAGCGATAGGCCTTCCGGGAACCAGGCGGGTTTAGCAAACAAGCTGTATTCTTTTTCCTGAAACCGCATGCCTTCAAATACAGGAATCTTTACTCCTGCAATATTTTTTGTTGAAAAATTAACATCTTCAAGTGTAAGCAAGTTGGTGGAAAATTCATTCCACAATCCTGCCGAACCGGAATGCATCTGTAATTTGACTTTTAGCTTTTCTTCCAACTCGGCCGATACATCTTTCGCTTTCTTCACCTCTAAACGCAAAGCCGCTTCTTTGTTTTTTAAGGTAGGAAGCGCCCTGAGCCGAACTTTTAGTTGCGTGTTCAGACTTTGAAGTGAAGTTTTGTTGTATTGAAATTTTATGGCCACTGCAATTTATTTTATGTTGATGCGCTATTCTTCTTTGCGCTTTCCGTATTTTTCAATCAGTTCTTTCTTGATTCCTGTTTCTGCTTCCGTAAAGTATTTGTTAAACAATGTCCAGCCGGTATCAATCATCTCCTCAATTTCGATGTTAATATCGATGGCAAGAAGTTTTTCAGAATATTCTTTCGCGAAATCCATCGTTCTTTTATCATAATCGGTTAAATCGAAACCATTCTCGACTTTTGTTTTTGCATTGGCAGCATCGGCAAACAGGCGAATGGCCGTATTCATAACCTGCGGGTGATCCTCCCGGGTTTTTTTACCGATAACCAGTTGCTTCAAGCGCGATAAACTTCTGAAGGGGTCAATAATTACTTTTCCGATGTCGGAGTCTGTCCGCAAGAAAAGTTGTCCTTCGGTGATGTATCCTGTATTATCGGGAATAGCGTGCGTAATGTCGCCCCCTGACAAGGTAGTTACCGCAATAATGGTGATGGAACCGCCATTAGGAAACTGCACAGCTTTTTCGTAGAGCCGCGCCAGGTCACTGTAGAGCGAACCGGGCATACTGTCTTTCGACGGAATCTGGTCCATACGGTTTGATACAATACTCAGTGCATCGGCAAAAAGCGTCATGTCCGTTAAAAGTACCAAAACGTTTTGATTTTTTTCAGCAGCGAAATACTCTGCTGCCGTTAAAGCCATGTCGGGAACGAGCAATCGTTCAACCGGCGGATTCTCTGTTGTATTTACGAAACTGATAATCCGGTCGATTGCCCCTGCATTCTCAAAAAGATTTTTAAAGAAAAGGTAGTCGTCGTTGGTGATTCCCATTCCGCCCAAAATAATCTTATCAGCTTTTGCTCTTAGTGCAACCATTGCCATCACCTGATTATAAGGTTGATCGGGGTCAGCAAAGAACGGTATTTTTTGTCCGGTAACCAGCGTGTTGTTCAGGTCAATTCCGGCAATTCCTGTAGCAATTAGTTCCGAAGGTTGCAACCTGCGGACGGGATTAACCGATGGACCGCCAATTTCCACCCATTTTCCTTCTACTTCGGGACCTCCGTCGATGGGTTGACCGTAGGCGTTGAAAAATCTGCCGCTCAGTTCTTCGCTCACCGCAAGCCGGGGAGCATGCCCCAGGAAAACCACTTCTGCATTGGTGGGAATTCCTTCGGTGCCCGAAAAAACTTGTAAGGTTACCAGATCACCCTGTATTTTTACTACTTGTGCCAGCCGGTCATTCACCAAGGCCATCTCTTCGTTTCCCACTCCTGTTGCATAAAGCGAACAAGTAGCTTTTGTTATCTGGTCTATCTTTGTATGTATCTTCTGAAATGCTGTGGTTTCCATTCTTATATTTTCTAAGGTGAATTCTTATATTTCGTTTTCAACAACTGCTTTTTCTTTGAGTAATTCCTTTAATTCATTTTCAAAACCGGTGAATTTTTCGGAATGGAATTCAGAGTAATTCATTTGCTTCAACACATTGATTACTTTTTTGAAATAAGGATTTATTTCTTCAAAAGAATCAAACTTGAAGTGGGTTTTGTAAATGTCAAGTACCTTGTTCATCATATATTGCTGACGGAGAATTGGAGTTGATGCATCCACTTTATCGAAAGCATCTTGCTGCAGAATTGCAAAATCAATAATCTCCGACTTCCAGAATATTTCGTGATATTCTATAGGCACACCATCATCACCCAAAATATTAATCTGCTCATAGGCTTCGCGCCCGCGGATCAGGATATTTTTTGCCAACAAAATGCTGTCCACCCAGTCGGGCGCAACCTTTGTTTTCATTTTCTCGATAAACTCCGGATACTCCAGGTACTTTGAATAGCTGGCAACCGCATCAATTGCTGGGTAGCGTTTGCTATCGGCACGGTCCTGCGAAAGCGCGTAAAAACAGCGGGCAACCTTTTTGGTCGATTCGGTAACCGGCTCTTTTAAGTTTCCACCTGCCGGCGAAACGGTACCGATAAAAGTTACCGAACCGGTTTTTCCGTTATTCAGGTAAACCATTCCTGCACGGGCATAAAAGCTGGAAATAATTGCCGGTAAATCCATGGGGAAAGCATCCGGACCGGGCAACTCCTCCATTCGGTTCGACATTTCGCGCAAGGCTTGTGCCCAGCGTGATGTGGAGTCGGCCAACAGTAAAATCTTCAAGCCCATCGAGCGGTAATATTCGGCAATGGTCATGGCCGTGTAAACCGATGCTTCACGCGCAGCAACGGGCATGTTGGATGTATTGGCGATAATTGTAGTACGTTCCATCAGTTTTCTTCCCGACCGCGGATCGTCCAGCTCCGGAAATTCCGTAAAAATTTCCACCACTTCGTTGGCACGTTCACCGCATGCGGCCACAATAATCATATCGGCTTCGGCCTGTTTCGACAGTGCATGTTGCAGCACGGTTTTGCCCGTTCCAAAAGCACCGGGAATAAAGCCGGTACCTCCTTCTACAATCGGGTTTAAACTGTCGATAACCCGTATTCCGGTTTCCATAAAATCGAAGGGGCGTGGTTTATCGGTATAGGCCCGAATCGGTATTTTTACCGGCCATTTTTGAACCATGCTCACTTCTACATCTTTCCCTTTTCCATCGGTCAACACGGCAATACAATCGTTGATTTTATATTCACCTTCCACGTTCACTGATTTTACGGTAAATTTACCTTCAAAGGCAAAAGGAACCATAATTTTATGTGGAATCCAGTTTTCGATTACCTCGCCCAACCACGAACCCGCTGAAACTTCGTCGCCAACGTTGGCCAAGGGAACAAAACCCCACAGTTTATCGTCTTCGAGTGCAGGGGTGTAATCGCCTTTTTTCAGGAACGTACCTTCCATTTTGTCTAAATCGTGTTGCAGTCCGTCGAAGTTTTTGGAAAGTATTCCCGGGCCTAAGGTGGCTTCGAGCATGTGTCCGGTAAATTCGACTTCGGCACCGGGTTTCAATCCGCGCGTGCTTTCAAATACCTGAACATAGGCAGTTTTCGATCCGATCCGGATCACTTCGGCCATTAATCTTACATCGCGCATAATAATGAAACAAATCTCATTTTGCGCCACCGGTCCGTCAACGGTTACATTTACCAAATTCGAAATTATTCCTGCCACTTTGCCTTTTGTGCTCATGTTCATTTCTCTTTTAAATGCTGAATTCCGCAGGGAATTTATAGCTCGTTTTTAATTCGTTAATCAATTTATTCAGAAGTGAGGTTCCCGTTTCAATGTCTAATTTCATCCAACGTTCTACAATACCTATTTTTAGGGTGAAACTCACTATTTTTTCAATGGTGAAGTAATGAAAGAAGGTAAATTCATCCAGATACTCCCATTTTATTTTATCAAGGGCTTTTTCTTTTTCTACAAGTGTTAAATCCGACCCGGCAAGCCGAAACAGCTGCTCAGCAAACGGGATTTCTTCTTCAAAAAATTCAGATTTAAAACGGTTTCCAATAAGCAGATTATACACATTTTTTGTGGAATCCACTTCAAGGAGTTGCTTTTCGGGATCGTAATTAAACTGTTTGGAATTAAAGGCTGTCAAAACGTTTTTTACGTTGAGTTCAAACTTAAACCAATCGTTTATGAATTCATTTTTTTCTTGCAAAACATATTCGTAAAACAAGGTATTCAGTTTGGTTTCAGCTTCAACCGAATATTCCTTTAGTTCGAGATTTTTTGCCCAATTCATGAATGCGATCGTATATGGAGGCAGCAGGGTTGGTGCTTCTATCTGATTCTCCAGGAACTCACGGGTATAGTTGCCGGCAGGGTTAAAGGGCAGATTACGATGGAAGAAGAGGTTCAACAGGTTTTCATTGTCGGCATGAAAGAACAGCAATTGAATTCGTTCTAAATCTGCGGGGATCAGTTGTCGTTCCAATTCCTCTCGAAACTGCAAACTATCGAATCCCGGCTTATTCTCGTTAAAAAACAAATCGGGCAGCCCGGCAACCAGGCAGTAATATTTTTTTTTCAACATACCCTGGTTTTAAATACTGTCTTCATCAAACAACAATTTTCTCGTCCTCGCTTTTAACGTGTTTTTAAAGTAGTTTTCAAAATCCGTATCGGAAAAACTAATGATGTAACTTCCGTCTTTCGGACCAATTTTAAATCCACTTTCTATTGTTGAGTCAAATTCCACATTTATTCCTTTATTGATAATCTCCGTGGCTTTAGAATCAAAAAAACTGAAAAGTTCGTTTTTATGCTTCTCCGGCAGAAGAACAACTAAATCAAGTTCAGTGGGATTTTGTGGATCCCAGTTTTTGATCAAAGTCAGGATGCTATTTTTAATAAGATCCGTGTCTTTAAACGCTTCCTTTAAAACAGGTGCTGTTTTCGCTTTCACAACAGAATGGGTAATCTCCTGTTTTAGTTTACTCAGAAATTGACGGGCCGCGAGCTTTAATTCCGAATCGGTGTTTTTACGAATTTCTTCTGCATCCTTTTTTGCCTTGTCTAAAATCTCCGCTTCTTTTTGCGTTGCTGCTTTAATAATCTCTTCGGCCTTCTTTTTGGCACTATCAATAATTTGGTCGGCATCTTCTTTTGCCTTCACAACGCCTTCATTGTATATTTTCTGGGTCAGATCGTTAATTCTGTCTGTCATGGTGCTATTTTTACTTTTGAATTTTATCTTGTATCAGGAAAAATTTTCCAATGGATTTCTATTGTATTTTCCCACCGAAAATACGGGTATTTCACTTTTATTGACAATTTCCGAAACGAATTTTCCAATTTTTCTTCCGGTAAAAGTCGTTTCCTCGTGCGTCCGGATAATCACCATGTCGGGTTTTTCGTCATGAATGAAATCCAAAACCGCTTGTTCATGGTCTTGTTCGCTGGCTTTTAATATTTTGACTTCACAGGGAATTTTACTCTTAACGAGAATTTGTTTAATTCTTTCAGCATTCCGAAGTGCAAGACTTCGGGTTTCCGTTATTTCTGCCTTCAATACGGAAACGATTTGAATTTTAGCGCCAAAAGATTTCGCAAATAGTTGTGCCCATAAAAGGCGTTTCTTCGTGCATTGTGCAATGTCGATAGGAATAACAATGTTTTTTATTTGTTTGGACGGGAAGTTTTTGTTTATCGTTAATACAGGGCATTGTGATTTGCTCACAATTTTGTCAATGTCTGATTTTGTTAAATCACCTTCCCCGCTGCTTTCGCTTTTTTCCACCACAATAAATTCGTAGCCACCAATTTTCGATTCTTTGATAAGTGTTGAAACCGTATCGCCCATTTTTACTCTTGGAATAATGTGGTTGGGCAACTCTTTCTGTACTATATTTTTCATGAAATCACACAACTCTTGTCTGGCTTCATTCAATTCATTTGTTTTTTGTGCTTTGGTTTTGGGTGAAAATACGGAGGGAGATTTTATCACGTTCAAAACAAACAGTCGCATCCTGAGTGTATGTTGAAAAAAAAGTGCTTCCCTTAAAATCAATCCTCCTTCGGTGGTAGGGGGAGCTAATGCCAGAATGCTATTCAACTTATGATCCATTACGAAGCAGTTTATTGAATTTTTAAAACTTAAAAGGGACATCCGTTTCCGGTTTAAAAATTCATTTTTGATTTTCGCGACAATATACCAAATTCCAATATCCTACCGAATATTTTCGACTATAGTACATAAAAAATTAAGAATAATTAAGAAAGCGATTATTACCGTTCGACTTTTTTAACACACCATTACTATATACTTTAACATTTCCTCTATATTCGAAATTTTTTACAGCAAAAAGAAAAAAACAATTGACAATGAAAGAGGTTCTATAACGCTTTGTGCGGGTAATAAATAAATAATCAATAACATTTTTTTTGTGCAATTACACAGAAAATCAACCTAATGATTGATTAATCTGTGAATCTATGGCAATTTCTATTCGTTTAAAATTAAAGGCAGTATTCAATTTGTATCTTATTTCATCAAACTCCCATTTTTTAAGCCCGCATAAGAAAAAACTTCTAAATTTGTGGACGTTAGAAAAAAATGCAGCAGACTATGCTCACGCTTTGTAGGAAAATAATTCTCTTATCCGTATTGTTCGTTCTCGCCGTTGCTCCAGCGGGTGCGCAGCATCGGCTAAACGGCGGACATACCCCACCGGTGGAGGAAAATATCGAAAAAAAATTCAATGCCGGCGAATTTGTGATCGACCACGTGGCCGATTCGTACGACTGGCACATCACTTCCTTTGGCGACACCCACATCAACCTGCCGCTCCCCGTTATTTTATACAGCAAACATCCTGAGTTGCACGGCGGCAAGGCATTTCATGTTTTCTTGTCGTCGAAATTCCACCACGGCCACGATGCCTACAAAGGCTTTAAAATTTCGCAGACGAAAGAATTCAGCAAAAAAATAGTGGAGTTGGGCCCCAACGGCGAAGAGGTGGGGAAGCCGCTCGACCTTTCGATTACAAAAACCATTGCCGGAGTCTTCGTTTCCGTTATTGTATTGTTTTGGCTGCTGCTGTCGGTAGCCGCTTCGGCCAAGCGCAATAAGGGAAAAGCTCCTCACGGGATGCAGAATTTGCTGGAACCCATTATTCTGTTCATCCGCAACGAAGTGGCAAAACCCGCTATTGGCGATAAAAAATTTGAGAAATTCATGCCTTTCCTCCTCACAGTATTTTTTTTCATCCTCATCAATAATTTAACGGGTTTGATACCCATCCCGCCGTTTGGAGCCAACGTTACCGGCAACATCAGCGTAACCTTGGTTTTGGCACTCTTTACTTTTTTCGTCACTACAATCAACGGCAACAGGCATTATTGGAAAGAAATTTATAATCCGGATGTACCGTGGTGGATGAAATTCCCTATACCGCTCATGCCCGTTGTCGAGCTTTCGGGTGTGATAACAAAACCATTTGTGCTGATGGTTCGTTTGTTTGCGAACATGCTTGCCGGACACATGATAATAACGGTTATTGTGAGTCTTATTTTTATTTTTGCCAGCATAATGGGGCCCGGTGCCGGCTTTGCAATCGGCCCCTTGTCCATCGCTTTTTCTGTATTTATTTTGTTGCTCGACGTTTTGGTTTCGTTTATACAAGCTTATGTTTTCACGCTGCTCTCGGCCCTTTATTTTGGAATGGCTACAGCAGAACATCATTAATATTCATACTTAAAATTAAGTGTTATGTTATCAACAATTTCATCCATCTTGTTACAAGCAACAGACATGGTCAATGCAGAAGCCATTGCCGCCACTTACGCCGGCATCGCAAAAGCGGGAGCTGCGTTTGGAGCTGCCCTGGTCGCCATCGGTGCAGGCATGGGCATTGGTAGAATCGGTGCCAGTGCTATGGAAGCCATCGCACGCCAGCCCGAAGCCAGCGGCGATATCCGCTCGAGCATGATTGTTTCGGCAGCTTTAATCGAAGGCGTAGCCTTCTTTGCCGTTATCATCTGCGCGCTCGTTATTTTTGTCTGACAAACAACATTTGGCACCGCCCCCGGGATTGCCGGGGGCGAAGTTGCCGAATTAAAAAATTAAATTATGGAATTAGTAATGCCTAATCCGGGAACCATCTTCTGGATGCTGATAATTTTTGGAGTCACGCTATTTGTGCTAAAAAGGTTCGCATGGAAACCCATATTGAATGCTTTGCATGAACGCGAAGAGTCGATCATTGCTGCCTTAAATTCTGCAGAAGATGCTAAAAGGCAAGTGGCAGAGATGAAAGCCAGCAACGAAAAAATTATTGCCGAAGCGCGACAGGAAAAGGATATTATACTCAAAGAAGGCAAAGAATTGAAAGAGAAAATTATTGCCGAAGCAAAAGATAGGGCAGCCCGGGAAGCCCAAAAAATTATCGATCAATCGCGCCAACAAATTCAGAACGAAAAAACAGCAGCCATCAACGACATCAAAAAGCAGGTGGCCGAATTATCGGTGATGATTGCCGAGAAAGTGATTAAAAAACAACTTGCCAGCAAAGGTGAACAGGAAAAAATGATGGACGGTTTGATCGACGACATAAAGCTGAATTAATTGTATGGATCATAGTGCTATATCGGTGCGGTATGCGAAAGCATTCTTTCTGCTCGCAAAAGAAAAAAACAAGTTGGAAGTCCTGAGAAAAGACATTGAACAGGTTTCGGGATTGTATACCAATTCCAAAGGCTTTGTTCTTTTTTTGGAAAGCCCGGTCATAAAAACCTCAAAAAAACTGGAGCTCATCGATTCCATATTCAAAGATAAAATTGAAAGTTTAACGATAAATTTTCTTCATTTGATCATTAGGAACAAACGCGAAGCCCACCTACCCGGGATATGCCACAACTTTTTGAAGCTCGTCCGGAAAGACCAAAATATCCTATTGGCCACGTTAGTCACGGCCACCGAAATCGACCCGGCAATGGTAAGGAAAATAAAATCGTTGGTGGAAAAAGAATTGAATGCTAAAGTAGAGCTCACAGGTCAGATGGATTCCAAAATTATTGGGGGGATAGTGTTGCGGCTCGACGATAAACAGTATGATGCCAGTGTAGCCACCCAACTCAAAAAAATCAAACAAGAATTGCTCCAGTCGGAGCGGAAATAACGAATTCAAAGCGAAACAAATAATACAACATGGCGAATATAAAACCTGCTGAAGTATCACAAATTTTAAAGCAACAATTGGAGGGCTTCAAATCGGAGGTAGAACTGGAAGAAGTGGGCACCGTTTTGCAAGTGGGCGACGGGATTGCCCGTATTTATGGCCTGTTGAACGTAGAAGCCAATGAGATGATCGAGTTTGACAGCGGCGTGAAAGGAATTGTATTGAACTTAGAAGAAGACAATGTTGGTGCGGTGCTTCTTGGACTTTCCTCTAAAATAAAAGAAGGCGACACGGTGAAGCGTTTACGCCGGATTGCATCCATCATGGTGGGCGAACAATTACTTGGCCGCGTTATCAATACCATCGGCGAGCCAATCGACGGCAAAGGCGCCATCCGCGGTGAGTTGCTTGAAATGCCTTTGGAACGGAAAGCACCCGGTGTTATTTATCGTCAACCGGTGAAAAAGCCTCTGCAAACCGGCTTGAAAGCCATTGATGCGATGATACCCATCGGCCGCGGACAACGCGAATTAATAATCGGCGACCGCCAAACCGGGAAAACTGCCGTTGCCATCGATACCATCATCAACCAACGCGAAAACTTCGAAAAAGGGACACCTGTATATTGTATTTATGTGGCCATAGGGCAAAAAGGTTCAACGGTTGCCAACATCGCTGCCACGCTCGAAAAACACGGTGCCATGGAATACACGGTCATCGTGTGTGCCACCGCCTCCGACCCCGCTGCATTGCAATTTTATGCTCCTTACGCGGGTGCGTCAATCGGTGAATATTTCCGCGATACCGGCCGTCATGCACTAATTATTTACGACGATTTGTCGAAACAAGCCGTTTCGTACCGGGAAGTTTCGTTGTTATTGCGCCGCCCCCCGGGCCGCGAGGCTTATCCGGGCGATGTTTTCTATTTGCACTCCCGCCTGTTGGAACGCGCTGCAAAAATTATTGAAAACGACAAAATTGCTTCGCAAATGAACGATTTGCCCGAGGGGCTGAGGGACAAGGTAAAAGGCGGAGGTTCGCTTACTGCGCTCCCTATTGTCGAAACCCAGGCTGGCGACGTTTCGGCCTATATCCCTACCAACGTAATTTCAATTACCGACGGACAAATTTTCTTAGAATCGAACTTATTCAATGGGGGAATCCGTCCGGCCATCAACGTGGGGATTTCCGTTTCGCGCGTGGGCGGTAACGCACAGGTGAAGGCAATGAAAAAAATTGCCGGGACCCTGAAACTCGACCAGGCCCAATTCCGCGAATTGGAGGCCTTCTCCAAGTTCGGCTCCGATTTAGACGCCGCAACCATGCGTGTCCTGGACAAAGGCCGTAAAAACGTGGAAATCCTGAAGCAGGGCCAATACAGTCCTATGAAGGTTGAGCATCAGATTGCGATTATTTATTGCGGCGCCAATGAGTTGCTGCGTGCGGTACCAATTGACAAAGTAAAAGAGTTTGAAGCCGATTTTCTCGCAATTATGGAAATGCAGCACCGCACTATTCTTGACACATTAAAAGAAGGACAATTGACTAACGAAGTAGAAAAAATCATGCGCAAAGTAGCGAAGGAAGTGGCAGCAAAGTATAAGCATTAGAAATATGGTTGGATTAAAAGAAATACGTTCAAGAATTGCATCGATTAAAACTACACGACAGGTAACAAGTGCCATGAAGATGGTGTCGGCGGCAAAATTAAAAAAGGCTCAGGACGCCATCTTGCGAATTCGCCCGTATGCCGACAAATTACACCAAATTTTACTGACCCTCAGTACAAGCCTCGGGCATATCGAAGACTCCACTTATACCCGGCAACGATTCCCGGAGAAAGTTCTAATTGTTTTGTTATCGTCGAACCGTGGTTTGTGCGGAGGCTTTAATACCAACATTTCGAAACAAGCCGTTGAATTGGTTGAAACCAAATACAGCCGTCAATTCCAGTTGGGGGACGTTGCCTTTCTTTGCATTGGCAAACAAGGAATGCGGCAAATGAAATACAGGGGAATGAAAATAGTTG
The DNA here is from genome assembly GCA_964572085.1 of uncultured Maribellus sp. Lineage (GTDB taxonomy): Bacteria > Bacteroidota > Bacteroidia > Bacteroidales > Prolixibacteraceae > Draconibacterium. The sequence continues at coordinate 59,907 of CAZNEV010000003.1, read as the reverse complement.
ATGAAAAAAACGATATTTTCGATGAATTGTCGTTCGAAAACATTTCAACTATTTCAACCGAACTGATGCAGGCTTTTACGAGAGGAGATTACGACCGGATTGATATCGTATATAATCAGTTTAAAAATGCAGCGGTACAAGTTCAAACTATTGAGCAATTTTTGCCCGTTGAGATGCATGAAGAAGAAACGGACGGTAACAACAATTTCAATTTCATTTTTGAACCATCAAAAGAAGAGATTATTCAGAATTTGATTCCGCGGTCGTTGAAGATACAGTTGTACAAAGCCGTTCTTGATTCCAATGCTGCCGAGCAAGGTGCACGGATGACGGCCATGCACCAGGCCACCGATAATGCCACCACCCTGTTGGGCGAACTTACTTTACAATACAACAAAGCCCGACAGGCAGCCATAACCAACGAAATTTTGGAGATTGTTACCGGAGCAGAAGCACTGAAAGGCTAACAATTATCCACCCCCCGTTTTGACCACCCATTGCATTTCGAGAAATGTTTTTCCAACATCGAACTGAAGCAGGTATTGCCGTTCACTTTAGTGAACAGCCTGCCCCGATAAAATCGGGGGATTAAGGAAATACAATGGCAACAGGGGTTTTAACCCCATTCTAAAATATTTTTCGTGTATTGACAAAGTGGCTAATTCAAAAGTATTCTTTTGGTTTTTCAGCGTGGGCTTTTATTTTGAGTCGATTTTCCCACCGTAGGCCAGATCGCCAGCGTCACCAAGGCCGGGAACAATGTACGAACGGGGTGTCATTCCCTCATCAACCGCTCCCAACCATAGGGTTATGTTTTCGGCACCAATTTTTTCCATGATATAATCAACACCTTGCCGGCTCGAAATTATGGCAACGAGATGAACGTGTTTTGGTGTTCCTTTGCTGAACAGCGCATGATAGGCAATTTCCATCGATTTTCCGGAAGCCAGCATCGGATCCGAAAGAATGACCACCTTATCGTCTAACGAAGGGGAAGCCATGTATTCAAATTCAATTTCGAAACCGCCGTTTTCAGTATATTTCCGGTAGGCCGAAATGAAACAGTTTTCGCCACGGTCGAAAATTTTCAGCAATCCGTTGTGGATAGAAAGCCCGGCCCGCAGAATGGTAGCTAAAACCGGTTGGCTTTTTAGCTGCGGAACCTTTGCAATTCCCAGCGGGGTAGTAACATCTTTGGTTTCAAACTCGAGAGTCTTGCTGATTTCATAGGCGAATATTTCACCCATGCGGTACATATTTTCACGAAATCGCAATGGGTCGGTCTGAATGTTTTCATCCCTGATTTCCGCTAAATATTGGTCGAAAATTGATTTATTGTTGCCTAAGATAATAGTTTCCATCGCTGATTGATTAAGTAAAAATAACATCGCCGTCGCCGTCCTGGAACTTATATTGACCGCCGATTTCTACCGGGAATGAGCTATAAATTTTTTGTCCGAATTTTTTCGTGTGCAAAAATGGGAATTTTCGTGTAAAAAGTCGTTTCGCAAGCTCACTTTTATAAACGGTCAACACTTCAATTTTATGCATCGCACAATATTGTTTCAAAAAGATGGTTAGCTCTTTCTCAATTCCATCGGGCAAGCTAAAATGTAAGGTTTTTAAATGTCCTTCGCGAACGGAAAATATGAAGCACCCAACGAGCTTATTCCGAACAAGTACTTTTACAGTTTTGTGATAAAAGCAGTTTGAATAGGACGAAAAGGGATATTTCTTTGTTTTAACAGCAGCATCATCCGAAATCCATGGGAAATGAAAAATCCATTTTAATTCCTCTTTTCCTCTGTGCAACAGATATTCTGCCGAATAATTTTGAATTGTTTCATAAACTGCTTCATCAGGGTATTGAGTTGCATCAAACTCGAAATCTGGATTTTGTTTTTCGAAATAAAACCATAGTTGGATAGTTGATACTGCTGAAATAACTCTGTCAGCGAAGGAAAACAAGACTTTCGTTAACCAATTTTTATTGGCAGCATGAACCAATTTTCGGGTTTTGGGAAACAAGTACCCACGGAACCCATTAAATTGATGTATGGCATGAAAAGCACCTGATTTCAAATATAGTTTCTCGGAATTTGGGGCATAATTTGTAACCATCAATTTGCCATCCCAATCCTTTAAAGCTTCCTTTAATAGCATTTCCGAAAACCCTTTTCTTCTGAAATCGGGATGCACCCAATTCCCGCTGCACCACGCAAAACGAGTTCTTTCGTGCTCATACCGGATGCTACCGGCGAAAAGAGTGCGAAAAGCTACAAGTTGATTTTGTACAAATCCAAGATAAACAACCACATCATCCGATTGGGAATCCGGATTATTGGTGTAGGATTTTGCTCGCAATTTTGTAATAGGGATTGTCGGAAACTGATGATACCGACTGCTATTCACAAAATCGTTCAATTCATTCAACCGTATTTTTTCGATGTTCAATTTCAATGTTTTACCGTTGCTTTACCAATTTGTTTCCGAAGTTTAAAATAAACAAATTCTGCTTTTAAATTCAGTTCAAAGTCGCCCGGTATTTCCACCGGATAGCGCTGAAAGTGCGTTGCTTTTTCGTCGTATTTTAATCCTGCCGTCCCAAAAGTTGCATCGCAAATCTTTTCGTTTTTCACCCGCGTTAATAATGACTTTGCGGCGCCCGAATCAGAAAAAGGGAAGGCAAAAGTTTTGATCGGAGGAGCTATTTTTTCCGAAATCCAGTCCACACTTTTTTTAATTTCATCCAATTGTTCGTCCGCAGTGATCTCCCAAAATTCAGGATGTACAAAACTGTGTGCACCAATCGAGAAACCTTGATTTTTCAGTCGAAGAAGTTGTTCGGATGTTAGATAAGGTTGTTGTTTTTGAAGAAATCCTGCAAAATCCAACTCCAACAAATCCGCAACTTTGTCAAGCACATCAACTTGCCGGATGGTGGCTTTTAAAATATTATTTCCCTCAAGATCATTTTTAGCCAATAGGATTTCAGCTTCAGGAAACTGTGTTGCTGTCATCTTCCGCAAAATTAAACTGGCTTTGTATTTATGAAATAAGGCCCGATTGTCGATGAATGCCGGGTTTACAAAAAACGTAGCAGGGATTCCTTTCTCCAAAAGGATTGGCGCGATTACATCCGCACATTCCCGAAGCCCGTCATCGAAACTGAGGTGAAAAACCTTTTCTTCCGTTAACGGATTTGAAATGAGTTCAGCTAAGGAAACAGGTCGGAAATGTGTCAGGTAAAGGTCCAATTCGAGTTTAAATTGTGCCACGTTACGGTAGTTGTAGTTTAAAATGTGAGGCAAATCCTCATCGCTGACTACATGATAAAAAGGATGAAAAATCGGTGAAGAGATTCTAAACAGCGATTGAGCCGGAATTAACTTAACCAATTGTTTGCTTACATATCGCGGAAATTTTCTAACCATATTCATTAACCCAAGCAAATTTAGTTTTACGTGGAAAAGTAGCCTTTATTTTTTTAACACGTTCAGTGGAAATGGCAAACGGTTGATTTTTAGCTGGAAATAGGTTTCCGGAATTGCACCAAAACCACTATAAAACCGGGCAACTCCGGGAATCATAGAGCCCTCAAGGTCTAATTTCAAATTCCTCCCCGCATTATTGCGTAAAAAATTGTCGATTAAAAAGTGCATTGCCCTCAATTCCTTTCCTTCACTGTTCGATGCCGCATTCAAATAGATAACGCGATTCTTCCATCTACAAAAATAAACCGCTGCAACGAGTTTATTTTTTCCATCGTAAACTCCCTGAATTTCTCCAAATCCTTTGTATTGCCCAAATGCAATAATGTTCTTTAATTTAGCAAAATCGTGTTCCGATAAATGTGTCGCCAGATTGTCCTTTTTGAATTTAAGATATTCTTCCAGCCGGATTCCAGCGACCAACTGCAATTGATTTTTATTCGCTTTTGAAATATTGCGTTTGGTATTTGTTGAATATTTTCTTGAGATGGTTTCGTAATCGTCCTGTAAGTCGAGCAGATAGTTTAATCGGGGCAGAAAATCAATCCCCGGAATTGTATTAACTGTCGGGTTTGCGGAATTCAGGTTGACATCGGAATACCTTACTTTTTCAAGGAGCGTTTGATAAAAAACCCCAGCAATATATTCAGGAGGCGAAGGAAAAATCCCTAATTGTTGACAAAAAAGGGGTTGGAAAACATAAGTAATCCCATATTTTTTACGAACAGGGAGCGGCATCACAAATTCATAATCGTCCCAAATCAATGCATCCCAACGTTCAGTAGCGCGTTCCAAATGCCATTCGTTGGCATAAAACCGGCTGTTCGGTGCAGATTCCAGGCATCGGCTCCATTTTTCCGAATCAATGCTTTTGTGCTCCACATAACGTATTTGTTGCTGATTATTCATTTGCCCATTTAAAACCAAGTTCGTTCATTTTTTCAAAAACCTCGCGCCAACCTTCCCAAATGCCGATGTCGTTTACCGTTTCGTTGTGCCAGATGGCAACAAAAGTTCCACCCACTTTTTTCGACTCAACCATTATTTTTTCGATTTCGGCAATGGCCTGTTTTGGCGAAAGTTGCAAATAATTGCGCAAAGTACCGTCCATAATTTGAAACGGCACAATCAATAAATCCGTTGCCGCTTCGCGCTTCAGGTCGTAAAAAAAGTAGGGGGTGCATATTCCGGCCCTAAACCCGGTTTGTTCCGCATAGCCCATTGTGTAGTCAATTTCAATCTCCGATTGCAACAGGTTTTCATAAGTTTGCGGAAACTTTAACTGTAAATAATGCTGTCGGCTGATTTTGATTTCTTTGTTTAGAATGGCCTCCAGCCGGAGTTTTTCACTTTTTGTTTTTTCTGTTTCATTGCTTTCCCCCGCTGCAAAAGAAGGATGGATTCCCACGTCGAAACGGTTTGATAGATCGCGGATCAAGTTTCTGAATCTTTTGTTTTTATACGATATGTTTTTGTCGAACTCCCCATAATCGCCTAATAAAACGAAGAGTTTTATCCTTTCTTCATTCCCATTAAAAACAGCATTTAAATAGTGGTAGGTATCGTAGGGATCTGTCGCTAAACCCACCAACACTTTAAGCCTCGATAAGAACTCTGAAAAATTTCTTTTCGAAAGCATTTTCAATAATGCTCCACCCGTTCGCAAAACTCCTTTATGCCGGTACGCTAAAGCGTTGTCGATGTCGATAGTTGAAATAAAATCAAATTTCTTTTGAGGAAAATTAAAGTCCGGGTATTTTGCTTTGAATAGTTGTGCAATGAGTTCTGCCCAATTATTTACCACGGGTATTTGCAGCAATCCGTGTTTAAACAGAATGCTGTTTTTGGCCTGGTAACGGTTAAATTTATCCAGGTCCGACTCCAAATATTCTTCGTAGCGGGTAACCAAATAAAAGGTTGCCGCAAAAGGGTCGAAGGGCAGCACAGAATCTTCGGAACTTTCAAAAAAATAATTTTGGCCATCATATCGAACAGTTTTGATCGTTAGCTCCGTAATGCCCTCAACATTTAACAAACCATGAGGTTTCAGGTATATTTCTTTCCCGAATTTTTGTTTCGAGTAATTTATTTTTGGCCCTTCCCATTGCCTGAATTCCAGCGGATAGTTCGTGAACCGCACTTCCACTTTCAAAATTTGCGTAAACAGGAGTTGTGCGGCGTAGGCAATTCGATTGGTTATTTCCTCTGAATAAAACAGTATCATCCTTTTTGTTTAGGTTTTTATAGCATCCCTTCGTCGGCAAAACTTAAATAACTGTTCTGCCCGATTATAATGTGGTCGAGCACCTGGATGTCCATGTATTTCGCAGCATCGCTAATTTTTCTGGTAATTTCCCGATCTGCATCGGAGGCTTGCAAATTCCCTGAAGGATGGTTATGGCAAAGGATGATGGAATTTGCCAGTTTTTCGAGTGCTGCTTTAATGATGATTTTCACATCTGTTACTGTTCCCGTAACTCCGCCCTGGCTGGCTCTGAACGTATCCTTAATTTTATTTCCGCGGTCGAGCACCATTACCCAAAATTCCTCGTGGTTTAAATCACCCAGCAGGGGTTGGAAAAAATCAAAAGCGTCGCGGCTTCCGGTAATCGTTTTGGTATTGAACACGCCGGCTTCCTTCCGGCGTTTGCCCAATTCGAGCGCAGCTACAATTGTGATGGCTTTTGCGTCGCCAATCCCCTTGAAACCCTTCAGGTAATCAATGCTTTTCCGGCTCAGCTCATTAAGGTCGTTGCCTACTGAAGTCATTATTCGTCGTGTAAGTTCCACCGCCGATTCATTGAGGTTCCCCGATCCGATTAAAATGGCCATTAATTCGGCATCCGACAGAGAGCGCGGACCATTAAGCAATAATTTTTCGCGCGGGCGATCTTCCACCGCCCACTCTTTGATGTTCAATTTTTTGTATTCGTTCATTTTGCCATGGAGTTAGCTAAAATAAAGGGTTTAAAAATAGGGTTTAAAATTGGCAAAATGCTGATTAAAGGCATAAAAAAACCTTCCGCCAGCAATTGACGGAAGGTTTTTCCTTTTAGAACAACTCGCTTTTTACAAATGATTTATCTGCAAAGCTAATTTCGATTTTAAATTCGAAGCTTTATTTTTGTGGATAATATTGCGTTTGGCCAATTTGTCGATCATTGAAACCACTTCGGGATAAAGCTTTGTTGCCTCTTCTTTGTCGGTGGTGTTGCGCAGATCTTTAATAGCGTTACGGGTAGTTTTTGCATAATACCTGTTGTGTAATCTTTTCTTTGCGTCTTGGCGAATTCTTTTCATCGCCGATTTATGTTGTGCCATTTTGCTTTTATTTCTATTAAATTAAATTAAGTAGCCCGTAGGGGATTCGAACCCCTGCTACCAGGATGAAAACCTGGCGTCCTAACCCCTAGACGAACGGGCCTTCCTGTTTTCCCCTTATTTTGGGACTGCAAAAATACTTCATTTTTGTAATCCTCCAAATTTTCAAGGAAGTTTTTCTGAAAAATTCTCAACGCAGTTCAAAGTTTTGACCGAGATAAACGCGGCGCACATCTTCATCAGCAGCGAGTTCCTCCGCTGTACCGGCTTTTAAAATCGAGCCTTCAAAAAGCAAATAAGAACGGTCGGTGATGTTAAGTGTTTCGTGCACATTATGATCGGTAATTAATACGCCAATATTTTTCTCTTTGAGTCTGGTAACAATCTGCTGGATGTCTTCTACTGCAATCGGATCAACTCCTGCAAAAGGTTCGTCTAACAGAATAAATTTTGGGTCGATGGCCAATGCACGGGCAATTTCTGTGCGGCGGCGCTCCCCTCCTGAGAGTTGTATGCCTTTACTTTTTCGGATATGCCGAAGGCCAAATTCATCAAGAAGGGTTTCCAGCTTTTCTTTTTGGTATTCCTTGGTATATTTGGTCATTTCCAATACCGCCCTTAAATTGTCTTCAATGCTCAACTTCCTGAAAACAGACGCTTCCTGTGCCAAATAACCAATTCCCTTTTTTGCACGTTTATACACGGGAAGTTTGGTGATGTCTTCGTTGTCGATGTAAATTTTTCCGGAAAAAGGTTGAATCAGGCCCACAATCATATAAAACGATGTGGTTTTCCCTGCTCCGTTAGGCCCTAACAAACCCACGATTTCACCTTGATTCACTTCAAAACTAACTCCTTTTACAACAGTTCGCTTTTTATATTTTTTGACTATATTTTCTGCTCTTAATATCATTCAGGTAAATTATTCGATTTTCGCCATCTATTACATTTCATCGAACTCCCTTTCCCGTTGCCTAACCACTCTGCGCGAAATAACGATACCCACTTCGTACAAAAAGATTAAAGGGACACATACCATAATCTGGCTGAAAACATCAGGCGGGGTGATAATTGCCGACAATAGCAGCATTACCACATAAGCATGCCTGCGGTAGGTTTTCATAAATTGGGGGGTTAAAATCCCGACCTTACTCAAAAAATAGGAGAAGATGGGCAACAGAAAAACAACGCCGGACGCCAGTGAAATGGAAGTCACGGTACCAATATACGACCGGGTGTTGATTTGGTTGACAACTTGATCACTCACGCTATAGCTTCCCAGGAAGTGGATGGATAGCGGCACAATCAGAAAATAACCAAACAATACACCCGTAATAAACAATACCGAAGTAAAAAAAACGGCTCCGCCGGCGTGTTTCTTTTCTTTATCGTAAAGAGCCGGTTTAATGAAACTCCAAAACTCATAAAAGATAACCGGGGATGCAATAATAAAGCCGGCAATAATCGAAGTCATGATGTGCATCATGAATTGGTCGGCCATTTTTATACTGATCAGCCCCAATGGCTTTTGATTGATCCGTAGCGCATCGCTGTTCAGCAGGTCGCCCATTTTGTCGAACATGCGGTTCGTCCAGAAATCGGGCATTTTGGGTTTCAGGATAATGGTGTCGAAGATAAATCCTTTCATGATAAACGCTACCACCGCAAATACAACTATGATTACCGCCGAACGAATAAGATGCCAGCGCAACTCTTCTAGATGATCCAAAAACGACATTTCGTTTTGGCTGGGTTTTTTGTGTCTTTTCTTCGTGGTTTGTTCCTCTCTTTGTTCTCCTTCGCTCATTTGAAATAGAAATTTATTTTTTTTTCAAAAACTGCACAAATATAAATACTTATTCCAACCCGAAGGTCAAGCCAATGTCAATTTCTCGTTTTGCAAAACCATTAATTCATAAAATTCATTAAATGTATTGCAGTTTTGGTTACTTTTAATAATTTAGAAATCATTTTAAAAAAGACAAAGAACTGGTAAATTAGCTTTTAATTATGTACAAGGATATTTCATTAACTGAAAAACTACAACAATTTTTTGGTTTCGACCGCTTTAAAGGTCAACAAGAAGAAGCCGTTCGAAATGTTTTGGAAGGAAGAAACACATTTGTTTTGATGCCCACAGGTGGCGGGAAATCGTTGATCTACCAACTCCCGGCTTTGATTATGGAGGGCACAGCCATCATTATTTCGCCACTGATTGCATTGATGAAAAACCAGGTAGATTCGATACGTGGTATGCAGGCAGAAGATAACGTAGCACATTTTTTAAATTCGTCGCTCACAAAAACAGCAATTCAGGAAGTGAAAGCAGATGTGTTGGCGGGCAAAACCAAATTGCTCTATGTAGCTCCCGAGTCGCTCACGAAAGAAGAAAACATCGAATTTCTCAAAAAAATCAACATCTCCTTCTATGCCATCGACGAAGCGCACTGCATTTCCGAATGGGGGCACGACTTCCGGCCTGAATACCGAAGGATTAGACCGATTATCGAAGAAATAGGAAAATCGCCTGTGGTGGCGCTAACCGCTACAGCCACGGCAAAAGTGCAGCACGATATCCAAAAAAACCTCGCTATTTTGGATGCCGAAGTTTACAAAGCATCCTTCAACCGCGCGAATTTGTATTACGAAGTGAGGCCGAAAACAAAACCCGCCAACCAAATCATCAAATTCATCAAACAAAACGAAGGAAAATCCGGAATCATTTATTGCCTGAGCCGTAAAAAAGTGGAGGAAATTGCGGAAGCACTTCAGGTGAACGGAATAAAAGCCCTACCCTACCATGCCGGAATGGATGCTGCAACCCGATCGGGAAATCAGGATAAGTTCCTTATGGAAGAAGTGGACGTTATGGTTGCCACAATCGCCTTCGGAATGGGAATCGACAAACCCGATGTTCGTTTTGTAATCCATCACGACATACCCAAAAGCCTGGAAGGTTATTATCAGGAAACCGGAAGGGCGGGCCGTGACGGGGGCGAAGGAAAATGCATCACTTTTTACAGCTATCAGGACATTCAGAAATTAGAGAAATTCATGCACGGCAAACCGGTAGCCGAACAGGAAATCGGCAAACAGCTTTTGCTCGACACTGTTTCTTATGCCGAAACCGCATTATGCCGTCGGATTGTGTTGCTATATTATTTTGGTGAAAGATATGATCAGGACAACTGCGGAAATTGCGACAATTGCTTAAACCCAAAAGAACAGATTGAAGCCAAAGACGAGGTAGTGCGCGGCTTAAATGCCATTCTTGAAGTAAATGAACAATACAAAAGTGAACACATCGCCAATATTCTGATTGGAAATAAAACGGCTGCCATAAAATCGTTCAAACATGCCAGCCTTAAATGCTTTGGCAAAGGCAGCGATCACGACGAGCGGTTTTGGAACGCAATTTTCAGGCAGTCGATGGTAGCAGGGCTAATCAATAAGGACATTGAAAACTATGGCCTGCTGAAAGTAACACAGGCCGGGCACGATTTTTTAGCCAAGCCCGTAAGCTTCATGCTGGTGAAAAACCACGAGTATGAAGATGCAGATGGCCCCGACGAAGCCGGTGGAGCACCATCAGGCGGCGCAAGTGGCGATCCGCAACTGTTTGCCATGTTGAAAGATCTTACAAAAAAGATAGCAAAGAAACACAACCTTCCCCCCTATGTGATTTTTCAGGAACCGTCGCTCGCCGATATGTCAATACAATATCCTACCACCCTGGATGAACTGCAAAATATACAGGGCGTAGGGCCGGGCAAAGCTCGCCGTTACGGGAAAGAAATCGTTTCGTTGATAGCAAAATACGTAGAGGAAAATGAAATAGAACGCCCGGACGACCTGGTAGTGCGCACGGTGGCAAACAAATCGAAGTTAAAGGTGTTTATCATCCAAAGTATCGACAGAAAATTGGCCTTTGAGGACATCGCCGATTCTAAAGGGGTGGCAGTGAAAGATGTTATAACTGAAGTGGAAGCAATCGTTAATTCGGGTACACGTTTGAATATTGACTATTATATCGATGATGTAATTGATGAAGACCTTCAGGAGGACATATTTGAATATTTCAGATCGGCCAAAGAAGACTCCATCGAAAGTGCCCTATCTGAACTCGGGGAAGATGAGTATTCGGAAGAAAACATCCGGCTGGTACGTATTAAGTTTTTGTCGGACATGGGAAATTAGCTTCGTTAAGTTACCATTCGCTTTTAGATTTAAATCCCGCTTTTACGGCAAGATTTATTAATTTTGCCCTGCTTTTTTTGAAATTATAATTAATTAATAAGTAATAAATGACCGTAGCAATTAAAGAACAATTAGCATACAAAGTGGCCGATATTTCGTTAGCCGATTTTGGAAGAAAAGAAATTGAAATAGCCGAAAAAGAAATGCCCGGCTTGATGTCGATCCGCAAAAAATTCGGATCGTCGAAACCTTTAAAAGGCGCACGGGTAACGGGAAGCCTTCACATGACCATCCAAACTGCCGTACTTATCGAAACCTTAGTGGAACTTGGTGCCGACATACGCTGGGCAAGTTGCAACATTTTTTCTACCCAGGACCATGCCGCGGCTGCCATTGCTGCTGCCGGGATTCCTGTTTTTGCGTGGAAAGGCGAAACGCTCGAAGAATATTGGTGGTGCACAAAAGAAGCACTTAGTTTCCCCGGAGGGAAAGGGCCTCAACTCATTGTTGACGATGGCGGCGATGCAACGCTCCTGATCCACAAAGGATATGCAGCCGAAAACGATGCCGCAGTTTTGAACGTTGAGCCCGAAAGCACGGAAGAAGGAGTGATATTGGACTTGTTGAAAAACACCCTTGCCGAAGACAATCAAAAATGGCACCGCACGGTTGCCGATTGGAAAGGAGTTTCTGAAGAAACCACTACCGGAGTTCACCGTTTATACCAGATGTTTGAAAAAGGGGAACTGCTGGTTCCTGCCATCAATGTGAACGACTCGGTTACCAAATCAAAATTCGACAATTTGTACGGATGCCGCGAGTCCCTGGCCGATGGCATCAAACGTGCCACCGACGTTATGATTGCCGGCAAAGTAGTGGTTATAGCCGGTTATGGCGACGTGGGAAAAGGATGTGCACAATCCATGCGCAGCTACGGTGCAAGGGTAATTGTTACTGAAATCGATCCGATTTGCGCGCTACAAGCTGCCATGGAAGGTTATGAAGTGAAACCTTTGGAGGATGCTTTGCCGGAAGGGAACATCTACGTGACCACCACCGGAAACAAAGACGTGATTACCGCGGCGCACATGTCAAAAATGAAGGATCAGGCCATCGTTTGCAACATCGGGCATTTCGACAATGAAATCCAAGTTTCCAAGCTGGAAAAATGGCCTTCCATCCAAAAAACAAACATTAAACCCCAGGTTGATAAATATACTTTTGACGATGGGCACAGTATTTATCTTCTGGCCGAAGGACGTTTGGTAAATTTAGGTTGTGCCACCGGGCATCCATCGTTTGTGATGAGCAATTCATTTACCAACCAAAGTTTGGCCCAAATTGATTTGTGGCAAAACAAGTATGAAATTGGCGTTTACACCTTGTCGAAGAAATTGGACGAAGAAGTGGCCCGCCTGCACCTGGAGCAAATTGGCGTTAAGCTGACCGTACTCACCGATGAGCAGGCGAAGTATCTTGGCGTTCCAAAAGAAGGACCGTTCAAAGCCGATCATTACAGGTATTAATGTGATTAATTATTGTAAATGACCAGGGAATTGTTGCTTATTAAAGTTCTGTAGGGTTTTAACGGCGCACTGGCAGGCCCGTTAATTGGATATCCGGAACCATCTCCTATGTTGAACTGAGATCCGCACTGCGTACAGGTTAAAACAAAACTATTAAGTTGGCAAGGACATAACCGTGAATCAAATTTTTGGTCTTTTAAAACGAGATGGCTGGTGCTTAGTTCATACGTGCAAGTTGCATCAAATGCATAATATTCTTCCCTTGGCCATGCACAAAAAACAACTGCACCGCCATATCCTAAGCCCGGTATAAAGTAAGTTCCTGTATTGCCTAAACCGGAAGTTTCAAAGTTAAAAGGCTGAGACCAAAATGGGATATTTGGAACCTGGGAATCAACCACCTTGTCGCAAGAGTTGGAGAAAAGAAATAAAACAATGAAAAAAAATAAATACTTTCCACTTTTTAGGATCAACTGCTTCATTTTTGTTACTTTTAAAGCCAACTACAAAAGTAGAGATTTTATTGTTTGATAAAGAAAGAGAAAATGGATGATCTAATCGTTATTATATTGACACTCATCATTGCGGGTTTTGGAGCCTTCGGGCAAATCAAAAAGAAAAAAGCAAGCCAACAAGGCCAACCCGCAGGGAATCAACCCGATGACATTTGGGACATCTTTCAACCGCGACGAGAACAGCCGGTGCAAGCAACTGAATCCTACCCGGAATATTTTGAAGAACCGGAATCCATTTTGGACAAATACGACAGTCCTAACCATGAGTTCGATCCGCACAGGGAAGGTATTTCTGCATTTGAAGGCCGATTTGTTGCGAAAAAACCAGTCTTGCAAACAAAAAAGAAAAAGAAATATGACTTTTCGTTGAAGAAAGCAATAATTTACAGCGAGATATTAAACCGCAAATATATATGATGCTTTCTAATCCGTTCATTTAGAACATTTTTTAATTAGGAAGATATTTAATTACAAGAATATTCTTATTTTTGCAAAAGAAAGAGTTTCGGGATTCCGGAGTTCTTTCTGTTTTTTTATACGGTAACAGATAAAATAAGGAGGATTTAAAAATGTCCAAAGTAACATATTTAACAAAAGACGGACTCAAAAAATTGAAGAAGCAGTTAGAACATCTCACAAATGTTGAGCGTCCGGCCATTTCAAAACAAATTGGCGAAGCAATCGAAAAAGGCGATATTTCGGAAAATGCGGAATACGATGCCGCAAAAGATGCACAAGGAATGCTTGAAGCAAAAATTTCGATATTGCAAAACAAAATTGCCAACGCCCGTATTTTGGACAAATCAAAAATCGGCACCAGCCGTATTCAGATTTTGAACATCGTGACCATCAAAAATAAAACCAACAACACCACCATGCAATACACGTTGGTGCCCGAAAGCGAAGCCGATTTAAAACAAGGCAAACTTTCGGTGGCCACACCTATAGCCCAGGGGTTAATGGGAAAAAAGGTAGGCGATGTGGTGGACATAAAGGTTCCGGCAGGGGTTATACCCTTTGAAGTTATTGACATTTCAATGTAAAAGCCATGACAAGTATTTTTACCCAAATCGTGAACGGTGAAATACCGGCATTTAAAGTGGCCGAGGACAAAAACTACCTCGCCTTCCTCGATATATCTCCCGTGGCAAAAGGGCATACACTCGTCATTCCCAAAAAAGAAGTAGATTATCTTTTCGATTTGGAAGATGACAACTATACCGGGCTGCAGCTATTTGCCAAAAAAGTCGCAATCGGCTTAAAAAAAGCAATACCTTGTAAAAAGGTGGCTGTTTTGGTCTTAGGGCTGGAAGTTCCGCATGCACACATCCATTTAATCCCTATGCAAAACGAAGCCGATGTGCTGAATTTCTCGCAAAAGAAAAAATTTTCGCCCGAAGAGTTCAAGGAAATAGCGGAAACAATTTCAAAACACACAAACTAAAGCCTGAAAATTCAGGCTTTTTTTCTGTCCGGGTTCTTTCCATTTTTTATTAACATCGCCCAAACAACAAGTCAAAATTAGTAACTTTATGGCTTGTTAAAATAATGTCGGTTGAATTTAAACACCTTAGAAAGATGATTCCATTTACACATTTACACGTGCATTCACAATACTCTATTTTAGATGGTGCAGCGAGTGTAAACGCTTTAGTGAACAAGGCAAAAAGTGACGGGATGAATGCTCTGGCACTTACCGATCATGGCACCATGTTCGGCATTAAAGAATTTCATACAGCGTGTAAAAAGGCAGGCATAAAACCAATCCTCGGATGCGAAACCTATGTTGCAACGCGCACCATTCATGACAAAAACGACAAGATCGACCGCTCGGGCGATCACCTGATTTTATTAGCGAAAAATAAAACAGGATATAAAAATTTAGTGAAACTGATTTCCATTGCCAGCAACGAAGGTTTTTATTACAAACCACGAATCGACAAGCAGTTGCTCGAAAAACACAGCGAAGGTTTAATTGCTTCCTCTGCCTGCTTGGGCGGTGAAATCCCCGGATTTCTGATGGCCAACCAAATGAAAGAAGCAGAAAAGGCCATACAATGGTACAAAAATGTTTTCGGCGATGATTTTTATCTGGAACTCATGCGGCATCCGTCCGAAATGGCGCAGCAACGCCAAGAGGTTTACGATAACCAGGTGCAGGTAAACAAATTGCTGGTGCCACTGGCGCGAAAATACGGATTGAAATACATTGCTACCAACGATGTGCATTTCACCAACGCCAAAGATGCAGATGCGCACGATTTACTAATCTGCCTCAATACCGGCAAAGATGTGGATGACCCCAGCCGTATGCGCTATACCAAACAAGAGTGGTTTAAAACGCATCAAGAAATGAACGCACTGTTCAGTGATTTGCCCGAAGCCTTAATCAACACAGCAGAAATTGTGGCAAAAGTGGAAAATTTTGAGCTCGATTCAGCTCCCATTATGCCAATCTTCCCCATTCCTGTCGAAATTGGGACGGAAGAGGAGTTTATGATGAAGTTTTCGGAAAAAGAATTGTGCGAAGAATTTACTGATAAAACTTTTGACCGTCTTGGAGGATACCAAAAAGTAATCCGGGTAAAACTGGAAGCCGCTTATTTACGGCACCTCACCTACATTGGAGCAAAAAAGCGTTGGGGCGACCCACTTAGCGATGATATAATTGCCCGTTTGGATTTTGAATTGGAAACCATCAAACTGATGGGTTACCCCGGGTATTTTCTAATTACTCAAGACTTTATAAACGAAGCACGTGAGATGGGCGTAATTGTAGGCCCCGGACGTGGGTCGGCCGCCGGATCGGCAGTAGCGTATTGCACCGGGATTACCAACATCGACCCGATTAAACACAATTTGCTGTTCGAGCGCTTCCTGAACCCCGACCGGGTATCGCTCCCCGATGTGGATATCGATTTTGACGACGACGGCCGCCAATTGGTACTGGATTATGTGACCAATAAATACGGTGCCGACAGAGTTGCCCACATTTGCACTTTCGGAACAATGGCTACAAAATCGGCCATCCGCGACGTGGCAAGGGTGCTGAAACTTCCGCTCCCCGAAGCCGACCGATTGGCCAAGATGGTGCCCGATACGCCAAAAATGACCTTTACAAAAGCATTCAAAGAAAACCCTGATCTCAAAAAGGAAAAAACTTCGAGCAACCCTTTGGTAGCACAAACCATAAAGTTTGCCGAATCACTCGAAGGTTCGGTTCGCCAGTCGGGGGTACACGCCTGTGGAATTCTCATTAGCCGCGATCCGCTCACCGACCATATTCCGCTAATGCCCACTAAAGACGGTGAAAAATTACTAACTACCCAATACGACGGACGTTTTGTTGAAAGCATCGGCTTGTTAAAAATGGATTTTTTGGGATTAAAAACCCTGTCGATAATAAAAGAAACCCTGGAGAACATCAAAATCTCAAAAGGGATTGAAATCGATATTGATAAAATCGACTTAGAAGACGAACTCACTTATCAGCTCTTCAGCCAAGGCGAAACTACCGCCATTTTCCAGTTCGAATCCGACGGAATGAAAAAGCACCTGCGCGAACTGAAACCCAACCGTTTCGAGGATTTGGTAGCGATGAATGCGCTATATCGACCTGGACCGATGGAGTATATTCCGGATTATATTGCACGTAAACATAGCCGGCAAACCGTGGACTATGACCTTCCAATGATGGAAAAATACCTTAGCGACACATATGGGATTACAGTATTCCAGGAACAGGTGATGTTGCTATCCAGAATGCTTGCCGGTTTTACGCGAGGCGATTCAGATACGCTCCGAAAAGCGATGGGGAAAAAAGATTTAGAATTAATGGCTAAACTAAATGCAAAATTCATTGAGGGTTGCAAGGCCAATTTTCAGTTTATCGAAGAATGTAGCCTAACCGATAAAAACCCGGAAGTGGTAATTGAAAAAATATGGAACGACTGGAAAAAATTTGCTGCTTATGCCTTCAACAAATCCCATTCGGTATGCTATGCCTACATTGCCTACCAAACCGGGTATCTGAAAGCGCATTTCCCGGCAGAATTTATGGCGGCCAACCTTAGCCGCAACCTCAACAACATCACCGACATCACGAAACTGATGACTGAATGCAAGCGAATGAGAATGAGCGTTTTGGGCCCCGATGTGAATGAGAGTTTCATCAAATTCACCGCCAACAAAGCCGGCGACATCCGTTTCGGGATGGGTGCGATTAAAGGTGTTGGAGCAGGGGCAGCGCAAGATATTATCTCGGCCCGACAAAAAAGCGGCGAATTCAAAACCATATTCGACTTTGTGGAGAACGTGAACCTGCAAACGGTTAACAAAAAAAACATGGAAGCGCTTGCCATGGCCGGAGCTTTCGATAATCTCGGCGGAATAAAACGCAGTAGCTTTTTTGCCGGCGACGATGAAAACGATTCGACCTCCTTCATCGAAAAGATCATCCGCTACGGCAACCGCATTCAGCAGGAAAGCCAGAGTGCACAGCAAAGTCTGTTTGGTGATCTGGCAAGTAGCCAGGCCATTAAAAAACCCGACATTCCGCAGGTGGAAGAGTGGGCAAAACTCATCCTGTTAGAAAAGGAAAAAAACCTGATCGGAATTTACCTTACCTCCCACCCGCTCGACGATTTCAAACTCGAAATGGAGCATTTTTGCAGCCGTGAAATTTCATTGAAAGATTTGAACAACGATATTGATCGCCACAAAGGAAAGGATTTTACTTTTGGCGGAATGGTGACTGCCGCGCGTGAGGCAACTTCGAAAAACGGGAACCCGTTCAGCACCCTCACGCTCTCCGATTTTACCGATTCGTTCGAATTGTTTTTTTTCGGGCAGGACTATGTCAATTTTCATAAATACTGTAAACCCGGCTTGTTTATTATGGTACGCGGCTCGGTGAAACAACGCTACAACGGAGAAAGCTACGAATTTAAAGTGGCCAATATTGAATTGCTGTCGGAGGTAAGGAAGAATCACGTTAAAAGCATAACGCTGAATCTGCCTGTTCATAAAATTAACAAAACGGTGATCGAAGGAATTGAAAACCTTGCAAAAAACAATCAGGGTAAAACATTGTTGAAGTTCAATGTTTACGACATAGAGAATAATATGAACGTTCAGATGTTTTCACGGACTACGCGAATCAACCTCACGGAGGGCTTTCTGAATTTCTTTGAAAACGAATTGGACATCACCTTCAGAATAAATTAATAGTTTTGTTGAACAGAAAAGGAATAACATTTTAAATAGAATAATTATGGCAATAGAAATTACAGACGCCAATTTCGAGGAATTGGTAGTGAATGCGGATAAACCCGTTATGATTGATTTTTGGGCAGTTTGGTGCGGCCCGTGCCGGATGATTGCGCCCATTGTGGAGGAAATGTCGGGCGAATACGAAGGAAAAGCAGTGATTGGGAAAGTTGACGTTGATTCGAACCCCAATGTTGCAACAAAATACGGGATCAGGAATATCCCCACGGTGCTTTTCGTTAAAAACGGGGAAATCGTTGACAAGCAAGTGGGCGCGGCACCAAAAGCTACGTTTACAGCGAAGTTGGATAAATTATTGTAACATCATATTTTGAAAAATATTTTCGATATTGAACAGTTTCACCAATTCGACAACCTTGGCTTGATAGCCCGTGAGGTGGTGGAGGGTTTTATTACCGGTTTGCACCGGAGCCCCTTTCATGGTTTTTCAGTTGAATTTGCCGAACATCGCTTGTATAACCAGGGAGAATCGACCAAACATATCGATTGGAAACTGTTTGCGCGAACCGACAAACTGTTTGTGAAGCAATACGAAGAAGAAACCAACCTGCGTTGCCAGTTGGTTATCGACACCTCATCGTCGATGCTTTTTCCTTACTCCAAGGGAAAGAAGCACCTTCAAAACAAATTGGCGTTTTCGGTTTACACCGCAGCAGCATTGATTTATTTGTTGCGCCGACAGCGCGATGCTGTGGGACTGACACTTTTTTCGGATGAAATTGAATTTCAAACCAGCCCGCGCATCTCTTCCGTGAATGCAGAACTGATGTACCGCAAACTTTCTGAATTGCTCCGCCCCGAAAATACCCATTTGCGCAAAAACACCAACACAACTGATGTTCTTCACCAAATTGCCGAAAATATCCACAAACGCTCCCTGGTCATCCTGTTTAGCGATATGATCGACACGCAAAATACCGACGAACTTTTTTCGGCGCTACAGCATTTGCGCTACAATAAACACGAGGTTATCCTTTTTCACGTCACCGACCATCCGTTGGAACGCGAATTCAATTTCGGCAACCAACCGCATAAATTTGTGGATTTGGAAACCGGGCAAACAGTGAAATTCAACCCATGGGAGGTTAAAGGCCACTATGTGTCCACGGTGAATTCGTATTTTGACGAATTAAAAGTAAGGTGTGGCCAATATCAAATCGACCTCTCCGAAGCCGACATCAACAAAGATTTTAGCCAGGTGCTTTTGTCGTATCTTGTGAAAAGGAAGAGGCTTTTTTAGTAAAGACACACGGCCGTATTTCTTTTCAGTAAAGACGCACGGCCGTGCGTCTCTACTGAAAAATCATTTCATCGCAGCAATCCTTTCTTCCAGAACTTTAATTTTGGCTTCTGCATCGGCCTGTTTCGCTTTTTCAGTGGCCACTACCGCTTCGGGTGCGTTGTTCACGAAACGCTCATTACTTAGCTTTTTAACTACCGAATTGAGGAATCCGTTCGTGTATTTCAGCTCTTCCTTTAATTTCTCCAGTTCTTCTTTTACATCGATAAACCCATCCAAAGGAATATAAAAGTTCGTGGATTTCACCCGGAACGAAGCAGCATTCTTCACCTCTTCTTTCACCAAGTCCAAAGTTGATAGGTTCCCCAACTTCACTAAAATACTATTGAAAGACGTATCGTACCCTTTATCGCCTTTTTGAACCGCAACACTAATCGCATCTTTAAACGCAATATTTTTTTCTTTGCGAATTTTGCGAATTCCTGAAATGGCTTCTTTTACATCCTCGAAAGTGGCCAATAAAGCAGTGTCATATTTTTTTACCGTAGGAAGTTGTGCTACCATAATGCTTTCACCGGGTTTGCGTACGGTGAGTAATTGCCATATTTCTTCGGTAATGAACGGCATAAACGGGTGCATCAATCGCAGCATTTGGTCGAACAGCTCAATCACTTCGCTGTAGGTAAGCGCGTCAATCGGTTGTTGATAAGGTGGTTTCACCATTTCGAGCAACCAGCCCGAAAACTCATCGCGAACCGTAGTATAAACGGTCATCAAGGCTTCCGAAATACGAAATTGGTCGAACTGAGAATTCAGCGTTTCCACCACTTCTCCCAATTTATTTTTAAACCATTCGATGGCCAGCTTTGAATGTTCAGGCTGACCAATTTCATTGGATACTTCCCAGTTCTTGACTAAGCGGAAGGCATTCCAGATTTTGGTAGAAAAACCGGCCCCTTGCTGCGGCAAACTCTCGTCGAACAGCAAATCGCCACCGGCAGGTGAGCAAAGCAACATTCCTACACGCACACCATCCGCACCATATTTAGCAATCAAATCAAGCGGGTCGGGTGAATTGCCTAACGATTTCGACATTTTACGACGTTGGGCATCGCGCACCATTCCAGTAAAATAGACGTTTTTGAACGGAAATTCCCCACGGTATTCATAGCCGGAAATAATCATCCTGGCTACCCAAAAGAAAATAATATCAGGGGCAGTCACCAAATCTGACGTGGGATAATAATATTTTATCTCCTCATTTTCAGGTTTACGAATCCCGTCGAAAACAGAAATGGGCCACAACCAACTCGAAAACCACGTATCAAGTGCATCTTCGTCCTGTCGCAAATCGTCGGAAGACAACGGAACATGCTCCGTTGCTGTTGCCACCCGTGCATTCGCAAGCTTGAGTGCTTCTTCTTTCGTTTCCGCCACCACGAATCCCCAATCTCCCCCCTCGGGGGGACTAAGGGGGGCTTTTATATACCAAACCGGAATCTGATGTCCCCACCACAATTGACGGCTGATACACCAATCTTTAATGTTGCCCATCCAGTGGCGGTAGATATTTTTGAATTTTGGAGGATGAAAATGAATTGTATCGTTCATCACATTTTCCAGCGCGGGCTTCACCAACTCCTCCATTTTCAGAAACCATTGAGCCGATAGTTTCGGTTCAATAATCACATCGGTACGCTCAGAAAAACCCACCTTATTGGTGTAATCCTCTACTTTTTCAAGATTGCCTGCTTTTTCGAGGTCTGCCACAATTTTTTCGCGTACCACAAAACGGTCTTCTCCGATAAACAGCTCCGCTTTTTCGCTCAGCGTTCCGTTGTCGTTGAATATATCGATAGACGGGAGGTTGTGCCTCATCCCGATTTCGTAGTCGTTGATGTCGTGCGCAGGGGTGATTTTGAGGCATCCGGTCCCAAATTCCATGTCCACATAATCGTCCTCGATAATCGGGACGGAACGGTTGATGAGCGGAACCAGAACGCGTTTCCCTTTTAGGTGTTTAAATCGCTCATCGGCAGGATTTATGCAAACCGCTGTATCGCCCAAAATGGTTTCGGGCCGGGTGGTTGCGATGGTGACGAAAGAAGGCTCATAATCCGCCTTCCGCGCAGTTTGATACTGAGCGTTCTTGTTTTCCCCCTCGGGGGGATTAAGGGGGGCTATCTTGTATTTCAAATAATAAAGCTTACTTTTTTCTTCTTTGTAAATCACCTCTTCGTCGGAAAGAGCGGTTTTTGCTGATGGATCCCAATTTACCATGCGCACCCCCCGGTAAACCAAGCCCTTATTGAACAAATCAACAAAAACTTTGATAACCGATTCGCTGCGGACTTCGTCCATGGTAAATGCAGTACGATCCCAATCGCAGGATGCACCCAGCTTTTTTAACTGCTCCAGAATGATGCCACCGTGCTTGCCGGTCCATTCCCAGGCATGTTTCAGGAAATCCTCGCGCGAGAGATCATATTTATCAATCCCTTCAGCATTAAGCTTATTCACCACTTTGGCTTCGGTGGCGATAGAGGCATGGTCGGTACCAGGAACCCAACAAGCATTTTTCCCGGTCATCCGGGCGCGGCGCACCAAAATGTCCTGAATGGTATTGTTGAGCATGTGGCCCATGTGCAAAACCCCCGTTACGTTGGGCGGAGGAATAACAATTGTATAAGGTTCACGCTCATCGGGCACGGAATGGAAAAGTTTGTTGTCCATCCAGTATTTATACCATTTACCCTCTACCTCGGCGGGGTTATATTTGCTTGGAATTTCCATGAAATCGGTCTTAAAATTTTGAGGTGCAAATGTACGAGGAAAAAATCAGAGTTTAAAGTTCCGAGCTCCAAGTTTGAATCCACTCCGAAAAGAAAAGTAGGTTTGTTATCCCGCCTGCCTGCCTTTAGGCAGGCGTCAGGCAGGCAGGCGGGAATGGTGGCTTCAGACAGCCTGTCATTTCCTCATTATGCCCAATCAAAAAAATTGGCTTGCGACCCGATATGGTGCGCATTAAATTAATCCAACCTTCGGGCTACTGTTAAGGATGCAACTATTAAGCAAAACAAACAAAAGACATCACTGTCTTTTTATAAATGTTTTTGTATCTTTGGAGTTGAATTTTTAATTTAAGGCAACATCAATGTTCGGGAAAACAACAGAATATGCAATCAGGGCTTTGGTTTATATCTATATCCAAAGCACCGAAGGGAAAAGGCCAGGGTTTAAAGAAATCGCAAAACAGATCGATTCCCCTGAGCAATTCACCGCTAAAGTGTTGCAGCATCTGACCCGTGCAAAATTTATATCGTCGATGAAAGGAAGGGGCGGCGGATTCTTTTTCGATGATCCGGCAAACTCTCTTCCACTATTTAACGTAGTGAAAGCATTGGAAGGAGATGCGTATTTTCACAAATGCGGGTTCGGACTAAAAAGCTGCGATGCCGAAAATCCATGTCCGTTGCACGAGGATTATTCAAAGGTGAGGGAAGCAATTTTTAAACTGGTGAACGAAAAAACAATACAGTCGCTTGCCAACAAAATTAACGAACACAAAGCAGTGTTAAACAGAATATAAATAGTATGACAGTAAAAAAAGTTTGGATAGAAGAAGGTTGCACAGCCTGTGGCTTATGCGAAGAAATTTGCCCCGAAGTGTTTGTGGTTGAAGACGAAGCCACAGTGATTGAAGGCGTTAAC
Organism: uncultured Maribellus sp.; assembly: GCA_964572085.1. GTDB lineage: Bacteria > Bacteroidota > Bacteroidia > Bacteroidales > Prolixibacteraceae > Draconibacterium. The sequence continues at coordinate 36,617 of CAZNEV010000003.1, read as the reverse complement.
TACAGCGATTACGAGGATGGGATCATCGAATCCGCAGAAAGTTGCCCCGTGGAAGTAATTAAGTACGAAGAGTAAACCATTATTATGACAGATTACAAAAACCTCAAATTGGACGGGAAAGCCCTCCAAATGAAAAAACACCTTACCATCGATCAGAGCCGAATCGATAAAATGTTAGAGATTAAACTTAAAGTGTTCAACAAAGAGCTAAGCCCGGAGCAAGCGCAAAAGCTGGTAAACGAAACATTCGACAGCATTCTGGCCGAAGAATTTGCTTATGGCGAACAGCATTTATACGATGCGGGAATAACCGATGAGATTATGGAAGAAGGGATGGACGACATCTTAGATGTTTTCAAAGATGTATTGGTGGTGGACAAATTAAACCTGCCGAAGGGTCATCCTATTCAGACCTATGCCGATGAGGCGCTTGCACTTCGTAAGCTGGTGGTGGAGATGGAACTAAAGCTGAACGCCAAATTCATCAAAAACGAATGGTTAGAGATGTACAGTAAACTGAACCAAATCAATGTGCATTTTAGCCGGAAGCAGCATCAATTGTTTGCTGCATTAGAAAAAAAAGGGTTCGACCGGCCTTCAAAAATCATGTGGACTTTCGACGATCGCGTGAGAGATGCCGTTAAAGAAGCCTACGAATTCCTGAAAGCAGACAAAGACAACGAATTCCTGAAAGCACAGCCAAATGTTTTCCACCTGGTTCGCGACATTCTAAATAAAGAGCGTGATGTGCTTTATCCCACGTCATTGAAACTTTTAAGCGATGAAGATTTTGCAGAAATGCGCTTGAGCGACGACGAAATCGGGTATTGCCTGATCGACACTCCGCCGGCGTTTAAGGAAGCGGGCAAAAAAGGGAGTAACAACTCGAATGGCAATTCAAACGGGGAAACCCACAACCTCATCAACGATCTGAAAGGGGTGTTTGAGAAATATGGGCTGACAAGCCCGGCAACCAAAAATGAAGTGCTGGATGTTAGCATCGGCAAAATGACCTTAGAACAAATTAACTTAGTGTATAAACACATGCAGGTTGATCTATCTTATGTGGATGAAAACGACATTGTAAAATTTTACACCGACACCAAACACCGGGTTTTTCCGCGAAGTGCCGGGGTTATTGGCCGACAAGTGCAAAATTGCCATCCGCGCGAAAGCGTTGACACCGTTGAAGAAATTATTAAAGCGTTTCGCAGCGGCGAACAGGACGAAGCCGAATTCTGGCTCGACCGGGGCAACAAGTTCATTTATATTATTTACAACGCCGTGCGCGACGACGAGGGAAACTTTAGGGGAGTGCTTGAAATGATGCAGGATGTTACGCATATCCGAAGCTTAACCGGAAGCCAAAGACTACTCTCCTGGAAGAATGAAAGTCCGGACAAAAGTTAAAGAAATTGACAACAAAAAATAAATAAAATGGAAAAGCATCACATTAAAGTAAAATCGGTGGAAAAAGCCACTCACGATGTGCTCCGGATTAAAACCAAGAAACCGAAAGGTTTTCAGTTCAAGCCCGGACAGGCAACGGATGTAACAATCAACAAGACAGGTTGGCAAGACAAAAAGAACCCCTTTACTTTCACCAGTCTTCCCGATGAGGATCTTTTGGAATTCACCATCAAAACCTATCCTTCGCACAAGGGTGTGACCAATGAATTACTGAACCTGCAACGCAACGATGAACTGATCATCAGCGATGCGTGGGGAACAATAAATTATAAAGGCGAAGGAGTATTTATTGCGGGAGGTGCAGGAGTTACGCCATTCATCTCTATTTTTCGACATCTGCAGGCTCAAAATAAAATAGGGGCAAACAAGCTTATTTTCGCAAATAAAACAAAAGCCGATATCATTAATGAAAATGAGTTCAGCGAAATGTTGGGCGAAAACTTTGTTAATATTCTGTCGAATGAAGAGGCAGACAATTATGCGCATGGTTATATCACAAAGGATTTTTTAAAACAACAAGCGCAAGATCTGAATCAGTATTTCTATGTGTGCGGGCCCCAGCCAATGATGGATGCTATTGAAAAGCACCTGAGCGATTTGGGGGTAAACAAAGAATTAATTGTAAAAGAAGAATTTTAAATAAAAAAGGAATCAATATGGAAAAGGACATTTTTGGTATTAAAAAAAAACTGACAATCGAAGGAAAAGATTTGGCTTATTATAGCCTTCCCGAATTGCAAAAGCAAGGGCACAACATGGACAAACTGCCCTTTTCCATCCGCATTTTGCTGGAAAATACGCTGCGCAATTACGATGGTTTTGCGGTTACGAAGGAAAACATTGAAACCCTCTTGCATTGGGTGCCCAAAGCATCCGATAAAGACATTCCGTTTAAACCGGCCCGTGTGCTGATGCAGGATTTCACCGGAGTTCCGGCCGTGGTTGACATTGCAGCACTACGTGCCGAGTTTGCCCGTAAAGGCAATGACCCCGAAACCATCAACCCCTTGATCCCGGTGGATCTGGTTATCGACCATTCGGTGCAGGTGGATTATTTTGGCACGAATTATTCCTATGAGCGCAACATCGATGAAGAATACAAGCGCAACAAAGAACGGTACCAGTTTTTGAAATGGGCTCAAAATTCTTTCAATAACTTTAGCGTTGTGCCCCCCGGCATGGGTATTTGCCACCAGGTAAACCTCGAGTACCTCTCAAAAGGGGTAATCGAACGGGATGGCGAAGTTTTCCCGGACACTTTGGTAGGCCTCGATAGCCATACGCCCATGGTAAACGGCATTGGTGTTGTGGCGTGGGGCGTTGGCGGAATCGAAGCCGAAGCAGCCATACTGGGGCAACCGATTTATTTCATCATGCCCGAAGTAATCGGATTGAAACTCACGGGGAAACTTCCCTTAGGCTCCACCGCCACCGATCTGGTTTTGACGATTGCCGATATCCTCCGGAGATTTGGCGTGGTCGGTAAATTTGTGGAGGTATTTGGCCCCGGATTGGATCATCTTTCGGTGCCCGACCGGGCAACCATCGGCAACATGTCGCCGGAATTTGGCTGCACCATCACCTATTTTCCAATCGATGACAAAACGTTGGAATACATGCGGAAAAGCAATCGTTCGGAACAACAAATAAAACTTGTTGAGAGCTATTGCAAAACCAATATGCTTTGGCGCGAAAACGAAGACAGAATCAACTACACCCATGTTCTGGAACTCGACCTTTCCAGCATTGAGCCCACTGTTGCCGGGCCAAAACGGCCTCAGGATAAAATCCTTTTAAAAGATCTGAAAGAAAAATTTATTTATCTGTTGGATGATTCTTTCGCCCGTAAATACATTTCACACACCGACCGCGAGATTGAAAAATCCATTACCCGCTTTGAAGGCGAAGGTGGCGATTTACAGTTTCCGCAGGCTCCTGTAGAAGTGCTTTCACCGGAAGTGGAAGCGAAAGAAAGCAACGGATTAAAAACAGTTTGGATTACCCGCGGCCAGGAAAAGTTTATGCTTTCCGACGGTGCTGTGGCTATAGCGGCCATTACCTCGTGCACCAATACTTCCAACCCTTTTGTGATGGTCGGTGCCGGATTAGTGGCACGGAAAGCGCGGGAACATGGGATTAATGTAAAACCCTGGGTAAAAACCTCACTCGCCCCCGGTTCCAAAGTAGTAAGCGATTACCTCGAAAAGGCCGATTTGATGAAAGACCTTGAAGCGCTGCACTTTCATTTGGTGGGCTATGGCTGCACCTCCTGCATCGGAAACTCCGGCCCGCTCACGCCCGACATTGCCAAGGTGGTAGATGATCATAACCTCGTGGTGACTTCCGTTCTTTCCGGCAACCGGAATTTTGAAGCGCGTATCCATCCGCAGGTTAAAATGAATTTCCTCATGTCGCCAATGTTGGTAGTGGCATTTGCCATTGCCGGCCGCGTTGACATTGATTTAACCACCGAGCCCATCAGTTTCGATTCCAATCAGGAACCGGTTTATCTGAAAGACATTTGGCCATCGGACGATGAGATTAATGAAATCCTTAGCCGCGTTCTTTCGCCCGGTGATTTTGCAAAAAACTATGGCGAAATTTTTCACGGAAATGAAATATGGAGAACATTGGAAGTTCCCAAAGGCAATTTGTACGAGTGGGATTCCGAATCCACTTACATCAAAGAAATTCCATTTTTTCACGGTATTTCTGCCAACCCTGCACCTCTGCAGGATATCGTAAATGCGCGGGCTTTATTGGTTTTGGGCGATAGCGTTACCACCGACCACATCTCCCCCGCCGGCGCTTTCAATCAACACTCTGCAGCCGGTAAATACCTGCTGGGAAAGGGTGTCCAGAGGAAAGATTTTAACTCCTACGGGTCGCGTCGGGGAAACGACGAAGTAATGGTGCGCGGCACTTTTGCCAATGTCCGGATAAAAAACAAACTGGCTACCAAAGAAGGCGGCTATACTTTACACCTTCCTTCGGATGAGGAACTGACCGTATATAAAGCAGCTATGAAATACAAAACCGAAGGAACACCCTTACTGGTTTTGGTCGGAAAAGAATATGGCAGCGGATCTTCGCGCGACTGGGCTGCAAAAGGAACTTTTCTCCTCGGAGTAAAATGTGTGCTGGCCGAGAGTTACGAACGTATCCACCGCAGTAATTTGGTGGGTATGGGCGTGTTGCCGCTTCAATACAAAGAGGGGGAAACAGCTCAAAGCCTCGGCATCACTGGCAAAGAAATATTTACCATATCCGGCACCGCCGGAGATCTCAAACCCCACAAAGAAGTAGTGGTGAGCGCACTGAATGACAAAGGCGAGGAGCTTATTTTTCAGGCCATTGCCCGTCTCGATTCGAATATTGAAATTGAATACTACCGTAACGGCGGGATTTTGCAATACGTGTTACGGCAGTTTTTAAAGAACACAAAAAAGTAAGATGCATGATGAACAACTTGAAAAAAATACACGATTTAGGGCAAAGTATCTGGCTCGACTTCTTTAACCGCGAAATAATGGACAATGGGGCGCTTCAGAAACTCATGGATGAAGACCGTTTAAGTGGGATTACCTCCAATCCGTCCATATTTGAAAGTGCTGTTGCCAGCAGTCCGGATTATGACGAGGACATCCGGAAATATGCCAAAGGTCAAAAAAGCAATGAAGAGATTTTTTTCGAATTTGCAATAAAAGACATTAAGCGGGCTGCAGACCAGCTTAAACCGGTTTATGACAAAACCAACGGAGGGGATGGTTTTGTGAGCATGGAGGTTTCACCGCGTCTTGCCAACGATACGGAAGGTTCGGTAAAACAAGCGGTGGAATTGTGGAAGGCAATCGGCCGCGAAAACGCGATGATAAAAATACCCGGTACCCCGGAAGGATTGGCGGCCATCCGAAAATGTGTCAGCAAAGGGCTCAATATTAACGTTACTTTGCTGTTTGGCCTGGAACGTTACCGGGAAGTTGCTTTAGCCTACATCGCGGGGTTGGAAAACCGGTTAAAAGTCGGGCAACCCATTGATCACATCGCATCGGTGGCCAGTTTTTTCTTAAGCCGGATTGATGTGCTGCTTGACCCTGTTTTGAAAGAGAAAGGGCTTGATAAGCTTACCGGTGAAGTGGCAATTGCTTCGGCCAAAGAGGCCTATCAAATCTATAAAGAAATTTTTCAGGGCGATCGCTTTCAAAAGCTTGAAAAACATGGAGCGAAAAAGCAACGGGTGCTTTGGGCAAGCACCGGCACCAAAGATCCTTCCTACAGCGATGTAAAATATGTGGAAGCGCTAATTGGCCCCGAAACCGTAAATACCCTTCCGCTAAAAACCATTGATGCTTTTCGCGATCACGGCAAAGCGGCCAATCGTTTAGAAGACGGATTGGCTCATGCAAAACAGGTATTGCAGCAGTTGAAAGACAATTCAATTGACATCGATGAAGTGACGCAGCAATTAGAAGAAGAGGGAATTGAAAAATTCAATGAAGCGTATGACAAATTATTGAATGCGATTGACACAAAAAAGCAGAAAACATCTTCGTAAAATAAACAACACCAGTTTTGATTTATATTATCCGAGAAAAACGTAATCCTTAAATTGGTTAATGCCGTATACTATTCATAATTGGTATAACATGATTAGGATGACAAGGATAGTTGTATTTGTTTTGACGGCCTTGCTTTTGTTTTCCTGTAATTCAAAAAGAAATGACAAGGGGAAACCGACAATTACCGTAAGTATATTGCCGCAAAAAACATTTGTTGAAAAAATTTCCGGTAATGATTTCGAGGTAAACGTGTTGTTGCCGCCTGGAACAAGCCCTGCATCCTACACGCTTATACCTTCGCAATTAAAAAGCATAACGCGTTCAAAAGTTTGGTTCCGGATTGGGTACATTGGTTTTGAATATTCCTGGAAAGAAAAAATTGAACAGCTTAACCCAAACATGAAGGTAGTGGATCTTTCGGAAGGGTTGGATTTAATTCATGCCGACAATCAACTCCAGAGTAACCAAAAGTCGGGCAACGGCGTTAACCCTCATACCTGGATGTCACCTGCGCTGGTAAAGCAAATGGCCGGCAAAATAACCAAAGAACTCTTTTTGCTGAATCCCTCAAAACAACAGGTTTATAAGCACAATTACAATGAATTTGTGAAAGAGATTGACCAATTGGACACTAAAATTGCCAGTGCATTAAAAAACTACAAAGGGCGCCAGTTTATTACATTTCACCCCAGCCTTTCGTACTATGCCCGCGAATATGGACTGATTGAGCATTCGCTTGAACCGGGAGGAAAAGAACCTACGCCAAAGAGAATGGCCCGGACAATGGAACTGGCTAAAAAGGAGAACCTTCGGGTTATTTATATCCAAAGCGATTTAGATCGCGAAAATGCCCGGGTGTTCGCAGAAGAAACAAATGGCGAAATAGTTGAAATGTGGCCACTTAACCCGGAATGGAGCGAAAACCTGATGGAAATAACCAGGCTGCTTATCGACAATTTTTAAATCGTTATATTTTGTAACCTTCCTATTTCTTTTCTCACAAAAATCTGTTTCAATTGCTCATTTTGTCGTCTGTTTTATCATTCCTTATGCCAATCAAGGGTTGAACCCACTACGGGGTTCCCTTCACACCCGCCTCATTACCATCCCGAGACCTCGGGATGGCTATTATTGTTTAATCCGCCAGCCGGCGGATATGGAAATGTCCGGAGGACATTAACAATAACCTGCCTGCCCTTTAGGCAAGGTAGCCCCGTGCGAAGCTCGGGGTCAACATTGCAATGTGAAAAACAACCCCGAAGCGGGTTGAACATTGATATTCAACGAACTTCAACTCTTGATTCGCATTACTTATAATTCAATATCGTTCAGTTAGCGAAGCAGACTTCGACTACGCTCAGTCTGACAGTCACCCTGAGTCCCCACCCAATTTTTTTGATTGGGCATAATGAGGAAATGACAGACTGATCGAAGCCACCATTCCCGCGTAGGCGGGAATCCCTTCCTTTAATGCTGAGATTCCAAATTTCTGTGTCGTCCTCTTTTACTGGATTACAATAATTATTGATGTGCCAGTTTGAAATCTATAACAATATTAAAAGACCAACATGTCTTTTTATAGAAATATTTTGTATATTTGGGAGAGAAACATAAAACAGATAGTTTAAATAAAATCACAACAAATTATCACAGTAATAATTAATAATTAAAAAAAAGTAACATGAAAACATCACAAGCTCAAGCACAGTGGGCAGGACAGATCAAAGAAGGTCAGGGTACCATGAAATTTACAGGCTATGAAGGAGCCTACTCCTTTGCCTCACGCTTTGAAGGGGGTAAAGAAACAAATCCTGAGGAACTAATAGGGGCAGCGCATGCCGGATGCTATTCCATGTATCTTTCGCTGTTGCTCACCGAAGAAGGTTTGAATCCTGAAAGCATCAACACAAAAGCCGAAGTTACGATTGATCAGGATGACTCCGGCCCATTTATCAAGGAAATTAAACTGGATTGCAAAGTAAAATGCAATGGTCTGGACGAAGCCAAACTAAAAGAACTGGCAGCTACCACTAAAGAAAAGTGTCCGGTTTCAAGGCTTTATGCAGGAGGAACAGCTAAGATTTCGGCTGAGGCTCATTTGGTTAAGTAAGCTCAAAAGATAATAATATGGCAAACGAAAATTTATTCCCAAAAGCAACAAAGGAAATTGCTGATAAACGAAAGGCCTTGGCGCCAGAGATTATGGAAGCTTGGAGCAATTTCAGCAATACCGTTTTTAAAGAGGGTGCACTTCCCGAAAAAACAAAACAACTGATAGCTGTTGCGGTAGCGCATGTAACGCAATGCCCCTATTGCATCCGGTCGCACACTAAAATAGCGATGCGAAAAGGCGCAAGCCAACAGGAAATTATGGAAGCAATTTGGGTAGCTGCCGAAATGCGGGCTGGAGGTGCCTTTGCACACGCAACGATTGCGTTGGATGAGATGGAGTGAAGCCCCCTGCCTGCCTGACGGCAGGCAGGTAACTCCCCCAAGGGGGAGGATAAGAAGAAGCAGATGGGTAATGTTATAATGGAATGAATGGATTCGACAATTTCTTATATGAATGAGGTTCAGCTACATAAGAGGATTTGGACAATCGGACATTCCATTCACACGCTGGATGAATTTATTGCTATGCTGAAATCGTTTGAGATTGAAATGGTGGCCGACGTCAGGAATTTTCCCGGTTCACGTAAATTTCCGCAGTTCAATAAAGAAAATATGGAAGTATCATTACCACAAGACAAAATTTAATACGTTCAATTTAATTGTGGCGTTGTCACCGTTCCATGGTACCGGACTTTTTAAAAGCGAAAGGCTGGAAAGTAATGCACATTATAGGCATCAGTAAAGCCAGTGAACACCCTTACACACAGCCAGCCCGGATTTTGAATGGCATACTGACCTATGAAAGTGCTTTGTAACCTTTTCATTCTAACCCTACTCTATTGAGTTATAAATCTTAAAATTCAATTAAAATGAAAAATTTTAGAAGAGCAGTATTGGTAGCAGGGGTAATTTTTTACTCCACTACGTTGGCAGCGTTCGGACAAGAAGTTCCAAGGTGAGCTAATAGTGAATTAAAATGAAACACACGACAAAACCCGTTTCGTATTCGGATGAAGACCTCATAAAAAAGATAGTTGGAGGCGAAACAAAGCTATATGAATTAATCATCCGAAGGTATAATCCCTATTTGTACCGAATAGGAAGATCTCAAAACTATAGCCATGAAGACACCCAGGATTTGATGCAAGACACTTATGTTGATGCATTTCAAAACTTATCTGCCTTTGAAGGCCGTTCGACATTCAAAACCTGGATAATTAAAATAATGCTTCACAATTGTTTCAGGAAAAGACAGAAATGGAGTCATCAACATATAGTCAATGCCGAAATCGATGAACGGTCAACACCGGCCTTTTTTATTAGTGAACATTCGGACACCAACAACACAGTTATGAAAGAGGAGTTGAATTCCATATTAGAAAATGCACTGTTGCAAATTCCGGCAGATTACCGCATGGTATTTACCTTGCGGGAAGTAAACGGTTTAAAAGTAAAAGAAACCGCAGAAACATTAAACATTAGCGATGCCAACGTAAAAGTCAGGTTAAACCGGGCAAAAGCCATGTTGAGAAAAGAAGTGGAAAAATCTTATTCCGCAGAAGAGATTTTTGAATTTAACCTGATATACTGCGATATGATGGTAGAAAAAGTTATGAATAGAATAAAAAATATAAGTCAATGAACTTCAGAAAAGATACAATCGAATTGCGTGATGAAATTCCCGTTGCAAGCACATTGAAAACGCCACTCCGCGCTGATGCTTTTACAATGAACGACGATTTGAAAATTGAACTGATTCAAAAGCATTTTGGGGAAATAATGCGCATTCTGGGTTTAGACCTTAACGACGACAGTTTAAAGGGAACTCCGCTCAGGGTTGCAAAAATGTATGTGAAAGAAACCTTTGCCGGATTAAACCCTGCAGCCAAACCCAACACAAGGCTCTTTGACAACAAATACCAGTACAAAGAGATGTTGATTGAAAAAAACATCACCTTGTATTCCTATTGCGAACACCATTTTCTGCCAATAATCGGGAAGGTGCACGTAGCTTACTTTCCTAACGGTAAAGTTATCGGTCTATCGAAAATAAACCGCTTAGTGCAATACTATGCCAAACGGCCACAGGTTCAGGAAAGATTAACCCGGCAAATAGCTGAAGGGTTGAAACAGGCTTTGCAATCTGAAGATGTAGCGGTAATTATTGAGGCAGAACATCTTTGTGTTGCTGCCCGGGGGATTAAGGACACCAATTCCAATACGATTACAGCAAGTTATTCGGGAAAGTTTGAGGACGATAGCAATCAAATAAAATTTAATTCCCTGATCCTTAATAGTAAATGAAAGCGTTAAATAAACATTAATACATTACACCATGAAAGCACGTTTAAATTATGCAGAAGTAGCCCCCAATGCATTGAAAGGAATGCTCGAACTCGAAAAGTATGTACACGAATCAGGGCTTGAGCGCCCACTTTACGAACTGGTAAAAACAAGGGCATCGCAAATTAACGGATGCGCCTATTGTATTGACATGCACACCAAAGATGCCAGAGCGGCCGGCGAAACCGAACAACGGCTGTACGCCCTGAGCGCCTGGCGCGAAACACCATTTTACAGTGACAGGGAGCGTGCTGCCCTGGAATGGACAGAAGCTCTGACATTGATTTTCGAAACGGATGTGCCGGATGCGCTTTACGAAGCAACCCGAAAGCATTTCGACGAAAAAGAGATGGTTGCCCTTACCATGGCCATTGTTGCTATTAACGGGTGGAACCGTCTGGCAATTAGTTTCCGCACTGTTCCGGGCAGTTATAAACCTTCCTGAAGGTATTGATGATGAACGAAAAAATAATTAAGCTGTTTTTGAGATTGGCACTTGCAGTCGGATTTTTATCGGCAGTTGCTGATAGGTTTGGATTATGGCCCAAGGAATTTTCTTCTTGGGGAAACTGGGACTCTTTTCTGGTTTATACCCGATCTTTAAATCCGTGGTTCCCAGAATCCTTAATACCTGCAATTGGAATCATTGCTACCGCTGCCGAAGTTATTTTTGCAGTTTGCCTGATCGTAGGATTTAAAACGAAATTGTTTGCACAACTAAGCGGGTTTCTTTTGTTGATATTCGCTTTGTCAATGACTTTTTCTATAGGGGTAAAAAGCGCGCTCAACTTTTCGGTTTTTACCGCTTCCGCAGCAGCTTTCGCTTTAAGCCTTATGAAAACGAAATTTTTAGAATTGGATAAATAGGATATTAATAAAAAGTCAACCCTATGAAAGACATAAAATTAAAACGGATTTACGACGATCCTTCAGACGATGACGGCTACCGGATTTTGGTGGACCGGCTTTGGCCACGCGGTGTTTCCAAAGAAGATGCAAAGCTGGATGAGTGGGACAAAGAAATTGCCCCATCAAGCGAACTAAGAAAATGGTTTGACCATCAAGAAGAGCGGTTTAAAGAATTTTCGAAACGGTATCGCGAAGAGCTGAAAGACAAAGAAAACGATTTAGATAAATTGCGTGAAATCGCTGAAAAGAAAACCCTTACGCTATTGTATGCCGCAAAAAACCCTGAAATTAACCAGGCCGTTGTACTGAAGGAGGTATTATCAGACGGGGAGTGAATCTGAACCCCTAACGCATTCCCGTGAAAACGGGAATCTCTGCATTCGATGCAGGGTAAAATGCAAGGCATTCAACTTTGATCGCATTCCCGTGAAAACGGGAATCTTTGCATTCGATACACAGCAAAACGCAAGGCTTTCAACTTTGATCGCATTCCCGCGAAAGCGGGAATCCCTAAATTCGATGCACAGCAATACACTATGTTGGGTTTTATAGAAGCGTGAGGCAGGTTTTATAAAGCGATAGTTCAATTTTTTTGCTTTTTACCCAACCTTTTTGAATACGGAATAGTATATGTTTATAAAGCCTTATATAACAATTAAAAAGTATGATCATGAAACGATACAAATTTTTACTGTTCTTGTTGTCGGTTATTTTTCTGTTAAACGCTTGTAACCAAATTGAAGAAGATGTGCCGGCGACAGTTATTTTGGAAGCTTCCAAAACGTCCAACATTAAAAAAGGGGAACCGGTGATATTTAAATTTAACAACATTCCCGATGAAAGTGATGTCCTGTGGAAAATCAAACCCGATGATGGTGTGAATATGAAGGCCGGTGGCAATACTGCCTCTGTTTTATTTAATATGGCCGGCGATTACACGGTAAACGGAACCTATGGGAATGCTGTTGTAGAAACCGATATAGAGACCGTGGAAAGCACTTATAATCCTTCGCGCTTAAATTTTTCATTTGGCTTGTCTCCAAAGTTTTGCTGGAATGTGAAGGATAAAATTTCATTTTCGTTAAGCCCTTCCGGTGTCATTTATCTGAATAGCTTGTATGAAAATTATTCTGTAAAACCCTATGGACTCGATTTGTCGGCCGGGATCTATTATACTTTCTGATTATTCAGCCCAAAAACAGCTCTTCCCCCTCTCACTATTCCAAATTGGTGCCTATGACGCAAACGACGGGCAGGTGGAAATCTTCGGAAAAAACAAGCGATGAGGATACAAATAGTGCCCGCTATTTATTTTGATTCTAATATGCGATTTTTGTACTTTCACCGCACAAAATTTGTATATAAAATCACGTAACATTCTGTCATATGGGCCTCCTGAATAAACTCATCTATTTTAGCAAAGAAGCATCTGTAAGCTCCGACAAGCATTCCGTTACAACTGACACACCACGGGAGTGGGAACAATTCTACAAAAACCGATGGCAATATGATAAAGTAGTGCGCTCCACGCATGGCGTTAATTGCACGGGTTCCTGTTCATGGAAGATTTTTGTGAAAAACGGATTGGTTACCTGGGAAATTCAGAGCACTGATTATCCCGAAACCCGTCCCGATTTGCCCAATCACGAGCCCCGCGGCTGTCCTCGTGGTGCCAGTTATTCATGGTATCTTTATAGTGCCAATCGGGTGAAATACCCTATGATAAGAGGTACGCTTGCCAAAGCTTATCGCAAAGCAAAAGAGATTCATAAAGATCCTGTGCTTGCCTGGGAAAGCATTATGAATGACACTGAAACCCGAAATGCCTATACCCGTGAGCGGGGGTTGGGTGGGCTTATTCGCCTTAACTGGGAAGAGGCCCAGGAAATTATTGCCGCAGCCAATATCTATACGATTAAGAAATACGGGCCCGACCGCCTCGCGGGATTCACTCCAATACCCGCCATGTCGATGGTAAGCTACTCTTCGGGAACTCGATATCTGAGTTTATTGGGTGGAACCGTACTCAGCTTCTACGACTTTTATTGCGACCTTCCGCCAGCCTCGCCTCAAACCTGGGGCGAACAAACCGACGTGCCCGAAAGTGCCGATTGGTACAACTCTTCGTTCTTAATGATTTGGGGCTCAAATGTACCCGTTACACGCACGCCCGATGCTCCGTTCTACACCCAGGTGCGATACAAAGGCACCAAAACTATCAATATTTCGCCTGATTTTAACGAGGCGGCCAAGTTTTCCGATCTGTGGATAAAGCCAAAACAGGGCACTGATGCGGCTTTGGGAATGGCCATGGGGCATGTGATACTCAAGGAGTTTTATCTGGAGAAAAAAACACCTTACTTCGAGAAGTATGTAAGGCAATACACCGACCTCCCTTTTTTAGTGAAAATAGAGAAACAAAACAACCGATATGTGGCAGGGAGAGTGGTGAGGGCCAGCGATATGAATACGACCATGGCTGAGCTTGAAAATGCCGACTGGAAACCGGTTGTTCTCGACGAAATCAGCAATGAATTGGTTATCCCCAATGGCACGATTGGATCACGCTGGGACAAGAGTAAAAAATGGAACCTGGAACCTGTGGATTCCACGACCGGAAAAAACATCTCACCAAAACTTTCTCTAACAGAGGATTATGATGAGGTAGTGGAAGTAGCTTTTCCCTATTTTGGGGGCGACGACTACAAACACGAACACTTTAGCGCCACCTCTCACGAGGAGATTATTGACCGAAAAATACCGGTTCGTAAATCACCCGACGGTACTTTTATGTATTGCACCGTATTCGATTTAACAATAGCGAACTACGGCCTTTCTTTAGGATTGGAAGGAGAGCCAGCGTCTCCCGATTATTCAGAAGATGCACCTTATACCCCTGCCTGGCAGGAAAAAATTACAAGCGTTCCGGCATCGCAGATAATTTCTACTGCCCGTCAATTTGCAGAAAATGCAGAAAAGACGGAAGGCAAATCGATGATTATCATTGGCTGTGGCGTTAACCAATGGTACCATACCGATATGATCTACCGCAGTGCGATCAATATGCTGGTATTTTGTGGTTGCATAGGAAAATCGGGCGGTGGATGGTCGCATTATGTGGGTCAGGAAAAACTTCGTCCGCAAACCGGTTGGCTGCCTTTGGCTTTTGCACTTGACTGGAACCGTCCGCCGCGTCACATGAACGCCACATCTTATTTTTACATGCACACCGGCCAATGGCGCTATGAAAAAGTAGGGCTATCGGAATTAATTTCACCCTTGGCCGATAAAGAGGAGTGGAATAAAATGTCGGTGATCGACTGCAATGTGAAAGCTGAACGGATGGGATGGCTTCCTTCCAGTCCGCAACTGAGCGATAACCCTCTCCATTTGGCCAAACAAGCTGCCGATGAAGGCAAGGACATTCAAACTTTCATTACCCAAAAGCTCAAGAGCAATGAACTGAGTATCGCTTCCGAAGACCCCGACAATCCCAAAAATTTTCCAAGGAATATGTTTATCTGGCGGTCTAACCTGTTGGCATCAAGTGCCAAAGGGATGGAATATTTTATGAAGCACTTGTTGGGCGCACAAAACAGCGTGATGGGCGATGATTTAAAAACAAATGGGCAACAACTGCCCCGCGAGGTGAAATGGCACGATAAAGGGCCGGAAGGGAAACTGGATCTGTTGGTAACCCTCGATTTCAGGATGTCAACCTCGGCACTGCACTCGGATATTGTTCTGCCCGCGGCTACCTGGTACGAAAAGAACGACCTCAGCACTACCGATATGCATCCCTTTATCCATCCTTTTTCCAGTGCTGTGGATCCGGCTTGGGAAGCACGCACCGACTGGGACATCTTTAAAGGATTGGCAAAGAAAGTTTCCGAACTCTCCCCCGGACATCTTGGGAAGGAAAAAGACGTTGTATTGTTGCCCATGCAGCACGACTCCCCCATGGAGATTTCGGAGACCGCTTACGCCCTCGACTGGAAAGAACACGATCTCGAACTGAAGCCCGGGAAAAACATGTCCGACATTATTGAGGTGATCCGCGATTATCCTGAAACCTACGAACGATTTACAGCGGTAGGGCCACTAATGGAAGAGTTAGGCAATGGGGCAAAGGGAATTAACTGGGATACCCGTGATGAAGTGGAGCTCTTGAAAAAGCTGAACAAAACCTCGGAAAATAAGGGCGAAACTAACGGCTTCGCTAAAATTGAAACCGACATTCAAGCATCGGAAATGATTTTGACCCTGGCACCTGAAACCAATGGAAAGGTTGCCGTTAAGGCGTGGGAAGCACTGGAGAAAGTAACCGGGCGTAAACATGTTCATTTGGCAGCCCCGCGCGAAGATGAGCAGATCCGGTTTAAGGACTTGCTTCAACAACCCCGGAAAATAATCACTTCACCCATTTGGAGCGGCGTGGAATCTCACGAAGTTTCCTACAACGCAGGATATACCAATGTACACGAACTTATTCCCTGGCGTACCCTCACCGGACGGCAATCGCTCTACCAGGATCATCCCTGGATGATTGCCTTTGGCGAAAACCTGGTATGCTATAAGCCACCAATCGACACGAAATCGCTTAAAGGGCTGGTGGAAAAAATGGGAGACAAGGATAAATACATGATCATCAACATGATGACCCCTCATAATAAATGGACTATCCATTCTACCTGGTCGGACAACCTGCTGATGCTTACTTTAGGACGTGGAGGCCCGGTGGCATGGATGAGCGAAGACGATGCAAAAAGCATGGATTTGATAGACAACGATTGGGTGGAGGTATTTAACCAGAACGGTGCTACAGTAGTTCGGTTGGTGGTGTCGCAGCGCGTACCGAACGGCGCACTCATTATGTACCACAACCAGGAACGGACCGTAAACATGCCCGTGAGCCAGATCACCGGAAACCGCGGAGGTGTGCACAATTCCGTGTCCCGGCTTTGCCTGAAGCCCACCCATATGATTGGTGGTTATGCACAACTGAGTTATACAATTAATTATTATGGCACCATCGGCGCCAACCGCGATGAGTTTGTGATTATCCGCAAACTCGACAAAGTAGAGTGGAACGACGAACCTATAGAAGAATCTTAAAACTGATACCATGAAGATACGCGCACAGATAGCTATGGTTATGAACTTAGATAAGTGTATAGGGTGTCACACTTGTTCGGTAACCTGTAAAAATGTTTGGACCTCACGAAAAGGAATGGAGTACGTATGGTTCAATAACGTGGAAACCAAACCCGGGATAGGCTATCCCGATGAATGGGAAAACCAGAACCGTTGGAAGGGAGGTTGGAAACTTGACAAGGATCGTCTGACTCCAAGGATGGGAAGCAAGTCTGGCATCATGAAAAACATTTTTGCCAGCCCTACCATGCCGGTTATCGACGATTATTACGAGCCTTTCACCTTTAACTATTCTGTTCTGCACAAGGGCTCCAAATTTAAAACCCCACCCACCGCACGCCCGCATTCCATCCTCACCGGCAAGGTGATGGAAAAGATAGAAAAAACGCCCAACTGGGAGGACGATCTTGGCGGTGAATTTGAAAACCGAAGCCGTGATGCGAATTTCAGGGACATGTCCAAAGATATTTATGCTGAGTTTGAGAATTCATTTATTATGTACCTCCCGCGTATCTGTGAGCATTGCCTGAATCCCACGTGCGTGGCGGTTTGTCCATCGGGAGCTATTTATAAACGGGAGGAAGATGGCATTGTGCTTATCGACCAGAACCGCTGCCGCGGATGGCGCCAATGCGTAAGCGGCTGCCCCTACAAAAAGGTATATTTCAATTGGCAAACACATAAATCGGAGAAGTGTACTTTTTGTTATCCGCGAATCGAAGTAGGCGAATCCACCATCTGCAGCGAGTCGTGTGTGGGAAGGATCAGATACATAGGGGTTATGCTTTACGACGCCGATAAAATTAAACATGCCGCATCAACGCCCAATGAAAAGGATTTATACGAAGAGCACCTAAACGTGTTTCTCGATCCTCGCGACCCGAAAGTGATTGCAGAAGCCCTAAAGCAAGGCATCCCCCAAACCGTATTGGATGCAGCAGCAGCATCGCCTGTTTACAA
This sequence comes from uncultured Maribellus sp., assembly GCA_964572085.1. GTDB lineage: Bacteria > Bacteroidota > Bacteroidia > Bacteroidales > Prolixibacteraceae > Draconibacterium. The sequence continues at coordinate 19,110 of CAZNEV010000003.1, read as the reverse complement.
GATGGCCATCGACTGGAAAGTTGCGTTCCCGTTGCATCCGGAGTACCGCACGCTACCAATGGTTTGGTATGTGCCGCCGCTATCGCCCATCTTGTCGGCTGCCAACAGCGAGACAATTGGCATGAATGGCATTCTTCCCGATGTGGATGATATGCGAATATCCCATAAATACCTCGCGAACCTCTTTACGGCAGGCGACGAGCAACCGGTAAAAGACGCGCTTAAACGTATGCTGGCGATGAGAGCCTTTATGCGCAGCAAAACCGTTGATAAAAAAATAAATACGGAAGTTTTGGAAGGCACCGGACTTACTCCTGAGCAAACGGAAAAGATGTATCATCTTTTGGCCATTGCCAACTACGAGGATAGGTTTGTGATTCCTACCAGCCATCGGGAAGAAGCCAAAAACGCTTATGAACTCCAGTCAACCGGCGGATATCCTGATGGGGAAGGCCCTGATTCTGAAAAATTCAAAAACCTGTTTGGAGGCTTCTGATTATGATAAAAACTTATAAGATATTATCGCTTTTGCTGTCCTACCCCAACCAGGAGCTACAAGATTTTTTATCCGAAGCAGAAAGCAAATTACGGGAGGAGACATTGCTCTCAGAAGATAAAATAAGCGGGATAGCTGAATTTTGCGGAAATTTTGTTAGCAGCGAACTCACCGACTGGCAGGCAGAATATGTGCAACTTTTCGACTATTCCAGAAGTGTTTCATTGCACTTTTTTGAGCATGTTAATGGCGACTCGAGAGATCGCGGCCAGGCAATGGTTGATTTGATAGATGTTTACAGGAAGAATGGGATGCAACTCACAAGCCGGGAGCTTCCGGATTACATTCCGGTATTTTTGGAGTTCCTTTCCACACTTTCACCATCGAAGTCGGCAGAACTGCTTGGAGAAACGGTGAACATATTGGACCGAATAAATGTGGCATTGAGTGAAAAGGACAATCCTTATAGCCATCTCTTTCAAGCCATCATTTCACTATCAGCCCTGAAGCCTGATCAAAAAATCACCCTCGAAATGATTAAAAACGAAAAACCGCTCAACTTAGATGCCGAATATGAAGAAGAACCGGTGGTTTTTGGGGGATGCCTGCAAGAAATTCCTTCGATGCCCAACGCGGGGAAAAGCTATGGAATTAGAAGATAAAACGTATAACAGATAATAGAAAACTAAACAGAATCCGAGAAATTCAACTACAAAATCAACAGTCATGAACGATTACTATATTAACAACTTTCTGTTCACCTACCTGCCGCACATAGCTTTTGCGGTTTTGTTGTTTGGTCTTTTCACCCGGCTTATTTTTGTCAATAAAACCATTCAGGCTGAGTCCACCCAGTTGCTTTCAGACAAACAAATCAAGCTGGGCAGTAACTTGTTTCACGTTGGCATTATCATGGTTTTTTTCGGACATCTTACCTTATTTCTCCCCGAGAAACTTTATCATCTGGTGATGACCACCGAAACCAAGCGCGTTATTGCACTGAGTTTGGGTTCGTTCTTTGGTACGATGGCAATCATAGGGATGTTTATCTTAGTAACCAGGCGCTTCTTCTCACCACGCATAAAATACCACAGTAACTTTGCCGATTATTTTATTCTCATTCTATTATTGGCAGAAGCAGGCTTGGGAATGAGTTCTATTATGGCAACAGCAACCACCTCTATCGAGCAATATGCTGCACTGGGCAGATGGGCCCAGGCCATTATCACGTTTCAGTCTAATGCAGGGGATTTGTTGGCAAATCATCACATTCAGTATAAAATTCATATCGTCATCGGCCTTTTAACCTTCATCATATTCCCCTATACCAAGCTGATGCACATGCTGGTTTATCCGTTTGCCTATTTTTTCAGATCAGGATACCAGTTGGTGCGAAGAAGAAAATACCATGATGCGCAAAGTTAAGGATTTGCGGTTCCGTTTTTACCTATATTTAACCCTTTCCGTTTTTATTACCTCGACCTGATTTCCCGGCGCATAAACATGGTATAACCAATGGCAAAAAACACAATTGTCCCGGCAATTAATGCCGTAACCTGGGGCCAAACCAACATCAGGCTTTGTCCCAATGGCAAAGGGCTGGGTATTGCCCCGCTTATTTGCTCCATGGTCAATGGCCCCAAACTGCGTACCGATGGCAGCAGCAAAGTTGTTGTAATGTCAGTAAACAGTTGTCCGGGATTAAGCCGCATAATATTCTGAATTATTTTTTGAAAATATACGACCTGTGTTTCACTTGCCATTCGCGACGGTGCAATTCCTATGGCAATAAGGTTTACAATCATATTAAAAAATATGCTGAAAAACAGCCAGATAGAAATCCCTGCCAACGCCGATGTTGCAGCCTGACGGAATTTTACCGAAAACAAAATCGATAGGTTCAACCAAAAAGCAACATAGACAATACTAACTATGGAAAAAATTATTATTCGCAAGAACTCTTCGGCTGTTGGCGGGATTCCAATAAATATCAATCCAAAGCCAAGCACTAAAAAACTAAGGGAAAAAAACAACACACTCAGCACAATTAATGCGGCAATAAACTTTGCATTCAAAATATAATCGCGGTAAATGGGTTGCGCCAAAACCCGGCTTAGCGTGCCTTTGTTTTGTTCAGAGTTAATACTGTCGAAACCTAAACTAATGCCCAACAGTGGTCCCAAAAAACTGATGAAAACAATAAACGATGGCAGTGTACCATCAGAGATGGTAAACAATTTCAAAAAGAAAAAAGCATCTTCCGGGTCATTCGGTTTTATTGCTTCCGAAAAATTATCTAACGCCGTGTACAGTGAGCCCATGCAAGTAAGCACCACCAATGCAATCATAATTATAAAGCGCCAGCTCCGCACAGTATCGGCTATTTCTTTGTTTACAATTACCCAAAATGGGTTTATGATCCGACGTTTTGTTCTATTCATCATTCAGCCCTCCTTCAAAATAGCGGTTATAAATTGCATCGAGCCCATACTCTTTTTTATTGAGGAAATTTAATTCATAACCTTGTTCCACGATATTTTTTGAAATGTTTGCCGAAACGTCGCAGGAGCATTCCAAAAGGTAATGTCCCTCGTTTTTTGAAATTCTCTCAACCCCTTGCACAGCCTCAAGAAGTTTTTGCAGCATTTCGCCCTTTTCGTTTTTGGTTTGTTCGTTTATCCCTACTTCAATCAGGTACATGCCGTGAGTAAAAAGCTTTTTCGAAAGCTCCTCAATATTTCCTTCAGCAAGGAGTTTTCCTTCAACAAAAATCCCTACCCTGTTACACACTTGTTGCACCTGGTGCAGGTTGTGCGACGAAAAAAGTACGCTAACACCATGCTCGTTACGCAGTTCAACAATCAGGTTCAGAAAATCCTGAACACCTTTGGGGTCGATACCCGAAGTAGGTTCATCCAGAATAATTACTTCTGGACTTTTTATCAGTACATCGGCAAGCCCCAGGCGTTGGCGCATACCTTTCGAATATTTTCCGGTTTTTTTGTGCATTTCACCAGCCAAACCAACACGTTGAAGCAATTCCTCAGCTTTCCGGGAAGCTTCTTTCTCGGTAATTCCATTCAATTTTGCCGTGTAAATAAGATTTTCAAGTCCCGAGCGGTCGTCGTAAAATCCCACATCTTCGGGTAAATATCCAACCCTCCTTTTCACTTCAATGGGTTGAATGGTTGAGTTTATTCCACAAACTTTAACTTCTCCCGATGTGGGTTCGGTTAAACCAAGCATCATTAAAATTGCAGTTGATTTGCCCGCTCCATTGGGGCCCAGCAATCCAAAAATCTCACCTTTGTTTATGCTGAGGTTCAGTTTGTTTACAGCTATAAAATCGTCGTATTTTTTAGTCAAATTTATTAACTGAATAATTGGTTCAGCCATAGCCTACCTCCTTCCGTATTTTTTGAACAAATACAATACACTACCCACTGCAACAATAATAATCAGTATTCCAAGCCAGCCCATTAACATTGGTGTTTTCACCGAAATCCGGAACGAAACAGATTGATTCACTTCAGGTGTTTTTGCATCAATCCGAGTAACATAATCGCCTGGGATAGCTTTTTTGTCGGCAGTAATTGTGGCATAAATTGTTTCGGTTTTACCTGGTGCCAGCCGCTCTATTTTTTTTGGATCGAAAGTCACATCCCAGTTTTTTGGTTTTGCGGCATTTAGTTCAATGTTTTCAAGTTCGACAGAACCAGTGTTTAGTACCATTAGTTCCACTTTTTTCTCACTGCCCGCTGTCATGCGCGCACTTACCAGCCCCGATGGCGTATTAAGCGACATGTCGTAAGTTCCGGTTATTACCACCTCCAATTCCAGTTCAGCCGAAGTTGAACCCGCGACAGCCTTCACCGGAATTTTATATGTTCCGGCTTTTACTGTTGCCGGAGCCTTTATGTCGTAAGTAATATCTTTGGTTCCGTTGGCTTCCACTTCGGTTGAAGTTGCTTGTTTGTAATTTGGTTTTATTGCTACCGACCATCCGCGCGGGGCATTTGCCATAAGTGCATATAGTTGTGGGCTCGCTGTTTGGTTTTTTAACTCAGCTTTAAATGAAAAAGAAGATTCCGATGTGCCCTCCATGTTTTTTTGGTCGCATGTTAACTCCGATTCGCTCGACCCGGCAGTTGAAACATTTACTGTAATTGGTAAAGAAACCCCATCGCCGGCTTTGGCATAAAACGTATAATTCCCCTTTTTTACCTGATAAGGCACATCAATTTTTAGGGTTAGCGTTTTCTTTTCGCCCGGGAGTGTTGCCAGTTTGTTAATGTTGTAACCGCCCGCGGTCAAGGTGTACTGCCACGAACGTGGAATGTTGCTTATCCAAATCGATTCATTTCGGGTTTGGCTGCCATTATTTATTAAATCGATTGAATAACTGACCGATTTGCCCGGCGAAACAGAGATTTTTGTGTAAGGCGTGTAAAGTTCTAAACTGTCGCTGGTTTGAGCCGGGATGTTTTGAAAAATTATTATCCCCAAAATAATGGATAATATTAGTTTGGCATAAACTTTTTCTTCTTTCATAATAAATCCTCCATTAATCGTTTTAATTTTTATTTGAATTTTTTAGTACTCTTGCTACATAAACGTACTGTTAATATTTTTTAAAATTCATAGTGCATGGGGGAAGTGCGGCTGATGGATAAAATCAGGTGCCGGATTATCAAATCGACACCCGTTCCCATTGTTTCCGAACTAAATTTGTTTCATGATCAAAGAATTGGTTGGAAGACAAAAGACCGGAGACAGAAATTTGTATGTGCTAACCGAATATCTTTTATCCTCTGCTTTCATTGTGGTAGTTTTTCCGGCACCATTGGGTCCTAAAAAACCCAGGACTTCACCTGTTTTTACTTGGAAACTTAACTCATCGACCGCATTCTGACGACCATAAGTTTTAGTTATTTCATCTACAATGATATCCATAGTTAATACGATATTTTTTCAGGGGAACGAAAATAAAAAAATCTTGTTTTTTTGAAAAATGGAAATCCGATATTTTAACACTTTTTAATGAGTTTTAAATCCTTTAAAAGATGCTGGATATTTTAATTAAAAAGGGAGAAACAAAAGAAGTGAATTTTGAATTGGTAAAAGATGCGTTGGGGCTGGAAGAGGTCGTAATTACTGGAGATAGAAACGCAACAAACAGAGTTGAATCTTCAACTATTGTTAATACAATTACACCTAAACTATTTGCAAGAACACAATCGGTTACCTTAAGTGAAGGCTTAAATTTTTCCCCAGGTTTACGAATGGAAAACAACTGCCAGAATTGTGGGTTTTCACAAGTTAGAATGAATGGAATGGAAGGTCCATATTCTCAAATATTAATAAACAGTCGTCCTATATTTAGTGGGTTGGCTGGTGTTTATGGTTTGGAGTTAATTCCATCAAGTATGGTTGAACGTGTTGAAGTTGTTCGTGGTGGTGGCTCTGCATTGTATGGCAGTAATGCCATTGCGGGAACAATAAATCTTATCCTTAAAGACCCTATTAACAAC
>CAZNEV010000003.1:0-12983 GCA_964572085.1 uncultured Maribellus sp. | reverse complement strand
TAACAACAGGGGCATTAACCTATGAGCAGTTCCTTAGGGAAAATGATTTGTTTTCTGTTTTTGTTTCAGGGCAAAGAGTACATAGAGATTCATATTATGGTGCTCAAAAATCGCTTAGCGACTACGGAAACACTAAAGACTTTTCGTATACAATAGGTACTCAATATAATGCAAAATTTGAAAATTCAAACTTGATAATTGGAGTTGAAAACAATGGAGTCTGGTTGAAAGACAAAAAACTGGGATATGCCGATATATCCAACGGGTAAATGCCGATAAAGGGGCAACAGTAAACGGTGTAAATATGGAATTAAATGTAGTGCCAAGTGATAATTTTTCATTTAAAGCAGGTTTTACGGTTCAAAATAGTAAATATGAAGAAGCACAAGAGTTCGATGAGAAAAGATTTTTTAGAACCCCAGAAGATTATGGTTATTTAACATTAGATTGGCAAGCATCGAAAAACTTTGGATTTTCTGCAACAAGTAATTACACAGGCAAAATGCTTGTACCTTATTTTGGATTACAAATACCAAATCCTGAGGATGGTGAATTAAGAGAAACAGAAAGCTTTTTTGATTTGGGTTTAAAAGCACGATATAACATTAAATTGAATGGGGCTATACTACAATTATTTACAGGAGTGAAAAATATATTCAATTCGTATCAGAGTGATTTTGATAGTGGAATTGACCGTGACCCTGGATATATTTACGGGCCAATGAACCCAAGAACAATTTATTTTGGATTGAAAATAGGAAATTTCCTTCAATAATAAATAAATCCCTGTGTTACTTTATCCGTCACCTCTTCTCAATTGCCACCGGGCATTATTTTTATAGCAATCATCATCATACATTACTTTGATGAATAAAATGGACTACCCCGGCAGAATTAACCGGGGTAGTTTCCCTTGAACAACCAGGATTCAGTTTAAATTAAAATACCTGGAGATTTATTGTACGATCCAGGGAGTATCTCTCCACTCCACTTGTCCCGGATGTTTATGCGGGGAGTCGGGATTAACGTCCCACCACACCTTTGTTAACATATGATCGCCACCGATCCTTTGCTTTACTTCATTGTAATTGGCACTGTTTAAATCTTGTTCAGAAACAGGATACATGAACCGCCTTATCCCTTGTCCCTTCAGGTCGCCTCTGTCAGCTCCTATCAACACCCTGGGGTAACCTGTTCTTCTCCATTCCGACCATGCTTCAAAAATCATCGTGGGATAGAAGGAGAGCAGCTTCTGGTTAATAATCATTTCTAACTTTTCCTCCTGTGATCCTGCAAGGGTAACCACAGCCGCGCCATTCATAAATGTGTTTATTCCCTCCGGGGTAATAGCATGAGAGGCATCGTACTCAGCCACAGCAGCCCCGTCCATGGAGGGGTCGAACACGGCAAACAGGTCCGAGCTTTGGGCAGAGGCGGTTTCGTACCACAATAAAGACCAATCCATGGCCGCTTTAATTCCTTTTTTATAATAAGCCTGTGCATCCGCTTCAGAACCTTTTAACCCAAAGAGGGCAGCTTCTGCCAGGGCAAAATTCACTTCGGAAGCAGTTAAAACAGGAAGTGGTAATATCTCAGCATACCTATACAATGACCTCCTGGATACCGACTCATAACCATAAGGATATTTCTCCTCCTGCGGGCCATCACCCAACAGTGGCCGCCCTCGGTAACCAAAACTCTGAAAAGTGGCCAATGCCGTATCGGCATAAACCTTTAGACGTGGATCGCCGTTATCCTGCCAGAGGTCAATCATGGTTTTAGACATTAATCTTTTATATAACTGAGAACCCTCAACCAGTAAATTGAACTGATAGTCGGGATTCCTGTTTTCAGGATAATCACTTGTATAATAGGTGAATGCGTTGTCGTCAGTACTGGTTATCAAATCAGCATCAACCAGATCGCTGATTTGATCCACGGCCATCTGGTTGTCAATATATCGTACACGCAAAGCCAAACGCAGCCTTAATGAATTGGCAAATTTTTTCCATTTCCCGACATCACCTCCATACAGAAGATCAGCAGAACCATAACTTTCTTTGGTATTATCCAGTTGTGCAACTGCTTCTTTAAGCTCCTTAAAGAAATCTTCGTATATACTTTTTTGTGTATCATACTTTGGTGTATATATAATCTGGTCCAAAGGCAAATTTGATTCTGAATATGGAATGTCGCCATACGAATCGGTACACTTTGCAAACGCCCATACTTTCAATATCCTTGCAATTGCGTTTTTATTGACAAGTGCAGGGTCGTCTTTAGTTAAATAGATGATCCGTGACAAATTTCGGGTATAATTTGTATAAGTCCAATCCCAAACATCGGTTTGTGGGGCAATACCAAACGCCCCGCCTGATTCTGACATCCATATACCGCTATATAGCCCGACCCTGTTTTCACCAATATTCCTTATAAATGCATAGGTTTCAACTCTCGTGAGAATTAAATCAACATCTACAACCTCATCGGTTACCATATCTTTTGGTGTATTCAGCTTTTCAAAATGGTCTGTACACCCGAACAACAGCACTGCCACGATCAGCAGTATGCAGTTTATCCCTAATAGCATATTTTTTTTCATTTTTTTCATTTTTTCTTATTAAAATGACAGTTTTACATTCAGGCCAAATGTGCGGGTTGAAGGGGTTGAAAATGTTTCATACCCGGCAAACGTAGCATTCGTATTTGGGGCAGATTCAGGTGAAATACCCATGTCTTCCATGTGCTCTTCAAAATAGAAAAGGTTTCTTCCGTATAATGATAAGGTCAGGTTTTCGAATGGGGTTTTATTTAATACGGAGGCGTGAAAACGATAGTTCAACATCACTTCGCGCAGCATGATGTAACTGGCATCCAACACAAACCAGTTGCCCTGCCCGCGGGCTCTTCTCAACCAGTAATCCTGGCCTGTAACAGGCGTTGTGTTGGGTTCATAACCTGTTACATTTCCGTCTCCATCCTTTACTTCCACAACCCCTGGCAAAATACCTCCTTCCCTGCCTACTTCCGTCCATTTACCGGTACCTCTCGCTGTCATCTCATGTTTTGTATTGGAGAATAGATTACCTCCCTGAACAAAATCGATAAGGACATTCATTGAAAGGTTTTTGTAAGAAAAAGTATTGTTCAGGCCGCCTATCCAATCGGGCTGGATATTGCCCAAAACACTTGTTTCATCCGCGTTGACATAGCGTCCATTCTCCGCGACAATATATTGTCCGTCGGGGGCTTTTTTGGTGTCCAGTCCTATAATTTCTCCAAACGGGTGTCCCACGGTAGCATTAATGCTCAGATTAGGTCCAATAAACCCGTCATTCAAAATGTAGGAATCAATGCCCTCAGCAAGCTCAACCACCGTGTTTTTGTTTCTTGAATAATTAAAGTTCAAATCCCATCTGAAGCCATTTGCGGTTTTCACAGGATTTGCTGTAAGAATGGCTTCGAATCCTTTATTATCTATACGCCCGGCATTGATAATAATACTTTCGTAACCGCTTGCTGTTGAAATTCTTGCCGGAATAATTTGATTCGTTGTGTGCCCGTTATAATAGGTTGCATCTATGGACAGTCTGTTTTTGAAGAATCTCAGATCTGCTCCTATTTCCCATGATTCAGTCAATTCGTTTTTGAGGTCTATCAATGGAACAGTACCGGGCGTGGATATGAAACCCTGTCCGTTTATCCCGTCAGGGTAAAGATTATACCCACTTTTTGTGAGGTAGGGTTCTGAGTCGTTACCTACCTGTGCCCACGATAACCTGACTTTTCCAAAACTTAAGATTCTATCGTTCATACCAAGGGCCTCGGAAAAGACAAAACTGGTACCTACCGAAGGATAAAAATAGGAGATGTCATTAATCCCAAGAGCCGAAGACCAGTCGTTACGTCCGGTAATGTCCAGAAAGAGATAGTTATTATAGGACAATTGTCCTATAAAATACACCGATTGCATCTCTTTTTCATAAAGCGACTGATAGGGCGTAATAATATTCGCATTGCTGATATGGTAAACCCCTTCAGCTCTCAGGTCTTTTCCGATAATTTGCATCTGATCCCTGTGCTGTTTCAGCAGGCTGGCACCCAGAGAGGCACTTATACTAAAATTGCCTGACATCTCTTTATTGGCAGACAAGATTGCATCTGCATTAAAATCCTTATTGTGCATCAAATCGGATAAAATGCCTCCATTTGGATAATCCCATGTTAAAGAGCCGATTGGCCATGATTTTTCATGGTACTCGGTATAAAAATCCACCCCGGCCCTTCCCATCAGGCTTAACCATTCGGTAAAGTTTAACGTGGCAGAAATGTATCCCAACATACGATCCCTGTAGTCGCTGTTTTTTAACTCGTTAATTATATAATACGGGTTGATTCCCCAAAGTCCGGGAAACTGCCCAGAGGTACCTGTCATTTCGTAATAATCTTTTAAGAAACCCATTGGTACAGTCCGCCCCATATAGGCCAGCACGTAGTTGGGATTGGAAACGGAATAGCCTAAAGTAGGCCGCTGATCCCCCTCGTCGTGGATGTAATTGACCTTGGCGTCAAAAGAGAGGAAGTCCGTCATCTGTGATGTAAGCCTGGCACTTATAGATTGCTTTTCAACCTTGTGGTTTGGAACAATTCCTTTATAGGTAGTATTTCCAAAAGAGACCCTCCCCGATGTTTTGTCATTCCCGCCTGATAAGGCAACTGTATTTTGAGTAGTAACCCCGGTATTATAAAAATCTCTCACATTATCAATGGGTTGTGGGGTAAGTGTCAACGGCCTGGGGCTTTCCCCCGGAAGGAGATAAGGGTCGGCTACTGTTCTAGTACCGTTGAGTGGAGGGCCCCAGCTAAAATTTAAATTAAAGGGCATCGTTTCATAATCTTTCCCGTTAATCTGTACAATCTGACCGTTGAGATTGGCATCGTCCCATCCCGGACCATATTTATTCTGACGTCTGGGAATTTGGTTAATCGTCTCGATTGATACATTCGAATTGACTTCAACGCCAATCCCTTTTCTTTGTTTGCCCATTTTGGTTGTGATAAGGATCACCCCGTTCGCGCCCCTGGAACCATAAAGAGAAGAGGCATTCGGCCCCTTAAGGACAGTCATCGATAAAACATCTTCCGGGTTAATATCGCCAATCCCGTCGCCATAATCAGTCTCTCCGTCATAAAGCCCGCCCACCGATTTTGGCAGGTTGATAATAGGCACACCGTCAACCACATACAGCGGCTGGCTGTTTCCGGTTAAGGAGCTATTTCCCCTAATGGTTACGTTTGTGGAGCCGGTGGGCCCGCCGGCAGTTCTTGAAACTTGCACACCGGCAATTTTACCGGTCAAAAAACTGGAGATATTCACATCTCTTGCAGCAGTAAGGTCATCTCCTCCTATTTCTTGTGCAGCAAAACCTATGGCCTTTACCTGCCTCTCTATCCCTAATGCGGTAATTACCACCTCGTCGAGCGACTCGGACGATACTTCTAATGAAATATTGATTACAGTGGAGTTCCCAATTGCAACCGTTTGCGGAACCATCCCGATAAACGAATATGTAAGGGTTTCAGCCGTTAATGGTACTCCTATTGTATAGTTTCCTTCCATATCGGATATAGTTCCAATCGTTGTGCCTGTAACGACAATATTGACACCGACCATGGGCTCACCATTATCATCGGTAACTTTACCTTTTATTTCTTTTTGTTGGGGTTGCTCAATTACCGATAGGATATCATCTTTTAGTGACGGAAGCAACTTTTCAAGTTCTTTTCTTGGTGCTTTTCCTATTACAATTTGCCGGCCGTTTATCACATAAATGTTATCTGTTCCGGCAAATAACTGTTTCAGCATTGCCTCCACACCCTTGTCGTGAACCTGAACAGAAGCTTTCCGGTTTAAATCTAAATGCTTTTCCTGATAAAAGAACAGAAACTCACTTTGCTCTTCTACAGCCTTTAAAATCTCTTTAACTGTGGCGTTATTCAGATTCAGCGTAAGTTTTTTACTTTGCGAATAGGAGCTGGCACTGAATGACATTGCTGTGCTTATCAATAAGAAAAACAGACTTAATCGCATAATCCGCATTGTTTTGCGGAGATTATTCATAAAATCCCCGCAGGGTTGTTTTTTTTTCATAATTTTGTTTGATTTTTATTACTAAATAAGAATTCGCTTTAAACCGGGGTCTGTTGTCCGCACATCCCGGTTTTTAAATTAAGATTGTTTGATTTGTTCTATCTCATACGCATATTTTTTTATTTTTTACGGTTTAATAATAAATGCATCATTTTCACATTCCACGGAAAAGGATGCTGAAAAAGCGATGTTTTCCAGCACCTTCTCCAGGTCATCGGCCAAATCAAGTTTCCCGGTGAACCTTGGTTGGCCGGAGAGCTTCTCTGTTAAAATATTTTTATTGTAGTAGCGTTCCAGTTTTTTAAAAATGTTTTCCACCGGTTCGTTATCGAATATAAGGTACCCGTTAACCCAGGAAGCGTAAAGTTCCACATCCACGCGGTCTTTTTCCATGTTGTCTTCCTGTTTGTTGTAAACAACCCGTTCGCCGGGTTCCAGTTCCATGGAGCGGGCAAACCGTTTGTTTTTTGCTGCATCTATTTTCCCCGAAATCAGTACAGCTTGTGTGGATTGGTCGTTGGCATAAGAGGTTACATTAAAGCGGGTGCCGGTTACACGAATTTTTATATCACCTGTAATTACATGGAAAGGTTTTGCCGGATCGGTTTTTACATCGAAAAATGCCTCGCCAGACAGAAATACTTCTCGTGAGTCCCCGGTGAAATTGACCGGATAAGAAAGCTGACTGCCAGCATTAAGCCATATTTTTGTCCCGTCGGCCAGGGTGATTTCCGAACGTTTCCCGTAAGGTATGATAACCTGTGCAATAGCAGGCTTACCGGATTTTATTGAACTTCCGTTTACATTCACTGTATCGTTGTTGATAGTCAGTCGGCCGAAATTTGTTTGTTGTATTTTTGCCTGTTCGGTTTCAAACTCGCTGATTGTACCATCGGGTAAAATACCCCTCCCCTTTTCCAGTTGTTCAGCGGTTGCAATCTCCACAGGAAAGGTTTGCCTGTTGGTTTGTAAATAATACCACACACCGCCAATGGAAATGAGCAAAAGAAAAACAGCAGCAATTTTGGCAATCATCCAGCCAATTTTGCGCACTGATGTTGAAAAAGGTTGTGCATTTTCGTAAACCCGGTCAAGTCGTTGCCGTGAAATGGCCGGCTCAACTGCCCGGATGGCCCTGATCATAAAAACAGCCTCTTTTACCTGCTGCTTTTTTTCGGGATTCTTTTTCAGGAAATCGTTCCAGTACCGGTCGGTTTCCTGAGTCGGGTGCAGTACCCATTTCATGAAGCCGTCATCTAAGATGAATTCTTCGGTGGAGTATTTTATATATTTTTCGTAGTTCATGAATGTCATGCTTATATCTTATAAAGACATGAAAGGGGAAAACATCATCAAAACTTTTCGATTTTTTTATTCAGATGCAACATCATTTGATTCTCAATCCCCTGGATCCTCCTTTAATATTGGAACAATTGCTCCTGTTCATCTTTTGCAATTAAAGCACCGAAGGTATTCCCTTGGAAGGGGAAGAAAAGGGGGATTCAGAAATAATCACTTTAAAATCAACGCAAACAACACCACCGAATTTTGACCTTTTTCGTCAATCCATTTTTTCAACGTTGAAAATGATTTTTTGAAGTGAAAGTTTGACATGAAAAGTAAATAGAGAATCGAAGAAACTGCTCCTCAAAAACTTTGTACTATTACCGGGAAGTCCACGACCAAAAAAAGGGCAACTTTCTTTTACTTTCTGAAATGTCTGCCAATATCCTCGTGCTGCCATTGCATCCTTTTGCGGGCTATCGTAATCATTGTCATTCGGGTTCCATTTGCCGCTACGCACTCGTTCAATTAATTCCAGGTTTACCTGATAGTCTTCAATTGGTTGACCATCAAAACTTATGTAATCTTTTTCATTAAAATCACGTTCAGGTGTGCCAAAATCCCCCTCATCAAAACCACGATTATTAATTATTGCCTTCGGTTGCAATTCATAAATCATATTATTAATCGATCGATCTTCTGTGCCAAGCACATTAGCATCCCACCAGAATCCATGTATATCACCATAATTTGTACAAATTGCTATTGATGCTGCTCGTGCCATCCTGAAATGGAATATAAGCCCCAGTGACAAACATACCAAATCGTTTTTCAAAGAACCAATCTCGCTCGTCGCCAAAGCGATGTAGTTTTTTTATCTGAACGCATACGTGTGGTATTTTCGGAACCGGCAATCATTGGAATGGCTGAAACTGTACCTACCAACGAACTATATGCAATGGTTTGAAGAAAATTTCACCGTTTCATATACTGTTGAATTTTTAGGTTTCTATTTATTAATGAATTGCTCGCCAAAATAACTGCCATAACTGATTATGCAGAAGGAAACGATTAAGGTAATCAAGCCAATAATTAAAATAGAATACGTTTTTGGCTGTACGTTTTTCCATTCTTTCATTATTAAACCAACTATGTAGCTGAAAAATATCAGCATCGACATGTGGAGCACCCAACTGGCAAATTGAAAACTGCCCATCCTGACATGTCCCAACCCGTAGAAGAAAAATTGGAAACACCAAAGTGTGCCCGCCAAAGCCGACCACACCCAATTCCGTAAAACAAGCCTGCCGGGAAGTCCGTTTCCAGGGTGCAATTCTTTTAATGTGCCACTCCTGATGCCGGCCACAACAAACCAAATAAAATTTACCACAAAGCATCCTGAAGTTGAGATAATCAGTTTGGCATTCCCTTCAAAATTACCCGCCCCGCTTTCGGCAGCAATATCCGCTACCGGCTGGCCGTATTCCAGTGAAAGGTTAAAAACGCCCGACAACACACCGGCAACAATGGTCAATGCCAACCCAACGGACATGTTAAAACCTGCATTAGCTGATCCCAAAAGGTTCAAATCTTTTTCTTTCTTAAACCCGGCCCATCCGCAGAAAAATACACCTGCCACAGAAAAAGCCATGCCTGCCAGTACGATCCCGCCTCCCGGGTTGATAAAAAAATCGCCAAGGCCCCCAAAAATCATCAAAGGGAAAATGGTGCCCAGCACTGCCGAAATGCCAATTGATATGGTGTAAGTCAATGAATAACCGATGTGGTTGATTGCCTTGCCAAACGACATCCCCCAAAACCATAGAGGCCGCCCAACAGGAAAGCTATCCAAAATGGCCCGGACGGAGCTTCGGCCAGGATTGCAAAAAAATCCGGTACGGTGAGCCAACCTATAGCGAGGGGCACAACAACCCAGGCAAACAAAGCCTGGACAAGCCAGAAAGTGCCCCACGACCATTTGCGGGTCTGGGTGCTCGGCAAATAGCAGCTTGCTGCCGAGATGCCCCCAATTGCATGGAGGCCTGTTCCAATAATCGGGTTGGGTGGAATCATATAATTGTGGCTTGGTTATTCGAAAATTTATCCATCGCGTTTCTGTAAAATATTAAAATTGTTTAGTTTATTTCAAAGCATTAAACATGGCCGATATATTTGCAGGAGGGATATCCGGAAGCACGGCTTCATGGCTTGGCGAAAAGATTAGCCCGGTGGGGAACAGTCCTTTTAATTCGATAATTTTTTTCGTGACCTCCTCCGGTTTCCCGTTAACCAAAAGGTTTTGTGCATCGACGCCGCCACAAAAAGCAATTTTTCCATCAAAGTGTTTTTTCAGGTTGGGGGCATCCATCTCACTGGCAAGTGCCTGGACGGGATGGATGATATCAGCACCCAAATCGGCCAAATCCTGAACAATCGGGAAAATCGAACCGCATGAATGGTGCATAACAGTAAGCCCATAACTTTTAGCCTGGTCAATCAGCTTTTTTGTGCCGGGGAAAACATATTCGCGCAGTGTATCAGGATCGACCATTAAACCTGTTTGGCTGCCAAAATCGTTCCCGATCAGTATGGCATCAAGTTTACCTTTGGTCGATTCATAAAAAATTTCGTTGGCTTTCAGATAAAAATCGGTAATACGGCCAATTACGGCTTTGAACATATCCGGGTTTAAAAACATCGCCATCAAGGCGTGTTCCATGCCAAAAGCTGAACATGCATCTTGAAAATGGGCACTCCAAAGTATCCCCATTTTTATCCGGTCGGATGGTGCGGCAGTAACCCGCCGGGCTGATTCCTCGCGATCGAGGTACAGTGCAGGATCAGGCCAGTCAAATTTTTCTGCATCAGCAGGGTCGTTATAATCCTCAAAAAATCCGGGCGCGGTAAGGGTACGTTCATCCGGCTTGTCCAAATGATTAACCTTTGCAAATTTAAAGGCGCAGGCAATATGGTTGGACGGGGGGTAATGATAAGGAACCTCAATGGGATAAATATCATCGTCAATAACCATACGGAGTTGATCGATGCTGGCTACACCGAAATGTTGCATCAGGGCATGTTCTGCGGTTGGCACGGGCAAACCCAGCCAGAAAGCCGGCCGGTCAACAGGCTGATAGTTGATGGTTGAAAAAAAACGGTCTTTATGGTTCATGGTTTTCAAAGTTATTTTCTGTTCAGATTATTGGGAATCTCCCACATAAAAAACAAAGTAGTGACCAGAATAAACAGAACACTTGTACCCGTGGTGGCTATAAAGCTATGTTTATGATGGCTCGTCATACTACAGTAATTTTATTTTGTGGTGGATGCTCACCCCCCGCATACCACTTTCATAGCTAGTTCGGCCCATTCCCAAAGCCTTTGTGGACGGTATTTCACCTGTCGAAATATCCAAGGACATCTCCAGAAAATCATTTTTCGCAGATAATATCCCTTTCCTAAAACTTGTATGAATGCCTTGATCTTCTGAACAACGATAACCGATTACCGCAATAAAAAGAATAACTGAAACTAGTAAAGCAAATTTTCTTACGTTCATGATTTTCTATTATTTGAGTTATTGAGAGATTTTAATAATTTAATAACCTAAATTTTGTTTCACATTCCCACGATATTCATCTATGTAACTTTGTGGAATTGGCATGAGTAACTTATGTTCTTCTGCATCATACACCTTATATCCCTGACCATTAGTTACTCTCTGATACCTTATTAAATCAGTTCGCCTCATTCCTTCAGCCCACAGCTCATGTCCTCTTTCCATTAAGATTGAATCACGAAGTTGACTCTTAGAAAAATCATTCGGAAAGGGATTTAATCCTGCCCGCACCCTTATGGAATTAATATATGAAAAAGCTGAAGTACCTCCATCACTTTGTAAATTAGTTCCATCTTTAGCGACTTGTTGAACTAATGGAGCATTAACATTGGAATTTGTCCCAAGTTCATTCAAAATTTCTGCCATAAGGAGTAAAACATCAGAGTAACGATATACTATTAAATCATGGTGATTACTATTTCCTACTATGTTCGGATCAATTTCATACTTAACACCAACAGGACCAATACCAACTCCATGCCGATCACTAACCGGATTCTCACGGGTAACATGTACTCCGGCATCTGTAACATACTCCGCAGCCATTGTTTCCAAACGTAAATCATTCTGATCAAAAGTATCATAAAATGACCATATCAATCGAAATACCCCCCATGACTTTACTCCTCTGTTAAGAGCACTGGGATAGTTATTGGGTAACCATTGAGCATGCCAATTTTGAACACTTGGACTACCAGGTTCGCAAGGGCGTGCATAAATAATCTCCCTGTTTTTCCGTTTTGCTATCGAAAATACGTCAAAATAACTATTTTCTAATTTATACCAACCAGAACTCACTATTTCTTCTCCTAGTGATTTAGCTTTCTGATAAAAACCGGCATCTCCTGTCCTACCGGCTTCTAACATATAAAGTTTCATTAACACAGTATTGGCAATTCCCTTATTTATCCTTCCAAAATTAGATCCAAAATCAGGATCCATAAGATCACTCTTTAAACTAAATAAATTTTCTATAATTGTAACCATCTCTTCAAATGTCGGTCGGGGCGGATATTCTATTGTTTGAGGATCACTTAACATTTCTTCTGTTGGATAAGGCAAAGGCCCATACCAATCATATAAACAATATGCTATAAAACCAGCAATTGCATTGGCTTCAGCAATTAACGGATTTTTAATCGCATCAGAAATTTTCATTGCTTCTATTTCCCTGGCAACAATTCTACACTTTTGAATTTCAGAATGAAACTTAATTAAATTATCTGTTGCATAAGTACTTACTGGTCCCCAATTATGATTAAAAAAATCATCCCATGCAGTGCCAACGGTACCTCTTGCCATATCCGCAGAATGATCAGCTACTGCCAGACTACTGGATGCTTGTGTAAGCATACTATGAGTATAAACATATAATGCCGTTACAGCTTGTGTTGCATCCCGCTCAGTTTTATAAAAATTATAAGGCGTTATTTTGTTAAACTCTTCTCTTGTAAGATCACAACTTTGGCTCATTAGTAGAGCTATTATCACTAAAGGTGTTATAAGTCTTGATTTCATTTTCGTTGATTTCTTTAAAAATTAATATTTAATCCAAAAGTATATGTACGCTGATTTGGATATGAGGCGTCATAGTTTTCCGTTTCAGGATCTATTCCAGTATAAGGAGTAAATATAAATGGATTCACAATGTTACAATAAACTCTTAATCGTTTCAACTTTCCAGTTGGGAAAGTATAACCTAAATTAATATCACGAATTCGAATAAACCAAGCCTCCTCTAAAAAGTAATCTCCATTGCCTCCAGGAGCATATCCCGCACCACTTATGGATGATGGAAACGTACCAGTTAGATTATCACTGTTCCACCTATCTATAACATGAATTCCTGTATTCTCTGCAATACCAACCATCGCTTCCATAAGGATTTTAGACCTTGCTTTCCAGCCATTTAGTTTCCATGCATTAAAA
>CAZNEV010000002.1:0-165748 GCA_964572085.1 uncultured Maribellus sp. | reverse complement strand
TTGAAAAATATGAAGCTTCGGGCTGACAGACAGAAGGTTGTGTAAGTAAAATCCGAATTAACAAGAATACAAAGCAGATAATTGGTGGCACATCGCCTGCCACACTGTTCTTTGCTGCACCCGATTCAAGAGAAGCAATCCGGGAGTTAAATATTGTATGTGGTCAGGACAAGTTATTGGATGACATTTATTTCCCGCTTCATAAGCGTGAAGTATCGTTCATTGAATATTTATATGCCTTTGCCAAACAAAACAATAGATTCTCTAGCTTTTTCCCTGAAATCCATACGTACATAGAAAACATTAAAAAGTATCTGCTTGATAATAGTATGCATACAGTTGTTGCCAACCTATCAACTAATAGCATCAATAGCTATTATCAATGTTCTGTATCGCATGATGAAAAAGATTATTGTGAGATTTTAAATCTGAGATTGGGAGTTGAAAGAAGCTTCTTAGAGGATAAAATAATAGAGTTACCTTATACCATTGATTCTGCAAAATTCAAAACTTGTGGTGGTAAAAAACATTTACTTCCATTAACTCAGGCATTCATCAAACAATATGGTGTTGAAAACATAGAACGATACTGTAAACTTGAAGAAAGAGCCGGAGGTGGAATAGAGGTGATTCTTACTGTTCCAGTTCAAAATGGATCTTTACAATACAAAAAGCTCTACCATAAGGAAGATATTGTCAAGGTTGAATTTCACTTAGCTGTTGTTCCATTCGTGACAACCAATTCAATAGATTTAGATTATACTCTTGGAATTCAAGATAAAAGATTTTATAGAACAAATGAATTAGAAATTAATTGTTTTAAGTCGGGTGTAATGATCGATAAATCTGATTCTATTGTTAGGAAACCAGGTGACGGGAATACGATTAAAAGCACTTATATTAAAACTAAAGCATTTGATGCAATCAAAATCGGCTGTGATTCCGTTTCTGGTTTTATTATTCCAATTATGTATAATAGCGGAGCAAATAGCCAAGTTTCCTTTGCCGTTGATTTTGGAACAACTAATACTCATATTGAATACAAAAAAGGTTTTGATGCCGAAAAAGCATTTGATATTGATAGTGAACTTCCTATTTGGCAATCGCTTATTGATAGAAGTGTTAGCGAAACAAAGCAACTTGCGGATGACAACAATTTTGAGAAAGAAATTTTCCCTTACAAAATTAATAGTAAAAGCGATTACAGATTTCCTTTTAGAACTGCCATTACTTATAATAGAGATCTCAATTTCGATAAAGAAATTGATGTTTTCACGCATACAAATAATTTCTTTCTATTTGAAAAACTGTTTTATGCAACTTATCTTGAACTACACACAAAACTAAAATGGAGTAATTACAAGAAAAGGGAAGATAAGGCATTAGTTAAAAGCTATATTGAATGTCTTTTATATATGGTACTTTATAAAACCCTATTATTAAATGGTAATCCAAAAGAAACAAAAATTACTTGGTTTTTCCCTGTAAGCATGGATAGTTTCGAACAGGGTATTTTTATGGAGGTATGGCAAAATTCGTATAAGGAAATTTTTAAGGTTGAAAATACAAACAACGTTAATGCCGTTCCAGAAAGTATTGCGCCATATTTACATTATCGAGGAACTCAATATGCCGGTACTTGCCTATCAATCGACATTGGGGGTGGTTCTTCGGATATTGCAGTGTTCGAAAATGCAAACGAGCTTCCAAAATTTATTTCTTCTGTTAAATTTGCAGGTAACGCCATATTTGGAGATGGGTTTCCAACAGGAGCATTTTCTAATACAACTGATAACAATGGCTTTGTTAATGCTTATAGAGCAGAAGTAGAGAGGGTTATTAGTAAAGGTTCTCAAAAAGAAATAATTTTAGCAAATATTCTTGAAGACCGTAAAGACTCCGGTGACTTTAGCAATTTTTTGTTTTCTTTAGAAAATGAGAAAGATGTAAAATTCAATTATACGGAAGAGTTACGGGCAAATCGTAGATTAAAATTACCTATTTTGGTTTTTTATGGGGGATTAGTGTATTACGCCTCAAATCTTATTAAAAAGCAAAACGGAACAATTCCTAAGAATTTACTTTTTAGCGGTACGGCTTCAAAAACTTTAAAGATTATTGATGCACAACGGAATTTCCCAAACACAACAAATTTATTCAAACACATAATTTCCAAGGTGACTGGAAAAACCGTTGACCATCTTAAAATTGCATTAGCAGATAACCCAAAAGAGATTACATGTAAAGGGGTTTTGAAAGCTGGATTTCAAGATAATATAAATAATTCCCCCATTTTATTTTGGTTGGGTGGTACTGATGTTTCTGGCTGGGGTAAGGTGTTGAATAATAAGACTGATATTGATAAAACGCCACTTTATTCTGTCATCGAGGATGATTTATTTAAATCATCAATCGAAAATTCCTTAAATCAATTCTTTAACTTGCTTGATGATTATATTAAGACAGTTAATCTTGAGGGTGAATATGGAATCGATTATTCAGCATATGAGATTTTTAAAAACACACGTTCTTTAAATATCAAAGATTATATTGACCAAGGTGCTAAGGCATTCTTCAAATCGCCAGAAAAGCATATAGAAGAAACATTATTCTTCTATCCACTGATAGGGATTTTACACAACCTCGCCTTAGAACTTTCAAATGATGAAATTTGATGAGAAAAACAATAGCCAAATATTTACTAGTGCTTTTTATTGTATTTATTACAATGTCTGCTTCGCCACAACCTAATTTTAATGACTCTATTGAAGCCTATAATTATTGGGGGAAAAGAGGAATTATTGAGGTTGTTTATTCATACATGCAAGATTATTTAGAAACTCATCCGAATGCATCTGCTGATAAAAGAGGTATGGAAGCATACTGCGAAAAGTTTATAAAAGGAGTGGATAGTAAATCAAAGGTTGACATTGACAATGACTTTAAAGAATTGAATGATTTTCTATCGAATAATAGTTGGGCAACAACAGCAAAAAAAATGGTTTCTCCATTGGGAGAAAGACTTGAAAAGAAGCAGGAACTAGACATCTACTTGTTTACAATATTCGAAACAAACAGTCACAGTTATTTGCAAGTAGTACAAAATATTGTAACTAATTATACACAGTCAGTTCAAAAATTTCAAGCACTAAACCCTGTAAATGACACAGCTAATGGAGCTGAAATATCGCCATCTACGCCAGAACTCCCGCGGGATAAAGCATTAATAGATTATCAGTGGTTAATTCCTGCTTTTATTTTTGGTTTAGTTTTGGGCATTTTATTTCTTTATTACTATTCAAAACATAAAGTTTTATTCATTCTTAACTCAGAAAAGCATGAATACAATAGAATATTAAAAGAAAAAGGTAGTAATCCATTGTTTTTTAAGTTTTTATCTTTCATAGAAATACTGAAAAATAAAAAGAATGAGTATAAATCATCTTCAGAGAAAAAGATTTCTGAAGAACAATTTGGTCTTTTAAACCAAGAAATAGCAGATTTAAAAAGTAAGAATATTGAACTTGTTGAGGAGAATATTGAGTTAGGTTTTATAATAGAGAACTTAAAACTAAAGCGGACTTCAGGTAATAACGAAATCAACAACCAAGATGAAAGTCCAAATATAAAAAAAACGCTTTTCTTCAGTATTCCAGAGGTAGATGGAACTTTTAAAACAGAAAGTGCCAAAGACTTCAAAGAGCAAGATAGCTTTTATAAAGTCGAACTAATCACTAACACTAATGGCAATATCAGTTTCTTATCTGGTGATTTTGATTTGAGAGCAATAGAAAATATTGATTACTACTTAAATCCAGTATGTGAAATCCAAAATATTGCCAATAGAGCTTTTGCCAAGAAAGTGGTGATGATAGATCATGGAACTATTGTCCAAAAGCGAGATGATTTATGGCAAATTATCAATAAGATTAAAATTAAACTTGTATAATTATGATATTGCTTCAGGTTGCTTCTAATTCATCGAGCTTTATTGAAAAAACTAATATCGGATATAGTTTTTGGTTTATTATTGAGGTAATTCTAATACTGTGCGTAATCATCTATCAATTGTACCATTCATGGCATGTTTATCTGAACATTGAAGAGTTGAAAAAAATCTTCAAATACCGGATTGATGTAAAGAGTGGCTATATAGAAAAGGTGAATCTGAAGAAGAAAGAAAAAACAATTGAGGATATTGTTTTCATTGATGGCAATGAGGAAACCAATACTGATGATTTATTCTCCGATCAGAAAATTGTAAAAATATCAATAGCTGAAACTTCTGGTTCAGGTATTATTGGCAGAATAAAAGAAGATATAAATAACTATCTTTTAAACAATTACGGAGCTGCCGTTAATTTTAGCATCATTAAGGATATAATTGACAGGGAAGTTGACATAAAAGACGACGAAATATCACACTCTATTCCAACACCTTTGTATTTAGGTTTGGCTGCAACTATGATTGGAATAATTTTCGGGTTATTTGCTATGCCGGAACTTAGTGGTAATCATTTTTCCAAAGGAATAGATGCGCTGATTAATGGGGTCAAATTAGCAATGTTTGGAAGTTTATCAGGTTTGGCATGTACAACAATCCTATCGTCTCGCTTTTATAAAAATGCTAAGAAACAATTACTGAAAGATAAAAACCAACAGATTTCTTATTTGCAAGCAAAGTTGTTACCAGAGCTTATACGTGCTGAGGATACGGGTGTGTCAGGCTTAAAAGCAAGTATAGACAGATTTGCAAGGGATACAACAGGTTTAGCAACAATCCTTTATAACACAACCTTAAAAACTGAATCCAATCTTAAAATTCAGCAGGAAATTATTCAGAGAATTGATAGAATTGATGTACTGAAAGTTTCAAAAGCAAACCTAGAATTGCTTGACAAACTGGAAAAGAATGTACACTCATTTAATCAATTTGCAAGTTATCTTGACTTAATGGGCCGTATCTCGTCACAGTTACAAGATTTTGCATCACGAACAGCCAATATAGATAGTATTACAAAACATATTGATGGTTCATTAGCAGAGAATAGAAAATTAATAGATTTCCTATCAAGTCATTTCACTGAAATCGAAAAAGCTGGAAATGCAGCTTTAAATGCCGTAGATATTGCAGATTCGCATTTTAGGGATGCAATTGAAAGATTAAATTCAAACACACAGAAGACTCTTGATGTTTTATACAAATCAATCAATGAGTCGAGTTCCAGGTTTTCTGAAGCTGTCGAGAATCTTAATAATGAAATAAAAATAAGAACTGAAAACATTAATCAGAATGCAGCTGATCATGAAAGCAAAATCACCGAAATTTACAATGAAATTGGCATAAAACTTAATGAAATTACTGCACATCATTTAGAATCATTAGAAACAGCATTTTCGGAGTCTATTCCGCAATTTAAGCAATTGGAAAAATTAGAGTTGCTTCCTCAAATGACGGAACGGTTAACTGAAAATGCAATTAAAATCCAAAATAACTCAAATTCACATAGTTTGGAAATTATTGAAAATATTTCTCAATTGAATACTTCCTTATTAATAGTAAAAGAGTTAATGGGCAACCAAGCAGTTTTATTAAAGCTTTCTTCAATTGATAATAACTTAAGTAAAAAAACTGTTGAACGAAAGCCAAAAGGTGAGGGTGAAAAGCAGGTTGATAAAACACTAGCATTTACAGGAACTGAAAAAGAAGATGTTCTTAGTATTGGAAAAGTTATCAACGGTTTATTCAAATAGTTGAGAATATGAAAGCGAAACTAAATATAGATAACTGGGCTTCGAATT
Source organism: uncultured Maribellus sp. (assembly GCA_964572085.1). Lineage (GTDB taxonomy): Bacteria > Bacteroidota > Bacteroidia > Bacteroidales > Prolixibacteraceae > Draconibacterium. The sequence goes on along the minus strand of CAZNEV010000002.1, from coordinate 159,946 downwards.
TACTAATATTTAGAAATTGGTTAATCAATAACCTGATATTATTATTGATACTCCCAATTACAGTTATTTCCGTAATTTTTATAAGCTATGGCGAAGTAATTGACAAAGTTTTATTAAAAAATCCAGTTTTATTTAAATTATTCCAACTTAAGACACAGCTAAAAGTATTATCTGAAATTGAAATACCCTCTCATGTTAAAAGTCTTGGTTCCTATTCAGTCATTTTTATAATTCTTTTATTTTTTACATGGCTTCTATCTCACTCGTTTTATTGCTATTTGCAGTTATCTCACAAGACCGGTTCAAAAGCTCTTCTGTTTTTTGAAACAATAATATTGTTTTTGATTTTTATTTTCATCTTATGTCCAAACATGCCATTAGTTATCAGCATTTTGGGATATGCTGTCTTAGCTGCACAAATAATCTTAATTGGCTTATATTGGGGCTATTCATTAAAACAGAATTAATGAAAAAAAATAATATCTTCTGGATAGGTTACTCTGATTTAATGACCAGTTTATTTTTCATTATGCTGGTGCTATTTGTGCTTTCTGTTGGCTTTCTTCAGGATAAGATGTCAGAAAACACCCGTATTATTACTGAAAATAAAAAACTCATTGATAGCTTGAAAGTAGCTCAAACCGGTTTAATAAAAGAAACAGAACGACTTGAAAAACTTCTTAACCTTGAAAAACAATTTAAACCATTATTGGATGATAATAATTTTTACTACTTGCCTGATTGTAAGAAATTCATTGTAAAAGATTTAATGGGAGTGGAGATATTTGAGCCTGATAATGTTGTGATTAAAAAGGAATATATAGAGCAAACAAAAAAAGCAGGAAAAAAAGTTCAAAACTTTTTAAAAGAGCTTAACGAACAGAATAACGAACTTTCATATCTTCTGGTTATTGAGGGTAATATGGCAAATGATTATAAGAAATCAAAACCAATTGACAGACCAGATTTCTACATTAAGAGTTATCAAAGGGCTTTGGCTGTATATAATTTGTGGTTGTCAGATGGAACAAATTTACGTAAAGAAAATGTTGAAGTGATGCTGTGTGGCAGTGGCTTAAATGGTCTTTGCAGAGATCCTATTGAAGACAATAATAAACGCTTTTCAATTCAAATAATTCCAAAAGTTTCAAAATAGTGAGTTTTATATGAGATTGTTTAAACTTTTTACTTTAATACTTTTTTTGTTATTCTTTTGCCAATCTTTGATTAGCTGCTCGGGTTGTTCGCAGTCAGGAATGCGTAATCGTGTTGAAAAAAAATCAAACGGAAGTTTAAATTCCTCTTACTCTTCTCCAAAGAAAGAAAATAAATCAGAACCGAAACTAATTTTAAACCCCAAAGGAGAATCTGGCAGTAGGGAGGGGAGTTCTTTGACCTCTCTTTTTAAAGAAAATAAATCTGCAGTATTCATGATTTACACTTCTGATGGTGAACAAGAGTTTCAAGGCTCTGGGTTTTTTATTTCACCAGATGGAATTGGAATAAGCAATTATCATGTGTTTAGAGGAACATCTAAAGGATTGGAAATTGTAAGGCTAGAATCTGGAAGAAAATTGAAAATTGCTAAGGTGCTGGCGACAAGCGAAGAGGATGATTATATAATCTTCAAAGTTAATTCAACGGAGAAAGTAAAATTTCTTACTATATCTGAGTACACACCTGAAATTGGTGAAAATGTATTTGCAATTGGTAATCCCGAAGCATTAGAACAGACGCTTTCAACAGGTATTGTTTCGGGCTATAGAATAAACAATAAGTTAATTCAAACAACAACCGAAATAACTCATGGAAGTAGTGGTGGCCCGCTAATGAATATGCAGGGTGAGGTTGTAGGAATAGCCTCAGCAGGATTAGGTGAAGCAAATTTGAATTTTGCTATAAACATTAAGCTTTTAGATTTAAATAAATATAAGTCACAAGCTACTGCTACTGCTGCTTTTCAATCTGGGCACTCTTATATGGCGCATGTAAAGAGGGTCATTGATGGTGATACCTTCGTTCTTGACTCGGACGAAAGAGTTAGACTTATTGGAATAGATACACCCGAAACAGTACATCCAAGAAAAGAGATTCAGCTCTTCGGTCCAGAAGCTTCAGAGTTTACAAAAAATGCGATTGAGGGAAAAGAAGTGAAACTTGAGTTTGATGTAGATTTGTATGATAGGTACAACCGGCTCTTGGCTTATGTATATTATGACGATGTTTTCCTTAACGAAGAACTTTTATTGAATGGATTGGCAGTAGTTTCTACTTATCCTCCAAATGTGAAATATGTTGACCAATTCTTATCAGCTCAAAATCAATCCAAGAATTCTAAAATTGGAATTTGGGGTGATGAAATATGACATTAATTAATTAATTGATTTTTCACATTTAATGGTTTTAGTCCCATGTTAGAACTCCTCGAAATAATGAATGCAGTATCCATGATTGCGGCTCCGTCAATTGGACAGGTAATTGAACCAAAAATAAAATTGAATTCTAAAGCGCATAAGATAGAGAATACTAGAAATAGAGAAAAGGATACTTCAAGTAAAGAGGAGTGTAATACTCTCCGAAAATTGGTTGACTGATTAAGTTGATAATATTTGATTTTTTGTAAAAAAGTAGAGTGTCTTAAACGTAGAATTTTTGAATATGCATTTAACCGTTAAAATAATTAATTTTGTCAATATTGACAAATTTAAAAATATTCAAATTCTTAAAGCCACCAATAGAAAAAGATTAACTGGAGTGCCTTTTTGAAGTGTAAAAGTGTTGTAAAATGCATTATTTTGCGATTTTTGTCATTTTGCAATCGCTTGATAAACATATGTTTTAACTATTGGAAAGATTCATGGTCAGGGAGGAGTCTTTAATTCGAATCCAGTATAGCCACAGCCCACCAAATTCGTTTCCTGCGAAATGCAGCGTATAATTTTAAAATTTTCCACCCGTTAATGAAACTTTCACCAGTCGTGAAGATTATTCAGAACTTTTCGGTAAACAAAATGGTTATTGAACACTATGATTACATTTAAGGTGTTTTCGTCTTGATACTCAAATCTCAATATTACTTTAGCGCCTTATTGTTGAAATATATTTAGTATGAAAAAAGATATAAAAAACGAACTCAAAACCCGAGTTCTCGTCATGGATGGCGCAATGGGCACCTTAATCCAGGAATACAAATTGACCCAGGCCGATTACCATGGCGACCGCTTTAAGGATTTTCCCCACGATTTAAAAGGGAACAACGATATTTTGTCGCTAACGAAGCCTGAAATCATAAAAGAAATTCACAGCAAATACTTACAAGCGGGTGCCGATATTTTGCTCACCAACACTTTTAACGCCACAAGCATTTCGCAAGCCGACTACGGAACCGAAGCGTTTATAAGTGAAATGAATAAAACCTCGGCGCAAATTGCGAAAGAAGTTGCTGATAAATTTACCGCGCAAAATCCCAAAAAACCACGCTTCGTGGCCGGTTCGCTGGGGCCAACGAATAAAACCCTCTCGCTTTCGCCCGATGTGAACGACCCCGGCTATCGTGCCGTAACTTTTGACGACGTGAAAGCATCCTACCGCGAGCAAGTGGAAGGCCTTTTGGATGGCGGCGTTGACTTACTGTTGGTGGAAACTATTTTTGATACGCTCAATGGCAAGGCAGCTATTTTTGCTATCGAAGAAGCATTAGAGGCCCGCAATTTGAAGCTTCCCATTATGGTTTCCGGAACTATTACCGATGCCAGCGGACGCACACTTTCCGGGCAAACACTGGAGGCTTTTCTGAATTCCGTGTCGCACGTGGATCTGTTGAGTGTGGGTTTAAATTGCGCGTTGGGGACCACCGAACTGCGCCCCTATGTGAAAGAACTGGCTAAAAAAGCGCCTTTTCATATTTCGGCACACCCCAATGCCGGCCTGCCCAACCAGTTTGGCGAATACGATGAAACGCCGGAAATAATGGCGGGTTTCATCAAAGATTATCTTGACAATAACTTTGTAAATATAATTGGTGGTTGCTGCGGTACTATTCCCGATCACATTCATGAATTTGCTGCGTTGGCTGAAAAAGCCTATCCGCACCAGGTGAACCAGCGTGACGACAACACACGTTTCAGCGGGCTGGAACCGGTTACCATGACAGCAGAAACCAATTTTATGAATATTGGCGAACGCTGTAACGTTTCCGGTTCACGGAAGTTTGCCCGTTTAATACGGGATGAAAAATACGAAGAGGCACTTTCGGTAGCTCGTGCACAAGTGGAAGACGGGGCGCAAATCATCGATGTGAACCTCGACGATGCCATGCTCGACGCCGAAAAAGAAATGGTGCGTTTCCTCAATTTGCTCATGGCCGAACCCGATATTGCCAAACTCCCCGTGATGATCGACTCATCGAAATGGAAAGTGCTTGAAGCTGGCCTGAAATGCCTGCAAGGGAAAGCAATCGTCAATTCAATCAGCTTAAAAGAAGGCGAAGAAGAATTCATTCAGCACGCAAAAACGGTGAAACGCTTTGGTGCCGCGGTGGTAGTTATGGCTTTTGATGAAAAGGGACAGGCTGACAATTTAGAACGCCGTAAAGAAATATGCAGCCGTGCGTATAAAATCCTCACTGAAAAAGTTGGGTTTCCGCCCCAGGACATCATTTTCGACCCGAATATTTTAACCATCGGCACAGGGCTGGAAGAACACAACAATTACGCGGTGGATTTTATCAATTCGGTGCGTTGGATCAAAGAGAATCTGCCCCATGCTAAAACCAGCGGAGGGATAAGCAACGTTTCTTTCTCATTTCGTGGCAACGATGTGGTGCGCGAAGCCATTCATTCCGTATTCCTTTTTCATGCTATTAAAGCAGGTCTCGACATGGGGATTGTGAATCCCGGAATGTTGCAGATTTACGATGAAATTCCGAAAGATTTGCTGGAACTCACCGAAGACTTGGTGCTGAACCGCAGAGCAGATGCCACCGAACGTTTGCTTGATTTTGCCGAAAGTGTGAAATCAAACGGTACGAAAGAAGACAAAAAAGATGAATGGCGCGAATTGCCACTGGAAGAACGGATAACCCATTCGTTAGTGAAAGGCTTTCCTGAATTTGTGAACGAAGACATGGCCGAAGCCATCAAAAAATACGATCCGGCTTTGAATATCATCGAAGGTCCCCTCATGGACGGAATGAACGTAGTGGGCAATTTGTTTGGCGCGGGGAAAATGTTCCTGCCTCAAGTTATCAAATCAGCGCACGTAATGAAAAAAGCCGTTGCGTATTTGTTTCCTTACATCGAAGCCGACAAACTGAAATACCAAACCGTTGACAAACGGAATAAGGTGCTGATGGCTACCGTGAAAGGCGATGTGCACGACATCGGCAAAAACATTGTCGGCGTGGTTCTGGGCTGCAACAACTACGATATTATCGACCTCGGGGTGATGGTCCCCACGGAAAAAATAATCGATACCGCTATTAAGGAAAATGTGGACGTGGTTGGGTTAAGCGGCTTAATTACACCTTCGCTGGAAATTATGGCCGAAGTGGCAAAAGAAATGGAACGCCGCAAACTCGACATCCCAATTCTGATTGGCGGGGCGACCACCTCAAAAATCCATACGGCGGTGAAAATAGAACCGGGATATTCACATCCTGTGATTCACGTGAAGGATGCTTCGCTGGCGGTGAATGTGGTGTCGAACCTCATTGCGAAAAATCAGAAATATTTGGATGCCGTAAAAACGGATTATGCCGGAATTCGAAGCTTTCAGGGACAGCGAAAACCAAAGAATTACCTTACCATTGAGCAGGCACGGAGGAATAAATTTGTAATCGATTGGGAAAATACGCCCATTTATAAACCTAATTTTGTGGGGATAAAACAGCTTATCGACTATCCCATTTCCGAATTGCGGAAGTATATCGATTGGACGTTCTTTTTCATTACCTGGGGCTTGAAAGGGCATTATCCGCAAATTCTGAATGACGAAAAACAAGGCGGAGAAGCACGGAAATTATACGCCGAAGCCAATGAATTCCTATATGAAATTGTGGAGAAGAAAATGGTGCAAGCGAACGCGGTATTTGGTATCTGGCCGGCCAACTCCGAAGGCGACGACGTGGTGCTCTACGAGGACGAAACCCGGCAGAAAGAAATCGGGCGTTTTTTCCACCTCCGGCAGCAAGAAAAGAAGAAACCCGGAATCGCCAATTTTTGCCTGTCGGACTTTGTTGCCCCCATCGATTCAGGGAAAATCGATTATTGCGGTGGCTTTGTCACAACCGGCGGGATAGGAATTGAAAAGTGGAAGGATGAATATCGCGCAGACCACAATGATTTTAAAGCCATTCTGTTAGAAGCTGTGGCTGATCGTTTGGCAGAAGCATTCGCCGAATTGCTTCACGAGCATGTTCGTAAAAATTACTGGGGCTATGCTCCCGACGAGAACATCAACCTGGATGAAATGTTGAGAGTAAATTATCAGGGCATCCGACCTGCATTGGGTTATCCGGCTTGCCCCGAACATTCGGAAAAAGGGAACCTCTTCAATTTGCTGAAAGCCGGGGAAGTTGGCGTAGAACTTACCGAGCATTTTGCGATGTATCCCAACGCATCGGTTTCAGGACAATTTTTTGTACACCCCGAATCACGCTATTTTAGCCTTGAAAAAGTAGGCAAAGACCAGGTGGAAGATTATGCCGCGCGAAAAAAGGTTTCTACTGAATTTGTCGAGAAATTTATGCCGGCGAATTTGAATTATAAGTAGAAAGCGGGAAGTCGGAAGACCGAAGCCGGAAGCATGAATACGAAATTTTTCATTTCATAGTATGACTCAAAGTCATGCTATGAATTATCGAGGAATGACCTCATTAGTGCTGACCCATGAATTATCGTATCGAAGGACCCTTCTCAAAGAAATATAACAACATTTATGGTCCGCCAACTTCAGCCCTGGTTCGAAAACTTGAAAAAAAGACAAGTGAAATCACCAAAAATTTACATCCGGGATAGTGGAATTTTACATTCTTTACTTGCAATCCCTGATGATTCAATATATACCCATGTAAAAGTAGGCGCCTCGTGGGAAGGTTTTATCATCGAACAATTGCTTCAAAAAATGGATACGCGCGATTTTTATTACTGGCGCACACATACGGGGGCAGAACTCGATTTACTGATTCTAAAGGACGGCAAACGAATAGGCTTTGAAGTTAAATATGCAGAAGTACCAAAAATTACAAAATCGATGCACCACGTTATCGAAGATTTGCACTTGGATAATTTGTACATCATCTATAAAGGCTCGCATCAATTCTCATTTAGCCCAAAAGTACATTGCGTACCGGCAGATAAGCTTGAGACATATGATTTTACCATATAGTATTTTGAAGCAAATGGTTAAATATTGGAAGTTATTGACACGATTCTCCGCATACACAGAGATTCAGACAGGTTTTTGTTAATTTAGCTCACAAAAACAACGATCAAAATGAAGGTTATTGACATCATCAAAGAGGCGAAAAGCACTATTTTTTCTTTTGAACTACTTCCGCCATTGAAAGGGAGCGACACGAGCCGGATTTACAAAACTATTGAAAGTTTGGTCGATTTCGACCCAAAATACATTAACATCACCACGCACCGCGACGAGTTGGAGTTCAAGGAATTGGGCGATGGTGCCATCATTAAGCGCACTGTGCGTAAACGCCCCGGAACTGTTGCCATTGCTGCCGACATTCAACATAAATTTGGTATTCCGGTGGTGCCTCATATCCTGTGCGGCGGATTCACAAAAAGCGAAACCGAACATGTGCTTATCGATCTGAATTATCTCGGTATAGAAAACGTGCTTGCGCTGCGCGGCGACGGAGTTAAAAACCAACACGTTTTTGTGCCCACCGAAAACGGACATTCATACGCTAACGAGCTGGTTGGACAAATAGTGGATCTGGGCAACGGAAAATATTTGGAGCAGGACTTAAAAAATAATACCCCGTTGTCCTTTTGTATGGGAGTTGCGGGTTACCCTGAGAAGCATTTCGAAGCCCCGAACATGGAGCAGGATTTGTTCTACCTCAAACAAAAAGTGGACGCCGGTGCCGATTACATTGTTACCCAAATGTTTTTTGACAACAGGGTATATTACGATTTTGTGAAAAAATGCCGTGATCTGGGAATCACTGTTCCGATAATACCGGGCATTAAACCCATTAATTTGAAAAATCAGCTCACGGTTCTGCCCAAAATCTTCAACATCGACCTACCGGCAGAATTGGTGAAAGAGCTGGCAAAATGCCAAAACAACGACGACGCGCGACGGGTTGGGACCGAATGGGCCATCCAGCAATCGAAGGATTTAGTAGCTCATAATGTGCCTTCGTTACATATCTATACCTACGGAATTTCCGATAATGTGAAGGAAATTGTTAAAGCAGTGTTTTGAAGCAAGTATGGAGTATCAAGACAAATAGTATCAAGTATCAAGACAGATAACTTAGAATTGGAGAAACGAAGCAGCCCCGAAAAATAAATTTTTCGGGGCTGCTTAATTCCTCCCCCTCGGGGGAGGTTAGGAGGGGGCCTCTCTCAATTCCCCATTTTTATCTGGCTGTTGATTTTATTGTTTTCGGCCTGGTTATTCAACTTTAAGGTGTAAACCATGGCTTCCACCTGGCGTAGCAAATTGCGCTTGTCTTTGCTGGGAGCATACACATAGCCAAAAGCTACTACAACACGTTGGTTCGAGGCGTCCAATTCCGCCAGTGCAATGTACGGTCCTCCCATGTAGTCGTTATATAAGCGCCAAAGTCCGCGCATATCCGAAGCATAATTTCCATTGTGCTCAATAATATTATGAATTTGGTCAAGCCTTCTTTCCGTGCCCATATAGCTCCCTTTTGTAGGTCCCGGAACATTAGCCTTCAGCACACTGTCGCGGACCGACAGTAAATAGTTCGTCGTGAAGGTAGAGTCCGAAGTATAGGGGATGGTATATAAAATGATTCCTTGCGAAATATCCGGTGTTTCAAATTTATACCAGATAAAATCTTCTTTTTGATCGGCAATCACAAAGCCGGGCGGCACCATCATGGTCAGCCCAAAGTCTTTATCAAGCACATTGAAGACGCCTTTCTCATAATATTTTTTGTAATTCATGGTCAGGCGCTTACGTTCAGCAGCAAGGAAGTACGACATGATTTTGTCGCTATTTTCCATATATACTTTTTCGAACTCTTCCACGTTTCTGGCCTTCACTTGAACGGTTGCCTGCGGAAAAGCCCAAACATTGTCTTTCAATACTACTTCCGCTTTTTCAACATCAGGCGAAATGGAAGTTTGCAAAATGTTACGCGTACTTTGGAAAATGCTTTTAAAACCAGCCGGTGGGACTCTCACTAAATCAAAAAGCGGTTCAGTTTGCGGAAGCCCAATTTGATCCTGCCCAAGCGATTCTCGAAGTACTTTACCCGGAACGCCCTCCCATGATTCATCGGAAATTACCACCACCAGTTCGTTGGCTCTTCCTGTAATGGTTTTGTATAAAATTTCTCCCTTGTTCGAGCAGGAAAGCAGAAAATATGCAGCAAAAACAATTGTGAAAAATAAAAAAACATTTCGTTTCATTGTGTTGATATTTAATGATTTTCGGGCAAATTATTCAACAAAAACCTTACCAAAATTAAAATAAAAAATCCCGTAACTGCATGGTGCAGAAACGGGATTTTTTCAGATAAGTATTATAAATCAGCTTTCGATTTTTTCCCGATTACTGGAAGCACGTTCGTCTTCGTCCATTTCTTCTTTAGCCTTTTTAAATTCCTTCATCCCTTTTCCGAGGCCTTTCATTAATTCCGGAATTTTACGTCCTCCGAAGAGTAAGAGCAAAGCCAATACGATTAATATTATCTCCTGTGGCCCTAAGAATCCTGCAATTACAAATAAATTCATGATGTTATGATATTATATGATTTGGTACAAAAATAGAACTTTTTTGGTTAGAATGTTCCGTTTATCATTTTTATTATATCGTTGGCGTTTGCAAACAACACCAAAGCCAGTAACAGAATCATTCCAACGATTTGCGCATACTCCAAAAATTTCTCATTGGGTTGGCGCCCGGTTATTATTTCGCCCAGCAGAAACATCACATGGCCGCCGTCGAGCGCAGGGATAGGCAACAAATTCATAATAGCCAGTATGATGGAAATAAACGCCGTCATGTTCCAAAACGAATACCAGTCCCATTTCCCCGGGAAAATACTGCCAATGGTGGCAAATCCGCCCAAAGACTCATACGCCTTCGTTTCTTTTTTGAATAAGAGCTTAAATTGTTTCAAATAGTCTGCCGTTGTTTGATATCCTTTGGCAATGCCGGCCGGTATGGATGCGAGTAATCCGTATTTAACCGTTTTGAATTCAAAAAATTCGTTGTATCTGTTTTGATACTGAAATCCGATTATCCCATCTTCGTTAATGTTCATGGGCAAATCAACAGCTTGTCCGTTGCGTTCAACATTTAGCACAATCGATTTGCCTCTGTTGGCTTTCAGCGTGTTGGTCCATTCGTCGTCGTAGGTGAAAAACTGCCCGTTTATTCCTTTTAAATCATCGCCAATTTGCAGCCCGGCTTTTTCTCCGGGCGAATCTTTTTGAAACTTGTCAACCACCACTTTAAACGGTACACGTGGTGCCAACACCGCTTTGCTTTTTAGCAGCAAGGCAAGGTCCGAATCGCTGATTTCAACGTCCACTTTCCGCCCATCGCGCTCCACTTGCACAGTTTTGGCATCATCGAGCACAATGGTAGGCACTATTTTCATGAAATTGTCGATGTAATTATTATCGACCGTCAGGATTTTATCACCGGTTTTTAATCCGATTTGCTCCCCTGTTTCGCTCACTACAATACCATATTTTGCATTTTCGGTAGGCAAAAACTCCTCTCCCCAGGCATACAAAATCCCGATGTAGATGACCATTGCAAACAAAAAGTTCATGGTTACTCCACCCAGCATAATGAGCAAGCGTTGCCATGCCGGTTTTGCCCTGAATTCGTATGGCTTTGGAGGCAGTTTCATTGCTTCTTTGTCCATCGATTCGTCGATCATCCCCGAAATTTTAACATAGCCGCCCAAAGGCAACCAGCCAATTCCGTATTCGGTATCCCCCTTTTTTATTTTGAAAAGAGAAAACCAGGGATCGAAGAACAAATAGAACTTTTCGACCCTCGTTTTAAATAAACGGGCGAACATAAAATGCCCCAACTCGTGCAATACCACGAGGATAGAAAGGCTTAAAAGTAATTGCGCCGTTTTTATCAATACTGATTCCATCTCTGTTTTCTTCTCTTATTTGCTGTTTTCAATCAATAACTGTGTAATTCTTCGTGTTTCGGTGTTGGTTTGTACTAAATCGTCCAATCCCGGATTTTTCACGAAAGCAACTTTTTGCAAGGCTTTTTCAATCATTTCAGGCATTTGCAGAAACCTTACTTTTTTATTCAGAAATGCTTCTACAACTACTTCATTGGCAGCGTTTAACACGCAGGGCATATTGCCGCCCATTTCAAGGGCCTCAAAAGCGAGCGCAAGGTTACGAAAAATTTTTGTATTTGGCTGTTCAAACGTTAGCGTGGAACAATTGAGGAAGTCGAAGCGCGGAAAATTATTTTTTATCCGGTAAGGAAAGCCAATGGCATATTGAATGGGCAATTTCATATCCGGCAAGCCCATTTGTGCTTTCATCGATCCATCTTCAAACTGGACGATGGAATGGATAATGGACTGCGGGTGAACGATGATATCGATTTTTGATGCAGGCAGTCCAAACAACCAGTGTGCTTCGATCATCTCGAAGCCTTTGTTCATCAGTGTTGCCGAATCGATGGTGATTTTTGCGCCCATCTCCCATTTTGGGTGGTTCAGGGCATCTTCAACGCTAACGTTTTGCAATTCGTCTTCCGTTTTTCCACGGAAAGGGCCGCCCGAGCAGGTAAGATAAATTTTCTCCACGGGGTTCATTAATTCCCCCGTCAGGCACTGAAAAATCGCGGAATGTTCAGAATCCACCGGTATTATTTCCACCCGCTTTTCATGGGCCATTTTGGTAATGATTTCGCCGGCAACCACCAAAGTCTCTTTGTTGGCCAGCGCAATGTTTTTCCCGGCTTTCACCGCATGGTAGGTTGGGATTAAGCCCGAATAGCCCACCATTGCCGTAATCACTAAATCAACCGTGTCCATTTGCACAACCTGGTTCAGGGCATCCATTCCGGCAAAAATTTTTATCGGTTCATTTTTCAATGCTTCCGAAACCGCTTGGTATTTGGCTTCGTTGGCAATGACCATCACGTTGGGTTGATGCTTTTTTGCCTGCTGAATCAATAAATCGATATTATTATTGGCGGTAATCACCTCAACCTCAAATAATTCAGGGTTTTGGCTGATAACTTCCAGCGATTGCGTCCCAATTGAACCCGTTGAACCAAGGATGGCTATTCTTTTCTTCATAATTAAAAATCGATGTATTGTTCGGGGTCTAAAGCTATCCCGTTGTGCCAGAGTTCGAAATGAAGGTGTGGCCCGGTGGATTGTTCTCCGGAGTTCCCGATAATGGCTATTGCTTCCCCGGCATTTACTTTCTGACCGGTTTTTTTCAGCAATTCGTTATTGTGTTTATAAACGGAAACTAAATCGTCATCGTGCTGCACATAAATGGAATAACCGGTTTCTAAGGTCCAACCCGAAAAGATTACCGTACCGCGTAAAACTGAAGAAATCCGGGCATTGGGGTCGCTCACCAAATCAACCCCGAAATGGTCGGTTGCCGAATTGAAACGATTGGTGATTATTCCCTTCACCGGTACGAAAAAGTGCATTTGGCTCAATCCGGGATTTTTTGATTCGCTGTTTTGAATGGACAGGCTCAACTGTTCTGCCAGCAATTTATCCTGAAAAACCGAATCGTGGTTGTATTCCGCAAAATGGATTTCATTGTGCATAGTGGTGGTGTCTATTACCAGCTCGTCGCTTGGCGATTCTCCGGCTATAATGGATCGAATGCCTTTGAAAAACTCGTCTCTTTTGGCCAGTTCTGTTTCTAAGGAGTCCACTTTTAAAGCGGTGCGAATAAGCATTTGCCGGTATTCTGCACTCGGATAACCGGGGATGTACTCGCGCAATCCGGTGGTGGCAATCAGCAAAATCACCAAAATTACAAGTACGCCCGATGCTAAACTGGTGATTGTGAAAACTTTCAACCGCGAAAGCTTTATGCTCCAACGCGACTGAAAGGTTGAATCGTTGTAAATTACCAACCGGTATTGGTCTTTCAGCTTATCAAAAAAATTTCGTTTCTTCGTTTCTTCCACACCTTTCATTTTTTCGAGCCACAAATTTAGAAAGAATTGATAAACAATGCTGTGGTTTACATTTATTTAACCTTAGGTACTGAACGGTTATTAACAAATGCAAGAAATCATCACCCGATAGAGACATACGCAATAAAGCCTTTTAAAAGAGCTGTAATTTTGCTGACACACCTGCACTAAATTGTTAGTTTTGAGATTTTAATAAACGGCAAGTATAATCTGCCAATGCCGAAATGTTGGCTGCCTATTGGGATACTGGCAAAATGATATACCTCCGCCAACAAATGGAAGGTTGGGGAGCAGGCGTAATTCCTCGATTGGCAAATGATTTGAAGAACGAACTGGTTGCATATGTAGTTTTTTGGGTTGGCCCAAAAGCAAATATGGTGCAATAGAGTTGGCATGGTGTGTCGGATTGTTATCATGCCTTTTCTTTTTAATGGATATCGGCGTGTGAAAACAAATTTAGTATTATTTTACGCGTACAACTACAATTCAGAATTGCTTTTTATGAAACACATTGGTTTATTATCGGATACACATGGTTTTTTGCACGAACGGCTGTTCCCGTTTTTCGAGAATGTAGAGGAAATCTGGCATGCGGGAGACATTGGCAATATCGAAACCGCCGATGAGCTTGCAGCCTTTAAACCGCTAAAAGCCGTTTACGGAAACATTGACGGACAAGATGTACGGTCGGTTTATCCGCTGCACAATCGTTTTTTTTGTGAAGAAGTAGATGTCTGGATCACCCACATCGGGGGTTACCCGGGCCACTACGAGCGTTATGTGAAACCGGAAATCTACCAAAAACCGCCCAAACTTTTTATTTGCGGACATTCACACATTCTAAAAGTGATTTACGACCAACGGCTCGACTTCCTTCATCTTAACCCGGGTGCTGCCGGAAACAAAGGATTTCATAAAGTATGTACCGCTATGCGCTTTGTCATCGACGAAAAAAACATCCGCGACATGGAAATTTGGGAGATGAAACGCAAAGATTAATTTATTGTTTGATCAATAACCACGAATCAGAGTACTTTGGGAAGGTCTGTCTCAATTCCGCCACGCGGTTACGGGCTTCGTTTTCGTTTTTGAATGAATTCACGCACACCCGGTAATATCCCGTTTCACTGTGCAGAATAATAGGCGTAAAGCCTTCGTTCAAAAGCGTTTCTCGATAGTTTTTTGCATTGTCCAATTGGCTGAATGAACCGATAATCACGAAATACGAATTGTCTGATTTATCTTCCTGCTGGGTAAATGTAACCTGCTCTTTGCGCACCGAAATGGGTTGGGTGGATGGTAAGTCCCTCACCGGAGCCGGTTCTGTAACGGTTTCACTCGTTTCGGGAACCGAAAAAACTTTTGGCTGGGTTGCCGGGTCAGCGGTATATCTGGACTGAGGTTGTTTTTTTGTAGATTTACAAGCACCAAACGCGAAAACAATCAAAACGAGAAAAAACAGTATTCTTTTCATGATAATTACTTTTTTATTTTTATTTGGCTAAATTAAATAAAACATACACATTGAAATCGTTAATCGAAAACAAGTTTTGCACAATCGGTTGTTTGCAACTCAGGCATCCTGTTGAGTTCTGATATTTGTTAATTTGCTTAATTACGGGCATTTAGAAGCTTCAAACGTTCCAAATCCATGAAACAACTACTTTTTTCAGTGATTTTACTTTCATTATTGCAGTTTACCCTGGCCAGCCAGGAAACCACCAATGAATTTCAAGCCCATGGAAAACCGCTTGCTTTGATATTTACCAACTTCAATACTGAATTTTCGGATGGGAAAAGCCAATCTGCTTTCGGCATCACAAGAGCCTACTTGGGATATGAATACCATTTCAGCGATGCTTTTTATGCGAAAATCATCTTGGATGTTGGTGATTCCAAAAGCGGTGCTTTTCAAATGACCGCTTTTCTGAAAAACGCCTACATCGAATATTCTAAAAACAAATTTACGGTAAGTTTTGGGATGATTCCTACTACTCAATTTAAGGTTTCGGAGAAAATCTGGGAACTGCGCTACATTGAAAAAACGTTTCAGGATGCCTACGATTTTAACACAAGTGCCGACCTTGGTTTTAATCTGGATTATCAATTCACCCCTTTTCTCAGCGCCGATTTTTCGCTTATCAATGGCGAAGGTTACAAAAAAATACAAGGTGACGAATATGTCCGCCCCGGTTTTGGAATTACGCTTAAACCGGTGCAAAGTATCACTGCACGGGTGTTTGCCGATTTTATGGGCGGAGCTGTCAAACAACAGTCGCTGGCTACGTATCTGGCTTATACCGGAAAATTCGTAACCCTTGGAGCAGAATACAATTACCAAAAAAATAGGAGTATGCTGGCTGGACAGGATATTTATGGCCCTTCGCTGTATGCCCTTGTCAAAACCGGAGAGAATTTTAAACTGTTTTTCCGTTTCGACGATTTGCGATCGAAAGCATTGGATGGCGAAAATAATCCGTGGCATTTTGGTAACGACGGGCAATTGTGGATGGCGGGCTTGGAATTTAATCCGGTGAAAGGAGTGAAAATTACACCTAATGCACGATTTTGGAACACGGCTGACAATGTATTGGCCAACAGCATCTACGCCTTTTTAAATTTTGAGTTGGAGTTTTAATGTTCTGCTTTAACTGATGAGCCAAAAAATCAAAAAAATTGCCTTCCCTGTAACTTCTGTACCTTTAAACCGTCGTATCTTGCGAAACGCGTCGATAAAAATCAATGACAGTAAACGAGTATAATAAGTCCGTGAGTTTGTATTCCGATCGGATTTTCCGCTTTGTGCTGAAAAGCATACGGGATGTGCACAAAGCAGAAGACATCGTGCAGGACAGCTACGAAAAACTGTGGAAAAACTTCGAAAACGTGAATGCGGAAAAGGTCAAATCGTACCTGTTCACCACGGCTTATCACACCATGATCGACATCATCCGGAAGGACAAACGTTCCGTTTATTATGATGATTTGAAGCTAAAAGAGGAAAGCCATGAAAACAATTACTCCGATTTAAGCGAAATTTTGGAAGAAGCTGTGGGACGTTTACCGGAAATACAGCGCATGGTTTTGCTGCTGCGCGATTACGAAGGATATTCGTATCAGGAAATCGGAGAGCTAACTGCGCTGAACGAATCGCAGGTGAAAGTATATATCTACCGGGCACGCGTTTTTTTGAAAAAATACATTGGCCGCATGGAGGTGGTGGTTTAGGCAATAAAGAAAGGAGAAGACCATGAAAATCAATAGAGACAATTACGAAGCTTATTTTATCGATTACTTAGAGGGGAATCTGAATGAAAACCTGACGGACGATTTTTTGGAATTTCTCCAAAAAAATCCGGAACTGAAAGAAGAATTAGCACTGGTGCAATCGGTTTCGCTTGAACCGGAGAAAATCAATTTCACTAAAAAAGAACTCCTGATAAAGGAGAAATACGATGTGGAGGAAGTTTTTGATGAAATGGCGGTTGCCCTTTTGGAAGATGATATTTCGACTGAAGAAAAGGTGGAGTTTGAACGCTACCTTTCCGCACATCCTGAAAAGCAACAACAGGTTGGCTTGTTTGCCAAAACAAAATTTATTCCTGACGAAAGCATTGTATTCAGCAAGAAAAACCAATTATACCAGCGTACGCTTGGGCTCAAGGTTTATTTATGGTCGGCGCGTGCCGCGGCTGTTTTGTTGCTTGCCCTGGCAGTATATTGGTTTACGGATGAAACGAAAAACCCACAGATTCCCGAGAATAAAATGGTACAAGTTGAGAATGAAAATGAAAACACAAAAAGTGAGGGAACAACTCCCATTGAAATTGGAACGCCGAAAAAAGTTAGCAGAGAAGAACCGGCAATTGCACCGATAAAACCATTGTTAGTAAAACGTGTGAAGCTTGAAAAACCGGATTCGGAAAGCAAACTTCAAAATCTTCCAATTGAAAGTATGTCATCCGATCGGGTTTCGGTGGAAATCCCGGATAAGATGGATCGTTTGACTGCACCGTTCGATGTTTCGCAAACAAAAGCGACCCTTGAAACCATGTACATCATCCTCCCAAACATTCCTGAAAAAGATGGGGAGGAGCGGCTTTTGGCCGATATTGTGATCGAAAGAACAGGATTGGACAAACTCAGTCTGAACAAAATCGCCAAAGCAGGATTGAACCTGGTTTCCAATATTACAGGAGATAAATTTCAATACGAAACCAACGTGGAAGGCAAAATCATCAACGTGAATTTAGATACACGTTTGCTGGCTTTTTCTATTCCTGTGAAAAATACGGGGGATTGATTTTTTGGTTGGCCGCGCGAATCAACAATAAAAATGCGTTGTAACATTTTACCACGTCGTTCCGTCACAGCATCATAACAAATAAAAACAGTAGAAAATGAAACGATTGTTCAGTTTAATTATCTGTGCCGCGCTAACGGCAAACCTTTGGGCACAAAACGATACTACCGCAGTGAAAGTGATGAAAAAAAACGTGGTAACCGTTGTGGAAGAGAATAACAAAGTTCAGGTTACCGTGGGCAACAACGTGGAAGTAATAACCGACGAGTGGGGCGATACCACGAAAATAAGATTGGGCCGGCGCACCTTTAAGGTGATTGAGGGCAACGACGGAACCGTTTTGCAAATGGAAAAAGAAGTGAAAAGCAAGAAATGGAGCGGTAGTTTTAACCCGCATTGGGCCGGTTTGGAAGTGGGCATGAACATGATTTACAAATCGGACTACTCCATATACAACGGAACGGACTACGCGAATTATGGCGATTTTTTTGATCTGAACTCCGGCAAATCGCTCTCGTGGAACCTGAATTTTGCTGAATTTGCGTTTAAAAATGAACGGAAAACTTTTGGCGTAGTCACCGGAATGGGCATCAGCTTCAACGATTATGCTTTCAGCGACCCCGTGACCATCAGAAAAGCAGATGAATTTGGCGCAGTTGTCCCCATGCCGATAAACCAACAAACGAGCAATGTGAAAAAATCGAAATTACACGTGAATTATTTGACCGTGCCGTTAATGTTGGAAGTAAAAACTCCTTTACGTATGGGCAGTTCGCGTTTGTATGTTGGCGGAGGTGTAATTGGTGGCCTTTATCTGGGTTCGCACACTAAATACAAATACTACGGAAATGGAAAGGAAAAGCAGAAAAGCAATTACCACATCAACCAATTCAAATACGATCTCACCGGTCGCCTGGGTTTTGGAGATTTCTGCTTTTTTGTTAACTACGGCATGACCTCCCTTTTCAAAGACGGCAAAGGCCCTGAAATTTTCCCGGTAATGTTTGGCATTTCTTTTCTGAATATTTAACTGAAATTTATTACTTTCGGGCATGATGTTTTTTGATGCGGTTTCAATGGTTGGCTTGCTTGTTTTCATCGCTTTACTCATCGCGAACGTTGTTGTGCTGAAAATAAATGGAATAGCAACACGCGCAAATTTGCTACAAAACAAAACAACCCGATTTGTGCTGTACCCCCTGTTTGCGGCGGCTGCCCTGCTAATTTTAACAGAAATTACAGCACCCGTAACAAAAGTATCTTTGCCATTCTTACCCGGCTTTTTGACGCAGGAGCTTTTTGATCATCTTATTTTGAATCTTGCCGGAACAGCACTAATACTGGCATCGATGCTGCTGCTTTTTGTAACACTTCGCCATTTTAAAGATTCTCTGCGTTTTGGCTTCGACGAAAAAAACCTTGGCAAACTAATCACGAATGGCATATTTTCCATATCGCGCAATCCTTTTTTCCTTTCCGTTGAACTTTATTTTATTGGGGTTTCCTTGTTAATAACTAACATATTTTTCCTGGCAATTACATTTCTGGCAATTGTGGCTATCCATTTCTTCATTTTGAAAGAGGAAAAATTCATGTTGAAAAATTACGGCGACGAATATCGAAGCTATTTAAAAAAAACTTCAAGATATTTTCAGCTCTTTTAAGCCCTGATAATCAATAATTTTAGACAACCACCGAAGTACATCTTCAAAATAATTTTAAAATATTTAGTACTTTGTGTTACATAGTACCAAAATAATTACATATATTTGCATTACCAACTTCATGGCAACAGAAGGTAGGGTTCTAAAGAATGTTCCTTGTAAGGTTGGCATCAATAAAAAAAGTAGAGTAATACAAACATCATTAAAATCAAAAAAATGAAAGTAGAAAATGCAAAAGCGCAAATGCGCAAAGGGGTGCTGGAGTACTGCATTTTGCTGGTGCTGGATGGCAAGCCGCTCTACGCAAGCGATATCATTGAGGCCTTGAAAGAAGCCAAAATGATTGTGGTGGAAGGAACGCTATATCCGCTGCTGACGAGGTTGAAAAATGCAGGTTTGTTAACGTATCAGTGGGAAGAATCTACCCAGGGGCCGCCCCGTAAGTATTATGAATTGACCGATAGCGGCAGAAAATTCCTTGGAGCATTGGAAGAATCGTGGACCGAATTGGTTGAGGCGGTCACAAAAGTTAAAAAAAGCAAATCAGTATAATCAAATAAAACATACAGCAATGAAAAAAACATTCACCATAAATATAAGCGGTTCGGTTTTTCATATCGAAGAAGATGCTTATGAAGTGCTGCAACGTTACCTAATCAACTTAAAGAATCATTTTGGGAATAGCGAAGAGGGTAAGGAAATTATTGCGGACATAGAAGCCCGTATTGCAGAAATATTCAGCGATAAATCAAAGGACTTCAGAAAGGTAATTACCCTTGAGTGGGTGAACGACATCATTGGAATCATGGGCAAACCCGAAGACTTTGGCGAAGGGGAAACCGATGAGGATGATCCGTTTGTAGCCGATGTAAAACGCAGGCGGCGGCTGTATCGCGATCCGGATCATCGCGTTTTTGGCGGCGTATGCAGCGGACTGGGCGCCTATTTCAACATGGACACGGTGGTGTTGAGGATTATTTTTGCAGTGCTTTTGTTTGTAACCTTCCCGGCGGCAATGTTGGCGTACTTCGTGCTCTGGATTGCCGTGCCAAAAGCCAAAAACACAGCCCAGCGCTTGGAAATGCGCGGACAAGAAGCTACGGTGAAGAACATCGAAAAATCGATAAAAGAAGAAGTGCGCGAAGTGAAAGAGAGTTATCGCAAGTTCAAAGAATCGGATACCTATTCGAAAGGCAGAAGAGGAGTTGAAACTGCCGGCGACGTTGCGTACAACGTTTTTAAGGTAATCCTGAAAGTAGCGGTTGTGGTCATTGGGGCACTATTAATCCTGATCGGCTTCTTTGGTCTCCTGGGCCTTGTGTCATCAATGGTGCTGGGGCATTCGCTTGTTCAAAGCTGGCCTTTAGTTTGGGATTCCGAAATACATATTTCGGGCATGTTGAACCATTTTATTGAACCCGGCACAGTTACTTTTGGGATGATTGCCACAGGACTTGTCGCCGGAATTCCTCTACTGGCCCTGTTGTTTGTGGGTACAAAACTGGTATTCAGATACAAGACCAACAACACGGCCATTGGGCTCTCGATGGTAGGAGTTTGGTTGATTGCTTTAGTCGCTTTGGTGGTGGTATCAGTAGGACAGGTTAGAAACTATAAAAGCCGTTCTTCGATAACGGAGACTTCAACGGTTTCATGCGATTCGTGCCAAACCCTGTATTTGAATTTGGGAGAAGACAAGTATGCGTCTTATTCAAAAATGAATTTTGAAATCGAAAATTTCAAGATAGTAATGGTTGACGGCGAAGAAGTGATGTTGGGCCAACCCACACTCGACATCGAAAGATCGGGCAGCGATGAATTTGCAATCCTGGTAAAAAAAGCGGCCCGTGGTCGAACCCGCGAAAATGCAAAAACGGCTTCGGAAGAAATTATCTACCACTATCAGTTAAAAGATTCCACATTGACCTTCGACCCCTATTTCATACTTGAAGACAATGTGAAATGGCGCGGGCAGGGAGTGGATATAATCATCAAAATACCCGAAGGCAGAGCAGTTTATCTCAGCGACGGTTTGGTGAAAATCATTCATGATATTGAAAACACCACCAATACCTGGGACGGCGACATGGTGGGTAAAACTTGGGTGATGAAACCGGAGGGGCTCACCATGAAGGAAGAAAACCGCAGCTTACAGGAGCAGCAATAGAAGATTGATGGAGATGGAAAAGCTCACAGTTCGAAACAAAAAATGAAAACCATGATAACAATGAAAACACTTTTGTTGGCAATTTTAATTTTTGCCTCGCAAACAATTGGCGCTCAAAGCAAATCGTATAAAATGTACGATGCCTTTGCGAACAAAGATGGGATCACCCATTTTAGTTTCTCAAAAAACATGATCGACGCCATCGATTTGGACTTGGGCGAAAACGGCGATGAAAAACAAGTAACCGGCGATTTACACGAAATCCGGTTCATGTCGTACAACCCCGAAAAAGGAACTCTCAGCGGCCCTGAATTCACAGAAAAGGCGATCAATTATTTACCGAAATCGGCCTATAAAAGATACGAAGGAGATGATGACGATAACGATGCGAAAATTTGGCTGCTCGGGGGAAAGAAGAGATTCAGTGAGTGCCACCTGTTCGTCAAAAACCACGACGGGAACGGAAACAGGATGGTGGTTTCGTTTTACGGCGATTTTACAGTGAACGATTTGAACGGCCTTAAAAAAACAGGAAAAAGCTTTTAGTGAATATCCTTTGCGCTGCGGCCAAAGCTGCGGTATTCGTCCTTTTCAATTTCGATGTCAGGTTCAATAAACCTGGAATCGTTGAGCTTAAATGCGATATATTTGATGGTGATTCCGCGGCTGAGCCACTGTTTTTCGTAAAAGGTTTTTATTTGCAGCGTTTCGGTCAACACATCCGATTCGTATAAATCATCGGTTTCACATTGCACATCGAATTGGTTTAGGTGCACAAGAGCATGCGTATAGGTGTATTGAAAATTACTGTCGGTTTTTAAATGAATGATTCCGTCGCGGTTTAAGAAGTTACGGTAGCGGTTTAAGAAACCCGTAGAAGTTAGTCTTTTACGGGTTTTTTTCATTTGCGGGTCGGGGAAGGTAAGCCAAATTTCGGCTACTTCTTCTTCGCCAAAAAAACGGTCGATAATTTCGATGTTGGTGCGCAGAAACGCCACGTTCTTCAACCCCTTTTCCATTGCTTTTTTTGCGCCGTTGTGCAGCCGGGCACCTTTAATATCAACGCCGATATAGTTAGTGTCCGGATTTCTTTCGGCCAGTTCAACCGTGTATTCTCCTTTGCCGCAACCCAATTCCACCACAATGGGGTTTGTATTTTTAAAAAAGGTTTCTGCCCAATTTCCTTTCCATTCAAAATCTGCTTGCAGAAGTTCTCTGTACGGCATTTGAACCACATGCTCAAACTGCACCATTTCCTCAAATTTCTGAAGTTTCCCCTTACCCATGATTTTTTGGTTTAATCCTTCTGCTGGACTACACGAAATCCAACATCCGTGATCCCGTGCAGCACATTGCTTCGCATTCCGTGCCGGATATTTATGTGGTAAATGCCCGAAACCGGGAAATAGACATTCCGTTTATACACAATTTCGCGGCTTTTAATTCCGCCAAATCCTGTGCCTAACCATTTTCCGGCCGGGTCGGCCAAGGTTATCTCAAAGGTGTCTGTGTGAGTAGTGTTTCCGGGCTGAATGATTTCAATAAACAACCACAAATTACTGTATTTGTAACTGATATCGTTTCGGATACTAATGTAGATGTTGTGTTTTTGCACCGTATCGGCAACGGGCATATCGAACACTAAGAGCGAATCTTTATGCCAACCGTTTGGCGGAATAGTTTTATACTCGTCGAACACGCCCGGGTTACCACATGCCGAAACAACCAGCAGCACAGCCATTAGCAATAGAAATTGAAATCCGGGTTTCTTCATTTTGATTTTGGTTTTCTTCGTGGAGGCCGGGCTATATTTCGTTTCTTTTTACGGATATTTTTCTTGGGGCGGTCGAAGCGTGTCAAATCTTCCTGCTCTACCAATTTATGGAAAGTATCAAGTTCTTTTGGTGCAGCCGAAATGTCTGTGAGCATCAATTTCATGGGCTTCTTTCCTTTTTTGTTCATCTGCAGAATTTGCTTCACCCGGCTCACAGGTATGGCAACCTGGCTCGAAGGCGTGTTGCCCTGCAGCGTGTAAGTGTAGGTTCCGCCAAAAATATCGGCTTTCAGGAAAAAATAAACACCGACCTCGGTATGCAGGGGGACGTTGTTGGGTGGAAAGTCTTTTTGAGCATCAACATAAGTTGCCAATTCGTAATTGAGACAACATTTCAGTTTGCCGCATTGCCCGGCCAGCTTTTGCGGGTTTAACGGAATCTCCTGACTGCGTGCGGCATTAGTTGACACCGAAACAAAATTTTGCAACCAGGTGGAGCAACATATTTCCCTTCCGCAAGGACCAATACCTCCTATGCGGCCTGCCTCCTGACGCGCACCGATTTGCTTCATTTCCACCCGGATATGAAAGTTGTCGGCCAGTACCCGTATGAGTTGTCTGAAATCAACCCGTGAGTCGGCAATATAGTAGAAGATTGCTTTTGTGCGGTCGCCCTGATATTCCACATCTCCAATTTTCATATTTAGGCCCAGGTCATTGGTCATTTGTCGCGAACGGATCATGGTTTCATGTTCCAGCGAGATGGCCTCTTTCCATTTATCAATATCGGCAGGCCTGGCCAAACGATAAATTTTCCGGAATTCGCCGTTGGAAAAGGTTGCCCTGTGTTTTTTCATTTGCCGTTCCACCAGTTCGCCCATTAACGAAACAATGCCAATATCATGCCCCGGACTGCTTTCAACAGCCACCAGATCGCCCGTTTTCAAGTGTAGTTGGTTTACGTTCCGGTAATAATCTTTTCGGGTATTTTTAAAACGCACTTCAACAATATCGGTAGGAAAAACCGTTGTTTCTATATCGGCCAACCAATCGCATACATGAAGTTTAGCGCAACTACTCATTGTCGTGTTGCAAACTCCTCTTTCTATGGTATCGAAATTTTGTTGTTGCATAGTTTCATTTTGGAATAGCTTATTTTTTATGTGCCTGAAAGTTATAAAAAATACCTTGGTCAGCAAAAGTAACTAATAATCGAAAAAAAACAGTCTTCTCAATATCAAATGAAAAGACTGTTTTTAATCAAAGATCTACGCGAACGCTTATGGTCTCAGAAAATGATATTACTTTTTTGAAGATTTCAAAGCTTTTTCAGCATTCAGCCAATCGCTTTCCTGATTGCCCGGTCCTCCGGAAGCTATACGCGCTTCGTAGATTTCCTGAGCTTTTTTTTCTATGTCTTCATTCGTAATTGCCGGTTTTTTGGCTTTAGCTGTTTTAGCTACAGGAGACTTCTTTGCAGCGGCTTTTTTCGGGGCAGCTTTTTTTGTGGTGGTTGTGGCGGCTGCCGGGGTAACTTTCTTTATTGCCATAATTTTAATCTTTAATGTTATTTTAAAATTCCCTGCAAGAATAATAATTTTTATTCACTTAATATACAACCTATTGCCTACATCACGTCAACGTTAATAGTTTTATAATTTATGGGCTGTTTTCTTCAATGTTATCCAGTAAAGGAATCTATTCTGAACAAGTGATAAGATAATCAGAAGCTTCTTCTTATAAGTCATTTTGTTATTTCCAAAATAAAACGAAGGACAGCCCGCAAAACTTCCTATTTTTGTAGTTGTATCTCATACTGCCAATTCAAGCCACTGGTACAAACATTTAAATTATAACGTTATGCAATTGAAATTCAAAGTCTTATTAACTTCAACAGTGATGTTGCTGTTTGCAGCATTTCAATCCCTTGCAATAAACACAACCAACACCCGTATGCTCTCTCAACCGGCCATTAGCGATTCAAAAATTGCGTTCGTTTATGCTGAAGACCTTTGGGTAGCCAACATCGATGGCACACAGCCCCGCCGGATTACCACCGACGAAGGCATCGAGACAAATCCGGTTTTTTCGCCCGACGGAAAACTCATCGCCTTTAACGCGCAATACGACGGGAACACCGATGTTTTTATCGTCCCCACAGAAGGCGGGATTCCGCAGCGACTTACCTGGCACCCCGGCAGTGATTATGTCCGCAGTTTTACGTCCGATGGGTCGGCCGTGCTTTTCGCTTCGCAAAGAAGCCTGTACACCAACCGGTATTTGCAGCTTTTCACGGTTCCGGTGATCGGGGGATTTCCCACCCAACTAAAAATTCCAAATGCCGACAAAGCTTCCTATTCCCCCGACGGGAAACGGATGGCCTATACCCCGATTCCCGGTAGGTTTCAACAATGGAAAAACTATCGCGGTGGAACCGTGGCAACCATTTGGCTGATCTCTTTCAACGATTATTCCGTGGTGAAAATACCGCAGCCCGAGGGCCGTTGCAACGATACCGACCCCATGTGGATTGGTGATAAAGTTTATTTCCGCAGCGACCGTAACGGGGAATTCAACCTCTTTTCTTTCAACCCCGAAAACGAAGAGATTATTCAGTTGACGGATTTCGAAGATTTCCCGATAATCAGCGCATCAAACGGCGACGGTAAAATTATCTTCGAACAAGCCGGTTACCTGCATATTTTCAATCCGAACACCGGACAATCAAACCAACTTACCGTGGGCATAGCTGCTGATTTGGCTGAATTGCGGCCACGCTTTGTAAAAGGGGCGGAATACATCCGAAGCGCCGGAATTTCGCCAAGCGGCGCACGTGCCGTGTTCGATTTCAGAGGTGAAATTGTGACGCTTCCCGCCCAAAAAGGCGATGCACGAAACATCACCCAAACTCCGGGGGCACACGAGAAATACCCCGCCTGGTCGCCCGATGGTTTATCAATTGCCTATTTTTCGGATGCTTCAGGCGAATACCAATTGTACATCAAACCACAAGATGGAATAGGCGAAGCGAAAACTTTCAAACTGAACGGTACCGGATTTTATGCCTTCCCGCAGTGGTCGCCCGACAGTAAAAGCATTTGCTATGTCGATAACGGCCGGAACCTCTACCTTTTGGAGGTTGCTACGGGGAAAATTACAAAAATCGCTTCCGACGAATTGTATGCGCCGGGCGTATTCCGGCAATTGTTCGGCGATTGGTCCTTCGATTCCAAATGGGTGGCCTATACGAAAGTTACCGGGACCTATTTCAAAAGAATTTACCTTTATTCTGTTGATGAAGGGAAATCGTATCCCATCACCGACGGTTTGAGCGATGCGTCGGAACCTGTTTTCGACAAAAGTGGAAAGTACCTCTATTTCTTTGCCTCAACCGATGCCGGCCCGGTAATCAACTGGTTCGACCAATCGAATGCCGACATGGAAATGACCAACTCCATTTACCTTGCTACGCTGCAAAAAGAATTAATTTCTCCCTTCGCCAAAGAAAGCGATGAGGAAAAACCGGAGAAAGAAACCGACAAGAAAAAGGAAGAAGACGAAAAAGACAAGAAAGAAACGAAAGAAGAAAAGAGACTGACTATTGATTTTGCCGGAATAGAAAACCGGATTGTTGATTTTCCGCTTAAAGCAGGGAACTATGCTCAATTGGGGACCAACAAGGAAGATCAGGTTTTCTACATCGTTTCGGGAAGCAGCTATTCCGACCCGCGAAAAATGATGAAGTTCGATTTGAAAGAGCGAAAGGACAGCGAAATTATGGAAGCCAACGGCTACGAATTTTCGGCGGACGGGAAAAAAATGCTCTACCGGAAAGGAAGCACATGGGGGATTTGCGATGCCGGCGCCAAGCCAAAACCGGAAGACGGAACCCTGAAAACCAACGATATTGAGGTAAAAATAGACCCCTTGCAGGAATGGCCGCAAATATTGGACGAAGCGTGGCGCGTGAACCGGGATTATTTTTACGACCCGGGAATGCACGGTGCCGACTGGCCGGCAATGAAAAAGAAATACGAACCATTTTTGGCAGATTTGGCTTCGCGTTCCGACCTCGACAATTTGATTCAATGGATGTGCAGCGAGATCGCTGTTGGACACCACCGCTACAGCCAGGGCGATCGGCTGAAAAACCCAAAACGTGTGGGCGGTGGCTTGCTGGGTGCCGATTATGTGGTTAAAAACGGACGCTACCAGTTCGCGAAAATTATTGGCGGGCTGAACTGGACGCCCGATTTACGATCGCCGCTGACCGAACCCGGTGTGAATGCACAAGTGGGCGATTACCTGCTGGCGGTGAACGGAAAAAACGTTACTTCTGCCGATAACCTGTTCCAGTTTTTCGAAAATACCGCCGGGAAAATCGTTGAACTGACGATTGGCCCTAATCCTGATCTCAACGGTTCACGAATTGTAAAAGTTGTTCCGGTCGCCAACGAATTGGCATTGCGCAACCGCGACTGGGTGGAAGGAAACCTTCGGAAAGTAACCGAAGCCACCGACGGAAAAGTGGCCTACGTGTATGTTCCGAACACCGCCGGGCAAGGACACGAGTATTTTAAACGTTATTTTTTCCCGCAAGCCAACCGGCAGGCCATTATTATTGATGAGCGCTTTAACGGCGGCGGCTCGTTGGCCGACTATTACATCGATATCCTGCAACGCCCGTATCAGGCCCATTGGAATATGCGCTACGGCAAAGATTTGAAGTCGCCCAGTGCCTCCATCCAGGGGCCGAAAGTGATGATTATCGATGAAACCGCCGGTTCCGGTGGCGACATGCTGCCGTGGATGTTTCGCAAATTCAACGTGGGCACCATCGTGGGCAAACGAACCTGGGGCGGATTGGTGGGCGTTCTCGGCTTCCCCGAATTTATCGACGGAGGATCGGTTACTGCACCCAACGTAGCCATTTGGACCGAAGACGGCTGGGTGGTTGAAAACGAAGGCGTGCCTGCCGACATCGAAGTGGAACAATGGCCCGCAGAAGTGATTAAAGGCAGAGACCCACAATTGGAAAAAGCAATTGAAGTGGCCCTTCAAAAACTAAAAGAAAACCCGCCCGTTGAACCCGTCCGACCAAAATATCCGGTTCGGGTGAGGAAATAGGATGCTATTTCGATATTTCCAGCATCCTTAAAATCGGGATGCGGGCTTGTTCGATAACTTCCGGATCGAGGATGATTTCGGGGAGTTCATGTTTCAGGCAAACGTAGAGCTTGTGAAGGCTGTTGAGCTTCATATACGAGCAATCGTTGCAGGCACAGGTGGAATCATTCGCCGGAGCCGGTATGAAAATTTTATCGGGGCAGGCTTTTCCCATTTGGTGAAAAATGCCGCTTTCGGTAGCCACAATAAATTTTTTAGCCGTGCTTTTTTTCACAAAATTGATCAAGGCGGTGGTTGAACCAATGAATTTAGCCAACAGCAGAACGGGCGTTTCACATTCGGGATGAGCAATAAAATCTGCATCGGGGTTCCGTTCCATCAAATCGATGATCTTTTCCACTGAATATTGTTCGTGCACCATGCAGGCACCGTCCCACAATACCATGTCGCGGCCGGTGATGCTGTTGATGTAGTTGCCCAAATTTTTATCGGGGCCAAAAATCAGTTTCTGTTCTTTTGGAAAGCTTTCTACAACCAGCTTTGCATTGGCCGAGGTACATACCACGTCGGACATGGTTTTTAACGCAGCGGTGGCATTTACGTAAGTGATTACTTTATGGTCGGGATATTGAGCTTTGAACGCGGCAAACTTATCTGCCGGAGCCGATTCGGCAAGAGAACATCCGGCTTTCAAATCGGGAAGCAGGACTTTTTTACCGGGGTTGAGGATTTTTGCCGTTTCGGCCATAAAGTGTACGCCTACGAACACAATCATATCGGCATCGGTATTTGCCGCTGCCTGTGCCAGGCCAAGACTGTCGCCTACATAATCGGCAATGTCCTGCAAATCGCCTTCCACATAAAAATGGCTGAGAATAACTGCGTTCTTTTCTTTCTTCAAACGGTTTATTTCATCGGTCAGTTTAACTGCCGGATCAATGGCTTCATCAATAAAACCTTTCTCCTCCAACATGCTGTCTAAAATCGCTTGTTCCATCATTTTTTTGAATATATACGATAAAAGTACCGATAAAAATACGAATTCATTTAAAAGAAACCGATTTTCGTCGTGATAAGGTTGGCAAGGATTCTTGGAGACTGTTTTGAAATGATTAAAAAATCAATTTTAGATTGTTCTTTCATTTTTTGCTCGGGCATAATGAGGGAATGACAGATTCTAAATGCACCTCATTCCCACGTAGGTGGGAATCCCTGCCGCTCATACTGAGATTCCCACCTACGTGGGAATGGTAGCTTCGAGCAGCCTGCCATTGACATCGCGATGCGGGGAATGGCAAGCCAGATTGAAAATCTGTTATTCATAACTACCGCCCTCATAAAGAACTTTCCCATTGGGATTCCTTTGGAAGCACCTTCATGGTGATAGACATGCATGGCACACGAAAAAAAAGCATGACAAAATTAATTGTCATGCTTTTCAGTATCTGTTACACAATTAATATTGTGCGTTACATTGCTTATAGCATATGGTTTCGTGCTACTTATTCTGCACTTACGTGGCTGAAATAAAAACCATTTGCAAGTTGTCCCGCTCCTTTGTAAGAATCTTTTGTTGCAATAACAGTTAATTTATCGCCAACTTTAATTCCTTTTGCTTCTAACAAACCATTTTTTTCCTCATTGGTTGATGCTCCAAAACCAGGGCTACAGCCAAACAGATAAATCTCGCCAGATTCATCTTTCAAGTATAGCCTACCAATTAACTCGCTAACAACCGATGTAATTTCACCGGTTACCATATAGTAAATTTCTTTGGAATCAGGTTTTGTTAACACCTCGGCAATGGTAATAGGAGTTACAGGAACAACGCTTTCTAAAACCCCATTTGCTACTTGAGGGCCATTATAATCGCCACGCTTTCCTACAATAGTAACTATATCTCCCACTTTGTATTCTTTTCCATCTAAATCAAGACGATATACATAGGTTTCGCCAGAGAAGTCGCTTATAGTTATGTTGTTATTATATTTTGGATCAATTTTAGTGATAGCACCTGTCAAACGATATTGAGTGTCGCCAACTTCAGCTGCAATAAACTCTGCAATAGTTGCTTTCACAATCGCTCCTAATTGACTAAGAGATGCTTCTGTTGAGTACTCTTTAGAACCATCGGTGGTGCGAAATGTAATTGTAGTTCCACGATCTCCACCTGTATTTCCTTCGGCTTTGAATTTCACAACAACACTTTCTTCTGCCGACTTGATAGAGGAGATTGATAACCAAGACTTGGCATCTTCAGGAATATCTACCGATATGCCTTGTCCTTTAACAGAAAGGTGTGCTATGAATTCACCCCCTTCGACAGGAAGCACTTGGTTTTCAAGAGAGTCAACTTTCACAAGTGATTTTTTGATTTCGAGAACCATTACATTCACCATTTGAGGGTCTCCTTTGTAAGAACCTTTTGGTCCTTCAATAGTTACTTCATCTCCAATTTCAAGACCGAGACTCATGAAGTTTTTTTCTGCACCCTTCTTGTCAAGCGTTCCATAGATATACAAAGTACCCGTTTCATCAGTTAAAAACCAGTTACCATACAGGGTGTTTTCAATATTTGTACAAACACCAGTTATACGGAGAGTTTTACCGTCAGGAGCAGCTTTAGCCTCAGCAACAGTAGCTTCGGATATTTTTGGCAAACCCTGGATGATGTTAATTCTTTGAGTTTTGCCTCCACTGTGAAGTAAAACTTCTGCAGTGCGACCATCTATGGCAGATGGTGCAGAAAACGTAAGATCCGTTTCACCGGCACTTCCTGTAGTTGAAGAGATAGTCAACCACTCAACTTTGTCTTTATCGGTAGTTACTTTCTCAACTGTCCAACTATCTTGAGCCTTTACAGTAATGGTTTGAGAACCACCATCCTCAGGAATAGCGACAAATGACTTGGATACCTGAATTTCATTCAATAATGTCACAGTTTCTTCATCGTCACAACTTGTCATCAGGGCAAGCATCGCGATGAGTAAGGGGAATAAATATTTTAAATTTAATTTCATCTTGTCTATATTTTTAATTAGTTGAAAATATACTTGATACCAATTGAAGCATACCAGGTTTGTCCTAATGAGTAGCTTGAAGTAAATGTTTTGGTACCACCATGGATTGCCGGGGGCGTAGAGTATGTAGCCACACCATCAATATCAACACCTTCATATTTGAGAATACGAGCTTCCGAACCAATTTCAGGATTCAAATATTTAGCTACACCCCAATCAGAGTTGAACAGGTTCATAACGTTTTTGATATCAAAGCTAAGTTGTAGTTTGTTTTTTGTTTGTCCTACATTCAAAACAAAATCATGTTTGTAGCTAAAGTCAACACGATGTACCCATGGAGAGTAAACGCTATAGGGTTCTGCATACTTGCCTTGTTGGTTTTTCAAATAATTATCGGCATGAACATAGTCCATAAAACGAGTTTGGTCGTCTGACGAAACAAAGCGGAATTGATTGTTAGCCACTTCTTCATCGGTTGGAACATAGATTGCATCATAGTTATAACCGTCACCATTGATATCGTTAACCGTCATATAGGAGTAGCTCCTTCCACCGTGCCATCCTTCATAGATCAGGCTATAGTGATTACCGCTCTTGTCGCGGGCAGTAAGCGAAGCCACAAGACGATCGGGTGTGGTGTATTGAGAATTGTGCAATTTAATGTGGTTAGGGCCTTCTACTGTAGGAACATAAGTAAAAGCAGATTCTGCATTAGACCCGGGCATACCGGTTACATCTTTAGCAACTGTGTGTGTATAGGCAGCCATCAAGCTGAGCCAATCTGTTGGTTGAGCATTGAAAGTGATATTACCTGACCAACCATAACCGCGGCTTGTGTTTTCCAACACAAATGCCTTTGTGGCGGTACGATAACCATCGGGATAAATTGGACGATTGTCAACACCATTGAAGCGGGCAAAACCACCCACAGATGGAATACTCCAGTCAGAAATAGAAACACCGTTGATGGTTTTATTGAAGATTCCTTCTACTGTTACAGAGGATGGGAAAGATGTTTGGAATGCATAGTCAACAGCAAGCGACGTTTTCCATACTTGTGGCATTTTAAAATTTGGATCTACAGCCGCAATAGCTGAAGGAACTGTCCCGTCTTCGGGTGAAATGGTTGTAGGATAACCTAAAGATGTCAATTTCTCATGTAATGCAGAGATATTAGCTTTCCCGTTGGCATCAGTTACAAGACCGCCGGCAAATTCATCCATTGAGAAACCTCTCTTTGCAGCGTTTGCTGCATTTATTTGTGCCTGATATTGTACCATCCCACCGTTGGTAGGCATGTTGGTGAAGAATACGAGTGGTAAGTTTCCGGAGAAAAGACCGGTACCTCCACGAACTTTCAGGCTATTGTCTCCATAAGTATCCCATACAAAACCTACACGAGGCGAGAATATGATATTTGCTGAAGGCCATTTGCCGGTGTCTATATTACGACCGGAATAATCAATTTCCTGGATGGCTTTGTTCGTCATCAAGTCAGCATTGTTGAAGAAAAGTCCATCGAGACGAAGCCCGTATGAAAGTTTAAATCTTTCGTTTACACTCCAATCGTCTTGCACATACATTCCAATTGTGTTGGTTCTCACACGTGCTGCAGGATTGGTTTCTCCATCGTAACCATAAGTTAAGTTCACAATTTCAGGTACAGCTCCGTTTAAGAAATCATCGAGACTGAGGTAGCGATAATAACCAGTACCGTTACGCATATAAGAGTTATCTGCCATCTTATACTCATAAGCTATTCCACCCACAATTTTGTGATTACCTAAATAATGTGTCAACTCATCCTTAATGTTGAATACATCATTGTGAACACCGTTATTCCAGGTGAAGAGCTCATACCCCAAAGACATATAGGCTTGTTCGTCTTTCAAAATGTCGATGAAAGGAAATTCTTTTGAATTCGTTCCACGAACATCGTCAAGTTTCGAGAAAGTCGCCAGGAATTGGTTAGATAAGTTATCCGATAGACGACTGTTCAAGTCAAAAGAAATTGAGTGAACAAGGTTCTCCATCGAATACATCGAGTTTGCAAATGACATTGAAGCTTGTGACATTCTTGCCTCAGACACACGGGTCCCTCCATCCATAGAAGTAGCATTAGGAGAGTTCCATGAAGTGTTTTTTGTGTAGTTATAACGTAAAGCCAAACGATGTTGGTTCGTAATATTCCAATCTATACGGGCAAGAAGCTTGTCATTGCTTTCATCTGCAGGGAAACTTGTGTAAGAACCTGTTTCATATCCATATTTACTTCTTACAAAATCAGAAACCCTCTTAAGGTCAGTTTCTGTTGTGCGAGAAATAAAATTGTCCGGTTCAGCAATACCATCAGTTGAAGCTCTCCAACGATTGGCAATTGTTGGAGTTTTAGCCATTTCACCGTTTACAAAGAAGAACAATTTGTTTTTGATAATTGGACCGCCTAAAGTTAAGCCATATATTGTGTTACGGTCCTTTTCACGCGCTCCTTCGATTTGTTGACCTCTAACAGCATCACCGCGTAAGTTTTCATTTCTATGATAAACGTAAGCGGTAGCTTTGAAGGTGTTTGTACCTGATTTTGTAATAGCGTTTACACCACCACCAATAAAGTTTGTTTGACGAACGTCGTAAGGAGCAATAACAACTTGCATCTCTTCGATAGCTTCAATAGAGATTGGGTTGCCTCCACCAGGGAGAGCAGAACTCAAACCAAAGTTATTGTTGAAGTTTGCTCCATCCACAGTAAAGTTAGCCGTACGACCATCTGTCCCGACAAAGCTCATACCATTACCCCCATAAGGTGAAAGACGGGTAATGTCCATAATATTACGGCTTACTGTAGGCACATTATCTATCTGAGTGTTTGTGATATTAGTCACTGCTCCGGTTTTCTCAGTAGAGAATTTAGTTCTTAGTGCCGTAACTACAATTTCATCTAATGATGTTGCTTGTTCCGAGAGTACAACATTCAATGCATAGTTTTCGCCAAGGCTTAACGTAATATTGGTTGTTGTACTTTTACCATATCCAATGTAAGAAACTTCTACAGTATAAGGTCCACCAACACGCATA
Source organism: uncultured Maribellus sp. (assembly GCA_964572085.1). Lineage (GTDB taxonomy): Bacteria > Bacteroidota > Bacteroidia > Bacteroidales > Prolixibacteraceae > Draconibacterium. The sequence continues at coordinate 125,433 of CAZNEV010000002.1, read as the reverse complement.
CCATTGAGGTTGAAGCGACCCTCTAAATTGGTTACAGTACCATAAGTTGTTCCTGAAGGTTCATGTGTAGCAATCACTGTTGCACCTATCACAGTTCCTTCAGCATCAGTAACACGCCCACTCATACTGGATGTGGTTACCTGTGCTTGCATTATAGTAGCTGATAATACAATGAGTGCTACTAATAAAAACCTAATTGTTTTAATCATAAATAGTAAACTTTAATAGTTATAGAAATAGAATTACGTTAAATTTCGATATTTAATTATAACACTTTAAAAAACAATCCTATTTAATCGTTCTTTGATAAACAAATGCACGGCAAAGGAAACCTTTTAATCTATAATCAACATTAACTTGAGATTAAAAATTATGCAACATTAAAGTTTTCTTTTTTTTGTTTCACAACTGTTTAAATCTGACACTAATTCTTGTCTTTTTGTGATGATTTGTAATTTTAAATAATTTTGAAAATTCCAAGGGAATATTCTATTATTTTATTGCATGCCCAAAGATTAAATACATTAATTATCAACTATTTTTGGCAACTTGTAAACATCTTGTTAAGACAATATAAACAATCGTACCAATTGTGGAGATTGGAATCCGTCACTTCTTCTAATTTTTGATTACAACTGATAGTTAACAAAAAGAGGCTGCCCATTTGGGTAGCCTCTTTTTGTTTGCAAGAACCGTTCTATTTCTTTGAGAACGGTTCTTTGGCAGTCATGGTTCTTTTTTCGGTTTTCCCATCCAACTCACCTTCTGTTCTGGGCTGTGGTCCATACCAAGAATCTTTTTGTAAAGTTCCGGTCTGCGGGCATTGAGATAGCGAGTTCCACCGGCCAATTTTATTTTCTCAGGAACCAGTTCCGAACTCACCCAGTCATCGCCCAACTTGCGGCATTCTGCAACGATGTCGCCAAAAGGGTCAATAATCATGGAGCAACCGTTTTTTAACTGGTCGTCGTCCATGCCAATTGGATTTGAAAATATCAGGTATGCCGCATTATCGTAGGCACGGGCAGGCAACCACTTCATCAGCCAGTGGCGGCCTTTCATCCCATCGAATTCCAGACGCAAGGAAGTAGGATCGTTTTTACGGTTTTCCCATAACTTTGGATCCACAAAGCCTGCCCCCGGGCGGGTAGAAGGAGTGCACATGGTTACATGCGGCATAAAAATAACATCGGCGCCCAACAATTTGGTTGCGCGCACGTTTTCAATAATGTTATTGTCGTAGCAGATTAAAATGCCGCATTTCCAGCCGCGAAGGTCGAACACACAGTACTTATCCCCTGGTTTTAGGTGCGAGCTGATAAAAGGATGGAGTTTTCTGAATTTCGCTTCCATGCCGTTTTTGCTGACGCACATATAGGTATTGTACAGGTTGTTTTCCGCATCTTTTTCGAAAAGCCCGGCCAATATAGTAATGTCGTATTTTGCAGCAATTTGAATGAGTTGTTGCACACTTGCCCCGTCAGGGACAGGTTCAGCCAAATCGAGCATTTCAGCTTTTGAAAGGCGGCTGGCGTGAGTATATCCGCTAATGCAACATTCGTGGAAAGCAATGGCATGAACTCCTTTTTTTGCAGCTTTTCGCGAGATTTTTTCAATTACCGATAAGTTGTAAGCCTTGTCCCCGCTTCGGTTTTCAAACTGGACTGTGGCAATTTTGAGCTTTTCCATGCGGAGATTACAAATACGCAATAATTTTGTCCATTCGTTCCGAAATATCCTTCAGGCGGGCACGGTCGCCACCATTAACTTCGGCAGTTAGCCAACCGCCTTTGTGGTTGATTTCGCTCACGGCTTTCATCACCACCGGCCAGTTGTTGTCGCCTTCCAACAGTTCCACCTTGAAACCTTCCCACAAGCCTTTGGTGTTCATCAGCTCGCGGCTGTACTCTTTGATGTGGAGTTTCATGATGCGCGAATTGAGTGTTTTTATCCAGTGCTCGGGCCAGCCATATCGTAGAATGTTTCCGGCATCGAAATACCATCCGATTAAGGGGTGGTTGATTTCATCGACAAAACGCTTCGCTTCTACCGGGCTAAGCAGGAAATTGTTCCACACATTTTCTAAGGCCACTTGCATTCCTGTTTTTTCGGCATAGGGGATTAATTCCCGGACGGAGCTGAGCGCCGTGACGTAGGCCTGCTCGTAACTTACTTTTTCATTCACTACACCAGGCACTACCAGAACGGTGTCGCCGCCCAAATCTTTCACATCCTGCAAGGATTGGCCTACGGACTGGATAATCTTCTTCCGTACTTCGGGATCAGGATCGGTAAGGGGCATTGCCCAATGGTCTTTGTTCACCACGCTCGGAAACTCGATGCCCGATTTTGCTTTGGCATCAAGAAGCTCGGGTATCTTGAATTCAACGGGGCTGTTCAGTTCCACCCCATCAAAACCTAAATCTTTAATCAATTTGAATTTATCGGTCAACGACAAATCCTCTTTGATCATTCCAAAACCCAGGCTTTTCTTTAAAGTCACCCTGCTTGCCGCTTTTGCCTGCGACTGGCTTGCAGATGCCATTGGGCTAACCAATGCAGCAGCACCTGCCCCCGCCATCAATGTTGCTGATTTTATAAAACTCTTTCTATTCATCGTACTTTATTTAAAGGTTGTGATACCGGGAATTGCAATCGGTATATCATATTTTGTATCCCACGATAATTTTTCCGGGAACAATACATCCATAGAAGATAACGCCTGTTTGTAAGAAATAGTTTGCCCGGTGTAAGCCGCCATCCTTCCGGCCATGGCCAGTAAGTTGGAACGGGTCATCCAATCGCCGTCGTTCATGGGTGTGTTGGCGCGGATAGATGCAAAAAGCTCATCATGCTCCTGCTGATACTTTTCAATCGACAGAAATTTCGAAATTATCGTATTGTTCTTTTGTAATAAACTGTTGTTCCTATTTTGAATACTTTCAACTCCTTTAAAATATCAGTCAGCCTATAGGTATTTTTTCAACAATGCTTTGCCTTGCACAATAGCATCCCGTCCACTGGATTCAATCCCGTACCAACCCCGATAACCAGCATCCCGGCACATTTTTATCATTTGTGCAGTTAGTTCTTCTGTTGGCTGATTGCGGTATGAATTACCACCTGCATAAGGTAACATTTTACGGAGAAAATCCACATTGTCAAAATCCGGGCCTGGCCCTCTCCAATCCGGATAAGAACCAAAGTATAGATTATTGACTTCTTTCATCAAAGCCACCATCCAATCTGCGTCATTAGAAAGCCCGCCATGATTTTCAATGAGCACACTTATATTTGCCGGGATTGCATACTCGAGCATCATGTTGTAGGTTTCGGCTGCCCATTTCAGGGCCTCATCTTTCGGAGCATTCTGAGGCCCCCTGCAATTTGTACGAATGGCATGGCATCCAAGATAGTTGGCAATATCGATCCATTTCTGATGATTGATGACCGTTTGTTTTCTCTCTTCTTTTGATGGGGTGCAGGTTTCCCCTTCATCGTCAACCATTATCAATACCATAGTTACGCCATGATCTTCTGCATTTCGTTTCAATGCATTTAAATAGTACAATGTTGGAACTTCGAATAAGGTATTAACGAATTCAATGCCGTTGATATCAAAATCTTCTCGTGCAATTCTTGGAAAATCAAGCGTTTTCCACTTTCCATCTCTAATTTCTTGCACCAACGCCCATTGAGCAATTGATATGTCATCGCTTACCATGCGTGGTGTTGGACTTGCCCCCAAAGAAGCTATTAACCCGGGAGCCAATATACTTGTTGCTCCTACAATAGCTGATTTTTGGAGAAAGTCACGTCGATTTACAGTTGTATTTTTCATTTTCAGGATCATTTGTTTTTTAATAATAATTCATACTTGTTTGTAGCCATTCATATTATAAAATTCACAACTCATTCTGCATTATTTCTTAAAATATATTGCGCCAAACACTTAAAAAGTTACACAAGTGGAGTTACGCCAGGAATAGCTACCCCAGGAAAAGGGAGGCTGCCAAATTCAAATTTATCTGGAGTTAAATTTGTTTTTGATTCATTCATAATCCAATCCCAAGAGATTGTTTTTCCGGTATAACAACTCATTCGGCCCATTATAGTCGTCAACGTACTTTCCGACACCTGTTTCCCATTATTTAACTTTAGCCCTTTACGAATTGCATCAATTTGTAAAGTAAATTGCGCAATTGAAGGATTTCCTTCGGCTTTTAGTTCCTGTTTGTTTTTATTAATGATAGTTGCTTTGCTGAAATCAATATATGCACTTCCTTTTGTTCCCACAAATCTTTGATCATTGCGGGTAGCTGCTTTATCGATTTGTGTTCCAATGTAATTCACTCTTACGTCACCGGGATATAAATATTCAACGGTAAAATGGTCGTATATATGGCCCCATTTCCCGGCCTTGGTACCTGTGCGTGCCTGACGGCCTCCAAACCCGATACAACTAATTGGGGGTGAATTAAATGCCCAGTTCATTAAATCCAAATTGTGGATGTGCATTTCTGTAATAAAATCTCCACCACTCCAGGTATAGAAGTACCAATTTCTAAGTTGCCATTCCATGTCAGACCACTCAGGTTTGCGTTCAGCAGGCCCCCATGTTCTCATCGCTCCACCCATGCGGCAACATTGTCCTCCGACAAGATCCCCAATCTCTCCGTTATGAATCTGGTTTATGGCATTTTGGATATGCCCTGCTTGACGCATCTGGGTTCCTCCTACAACAGTCAACCCTTTTTTCTCTGCTAATTCAGAATGGGCAATAACCTCACGAACACCCACAGGATCCACGGCGATGGGTTTTTCCATAAACACATGCTTGTTGGCTTCAACTGCAGCTCTTAAATGTTCCGGGCGGAAAACGGGTGGAGTAGTTAATAAAACGAGTTCTAAGTCACAAGCTAATACTCCTTTATATGCATCGAATCCAACGAACTTATTTTTTTCAGGAACGTTTACTTTATCTGCCGCCCTTTCTATAACTTTGTCATAAAAGGTCTTCAAATGGTCTTCAAAAAGATCGCCCATAGCCACTACTTCAACATTCGGAGCTGAATTCAGGCAATCGATAAGATCAGCAAGGCCACGCCCTCCGCATCCTATTATCCCTACGCGAATTTTCTGTTCATTTTGGCGGGAATTTTTGCTTGCAAAACCCATCGAAGGAAAAGCAATTAGTGGTGAAGCAATTGCTGCTTTTCTTACAAAATCTCTTCGGTCAATAACGTTTGTTTGATTGAAGTTATTTGAATTGTTCATTTGAATTTGTTTTAAGCGATTAATTTAGACTTTACGGTGATTGTTTAGGGCCAACCCGGGCCCCAAAAAATTTTCTTCTTGTGATGCCAGTATGTAACTTTACAAAGTTTTATGTTTTTTGATTCAAATCCATAATTCTTAGTTTAATCTAATTCAATAATTTGGATATTTCTGAAGTGAATTTCAGAACCTTCAGCTTCCAGGCAAATAAAACCTTTTTTTTGCGACGAATTGGTTATCCCATTTACAAATTTACCATTAACGGAAAGTTTGATGTTGCCGTCAACACAAACAACATCGTAAGTATTCCATTCTTTTTTCCCCAATACGCGGTTCTCTCTTGACTTACTGCGTACGCCGCGTGGATTTTCCGGAGTTATTTCAACACCCCCAACACCAAATAATTCACCATGAACATACGCTACAGGAGGTTCCACTCCATCACGGGTGTTCAGTTTAACCCATTCTATATCCAGCATTTGCACTTCCACACCATCCGGAAGGCGGTTTTCCCCTGGTTCTGCTTTGCTCCACACAAAGGTGCCCGAATTTCCTCCCGGGGCCTGATGGCTCCATTCCACATGCATGATAAAGTTTTCGTACTCTTTCTCACTACGAATGACACCTATTGGCAATCCTGTACATTTTAAAACATCGCCATCAACTTTCCAGGTATCAGCTTCTGTATTCACCTGGTACCATTTTGCAGGTTTCGCTTCCTTTAGTTTCCCTGCCAAAATACTTTCCATGTGTATCGTTTTGCCAAAGGTGGCAACCAGTTCCTGTGAAGTAACGATGTTTGTTCCTAACAGAAATGTGGGAAGGATAAAACATAGTATTAAATTCTTTTTGCTCATAATTCTAATTTTTAAATTTCTATGATTAAACAATTTGTTCATTTTATTTAATTCCTGTTTTTTATGTTTTAATCTTTTATTTGTTCAACATAGGGAACAATCGCCTGATCTCTTGTTCATCGGGATATCTGCCATATTCGCATATTTCAAACGCTTCGGCAATGGTTGTTTTGCCCCCTTTTTCCTCACCACACCATTTAATCAACGTTTTTCTTACTTCCGGGTTGATTTCACCTGTCCAAATATTCTTAAGCCATGCCAATTTGCCTTGTTCGGTTTTGGGCAAGGTTTCCAATTCGCCATCGAGCCAGGGAAGCCATTCAAAAAATTGTGATTGATGCGCAGCAACAGCGTATATTTTTTGATCAATGACGTCTGAAATATCCACTGCAATATCAGGTTGAAATGGATAAGGTTTTTTAAAATGATCCTGGGCATAAAGAAAAACCGGGTTTTTCTTTAACGGTGGAGTGTCCGGAGCTACATTCGGTACGATAACCATATAAGCAGCATCCTGCACCAAAATTGCTGTATTTCTGTGGTCAGGATGATAATCATTGGGGCGTGGACCGATCACAACATCTGCATTCCACTCACGAATTAACCGTATTACCTGTAATCTGACATGCAAATCCGGCATTAACTCGCCATCGTGGTTATCTAAAACTTTGTAAGTGACGCCAAACCGTTTGCCTGCTTCTTCTGCTTCGGCCCGGCGAATTTTAGCAAGTGCCCCGCCGCCTTGATTAAAATGGCCTGCGTCTCCATTGGTCAGCGATACGAACAACACATTGTGACCAAGTTGGGAAAATTTAATGGCTGTGCCTCCTGCCACAACATCAGCGTCATCTGGATGAGCTCCTATTACTACAATGTTCAATTTTTCATTTTGAGCCGAAGTTAATATAAGAGTGCTTACTATAAGTAGAAGCGTTAAAATAACTTTCATTCGTTCAATTTTTACGTTATCTATTTTTGAATATAAGGCAATCGAATTCAACTGTTATCTCACGAACTGCCTGAACTTGGTACACCAGCTAATGGGATTTCTTCAGGGATACCCGGAACCGGGCCAAGTACATAAGTTTTGGGGCCTAAATATAAATCAGAATTCATAATCTCTTCCCAGGATATGTCTTTCCCGGTATAAGCTGCAATCCTCCCCATAATGCTGACAAGAGTCGAATTCACCTGATCCTCGCCGTCATTGATTGTATCCCCGGTTCGGATTCCTGTAACCAGATTGATGTGCTCCTGTACAAATGGATTGGTAATCTTCCACTCTGATACGGTATCAGTTTCTTCCGGATAGGGGTATTCCCATGCGACATTGCCATGAAGGTCAAAAATTTTACCACTAAGGTCTGCATAGCCTTCAGTACCGTTGATTTGTGACAAGGTCCTGTTCGAACACCCGTTGATTTGACGCACAGCAGCATGTGCCCGGATTCCATTTTTATAAATGTAATCAATGCTGAAAAAGTCATACTGATCCCCTGTAACTCTGCGGTGCCTCCCTCCGTAACCTGAAGCTTTTATGGGTAGTTGGCCCATGTTCCAGTTCATTAAGTCAAGTTGGTGGATGAACATTTCTGTAATGTGGTCGCCTGATAACCAGCAAAAGTTTACCCAGTTTCTCAGCATATATTCCATATCGCTCCATTCAGGCTGCCGTTTGCGGAACCAAAGTGCCCCGCCATTACGGATAATGCTGGCCCCTGTGATTGTGCCGATTTCGCCGTTGGCAATTCTTCGATGGGTTTCCATATAAACTTTGGATACCCTGAGAGCAGTTCCGCTAACCATATTCAGCCCAATGGATTTTGCCTTTTTAACGGACGCCAAAACCGACCGGGCTCCCACCGGGTCAACCGCAATGGGCTTCTCCATGAAAATATGTTTCCGGGCATTGACGGCTGCTTCTACGTGGGCAGGTCTGAAATGTGGTGGTGTGCAAAGCAACACAACATCTACGCCTGAGTCTATCACTTTTTCATAGCTGTCGAAACCTACGAAGCAATTACTATCGGCAATTTCAACCCCTTTCTCTGTTTTTAACTTTTCACGACATGCATCAACTTTATCCTGAAACACATCGCCCAAAGCGGTAATCTGAAGGTTTGGGCCTGCATCAAGAAAATTGATTGCAGCCCCTGTTCCGCGGCCACCGCAACCAATTAACCCGGCTTTAAGTATTTTTCCATCCGGCGCCTGGTCAAGCAATGTGGGAAGTTGTAATTCCCCTTTTTTTGAAGTTGGACTTGAGCAGGAAGTTAAAATTCCTGCTGCACCTAAGGTTCCGAGAGCTGTTTTTGCAATAAAATTCCTACGGTCAAATTTTATGTTTTTTCCCATTTCTTTTGATTTTAACACAAGCTACAATTTGTTACTATTTTATTTGTTAAGGACTATATCTTCGCCGAAAAGCAGAAGATATAGCCTTTGTATAGAATTCAAATGAGATAAATTGAATTCTCTAAAGTAAATTTAATAATTGGGATTTTGCCCAATATTAGGATTAACCTCCACCTCTTCCTGCGGAATTGGCCAAAGATAATCTCGGTCAGCTCTAAAATTGCGAGTTAGATTCCGATTGTAGATAACCCACTGACCTTCTTCATTTTTATATCTAATTCCCAAGGCGGGTTCTGTTTTTGCAGCGCCAATTTTCCAACGGTTCATGTCAAACAGGCGGAGTCCTTCAAATGCCAATTCAACTGTACGTTCGTTTCTTACAATTTGCCTTAATTCAGCTTGGGTTTTACCGGTAGTAATCGCAGGCATTTCAACCGTTGACCGGGAACGAACCTTATTTATTGCATCATATACCGAATTATCCAATTCATCCAATTCGATCTTTGCTTCAGCATACATCAGTAATACATCCGCATACCGAATCAGAATAAAATTAATTGTTGATTGTTCTGGATTGCCGCCATCTCTTTCCCAGTCAATGCCTTTTTTTACATTAAATCCATACTGGGTGGCAAATTCACTTGCTCCAATTCTGTCGGGTGTTGAACTCGTTGGCACTGAGTTGTAAACGTCTCCATTCGGCATAATTGCTCCCGGGTATAATACATTGTACCCAAATCTTGGGTCAAGATTAGCATATTCATTTTCAGTATCTTTTGTGCCTTTATACTCATGTTTCAATAAAAATGCCCTTAATGGATCAATGCCAGATCCTCCGCCAAGCGAAGCTGCTGATCTCCCAATATAATTTGTGTAATTATATCCTACCGCATATTGGCGGTCAAAAATAACTTCTTTGGAACTCTGGCCTTCATACCAGAATAACTTTTCATAGTCGGGATACAATTCATATACGCCTAAATCCATAACGGCTTTGGCCGCGTCACGTGCAACAGCATATCGTCCATTGTACAGGGCTACCCTTGCTTTTAATGCCAGTGCTGCCCCACGTGTGGCTCTACCAATATTATCTCCTGTATAATTCACAGGTAGTATCCCAGTAATTGCATCTAATTCAGTAATAATAAAGTCAACAACTTCATTCTTACTTTTTCGGCCAACTTCATCGGTAATCACCAATGGTTCGGTTACCAACGGAACATCTCCCCAAAAAGTGGTGAGCATAGTGTAATAGTATGCTCGAAGGAATCTAGCTTCTGCTTTCAATCTTGCCAATAAATCAGGATCTCCACTTTCAAGCCTATCAATATTATTAATAGGATCATTGGCTTTTCGTACTCCCCTCCAATACCGTCTCCAATAATCCCGAATACTAGTATTGGTAGGATCAAGGGTGCCCACGGCTACATCATATAAGGTTTGTGGGCCGGAAGGAGCATGCATCGCAATGTCCGTAGTGGTTACGAGTTGTACCATCCCGGTTCCGTCTAATTCTCTGTAGGCTGCATTAACAGCCAGGAGTGCATCGTTCTCTGTTTTCCAAAAAATCAATTCAGAAACTGTCCCGGTTGGAATTGTGTTCAGTTCCTCATTTATATCACAACCCGGAAGAGCTATAATTGATATCAATATGAATAGGGTAATTATATTTCTTTTCATAATATTCTCATTTTTTTAACCGTTTTTTATTAGAATGTAATGTTCACACCAGCACTCATAACTTTAGAGTGTGGGAAGAACTGGCTTCTCCCCCGCGGAGTTTCAGGATCAAAAAGTTCTGTAGGAGTGAAAGTCAACAGATTTTCACCAGAGACATAAATTCTCAGATTCGAGATATATTTAGATGGCCTGATTGTATATCCCAGTTGGATATTTTTTAATCTCAGGTATTTTGCATCCTGAAGCCAAAAATCAGCCTCTACGAGGTTCCAACTGTTTCCTGCAGTGACAATGGGCCAAGTGCCATTTGGGTTCCTTGTCGGATGCCATGTTTCTCTTGCCATTTCAGCCGGAATAAAGTTACCCCAGTTTGGGCCTTCCATTAAAGCACCGTCAAGTGTGTGGTATTTTTGAAGTACTCCTTGCCAAAACATTGAAAAATCAAACGATTTAAAACTTGCTTCAGCGCTTATACCAAATTCATAATGTGGGTCTTCATCTCCCATTACATATTGGTCCCCGTCAGGGTATAAAGACTGACTGATAACACCATCACCATTTAAGTCTTCATAAATAATATCTCCTATACCCACTTGGGGAACTAATTTTGCAGGATATTTTTCAAAATCAGCTTCAGAAAGGTATAATCCGGCTTGGCCCGACCCTGGCGACTTTAAGCCTCGTAAAGAAGTCATAGAATAACCTTCTTCCCACACTGTGAATTTGTCAGGGAAATATGGTCCTGTGCCTTTTAAATCTTCAATTTTATTTTTAACATCAGAAAAATTTAATCCTAAAGAATATTGAAATCCTCCATCACTTCTTTGAGGGCTATAATACTTCACCGAAATTTCATATCCGTTATTGGAAACAGATGCTGCGTTTTGAGTAGGTGCATCAACGCCTATGGTTGGCGGGATGGGTAACTCAATTAATATGTCCTCGGTTAGATTCCAGAAATATTCAGCAATCACTTCCATTCTATTGTCCAAAAAGCCAAGGTCAAATCCAACGTTGGTCATTGTTGTAGTTTCCCAGGTAATATTTGGGTTGCCAGCTCTTGTAACAGCAGCCCCGGAAACTACTGCATCATTGAATGCATAAGATTGATCTAAATTGTATGTATTCAGATATCTCCATAAACCAATATTCTGATTACCTAATTGACCCCATGATGCCCTTAGCCTTAAGTTGCTGATGACATTGTTATCCACAAGAAAACCCTCCTGAGAAACACGCCAGCCAGCAGAAAATGAAGGGAATAAACCCCATCTTTTACCATCAGCAAATCTTGAAGAGCCATCATAACGAACGTTTGCCTGGAGCAGATATTTGGAATCAAATGAGTAATTAACTCTTCCAAAAAACGATTGAAGACCCCATTCTTCCCGATAACCTGTTGCTTCTTGTGCCGCCGATCCTCCGGAACTTAAATCACGTAAGTCATTGTTGAAAAAACCCTGCCGGTATCCTTGAATCCTTTTAAAATTATTGCTGATACCTTCGTATCCAGTAACTGCCTCAACACTGTGCTTATCGAATGTTTGGTTGTAATTCAAGTAGGCTCTCTGGCTCCATTCTTTGGTGTTTTCTTGTCTTTCTGTAAGATTATTTTGAGCAAACCAGCCACCTACTGTAACTAGTTCACCCGTTTTATAACTCCTCATCCCCTTAAGGGTATTCATAAAGGTACTCTCATCTTGCCCGTAAGCTTTAAGAGTAACATCACCTTTGAATGTAAGTGTTGGAAGAATTTTGTATTCAAGGCCAACCTGACTTACTACTTCATCTCTTTCCAATACCCTTTCACCATTATCCATCATGGCAACTGCGTTCCACTGGCCCCCAATCAAATCCCATGTGCCATCCGGATATCTTCCCACAATTGTTCTATTTATATGAAGCATCGCCTGGACCAATCGCTGTCCAGTATGACCAGGACCAGTTGCTTTTCTGTTCATATAATTCAAATTGAAATTTGCCGTTAACTTGTCGGTAATATATAAATCTGAATTAATGCGAGCAGATAACCTTTTGTTGTTAAATCTGTTTATTATTCCATCTTGATCAAGATAGTTAACGGATGCAAATATTCTGCCATTTTGACCCCCAGATGTTAGGGAAATACTGTGACGTTGTTGTGGTGAATTTTTATGAAAAAGATAGTCTTCATAAACTGTAAAAGGATAATTCAGCGGATCTGTACCTGCAGCCACATTATTAATATGCTCTTGGGTATGTAAAGGTTGGCCTCCTGCGTTAATCTGTGCTTCATTCTCAAGATTAAGCCAGTCAACTTTATTGGCTGCTTCAGGATAACCCAAAACATTTTGAAATCCCATATTATAACTATAGCTAACCGTTGTTCCAGCTACTGCACCACGTTTTGTAGTAATAAGAATTACACCATTTGCTGCTCTTGAGCCATAGATGGCGGCAGAAGCAGCATCTTTCAAAATTGAAAGCGAGGCGATATCCGAAGGTTCAACTGTTGCAAGGGAACGTTCAACCCCATCGACCAATACCAAAGGATTGGCGTTATTAAGTGTGCCATTTCCTCTTACCCGCACTCTAACATCTTCACGACCAGGCTCTCCTGCAAAATTCTGAATTGTCAAACCTGGAGATAACCCTTGTAAGGCTGTAGCAGTATTGGTAACATCAATTCTTTTAGCCAATTCTTCGCCCTGAACTGCACTAACTGCACCGGTTAAATCAGCCCTTTTTTGTGTTCCATACCCAATAGCCACAACCTCATCAATACCTATCGCATCGGCAACCATTTCGAGATTTATTGTAGCCTGGTTTCCAACCACCACTTCCTGGCTCCGCATCCCCACAAACGAAAACTGCAAAGTTGTACTTTCGGAGACGTTGGCAATGGTGTATTCTCCATCAACATTGGTAACTGCACCCTGCGTAGTGCCTTTTACCACCACGGCAACGCCGGGCAGCGGCTGGCCGGTTTCATCGGTCACTTTGCCCGATACGGTTCGTTGCTGGTCGGCTTGGGAGATTCCCGGGAACTTGCTTTTAGCCTTGATCAGGATGTTCCTGTTCACAATTTCGTAGCTCACCTCCAGGCCTTTAAAAAGTTCGTCAAGGATAGGTTCCACCTGCTTGTTTTTCACATCCACCGAAACCAAACGGTTATCGTCGAAGTTGTCGCGGTTGTAAAAAAAATAGAACTCACTTTGCTGTTCGATGGCGTCAAAAACATCGGCAATCCGGGCGTTTTTCATCTTCAGCGTAAGCTTTGTCGCCTGCGAATACACACTTGCTGTGGAAACGAAGACGGATGTCACTAATAGAAAAATTGTTAACTTCATAATCAACAACAATTTTTTAGCACCGGGATAAAATCTTCCCAATACATTTGATTTTTTTTTCATAGTTTTGAATGTTTTTAATTAATAAACTGATTGAGCTGATAAAACGGCTGATGAAGTTTGGTAAAGAGGGAATGCGACCAACATTGCCCTCTTTCCTTTTCTCCACGTTAACCTTTTTAACCAACTAATTAACCGAAACGAATTTTTTTTACCATAGTTATAAGTTTTAAGTTATTATTTTATCGGCCTACTTTTTATGTAGCCAAACCTCCTTGTTTTCAATGTAGTAATCGATGCCCGCGGTGCGTTTGATTTTTTCCAGCGCTTCAATCAAATTGTTGTTGTAGCTGAACATCCCCCGGAACCGAAATTCGCCCAATTTCGCCTCTTTCAAATGAAACCGGATGTCGTAAATGCGTTCCAGTTCTTTGGTGAGGTCGGCGAGCGTGGCATCTTTAAACAGAATCTCCCCGTTGCGCCAGGCCGAAAAAAAGTTGGCATCTACTTGTTCAATCGAAATCTTCTTTTCGTGTGTATTGTACACTGCCCGTTCCCCGGGAATCAGGGTTACAAGCTGACGGCTAAGGTTGTTCAGTTCCAGTTCAACGCTTCCTTCTTCCAGCACCGTTTCAAAAGTTTCGCTTTCCGGGTAAGCCTTCACGTTAAAGGAAGTACCGGTAACGTTGATGTTCGCGACCGGTGTAGTTACCTGAAATGGGACTTCCTTGTTTTTCGCAACTTCAAAAAAAGCCTCGCCCGACAATTGAACTTGCCGAAGGTCTTGATTGAACGAAGTTGTGTTGTAGCTAATGGTTGATCTGGTGTTCAGCCACACTTCGGAGCCATCGGGCAAAATGCATTTGGCCACATGCCCTTTGGGTGCGGAAATTTCGCAGAGTTGGTCTATCGGAGCAACTTGTTCCTTGGGTTGAAGAAAATACCAGCTTAGCGCAAAAGTAAGGGGAATAGCCAATACGGCAGCAATCTTGTAAATCAGCATTTGCCGACGAACACGGATAAGCTGAGTGGTTTGTATCTTTTGAACTTTTTCAATCACGCGGGTTTTGTCCTCAGCTATTTTTTCGGGGGGAATTTGGTTCTGACTAAGTTCCCAGGCCTTTTTACTTTTTAGGAAAAACTTTTTATTTGCGGGAGATGCGTTTAACCATCGTTCAAACTCCTCCTTTTCGTTGGGGGAAATATTCCCGGAGAGGAATTCGCTGATGATGATGTCGATATGTTGATAAGCTTCGTTCACTTCGATCCCATTGGTTTGAATACCCCTTAGACGAAATGCTTCGGCCTTACCCTGTAAGGAAGTTCAACTTTTTTTTGGATAAAAAAAAACGAGAAAGTTAAAACAATTGATAGTCAGACAAGTTGCCTCTTAGTTTTTTCAGAGCAATTCCCATTTGCATTTCTACGGTTTTCACCGATAATTGCAAATTTTCTGCAATTTCTGCATATTTTAATCCTTCGAAACGGCAAAGTAAAAAGATTTGACGGCACCTTTCGGGTAAAGCCTGAATGGCAGAATTGATGCGCCCGTTAAGTTCAGCTTCTTCCACCAAATCGCGGAAGGGGATTGCGCACAAATTTTCGTGGATTTTGGAAACAGGGGTCGTCTTTTTTTCTTTTCGCAGAAAATCGATGCAGCGGTTTTTTACCGCATAGAACAGATAAGATTTAGCGGATGTGTGGATGTTCAGCCGTTCGCGTTTCACCCATAAGTCAACAAAAACCTCCTGCACCAGCGAACGCGATAAATCCAGATCGCACAAATACTTATTGGCAAAGAAACATAATGGTGTATAAGCTTCACTAAACAAGGTATTGAAGGCAGCACTATCCCCTTTTTGTATTTTGTCGAAAATGAGCGGATCCGAAAATTCCATAGTTTCATCGGTAAATTGAGGCTAAGTTAGTATATTTCTATGGAATATCAATTGAATGAGTTTCATCAAAAAAAGCAAAAATTATTATTTTCTACTGTGAAAGTAACTTTTCATAAATTTGTCCCAGTTTGAACAGCAAAAATGTAAATACAAAAAACCATGGGCGATTTTTTCCAACAGGTGCATGAGGTGGCAAAACAAATCCCCCCGGGGCGGGTAACTTCCTACGGCGCAATTGCCCGGTACCTTGGCACAACGGGCTCGGCACGGATGGTGGGCTGGGCGATGAACGTCTCGCATGCTCAACCCGATTATGTCCCCGCCCACCGGGTGGTGAACCGCAACGGCCTGCTCACGGGCAAACACCACTTTGGCGCGCCTAACGCTATGAAAGAACTATTGGAAAACGAAGGGATAGAATTTGAGGGAGATCAGATTTTGGATTTTCAGGAACGGTTTTGGGACCCCGCGAAGGAATTGGGTTAATGAATTAGGCAATAAAAACTATCAAATTAAATGATCCAAAAATGTTGCTTCGCTCATTGCTTTCAAATTCTGCGGATTGGTCAAGGGTGTAATTTCGCAACCTGCCGAAAGGATAAATCGTTCATCTCTATGCTTTTCAACTAAATCCCTACAAATCTGGAAAACCTCGTCGCGCGATTTGTTTTGAATCGTAACAGGGTTCACGTTTCCGGCAAAAATTACGTTCTCGCCCAAAACCGATCTTGCGTTTTCGATGTCCAATTGCCAGTCGAGATCCAAAATATCCAGGTTGAAATTTCTATACGACGGCAGTAAATGTGTTGTGTCGCCACAAATGTGGAGTTTTACCTTTCCACCCAATTCGTGGATATAGCTGATTATTTCTTGGTGCCGATCGCGAACATAAGTGTTGTAACTGTCAACATCAATTTGCGAACAAATTGCATCGCCCATACCAATTATTTCGCATCCGGCTTCAATTTGCGCCTTGGCAAAATCTTTAGCCGTAATCACGCATTTGTCCATTAACCGATTGGCGAAATCAGGGTCGATCATCAATTGCATCATCATATTTTCGATACCTGCCAAATCACAGGCTTCGGCCAGCGGACCTTCAATCCAGCCAATAATCGGGATATTCCCCTGTGTTTTTTTCGATAAAACTTCCCCTGCTTTTATCCTGTCGAAAGTACGTTTTGCTTTGTAAACATCGGGGTTTTTAAGGTTGATAACATCGTCTATCGAGTTCACGATCAGGCTCAAGCAGCGCGGAACGCCGTTCGGGATAAATTGGACAGGAGCACCAAAAGCACTTGTTTCGCGGTACGGGTCAGATATCAATCCCAACAAATCGAGATCAAAATCGTCCATGCAACGCAGGTTGGCTTCCACCAAAACCTTGTAATCGGATGCAAACTGGCCATAATTGCTTCCAATGTATTCGGCGGCAAACTGCATCAAAATGGGGCGGAACAAAACTTTATCGGTTGATTTTCCAGATTCGATAAGTTGGTGAAATTGCTGTGTTTTAGTCATTTTTTTCGATTTTGATATGAATTATTGACAAAGCTATAAAACAAATGGTCACCCTATCGTATTCCATACAAAAATGTATTTATTCTAAATGGGAATTGTTAGTTTTGTGCGACATTAATTATTAACAAATAATCACTAAATAAATTATAAGTCTCATGGCTGAACTACCAAGAAAGTTGATTGTACCCAAAAATGTTACCGATGCCTTGCGCACGATAAAATATCCGGGTAGCGAGGAAGATATCGTTTCGTTGGAAATGCCGCAGGAAATCCGGATTGCCGGACAGCGGGTGAGTTTTTCGTTAGTTTTTCAGAAAAGCGACGACCCAAACATTGAAGAATTAGTGCTGAAAAGCGAAAAAGCCATCAAACAATATGTTGGCGACGAGGTGGAAATTGAAGACAATATCTCCGTGAAATTTATCCACGACATGCAGCGCCCCGTGCTGCCCAATGTGAAAAATATTATTGCCGTAGCCTCAGGAAAGGGTGGCGTGGGCAAATCAACCGTAGCGGTAAACCTCGCGGTGGCGTTGGCCAATTCGGGCAAAAAGGTGGGTTTGTTGGATGCCGATATTTTCGGTCCTTCCATCCCTAAAATGTTCGGGGCGGAAAGCGATCGACCGGGCGGCATAAAAATCGACGACCGGGAAATGATCGAACCATTAGAAAAATATGGCGTCAAATTCCTGTCTGTCGGTTTTTTTGTCGATACGGAAAGTGCTATCATCTGGCGCGGCCCAATGGCCTCCAACGCTTTGAAACAACTTATTTCGGAAGGGAATTGGGGCGAATTGGACTATCTGCTCATCGATTTGCCCCCCGGCACGAGCGACATCCACCTCACACTTGTGCAATCGGTGCCGGTAACAGGTGCTGTGATCGTTACTACTCCACAGGATGTGGCTTTGGCCGATGTAATTCGTGGTACCAGCATGTTCCAAAGCAAATCCATTGACGTTCCGGTGCTGGGTTTGATTGAAAACATGGCATGGTTTACCCCTGCCGAACTACCGGAAAACAAATACTACATTTTTGGGAAAGACGGCGGCAAAATGCTGGCCGATAAGCTGGGCTTGCCATTGCTCGGTCAAATTCCCATCGTGCAAAGCATCCGCGAAGGCGGCGACAGCGGAACGCCCGTAGCCGTTGACGGCGATTCGGTAACCGGTGCGGCCTTTGCCGAAGTGGCTAAAAACGTGGCCCACCACACCCACCTGCGCAACATTAAACGTGCGCCCACCAAGAAAGTGAAGATTACGAGGAAGTAGGGGGAGAAGACCGAAGAGGGAAGACTGAAGTCGGAAGACTGAAGTCGGAAGACTGAAGTCGGAAGACCGAAGTGGGAAGTTTGTTATTTCAGGCATACCGGCTTACACCAGCGAATCGCCTTTGCTGATCCGCACGTCGGTTACAAATGTTTTGATCAGTATTTCGTCCTCCTTCTTGCAAATCATCAGGGTGTCGTTCGATTCGGCAACGATATAGCCGTCGAGCCCGTGCAAAACGGCCACCTTTTCACCGGCGACGTTGATGATGCAGTTGGTGGTGTCATAAGTTAGAATGTTGTCGCCGCTGATCACGTTTCCGTGTTCGTCCTTTTCGCGGTTTTCGTACAAAGTTCCCCAAGTTCCCATGTCGCTCCAGCCAAATTCGGAGGTTAGGACAAACACGTTCTCCGCCTTTTCCATTATCCCATAATCGATGGATATCGACGGGCATTCGGAATAAGTTTTATTAATAAAATGCACTTCGTTTTCGGTGTTGTAAAGTTTCCCGCCATTTGCGAACAGCTCCGACACCTCCTGTAGGTGTTCATTCAATGCCTTCAGAATGGATTTAAGCGACCAGATAAAAATTCCGGAATTCCAGAAAAACTCACCACTTTCGATAAAAATTCCGGCCATTTGTATATCGGGTTTCTCGGTAAATGTTTTCACCTTATGCAAATTGTCCAATTCCATAAACTCAACTTTCCTTTTCACCTGAATGTAACCGTAGGCCGTTTCGGGGCGGCTGGGTTTTATGCCGAGGGTGAGGAGTGCGTCATTTTCCTGTACGAAAATGAGCCCATTACGTAATTGCCGGATAAATTCCTCTTCTTTAAAAATCAGGTGGTCGGAAGGAGCTACAATTAAATTGGCATCGGGATTTTTAATCCTGATTTTATTTGCTGCATATGCCACGCAAGGCGCGGTGTTCCGGCGCAAAGGCTCAAGCAAAACCTGATCTTCAGTCAACTGTGGGAGTTGTTCCAATACCAGATCTTTGTATTTCAGATTGGTGACGATTAGAAAATTTTCGACAGGAATTAGTTTTGAATACCGGTCGAAGGTTTGTTGAAGAAAAGTTCTTCCCGTGCCGAGAATATCTAAGAATTGTTTGGGCTTCGCGGTGCGGCTAAGAGGCCAAAACCGGCTTCCGATACCGCCTGCCATAATCACACAGTAGTTATTTTTGTCCATAGGTTCACATTTTTTTACTGCCCTAAATTTATCAATTTTAATATCATTTGTTCCTGTTTTGCAGATATTTTTACCACAAGACCCCTGCAACAATAAGTATTGCGTTTTGTTTAGGGTAATTAAAGCCGTTATTTTAACTTTGAGCTGAATTCAGAATTATAAATCTAACAAAGCAACGACACATGGGCTTTTTTTTTCATATCGGCCGGTATTTTGTGATGCTGAAAAAGGTGTTTTCACGACCTGAAAAGCACCGCATGTACATCCGGCAGCTTTTTCACGAAATCGAAACGTTGGGTGTAAATTCAGTAGGTCTTGTCATCATTATTTCCATATTTATCGGGGGGATTATGACCATTCAGTTTGCGTATTCCATGAGCAACCCGCTGTATCCCACCACACTCATCGGACTGGGTACGCGCGATGTGCTGCTTCTTGAGTTTTCATCCACCATGCTGGCACTTATCATGGCGGGGAAAATTGGTTCAAGCATCACTTCCGAGATTGGCACCATGCGCGTAACGGAGCAAATCGATTCGCTTGAAATTATGGGCGTCAACCCGGCAAGTTACCTCATCCTGCCCAAAATTGTTGCCGTGGTTTTCGTTTTCCCCTTTCTTTATATATTGAGCGTGTTTTTCGGATTGTTTGGCGGCTTGGTCACCGGCCCCATTGCAGGTGTAATCACCATGCCTCACTACATCGAAGGCATCAAATGGCTCTTTGTTCCCTACTATGTCACTTTTTCGATCATCAAAATGTTCTTTTTCGGGTTTGTGGTGGCCTCGGTGCCTGCCTATTTTGGGTACTATGTGCAGGGCGGCTCGGTTGAAGTAGGCAAGGCAAGCACCACGGCCGTAGTGAACACCAACATCCTCATCCTTTTTTTAGATTTAATATTAACCCGATTGCTCCTCACATGATTGAAGTCAAAAATATTTACAAATCCTTCGACGACAACGAGGTGTTAAAGGATATTTCTGTTCAGTTCGAAAAGGGAAAAACCAACCTGATTATCGGGCGCAGCGGTTCGGGGAAAACGGTTTTGCTGAAATGTATCCTTGGCTTGTTCGACATTGACAGCGGTGAAATCTGGTACGACGACAGGAATTTTATCGAAATGAATCAGAAAAAGCGCAAAAAGATGCGCCAGGAAATCGGCATGGTTTTCCAGGGCGGTGCGCTGTTCGATAGCAGCACGGTGGAGGGCAATGTGCGGTTCCCGCTGGATATGTTCACCCGGATGAGCGCGAAGGAAAAACAAGAACGTATTGAATTTTGCCTGGGGCATGTGAACATCGATAAAAGTGCCTATAAGCTTTCCCCTGCCGAAATCAGTGGCGGGATGCAGAAAAGAGTGGCCATTGCCCGCGCCATTGCTTTAAACCCGAAATACCTTTTTTGTGACGAGCCCAACTCCGGGCTCGATCCCGAAACTGCAACCGTGATCGACCAGCTCATTCAGGGTATTACCCGCGAATTCAACATGACGACCATTATTAACACCCACGATATGAACTCGGTGATTGAAATTGGCGAAACCATCCTGTTCATCAGCAAAGGCGAAAAAGAATGGACAGGCACAAAAGATGAAATCCTGCATTCGGGAAACCAAAAGTTAGACGACTTTATTTTCGCCAATGAACTTTACAGGCAGTTGAAAAAAGATAGCTGAGGTTGGCAGCCGTTTTATTCTTTTAAAAACCTTATCTTTAGTTTTAAACCTTAGTAACAGATTTCGCGATGATGCCTAAACCTTATTAATCTTCTTTCGGGATCACAGCCACAAAGCATTGTCAGAATTCCTTAAATGCCCAATAAGGTTGGTGTTCGGACTAACATTGGGCTACTAAGGTTAAAGAACGGGAAATAAGGTTTTAAAATGGGAACAAGAAAAGATCATCTATGGAAGAGGATTGGTAGCCGTTTTTATTCTTGTAAAAACCTTATCTTTATTTTTTAAACCTTAGTAACAGATTTGGCAACAGCGACAGACAACCTTATTAACTCTACATTGAGATGAAAATTGAATATAACAATCTTTACACCCATTTTGTGTACTCTACCCATAAACGCCAACCCATAATTTCTGAAAAACACCGCGTTCGGATTGAGAAATACATTACAGGGATCGTTAATCACAATGCTTCAAAATTATATGCAATTTATGCCAATCCTGATCACGTCCATTTCCTTGTTTCACGTTCACCCGCTATTTCAGAACAAGAATTAGCTACAATAGTGGCAGATAGTTCGGAGGGCTACTAAGAGGTTAAGAAACTGGAAATAAGGTATTAAAATTTAGCAACAACGATAAAGAATAGAGAGCCGCAAGAAATTAGTGATTAGGCTTTGGCAGGACTTGAAGGTCAAAAGTCCAATTTATTTCGTAAAAACCTTATCTTTAATTTTTAAACCTTAGTAACGAATCCATGGTGGTTCAGAACTAAACCTTATTAGTAAGATTTGAATAACTAAAAAACGATATCATCATGTACTCAAAAATGAAAACCGACCTGCAAACAACCCTTGAAGAATTAAAAGAACAAGGATTGTATAAAACAGAGCGGATAATCACCTCCTCGCAAAATTCTGAAATTTCCGTAGCCGGCGGCGATTCCGTTTTAAACTTCTGCGCCAACAATTATCTGGGGCTGGCCAACCATCCCGAAGTGGTAAAAGCCGCACAGGACGTTATGGACGAGTGGGGCTTTGGGCTCTCGTCGGTGAGGTTTATTTGTGGCACCCAGCAAATCCACAAAGACCTGGAAGAAAAAGTCTCAGAGTTTTTGGGCACCGAGGACACCATTTTATATTGTGCCTGCTTTGATGCCAACGGCGGGGTTTTTGAACCCCTGTTGGACGATGGATCGGCCATTATTTCCGACGAATTGAACCATGCTTCCATCATCGACGGCGTACGTCTGTGCAAAGCACAACGGTTCCGCTACAAACACTCCAACATGGAGGAATTGGAAAAATGCCTGAAAGATTCGCAGAATTTAAAATACCGCCTGATTGTTACCGACGGCGTTTTCTCCATGGACGGCGATATTGCCAAACTCCCGGAGATTGTCGCCTTGGCCGAAAAATACGATGCGCTGGTTATGGTTGACGATTCGCATGCAACGGGTTACATCGGGAAAACCGGGCGCGGAACAGCGGAACACTTCGGCTTGCTCGGCAAAATCGACATTATCACCACTACCTTCGGGAAAGCCATGGGTGGAGGCAACGGAGGTTGCACCTCGGGGCGTAAAGAAATTATTGACATGCTGCGGCAACGTTCGCGGCCCTATTTATTCTCGAATACATTGGCCCCCGCTACCGTTGGGGCTACATTGAAAGTGATTGAGATGCTTTCAGGCTCGTCGGAATTGCCGGCAAAAACAATGACCAATGCCCAACATTTTCGCACCAAAATGGAAGCTGCCGGGTTTGATTTGGTAAAAGGCGATACTGCCATTGTTCCGGTAATGATTTACGACGAACCGCTGGCGATTAAATTTGCCGATGAATTGTTAAAAGAAGGCATTTACGTTATCGGCTTTTGTTTTCCGGTGGTGCCGAGGGGAAAGGCCCGTATCCGTGTCCAGCTTTCAGCGGCGCACACGCCCGAGCAAATCGACCAAGCGGTGGAAGCATTTATTAAGGTTGGGAAGAATTTAGGGATAATCTGATTGAATCAGGCACTTTGTCAATACACAAAAAATAGTATAGAATGGGGTTAAAACCCCTGTTGTCGCTGCATTTAACAAATCCCCCGACTTGTCGGGGCAGGCTGTTCACTAAAGTGAACGGCAATTTAAGAACTCAGATTCAATAATGTTGTGGTTTTATTGCCGTCAGTTTTAGCTGACGGTTTTTATGAGTTGTTGCACTTCTTGGCTTTAGCCACATTTCAGGTTGTATGCGCTAATTCAATAATTAATAGAATACGGGGAAACCTAAAATGCCCTGTCCAGCGTCCTTACCGTGAAAACCTCCTTCAGCTTCTCTTCGGGAATATCCGTTTTCAGGTGTATGGTAACTTTCTCGTTGGGCAACACATCGAAATAGTTATCGGAGAAAAAACCTTTTTCGTCGCCCATTTGCAGGTACACATTTTTTGCAAGTATATCGGTTTTCAATTCGATATCGAAGCCTGAGTCGCTTTTTCCGATGTTGTATTCCACCGTCGGCTCTTCAATTTTCAACTCTTTGAATGGCCTGAAAAAGTAGAGGTTTCGCGAAAGTATTTCACTTCCCTGCACTACTTCGGTTACCAGCACCATCTGGTTCACGTTCTTTCGGTACTGGGCTTCGAATTCCCTTTTGTTCACATCGAAATAGTTCGCACTTGAGTTGGCCGATATTTCCACTACCGAAAGTTCTTCCCACAACACTTTTCCATTGAAGTCCATTAATTTGAGTCGAAGTTGTGCCGTAATGTTTTCCAGGCGGTCGTTCACGATGCCTACTTTCAGCTTGTATTCATCCGTATAAGGGCTGACCAAAACCTGCGAAAAACCTTTTTTCACATAATACTGAAGGGCTTTCCAGTTCTGATAATAATCGGTGGAACTCCACGATGCCACGGGCCAAACGTCGTTGATTTGCCAATACAAACTGCCCATGCAAAACGGCATGGCACGGCGGTGGCCTTCCAACCCAAATTTAATCCCCTCGGCTTGCAAAACGTGGTTTACATACAAAAATGACTCAAAATCTTTGGGCTGTTTGTATTCTTTCAACATATAGTATTCGATAGTCCCGTTGCCGATAGACGAGCGTTGATGCGATTTCATTACGTCCGAATAGATGTTATAATCTTCGGGGACGGCGTATTTCCGCACGGTGGACATCTCGGGGAACGACTGGAACCCATATTCGCTCATGAAACGCGGCAGATGGGTGGCATAGGTTTCGAAGGGTTCCTTTCCCCACCAAACGCCCCAATAATGTTCGTCGCCATTGACCAAGTCGGGCACTATACCGGGGCCTGAACTTGGGCTGCTGGCCCAGTAACCACGTTGCGGGTCGTACTCTTCTACCACGCCCGGCAATGTTTTATGAAAGATATCGACATAAGCCTGCCAGATTTTATCGGCATTTTCCTGGCTCTTGGCTTCTTCTCTGCGTTTCCAGCCCCAATTTTCCCAGGCAACCAGTATTTCGTTGTTGCCGCACCACAGGGCAATGCTGGGGTGGTTGCGCAAACGCTTTACGTTGTCTATGGCTTCCTGTTTCACGTTTTCCAGAAAAGCCTCGTCGCCGGGGAACATGGCACAAGCGAACATAAAATCCTGCCATACCAGAATACCGTTTTCGTCGCACAAATCGTAAAAAATATCTTCTTCGTACACCCCTCCGCCCCAGACGCGCAACATGTTGTTGTTTGAATTTTTTGCGGTTTCCACCACGGTTCTGTAATTTTCGTCCGTAACGCGGGGCAGGAACATATCGTTCGGGATGTAGTTTGCCCCTTTCATAAATACCGGGTGCCCGTTCAGTTTGAAATAGAAGGAAGTTCCGGCGTCGTCTTTTTCGCGCACCAGTTCCAGGGCCCGGATTCCGATCCGGGTTTCTTTGCTGACTTTCTGCCTGTCAATTTTCATTTCTCCAACGAGATTATACAGATGTGCCTCGCCCAAGCCGTTCGTCCACCAGAGTTTTGGGTTTCCAATTTCAAAATCGACCGTATATTTTTGAATGCCTTTCTTTAACTGAACCGAAGAAGTTGCCAGCGTTTTGCCTTCGTTAAAAACAGAAAGATCTGCTTTGCTTTTTGATACCGCATCAATTTCAAAAACAGCGGTGAACGAGGCTTTTTCATCCGTTACGGAATTCTGCACAATTTGCAAGTCTTCAATTTTTGCCTTGTCCCATGCTTTTAGGATAACCGGCCGCCATATTCCACTGGTAACAAGCCGAGGGCCCCAGTCCCAGCCAAAATGATAGCCGGCTTTGCGGGTGTAAACACTCACCATTTTGCCACCTTCCACTTCGCCAATTTCTGCCAGGTCGTTTTCCGAAACGGGAATGACGAACCCTTGTGCGTCGTATTTTTTAATCCCTTCGTTGATGGGCGAACGCAAAACGATGTGCAATTCGTTTTCGCCTTCTTTTACTAATCCGGTCACATCGCCTTTCCATTCGCGGAACATGTTATCGGCACGCAGCACCTCTTCGCCGTTCAGGCGCACATCGGCGTAGGTGTCCAGGCCTTTAAAATCGAGTTCGATCACATCTTTTTTCAGGAAGGATTTATCGACCATGAAAACAGTTTTGTATTCCCAATTCACCTTGTCTATCCACTGAACATCGTGTTCGTTGAGCCGGTAATACGGGTCTTCAATTTTGCCGTTGGCCAGCAAATCGGTATGCACCGTGCCCGGAACCGTAGCGGGTAGCCAATTGTTCTCTCCTTTTTGGCTAAAGGTCCAGTTTTCGTTCAGTTCTTTCGTTTTCATCAACCCGGTATCCGAATCGGTTTTATCGGAACAGCTAACAAAGAAACCAAATAGTGCTATTGAAATCATCTGAAAAAATCGTTTCATTTTCTTATTTTTTTGGAATGAAATTGTTCACCCCTATTGAACGGGAACAAAAGTACAGAAATTGCCCGGGATTGGAAACCTGCAATTTTTTTGGAGCGAGAATCCTTATTTTGAAACGACTTCAATTCAATTCACGGTATGAATACCCAATAAGGTTGGTGGGCGAGGGGACGTGTTGGCTACGAAGTCCACCTCGGTCGTTGAACCGAACATCAAAATGAATAACTCCTATTTTATTATTCAGCAGACCGACAACGATTCTTATGAAACTCACATTATATGATGACTCATCTTTCGCAGCGATGCTGCTTGAAAACTTCATTTGATATCTTTTATTCTACCATACTTTTGCAGCGCTGCTGCTAAATTTCGGTTTGAAGCGCCAGAGGCGCAAAAGTATGGTAGGACAATGAGAAGCCTGGGAAGCATCAAGCACTGTAGGTGCGACACATGAGAAATAATAGTTGCCAAGTCCACCTCGGTCGTTGAACCGAACATCAAAATGAATAATTCCGATTTTGTTATATAGTAGGTTAAAGAAATCAAAATAAGGTTTTTTCCATCAGCGTTATCCGTCTAACGACGGGGAGCCGCTGGACGGGTGGGTACCAGTCAACCCCACAGAATCCTCAAAAGTTATATCCAAAATCAAAATCATGTAGAATTGCCCAGGATTTGTTTCCGGTTGTCCATTTTGCAGCGCCAAGTCCTATGTTATAAATATTTTTTGTCCTTCAATTCCCCTGAAATCGTGTCATTGGTTTCAAGAATGATAAAGCCATTGACCAAATTTTTTTGAGCAAAAAGGCTTGACGTGCAAAGAATGAAAATGAGAGGCAATAGTTTTCTACCCATTTCAAATGTTTTCACTTTACAATTATTCTAAAAATCTTTCTTTCAAATTCTTTAACTCCGCAGAAATCGAAAATGCAATTTTTCCAAATCGTTTCGAGAGGGTCTCCAAATATTTCATCTTCTCTTATTGCGTTGGTATTTGATGTATTGAAAACAATCCCTGTTTTTGCTTTCAATAGTCCAATTGGAACTCCTTCTCCATCATCTCCATCTTCAAATTCATAGGCTATTCCCGGCCTAATAATTCTATCCATCCATCCTTTTAAAACAGCAGGAGGCTGTCCCCACCAATTCGGATGAATAATAATTATCCCATCACTTTGGATTAAATCATCGCAATGATCTTTTACAAGTTGGTTAATTTTTCCGTTTTTAGGTATTTCTTCCGAAGTAATTATTGGGTCAAATTTTTCCTCGTGTAAATCATGAAAAATAACCGAATGTCCATTCTCAATAAGCCTTTTTTGGCATTCATTAGCTATTGCATGATTGAAACTTTGTTTATCAGGATGACCGAGTATTATTAAAATCTTCATTACTATACGTCAGTTTATGCTGTTTTATTCTTTGTCTTTAAATGCATGGTATCGGTTGGTGCAAGAATAGTAGCCGATTGCGGAGTGCTTTCCTTTCAAAATACAAAAAAGTTGAGACGGACAAAACCCTTGAATTTACTACTGTCCCGGCTATTATTTTTGCACATTGTTACCACCCTGTGCTTTTTCCTTTTCTATTATTACTGCTAAGTCATCACGGTTTTGGGGTAGATTACTTTTTGCAATTTCCCAAATCATCTCATAGTCAATCCCAAAGTATTCGTGGGCAATTAAATTCCTTAGTCCATACATTTTCCTCCATGGAATTTCAGGATATTTTTCTTGTATTTCAGTTGGGACATTTTTTGATGCTTCTCCGATAATCTCAAAATTCCTGATAATAGCATCTACAACCATGTAAGCCATTTTAAATTTTCTGAAGTCAAGGTCGCCAAGATATTCTTCAATCCTTTGCATTGACTGAAACATATCTTCAAGGTAAAGAATATATTCTCTTTTAATTGGGCTCATACGTACTTAACATTATTTAAAATAACTTGTCTTAATTGCTCTTTAAGGGCTTTGTCTGATACTAAATCAACCTTTAACTTTAATTCATTCTCCAGAAGTTCCTGAAGATCAAAAAATTCCCATCCCAGTGGTTTTCTAAATGACACCAAAATATCGATGTCAGAGTCTTTTCGCTGTTCATTTCGCGAAAAAGAACCAAAATATCCAATTTTGTCAACAAAATATTTTCGTGAAAGAATAGGTTTGAGCTCTTTAATTTTATTCTCTATTTCTATACTTGATTTCATATTTCAAATTTAATAAATTTTGAATTGATTTGAACATCTTCCTTTGATCAGCATGGGGGGGGTAACTTCGTTATATATTCATGTGAATATACTTCTATTTTTTCTTTCTTTTTGGTGAACCAACATCGCCAAATTAGGAATAACGGGCGTATTTACAAACTAAAATTTCAAAATTATGTCGAATGTAGATGATTACAATGCCAAGCTGGATGAGCTAAAGGCGATTCCCGACTCGCAGGCACAGCCTCCGGCAATGCCGGTTGATGCGTTTTTGCAGGAAGCCGAGAACTTGAACAAATGGGCGCTTGACGACCAGAAAGAACTGAAAACGGTAGGTGTTACGGTTGAAAAGATCAACGACCTGCCCGTGCGCGCGGGCGCTTTGCGCGAAGTACAATCGTTGTGGAACAAAGACTACCGTTCGCAAGAGGAAGCGCAACGCCAGTGGGCTGTCAGCGCACCGCTCGCCTACGAATTGCGCAATGAGCTGCTGCACGGTTTCCGTTTTGCCTACCGCATGGACGAAACCCTCCTGGGCCGCGTGGCCGCAATTGCCGAAGGAAACTCCCATGC
This sequence comes from uncultured Maribellus sp., assembly GCA_964572085.1. Classification (GTDB taxonomy): domain Bacteria; phylum Bacteroidota; class Bacteroidia; order Bacteroidales; family Prolixibacteraceae; genus Draconibacterium. The sequence continues at coordinate 96,730 of CAZNEV010000002.1, read as the reverse complement.
CGATATGATCCAGGACTTGAACGACCTGGCCGTGCTGGGCCGCGCCAATCTTGCGCCGCTGAAAGCTATCGCCTTCGACACGAAAAAACTGGACACCGCCGCCACGCAAGCCGACGAAATGGCCGACCTGCTGGCCCGTGCCAACGGCGACCGCGCCGAACAAAGCGAGTACAAATTGCTGCGCGACAAAGCCTACACGCACCTGAAAGAACTGGTGGACACCGTGCGCGAAGCCGGCAAATACGTGTTCTGGAAAAACCCACAACGCCTGAAAGGCTATGTGTGAAACGCATATTCAATTCAAACCGAAGCCGATGTTAAAAGTATTCCGACAAAAAATCGAAAATTATATCCCGATAATTGAAAAATACCCACCATATGGCGGGTATACATCCGTTAGCGGTCAGGCTGAGAAAGACCGCATAATAATAATAAAATTGTGGACTATGATGATTATTTTGTAAATTTGGGAAACAATAAAAATAGTTTGAAAGATGAAAACAGCATTGCAGATAGATATTACATTTGAACAAATCCTTTCAATAGTTAGACAACTTCCAAGGCAACAAAAAATTAAGTTGACAAAAGAATTGGAAAAAGAGGCTATTGATACAAAATTGTCTCGTTTGTTAAAGTCATTTAAAACGAAAGACCTTAACCTAAAAACCATAAACGAAGAAGTGGAAAATGTAAGACAAGAAATTTATGAAAAACAAAAACGTTAAAGTAATCTTTGACACAAATGTTTGGATTAGTTTTTTGATTGGCAAACGTTTGGCAAAAATCAAACAATACATTTCCGAGGCAGTATAACGATTATTACAACAGAGCAATTGCTGACAGAAATCAAAATGGTTACCAGCCGTGAAAAATTGAAAAAGTACTTTCCAGCAGAAAGCGTGACGGAATTGGTAGAACTCTTAGAAACCATTGCAAAAAAAGTTACAATTAGACCTACACATTTTATTAACCGAGACCCCAAGGACAATTTTCTATTAGACTTGATTGATTTTTCAAAGGCAGATTATTTAGTAACAGGCGATAAAGATTTACTTTTACTGGAGCATAATCCGTTTAAAACAGCCAATATTTTATCTCCGACAGAATTTGAAAAAGAACTTAAAAAAGAAAGCCCGAACCGCTAATCGAGTAGGCGGCTGACGGACAGAAAGTCCGCCAGTACACCTCTCACCTGCCTACCGGACAGGCAGGCACCACCGTGCGTACGGGTCTTCCCGAGTACTCGGGAGCGGTTCGTTAAGTCATCGGGAACAAGTCCGTGTTCGGCTTTAACTGATTGTAGAATTCCAGCAAAGAAACATAACCCATGGAAGGCAAAATCTACGTCGATCCGCCAAGCTATGGTTATTGATAAAAGGGAAATTTTTATTCGCTCTTTTTCAAGGTATTCGTTTTCAAAAGACTATAGGCAGGGCAAAAGCTAAACAGTCCTGTGGCAATTGGGATTAACCCAATCAATCCCCACCAGCTATCGAAAATTACGCCAAGTATGGCGATAACTAAACCTACAATGATTCGCAGCAAACGATCGATACTTCCAACATTGATTCTCATATCATTTAATTTTAAGTGACTTTGAAAGGGGAACAATTAAACAGTAGTTTAGTTTTGGAAGAAGTATCAAGACCCAAAAATAGGGGGATGAGGAAAAAGAAAAAACCGGGAGCTTGCCCGGGTTTTCAGTTATTCAAGATATTTTTGTTTTACTTCCTGTCAATGAAATAGAGAAAAGGTTTATTTTATTCTCCCCTTACTGCGGCAACGCCCGGAAGTGTTTTTCCCTCTAAGTATTCTAACAAAGCACCACCGGCTGTAGAAATGTAGGAAACACCATCAGCAAAACCAAACTGATTGACGCAAGCCACCGAATCGCCACCACCTACAAGCGAGAAAGCACCTTTTTTGGTTGCAGCAACAATGGCCTCTCCCACCGCTTTGGAACCGTCGGCAAATTTTTCCATTTCGAACACGCCAACCGGACCGTTCCAAAGGATTGTCCCCGAATTTTCAATTACCTCTTTAAATTTGGCGATGCTTTCGGGTCCGGCATCCAAACCTTGCCATCCGTCAGGAATTTCATTAGCAGGAAGGATTTTGGTGTTCGCATCGTTGCTAAAACTGTCAGCAGCAACCACATCGCTGGCAATAATCAGGTTCACGCCTTTTTCTTTAGCCAGCTTTTCGATATTTTTTGCCGTTTCAATGAAGTCATCTTCACAGATTGAATTGCCGACCTTTCCACCTTTTGCTTTCACAAAGGTGTAAGTCATTCCGCCCCCTAAAATCAGGTTATCTACTTTGCTCAGCAGGTTTTCAATAATTGTAATTTTTGACGAAACCTTTGCACCGCCCATAATTGCCGTAAGTGGCCTTTGTGGGTTTTTCACCACTTTGTCGAGGCTTTCCACTTCACTTTCGATCAAATAGCCGAACATTTTATCGTTTGGAAAAAATTTGGCGATCACCGCCGTTGAAGCGTGTGCACGATGAGCGGTACCAAAAGCGTCGTTCACCCAGCAATCGCCGTTTGCGGCCAGTTGCTTTGCAAATTCTTCGTCCCCTTTTTCTTCGCCTTTATGAAAGCGCAGGTTTTCTAACAACAACACTTCGCCGGGTTTTAAAGCTGTTGCCATTTTTTTAACTTCCTCACCAATGCAATCGGGCGCAAGTTTTACGTCAACGCCAAGCAATTTGCTCAGGTGGCTCACTAAGTGGCGCATCGAGGATTGATCTTCGGGTCCGTTTTTGGGCCTTCCGAAATGCGACATAATGATGGGCGAACCGCCATCGTTCATAATTTTTTTAATGGTAGGAACTGCAGCCGTCATGCGGGTGTCGTCGGTAATCTCGAATTTCTCGTTCAAGGGAACGTTAAAATCTACGCGCACAAGTGCTTTTTTGCCTTTGAAATTGTAATTGCTAATCGTTTGCATTTTATTGTCTTTTAATACGTTTCGAAAATTAATCAAAGATAAAAAATATATCGCGTACCCTTTCCACGAAAATTTCAGCAAAAAGCAATTTAATGTAGGGGTAACCTGGGGGGAAGTGGAAAAAAGGCGGAGGCAGAGGCAGAGAGGTGAAAAGTAAAAAGTGAACAGTAAACGGTGTGAGGTGAAAAGTAAAAGGTGAACAGTGAAACAAGTAACGAGTAACGAGCAACCAGTAACGGGCAACAAGTAACGGGCAACAAGGAACAAGCAACGAGCAGCAGGCAACCAGTTTTATTTTTCCGTTTATTTTCGATTTGTGAATAGGAACTTCGTTTTCCGTTTTTAAAAAGTTATTTTTGGGGCATGCTTTTCAAAGATGTAGTTGGACAAGAGGTGCTAAAGAAGCGGCTGATACGGTCGGTCCGCGAGGAGCGAATCAGCCATGCTCAACTTTTTTCGGGACCCGAAGGAACCGGAAAACTGGCCATGGCAATCGCTTATGCACAATACATTTCGTGTAAAAACCGTACGGATAGCGATTCTTGCGGAACCTGTCCTTCGTGCCACAAATATGGCAAGTTGGCGCATCCCGACCTGCATTTTGTTTTCCCGATTTTCAATTCGCCAAAAATAAAAAAACCGCTAAGCGACGACTTTATTGGTCCGTGGCGTGCTTTGGTTTTGAAAAACCCTTATTTCAATTTAGGCCAATGGCTGAAATCCATTGATGCTGAAAATGCACAGGGAGAAATTTACGAGCGAGAGAGCGACTCGATTAACCGCAAGCTGAACCTGAAATCCTTTGAATCGGAATACAAAGTGATGATTATCTGGCTGCCCGAAAAAATGAATATTGCCTGCTCCAACAAACTGCTGAAAATTATTGAAGAGCCACACAGCAAAACCCTGTTCTTGCTCATCTCCGAAGATGAGGAGGCCGTGATCGGCACCATTCGCTCGCGGGCGCAGCAGGTGAAGTTTCCGTTCATCGAAAGGGAAGCCATTAAAAATGCCTTGCTGGAAAAACCGGGAGTAGATGAAGAAACTGTGGCCGATGCGGTGCATTTGGCGAATGGGAATTACATCCAGGCATTAGAATTTTTAAATCCGGATGAAGATAAGCAGTTTTATTTCCTCAAGTTTCAGGAAATGATGCGACAAGCGTACAAGCGTGAGGTTTTTCAGCAAATAGAATGGGCCGATGAAATGGCAAAAATTGGCCGGGATAAACAAAAGGCTTTCTTTGCCTATGCGCTGCGCCTCATTCGCGAGTATTTTGTGCTGAACATGAAACAAAACAATATGGTTTACCTCACCCAAGACGAAAAAAACTGGGGCAAACAATTCGCTCCGTTTATCAACGAGCGCAATGTAACCGCTTTTTTTAACGAATTTGAACTGGGCATTCAGCATATTTCGTGGAACGGAAACGCGCGGATCATCTTTCTTGATACCGCTTTGCGCATGGTGCGCCTGATTAAAAGGTAAAAGAGTAGAGCGTATACCTGTTGAGCTTCCTTCCCATACATTTAAAGTTTCGTCCAATCAGATTTCCCATCTAAAGCGGAATAAATTTCAATATTACCTTCCTTGCTTGGGAAATTTGCATTCGGAATCACCCGTTTTACGCCCACTTTCGCCAGCTTAACATTTTTCACACTGCTACCTTCGGTTGTGCCCGAAATAAAAGAATGGTAATACTAATTTTCTCATATCAAAAATTTATTGTTTACCTATCCATACTTCATCAACAAGCCAGGGAGATGCTTAAAATGCAAAAAGCAGGAAATGTGGAAAGCAGAATACCACGGAAAATCAAATTGTTCGTCAGACAAGAAGAAACAATGTCAAAATTGCTACATTTGATAGCTAATTAATAAAATCCAAAGGGATTTTGGAGTAATAGGAAGTATTGATGAGAAAGATGATGTTTTTACTGGTTCTTGTTGCACTGTTTTCTTCGTGCAATTCTAAAAAGGCCAATAACGAAGTTCGCGAGAAAGTGATTACGGTGAGCATTCTGCCCCAAAAAACGTTTGTGCAAAAAATAGCGGGCAACGATTTTAAAATCAACGTGCTGGTTCCGCCCGGGTCGAATCCCGAAGCGGGGAACCTTTTGCCCTCGCAGTTAAAGGACATTGCCCATTCAGATATCTGGCTGCGCATTGGGCATATTGGGTTCGAGTATTCGTGGGGCGAAAAAATACGTCAGGCCAATACCAAAATGAAAGTGGTCGATTTATCGGAAGGCCTGGATTTAATTGCCGAGAAAGAACAGCATGGCGGCCATGTGCATGAGGGAGGCATCGACCCGCACATTTGGCTTTCGCCGCTATTGGTGAAGCAAATGTCGAAGCGTATTTTGGAGGAAGTTTCGGCATTGAATCCGGCAAAAGCGGACGAATACAAAGACAATTACGTGCAATTTTCGAACGAAATTGATTCGTTGGACAACGAAATCAAAAATAAACTGAAAGGTTTTGCAGGGCGGAAAATCATTGTTTTTCACCCCAGCCTCTCCTATTTTGCCCGCGATTACGGTCTGGACCAACATGCGCTGGAATCGGGCGGAAAAGAACCAACACCTCAGCAAATGATGCGGACCGTTGATTTAGCAAAAAACGAAAACATAAAAGTGATTTACATCCAAAGTGAGTTCGACCGCGATCATGCCCGGGTTTTTGCCGAAGAAATTGACGGCACGGTAATACAAGTGAGCCCCTTAAATCCCGACTGGGCCAATAACTTAATGCAAATGACCAACTATTTTATCGAAAACTTTTGATGGAGCCACTCATTAAAATCAGCGACCTATCGTTGGGCTACGACAAAACTCCGGTGCTTGAAAAGGTAAACCTCGAGATTTTCGAGCGTGATTTCCTGGGTGTTATCGGGCCAAACGGAGGAGGAAAAACCACCCTTTTAAAAGCCATTTTGGGCTTGCTCAAACCCTTTGGGGGCAAAATAGAATTTCGGCACGATTTGCAAGGGAAGAAAAAACCCATCGGCTATTTGCCGCAGGTGAAGCATATCGATCGTAAATTCCCGATTGCCGTTTTTGATGTGGTGAAATCGGGCCTGATGATGCAGCCTGAAGCGTTCAGTAAAGCAGAAATTAAACAGAAAGTTATTGATTTGTTGAACGAAATGGGCATTTACAACATTCGCGATAAATCCATTGGGCAACTTTCGGGCGGGCAAATGCAGCGTGTTTTTCTTTGCCGGGCGCTCATCAGCAGCCCTAAAATATTGATCCTCGACGAGCCCGATACCTTTGTCGATAACCGCTTTGAAGGTGAACTTTACGAAAAGCTGCGAATGCTGAACCAGCAAATGGCGATCGTTTTAGTTTCACACGATGTGGGCACCATTTCGAGTTACGTAAAAACCATTGCCTGTGTAAACGGGAACCTGCACTACCACCCCAGCAACAAAATCACGCAGGATCAGTTGGACGGCTATAACTGCCCCATCCAAATCATTTCGCACGGCCAAATTCCGCATACCATTTTAAAACATCATTAGTAATGAGTGCCATCATCGAACTGTTTCACTACGATTTTTTTCTGAAAGCATTTCTGGCAGCGGTTTTTGCCAGTATTTCCTGTGGCATAATTGGAGGTTACATCGTGTCGCGGCGCATTGTTTTCATCAGCGGCGGGATCACACATGCCTCGTTTGGCGGAATAGGGTTGGCATTCTTCCTTGGTTTTAACCCCTTGGTCGGCGCCGTGATGTTTGCCATTGCATCGGCATTGGGCATTCAGTTCTTCACCAAAGTAGCCGAAGTGCGCGAAGATTCTTCCATTGCCATTTGGTGGTCGCTGGGCATGGCGCTGGGCATTATTTTCGTTTTTCTTACGCCGGGCTACACGCCTAATCTGATGAGCTATCTTTTTGGCAACATCCTAACCGTAACCATTGCCGAATTGTGGTGGATGTTCGCGCTGAACGTAGTGATTATCGCCTTTTTTGTATTGCTGTTCAACAAAATCCTGTACATCGCCTTCGACGAAGAATTTGCGCGTACCGCCGGTTTGCCGGTGAACCTGTTCAATTACTTAACGATTACGCTGATTGCCCTGACCGTGGTGCTGAACATCCGCGTGGTGGGCATCATCCTGATTTTGTCGCTGCTCACTATTCCACAGGCAACGGCCAATTTATACACCAACGATTTTAAGAAACTGCTGATCCTCTCTTCCATTTTTGCATTTTTCGGAACGGTATCCGGTTTGTTTATTTCTTATTTTCTCGATATCCCTTCGGGCGCCGCCATAATTTTCACGCTGGTGGTTATGTTTGGTATCCTGAAATTGATTAAACATTTTACAAAATGATTTCAGGCCGAAAAGAAAAGTTTTATACCTGTTCCGAATGTGGGTTTGAGTTTTCGAATTTAGTTGATATAGATAGAAAAGATAAGCGATGAACGACAGTAAAATACCATCCCGCAGTCCGATTTACGTGGTTTCAGGTGGCCGGGGGATTGCTGGGAACAACCTGGTGCAAGCCATTTTGATTCAGTACCCCGACAACGGCATCCCGGTCATTATCGTGCCTCAGGTGAATACCGAAGGGGAGGTGTTCGATGCCATTATGAAAGCGAAAACCGACGGCGGATTGATCGCACACACGATGGTGTCGCCCAGTTTGCGAAAAAAAATGAACGAATCATGCAAAGAATTCGGCGTTCGTTGCATCGACCTGATGGGCGAACTGGCCGATTATCTGGACGAAACCCTACATGTAGAACCCTTGAATTACCCCGGGCTGTACCGCGAGGTGAACCAACAATATTACGACCGGATTGAATCCATAGAATATACCCTCTCGCACGACGACGGCATGAGCCCCGAAAGATTGAACAGTGCCGAGATCATCCTCACCGGTGTTTCGCGATCGGGCAAGACGCCGCTTAGCGTTTATTTGGCCATGTATGGCTGGAAAGTGGCCAACGTTCCGTTGGTGAACGGGATTCAGCCGCCCGAAGAACTGTTCAAAGTGGACCCCAACCGGGTGTTTGGACTGCACATTGGAGCAAGCCAGCTCATTGCGCACCGCAAAAAAAGGCTGCTGGGCTGGAACAATTACAAAGACCCGGCATACATCGATGAACGGGCGGTGCGCGAAGAAATCCGCCATGCCATGTTTGTTTTCGACCGGGGCGGATTTTCGGTGCTGAATGTGTCGAACAAACCCATTGAAAGCACCGCCAACGAAATTTTGAACCTGATGACGCAGCGCTTCACCTTCGGCGGCCGTAAATTGGAATCGCCCTACCACAACCAGAAAGAATAGTGGAAAAGAACCGATGCGAACCAAAGGACCGTTCTCAAAGAAAAAGAGCGGATTGTTTTTTGATGTTTCGTTATTCATATTTTTTCATCACTTTTTATTTTTAATCCCTCATTGCGGGTTTAACCCGACTGAACATTTCGGGCAGGTTCTCGGGGGCCCGCCTGAAATGAATGCATTTCAAGCGGGCTTACCTCGAATTATTGAAACTTTTTTCTTGTTATTGCTGCGCATTTGCATCAACCCATTTTTCAAAGGCTGCCATAAAACTTTTCAGGAATTCTTTGGTAGAATCATTGGTAAGCTTTCCCTTATCGTCAAAAAGTGCCGCGGCTCCTCCAATGTATGCTTCGGGCTGAGCCATAGTGTGAACGTTAACAAAAACCAGGGACTGTCTCAAATGGTGATTGGCGCCAAATCCGCTGATGGGACCAATAGAAACACTCACAATAGCCGCCGGTTTTCCGTTCCACGAATTTTGACCATAAGGGCGGGAGCCTACATCAATAGCATTTTTTAAAACACCGGGTACTGAGCGGTTATATTCAGGGGTCAGAAAGAGAAGTCCATCCGCAGCGATGATTTGCTCCCGGAATGCTTCCCATTCATTTGGCGGAGTTGCTTCCAGGTCTTCATTAAACATGGGAAGACCCGCTATGTTCAATAGCTCAAGAGATAATGATTCGGGTGCCAACGCTATCAATGCTTTGGCTGTTTTTAGGTTAAAGGATTCTTTCCGAAGACTTCCTACGATAACTGCAATTTTGTACTTTTTCATAATTTTTATTTTTATTTAGTTTATACTGTTGAAGTAAAATATTCTTTCTTTCTTATTAGCGAATTTTTAAAAGTATTAAACAGCAGTATATCCGCCATCAACCTTCAGGCTTGTTCCTGTAATGAATGAAGCCTCATCACTCGCCAGTAAAAGTACGGCATTAGCCACTTCTATTGCTTCACCTAAATGAACAGCCGGATGGATTTATTGTTTTGCAAACTGTCCGTGAGCTTTTTTCACCTTGCTCGCTCTTGGCTGTCCCACCATAGTGCACATCAAAAATCACATCTTTGGTAACAAGCGAACAAGCATCCAATAACGAGCAACAAGCAAATAAGCACCAAAACCTCCCTCCTCCTTCCATCTCATTTAAAAAAACCTGAACTTTTATAATTGAAGCTATTAGTTTGCGGCTACTTATCCCATTTGCACCTACCTTTGACATTTAGTACTATTAATTCGGTAAAACGATGTTTAATTCGCGTATAAATCTCGCTTTGATTTTGCATATCGTTTCCCTCACGATGGTTTTTGAAAGCCTGTTTATGCTGTTTGCTGTTTTCGTTTCGATGATTTACCATGAAACTACTACCTCAGAGTTGTTCCTTGGGTTTGTTGCAACTTTTACCGGGGGGGCCATACTAAACCTTCTCACGAGAAAACAAAGAAAAGCCGAACCCGGTCGGAAAGAGAGTTTCATTATCGTAACGGTCAGTTGGCTGGCTTTAGGATTGATAGGTACCATTCCTTATTTGGTCACCCATTCGATTCCAAATTTCGTGAATGCTTTTTTCGAATCGGTTTCAGGTTTCACTACCACAGGTTCTTCTATACTGGCCGACATTGAAGCCATGCCCAAAAGCATTTTATTTTGGCGGGCAGAAACGCATTGGATCGGCGGAATGGGAATCATTGTTTTGGTGGTAGCCATTATGCCTTTTCTCAAAATCAACGGAGTATATCTTTTTAACTCCGAAACATCAAGTGCAGTTGAGGAAAAAATTTCCGTAAAAATCCGTTATGTTGCCCGCAATTTATGGCTCATTTACATTGGCTTGACGCTTGCGGAAATATTTTTCCTGTTAATTGGCAGAATGTCCTTGTTTGACAGCATTTGTCATTCGTTTGCCACGGTAGCCACTGGTGGTTTTTCTACCAAAAACAGTAGCATAGCTGCTTATTCGGGCTATATTCAGTACGTTATAACGCTTTTCATGCTGCTTTCAGGTATTAATTTCGCACTTCATTTCCTGCTGTTCAAAAGAGAATTTCGGACGGTATTAAAAAACGAAGAGTTACGTTTGTATCTTAAAATTATCGTTGTGGTTGGCCTCATCATCACCTTTCTGCTTTACTTCGACCAACCGGCAATAAGTTTTGAAAAGGCTTTCCGCGATGCCTTTTTTCAGGTGGTTTCGATAATTACCGCCACCGGTTTTGCCACGGCCGACTATTTGCAATGGCCCTTACAAGCCGTTTTGCTCATCGGCATTTTAATGCTCATCGGGGCATCGGCTGGTTCAACCGGAGGAGGAGTGAAGGTAATTCGCCATCTTATCGCGTTAAAGAGTATTACGCAATCTTTTAAACTTATTTTCTTTCCCAATAGCCTTCAAGTTGTCAGATACAACGGCAAAACCGTTTCACCCGATCATGTTTTGTCTGTAATGACCTTCATCATTTTTTATTATGCCATTGTGGTCTTTGGCACTTTTGTAATGACATTGCTCGGACAAAGCTGGGCAAGCTCTTTTGGGGCAGTTGCAAGCTGTATGGGCGGAATTGGTCCGGGTTTTGGGACTGTAGGGCCCGTTAGCAACTTTTTGCATTTGCCCGAAGCTGCCAAATATTTTCTGGCCTTCATCATGATCCTCGGCCGTCTTGAAATTTATTCGGTGCTGATTATTTTCAGCAACTGGTTTTGGAGGCTCTAAGACGGTTGTCAGGGTGTCGGATTAGTGGACTTGATAATAACAAAGACAAACTTATTAACCTTCTCAATTCAACCAATACGTCATTTTCAACACTACTGCGCGGTTTCGTGAATCCCAGCTTCCGGGGATGTAATTGTCGGTATAAACCAGATAGATGTCGGAAACAGGTTGATAGCGCCACTGCAAACGCATATTGATGTTCATGTTGTCCAATTGCTCGTTGTACTGCACAAAGGTTGACCAGAAAAGTTTGTCGGTAAACGTTACATCCATTTTTGGCCCCAGGAGCCAATACTTTGTACGTTCAAAAGGAACGGGCAAATCCATATCGGTGTAGTTAAAGTTCATGCTGAGGTTCACGTAGGGCTGAATGCGATAGCCCAAATTTCCCATTACATATTGAATGTTGCCGTTGTAAAAAGTCCCTTTTGCCGCTTCGCCCGACCAGTTGAACATGGTTTTGCGGGTGGACTGATAAGCCACAAAGCCACCCCGGAAATCGTAGCTTTTGCCTGCCGGTAAATGGCTCTTTCCTTTTTTTGTCGGGTCGAAATCGTTTTGCAACTCCACAAAATAGTCCACGTAACCCAATTTCAATGCAGCGCGGTTTTGAAATTCGAAACTATATTCAATGGAGTTTTCATGCTCAATTTTGTGGTAATCGGGATCAAAATAAAATTCCGTTTCGAGCGAAACGCCGTGGCTAACGATCCACTTGTTTGGTACAAAACGATAGGCAATTTCGGGCCCAAGAAAATTATACCCTTTTCGGCGCACGAAGCCTACTTCGGCATTATAGTTTTCGCCCACTGAGGTTTGCGACAACTCTACCGTGATGTTTTTGGTGTTGTACTCCAGCATGGCCCCTTGTGCGTATTGTTTATCGGGGCTACCGGGTTGAAACGACCGGTGATAAAAGAATTTGCCTTCCCAGAAGTTGTTTTTGCTGGCCAGGTTATAATCGATCCCAGCTACACGGTTATACACAGCCCCAGTAGTGTCTGTGTGTTCGTCGAAATATTCTTTGTTCACAAAAATAGTCCCGATGTTCGACCGGGCAAACACCTTGCGCTGGACGGAAGCCACTGTGAAGTTGCGTGCCAGAAACTCACCCGACTTTTGCGTGGCCATGTTCATAAAACCCACACGCCAGTCGTTGCCAATTTTACCGCTCAAGCGGGCACCGGCCAAAACGGGTGCGTCCAAACCAATTCTCCGCGAAAAAAACGGGGTTACCGTTCCATAGCCGAAACCGGAAAACAGGTCGCTGTTTTCCAGGAAAAACTGCCGTTTTTCGGGAAAAAACAGTTCGAAGCGGTCGATATTGGTCACCTGTTGGTCCACTTCTACCTGTGCAAAATCCGGGTTATAAGTAAGATCCAGGTTCAACGACGTGGAGATGCCCACTTTCGCATCGAAGCCAAAATCTTTGCGGTATTCGGCACCGGTTTTTGCTTCATAATCGTTCGCAAAGCTCCCAAAAATGTATGGTATTAGCGAAATTTGGGGCTTCGGTTTAGGCAGCGGGCTCTCGAAATTCATCACTCCGGTGTAGGCCAGCGATGCGGTGGGAAACTGTCGTGGAACCGGTGCCCACGACGATTTTTCGTTCGACTTTAAATCCAGACGGCTGAAATTGGTGTTCCAGCGTTGGCTCCCTTTCGGATAACGGACCGATTTAAACGGAATGCGCATTTCGGTCACCCAACGGTCGGGATAGTGCTTCGTTTTCGATTCCCACTTACAATCCCAATCCAATGAGATGGCACTGCCATCGTGCATCAGCCCGTCCCATTTTGCACCCGAAGCGGATACACCGAATGAAAAACCATTGGTTTGGTCGAGAAAAGTGTCGAAGAAAACCAGAAGGTTATCGTTGTTGCCAAAAGCAAAATCGCGGCGGTACGACTCCATAATCCGTTTGCCGGGTATGGTGTCCCAAAATATTTGTGCCAGATAAAGCGCTTTGTCGTCGTAGGTCATTAATATTTCGGATTGCTGGTAGGCAAAACCGGTATCAACAGGCAACACGCGGTAAAAATTATCTGCTTTTTGTGCCAGCGCCCAATCCGGTTCATCGATCACTCCATCGATTTTTATTTCTGATTGTGCTTTTTTGACGTTATAAACGAAATCTTTGTTGAAGGTGTTGAGCGTGGAATCTGCTTTCGACTTTAATCCAGTACCGGCACCGGCAAACAGGCACAAACTCAAGAGTAGAGAAACCAAGTATAAATGCTTCATTTTGAACATTACCTTTAGTAGGTTTAGGAAACTTGGACAAATATATACAAAAGCCTAAAACTGCAAAAGCGCGATATTGCCACAAACATTGAGAACGGCAGAAACATTTAGGATTCGGCTTGTGGAATCATTCGCTTTTAACAAATACTGACCACATCAATATTCAAAATTTGCCCTAATTTTTCAATTTTATGCACAATGTGGCCTGTGCCGATGGCGCAATGGTGGGCAGGGCCTTGTTTCGACCATTGATTCATAAATTCCTTAGCACCGATCGAAAAGTGGTAGCGGCTGTTGGTGTTTCCAATGTCGTTGAAATCCATGAGGTAGAATTCGGAAAACGAACCGCCTGCACCAAATTCGTCCATTATTTTCATGGCCTGGGCATTTTTCACTTCGCACTCGCCAGCCACGGGGATATTTCTGCCGGTGAGCAAGGTATTTCCGGCGATGACCGAATTGACGATATTTTCATATTCGTTGCCCGCTTCGCCTTCATAATAATAAGCCATTGAACCGAGCTCGTGGTTTTCACCAATTTATCGAGTGCCACCGAAGCGCGCACGGCACGTTCTATCTCAGTAGCTTCACATTCGGGCGAAATGTCGAATGTGCGATCAAACTCCTCAATTTTTTGCTGAACATCAATTTGAGCAACAGGCTGGAGGTTTAAAATCACAACAGGGACTTTCAGCTTTTGCGCCACCCCCAATACGGTTGACGAAAGGGCATACGCTGAAACATAGAGGAAAACAATCCCGAATAATCCGATTTTTATCATGATATACTTTCTTTAATATTGCATTATATGAATGTACGTTTATTTAGCTAATGGACTTAAATTAAAGGCTAAAGCCTGTCTAAATGGTGATTGTTTAGCCCCAGGCTTAAGCCTGGGGTAAAAAATGACCCCACCAAAAGGGTTTTAACCCTTAAAATAGTTTTAGGTAGAATTGCGGATATTTATTTGTATTATTAAAATCAGCCTATTTATCTAAACTCCAGTAATTACTGCACCTTTGCTCCTCCGCTATTTTATTTTCGGGGTTCCGTTCGATTTCGCCCGGTGACTTTGTACACCCCTGAGCCAAGTGCCAGGCTCGTTTTATTTTCTCCTGCTATTTCCTGCATAGTTCCGGCTTTCGTTTTTTCGCCATTAACTTTTACCGATTCCATATCTCCGTTTGGCAAAATCAAAATTGCAGTGGTATTGTGGGGGATCTCTACTTCAATTTGAAAATCTGTACCGCCCAACTCCCACTCCGAGCGAATCAAACCATAGGGCGATTGAAAACCCGCTTTCACAAAGGATAAATCATCCACCACTTGCGGTTTGATTACAATTTCTTTGTAGCCAACCGAGTTTTCTGCCTGCCCGATTCCGCCCAGGCCGGCATAAAACCATTCCATCACGTGCCCCAGCATCAAATGATTGTTGGAAACATTTTCAAGGGCAGCCCACGATTCGGTCAGCGCGGTTGCACCTTTTTTCAGTTGAAAACCATATCCCGGTACGTCGTCGCGGTTAATCATTTCGTACATCAATGTTGAAGCTCCTCCTTTCGTCAATGCTTCCACCACATAGTGAAAACCAACGTCCCCGGCGGTGAGTGCCTTATTTCCGGCAACAATGGAATCCACAAGGTTTGCAAATACTGCTTGCCGCTCGGCATCTTCAACAATGTCCATACAATAAGGCATCGACATGGCGGTTTGGCTTCCCGTGGAATAAACTTTTGTTTCAGCATTAAAAAATTCTGTATTGAATGCACGTCGAATTTCATCGGCCCATTTGTTCAGCATTTCTTTTTCCGTGTTGTTACGAATTTCGGCCATTTCAGCCATCAACTTCACATCGTAATAATAAAAAGCAGTGGCTGTTAATGCCACAGGTGTCAACTGCGAAACTCCCGGGCTTTTGGGACCCAAATCAAACCAATCGCCTAAACCGTGATCCAGGATATGCCCCTCCGATTTGCTTTTCAGGTAGTTTACATACTTCGTCATCATCGGCCAGGCTTTGTCTATGATTTGTGTATCGCCATACCATTTGTACAAGAGGTAAGGAAGAATGACCGCAGCGCTGCCCCATTCGGGTGAATCGCGAAACCCGCCTTCAAACTCAACATATTCCGGCGCAATATCAGGCACCAGGCCATCTTCGGTCTGCGCATCCATCATGTCAAAAATCAGTTTTCGGTAGAGGTGATAGTTGTCGTAACGAAAATGTACGCCCTGCCCCATCAGGTGGGTTTGTTCCAACCATCCCAATTTTTCGCGGTGGGGGCAGTCGGTCAATACGCTTTGAAAGTTACTTTTTATTGCCCAATCAATCAAAGTGTGGATACGATTGAGCAAGTTGTTGCTGCACGAGAAATATCCATTTCCCGGAGCAGAATTACGGGTGTGCAACAAGCTGATTTTTTCAATTTCGGCTACGTTTTCCGGATTGTTTTCCCCGGACGGAACGCCACCGGTCACCTGAACATATCGAAAGCCATAATAGGTGAATTTTGGTTTCCAGGTTTCTGTGCCCACTCCTTTCAAGGTATAGGAAAGCGAATGGGGTTGGCCCGAAGCGCGTTGATTTGCCGTGCTGTCGGGGTTGATAAGTTCTGAAGGCCAAAGTGTCACCTGTTGTCCGTTTTTGCCTATTACCTGCAGCTCCACAATTCCCGAAGCATTTTGACCGAAATCATACAAGTATGAACCATCCCGCAATTTTGAAACACTTTTTACCGCTATCCGCTCCATCTCTTCTAACGGATAATCCTGCTCTGAATTTAACTTGCCTGCAGGGTTTTCGCCAACTATAACCGGACTCCAACCTGAATCATTGAAATTGGGTTCATTCCATCCGTTTTGTTCGAGGTTCGCATCATAATCTTCGCCCCCAAAAATGCTGGTGTAAGTAATTGGGGAAGGCGAGGTTTTAAAACTTTCGTCGGTGACAATAGTTTGAGACGTCCCATCGGAATACTCCAATCGCAGGTGGGCAATCAATTTGGGCATTCCCTGTGCAATCACCAATTTACGGTAACGTTCACGATTGATGTTGTAAAAGCCGTTACCCACCACAGCACCCAGCACGTTTTCACCGGTTCTGATTTGAGAAGTAACATCGTAGGTATTGTACAAAATTGTTTTATCGTAATCGGTCCAACCGGGCGACAGAAAAGAATCCCCAACTTTTTTCCCGTTCAGTGATGCTTCATAATGGCCCAATCCGGAAATGGAAAGGGTGGCCGAAGTCAGGTTTTCAGCACTATTGAAGGCCTTGCGAAACAGGGGCACAATAGGCCGTTTCACTGCCTTTTCGCTTAGGTTATCCCCCGAACCGTGAACGCCCGGCACCAATAAAAGTGCAGTATCCAATTGTTCATAAGCAATCCATTTGGCGTTGTTCCAGTCGGATTTTGAAAGCAATCCCATCTGCCATTCCGCCGGTTCGCTCCAGGGCGATTCCTTGCCGTTTCCGTCCCAAACCTTCACTTTCCAAAGGTAACGCTTCCCCGGCTCCAGCTTTTTTCCCTTGTACTGTACATTTATTGATTGGTCGGTATCAATTTGCCCCGAATTCCAAACTGAACAATTATTTTCGTCCAAGTCTTCCGGCGTCTCGGCTACAATAATATGATAAGCCGATTGTACCACATTGTTGCCGGACGATTTCAGCTGCCAGCCCAGCAGCGGTGCCGGTGTTTCGACCCCAAGCGGCTGCTCCCTGAAATTGCAGGTCAGCCGCTCGACCGTTACTTCTGTTTTATGTGAACAAGAGGTGAGTGCTAATACGATTAGGATAATCCCAGAAAATAGAAGTTCGTATTTTTGTTTCATGTTTAAAAAATTATTGAATTCCAAAATATTGTTGTCCCGTAAAAATTTCATTTTAGAAATAAGTACAGCACAAAATTTACAACACTATGAAAATGAACAGTTTGCAATTAACGGCTAAAGCCAGTTTTTCCTTCTTCAATTTTAACCCCCGGCTTAAGCCGGGGGCAATAAATTCGCATTATTCAAGGGCTTCAGCCATTAATCTTTTACTTTACCGGACACTAATGATTTCAAAACTGTAATTGCCTGATTTCAAACCAAGAATAAATTGACCTTTTTCTGATTGTTGTTGCGTTATGAACGGATTATCTTCCAATTTGCGGCCGTCTTCCCTGATTCGCTCTCCGTTCAGATAAACAATAGCCGTACTGTTTGTCGGAACCGAAACCGAATAGTTTATGGTTTTGCCTTTTCTTTCCCATGATGAAACAATGGCTCCGTAAGGCCCTTCGTGCGAGGCTTCAAAATGATCCAGGCCCGAAACAAAATTGGGTTTCAGGATGACATTCTTGAATCCCGGCTGCTCTTCGTCGGGGAAAATGCCGCCCAGGGCCTTGTAATACCAGGCATTTATTTCACCAAACATGATGTGGTTCAGGGAAATATCGCGCGAGGCATCCAGCGGCCAGTTTTCGTAAAAGGTGGTGGCGCCATTCACAATCCACCAACCCCATGACGGAAATGTTTCCTGCGAGGCTACTTCATACGCCAGTTCCGGATAGCCGTTTTCGCTCAGGGCATTCAGGATGGCTTTGGTGCCCAGCAAACCCACATCAATATGCTTATTGTCCGCCTCCACCCTTTTGGCCAGGTTTGCGGCCACTTTTTCTTTTAATTCTTCAGGAACCAGTCCCCACTGCAAAGGCACACTCAACTCGGTTTGCAGGCCGCTGCCGTACATTCCCGTTGCGCGGTTGAGGTATTTTTTATTTACGGCTGCTTTAATTTTCTCAGCCAACGCAGCATATTTTTCAAAATCGGATTGTTTTCTTAGAATTTTAGCAGCTTTTGAAAGGATGAGCGCATCCACATAATAATAAGCGGTGGAGGTAAATTCTTTGGGCGTTTTTGATTTTACGGGAACCCAGTCGCCCAGCCCCCAGTCGGTAATACCGGTAGGATAGTTTTCGTCGATATAGTCCACATAGCGTTTGATGTTGCTATAGTTCTGTTCCAGGATTCTTGAATCGCCGTAAAACAGGTAAATGTTCCACGGAATAATGGCGATGGTACTGGTCCAGTCGGGGCCGTTTGCCCAGTGGTAGCCCCAGCCGTCGGTTGGAATAATGGCCGGAAGCACGCCATTGGGCTGCTGTTCGTCGCGGTGGTCGTCTAACCATTTTTCATATACGGTAATCCCGTCGAAATTGTACAGGCCGGTTTCAATGGCAATGTGCGCATCGCCGGTCCAGCCGTTTTTCTCACGTTGCGGGCAGTCCGTAGGAAATCCAAACAGGTTGGAAAGATACGATGCGTTGGCGGCTTCCCAGGTTTTATTCAAGGTGTTGTTCGACGAATGGATTTTTCCCACCGGTGGCACATCGCTGTGCATAAAATAAGCAGTCAGGTTTTCCTTAGAAAGTTCCAATGGCTGGTCGGAAGTCACTTCCACATACTGAAACCCTTTGTAGTTGAACCGCGGCATAAATTCATCCTGCCCGTTTCCGCTAAGGATGAAAATATCGGTTTGAAAAGGGTCGGAATCGTCGGTGGGGCGGTAATGCACATCGATGTTCGACATATCGGCGCGGCCTGTTGAATCTATGCGTTCCACATGTTTCAAGCGAATGGTGGTTCCTTCCGGGCCGGATACTTTCATCCGGGTTACTCCGGCCATGTTCCGGCCAAAATTGAACAGCCAGGTGCGTTCACCCTGTTTTATCATTTCCACTGCAGGAAATTCCGTAACGTTGCGAATGGGTTGCAAGACCTGCGCCGTAATATTTTGCGACGGAACACCTGTATTCATGGCATTTTTCCAGCCTTCAGCCTTAAAACCAGGCTTGTCCCAGCCGGGCTGTTCCAGTCGTGCATCGTAATGTTCTGCCGTGTAAATGCTGTTGAAAATCACAGGGCTGTGTGCCGTTTGCCAGTCCTGACCTGTGGTAATAATTTCTGTAATTCCGTCGGAATAAGTTACCCGCAAATCCATACAAAATTTTGGACGGGCGCGCCACGGCGCTTTATCAAAATACCACACAGCCGTTGACTGGTGATTGTACCAACCGTTGCCTAACAACACGCCAATGGCATTTTTACCCTGTTGCAGATTTTCGGTAACATCGTACGTTACATACAGGTTACGGCGGTCGAAACGGGTGTACATCGGGTCGAGCCGGTGGTTACCAATGCGCTCGCCGTTGATGGAAAGCTCGTACAGGCCGGCCACGGCAATATAGGCTCGTGCCGATTCAACTATTTTGCTCGCATCAAATTCTTTTCTGAAATAAGGAGCGGGTTTTACAGCATAATCGTAGGTGTCGGTAATCCACTTCCCTTTCCAGTTGGTTTGGTCCATCATTCCGGTTTCGAACCAGGCAACAGGCGACCAGCCCGACCATTCACCCTTTTCATCCTGCACGCGTACACTCCAGAAATAGCGGGTAAAGGGTTGCAGTTCCGGTCCGTTATAAACCACTGGAATAACAGAAGAATTTACGATTCCGGATTCCCATACATTTCCTTTTCCGGCTGCAACTTCAGTTTTACTTGTCCCTACAACCAATTGATATGCATTCTGAAAGCTTCCCGGCTTTTCCGATTTGATTTGCCAGGTAAACCGCGGATGGGATTCATCTATGCCAATGGGGTTTTGGAGGTGTTCGCATTTGAGATTAATGACTTTGATTTGAGAAATACTTTGAATGTTGAAAAGAAAAAGAAGCAGTAAAAATGACAGAATTGATTTGAACATGATTTTGGTTTTTAAAAAAGTCAAGGCGAATTTAAGCTATTTTCATAAAAAAGTCAGGGCAAACCATGCAACATTATCGTTTTAAATCAGCGGTTCCGAAACCGCTGCACCCAAACTGTTGAATAATGCTACAACTGTGTTTTGTAAAAAAGTTTTGTTTTTGTGAAATTTTCAAGTACATTCGAAAAATATTGGAAAAACATAAAATATTCGGGTATGCCTGAAAAAACTCAAAATATATTGAACGAGGCTAAAAACTACAACTTTTGGGAAGGAAAACTTTTTCAAGCCGGTTTTGAGCGTCAGGAATATCTTTCGAACATAAAAAATTATCTGGGGAACAAACTGGTAAAGGTTTTGGTTGGTCAGCGCCGGGTTGGGAAAAGTTATATCCTGAGGCAGGTTATGAACTTTCTTGTTTCTGAAAAAAAAATAGCTCCTCAGAATATTTTTTATCTCAATAAGGAATATACAGCATTTGATGAAATAAAATCAGCTTCTGAATTGGAGGATCTTTTCACTTTGTACCTGAAGAAATGGCCTTTACAGGGAAAAATCTATATCTTTTTGGACGAAGTTCAGAATATTAAAGGATGGGAGAAATTTGTAAATTCGTATTCTCAGGATTTTACTACTGAATATGAGTTGTTTATAACCGGTTCAAATTCAAATTTACTTTCCGGGGAACTTTCTACTTTGCTTTCGGGACGTTTTGTGGAGTTTGAAATATTACCCTTTAGCTTCTCCGAATTTGTTTCGTTTAAAAAACTTGGTGAAAACAAGGAAAGTTTTCTTGAATATTTAAAAACCAGCGGTTTGCCCGAGCTGTTTTTTATTGAAAAACAAGATATCAAAAGGCATTACATTGACAGCCTGAAAAATACCATCATATTAAGAGATATTGCAGGAAGGCACACCATCAAAGATTTACCGCTTTTAGAGGAAATCTTTAAATTTGTAACCGTCAACATTGGAAATCTGACCTCCTTCAGCAGCGTTGTAAAATATTTTAAAAGCAAACAGAAAAAAACTAATTACGAAACTATTTCTGCGTATGTAGGGTATTTAAGAGATACTTTTATTTTTCATCAGGTGAAAAGGTTTCAGCTTCGTGGAAAACAGAGTCTTGGGGGAGAATATAAATATTATCTCAACGATTTGGGCTTCAAAAATTATTTGTTTGGATTTTACCCTTCTGACATAGGATATAATCTTGAAAACCAAATTTATATTCAGCTCAAACGAATGGGGTTTCAGGTATCGGTTGGGAAATTGAACAACCTGGAAATTGATTTTGTAGCTCAAAAACCTGAGAAAACTATTTATGTTCAAGTGGCATACTTGTTAAATAGCCAAGCAGTAGTTGAGCGTGAATTTGGTAACTTATTATCCATAAAAGATAATCATGAAAAATTGGTCATTTCTCTCGACGATGTCCATTTTTCAGATTATGAAGGCATTAAACATCTCTTTCCATGGGAGTTAAAGCTGTAAAAATATTACGTATCGCGCAAATTTTCAAGGTTTAGCCACCCTGAAATTATAGCTACCCGATTCAATGTTTATTATTAGCCTGTCCTCTTTTTTCTCACTATTCAGGATTCCTTCTACACCGTCCACCGGTGCATTGTTCTCCCAAATCTTTGCATTTCCCTCAAAAACCGTAAGGTGTTCAACATCTGAAACCGGTAAGGCAAGCGTTGCACTGGTATTTGCAGGAACCACAACTTCATGTATGAATGCACCGGCTTCCTTTTTCCAGTTTGAAACTACTTTCCCTGAAACGGTTTCAACCGAAGCATTCACAAAATCAAGGTCTTGCGGAACATGCGGTTCGATGTGAATTTGCCGGTATCCTTTTGTCGTATTTCCTTCCATGGGCGACTGAATCCCCGCCAGAAACTTGTAAAAATATTCGGTAATTGAGCCGAACATCTGGTGGTTGTGCGAATTTTCCCCAGACCATTTTTCAAGCAGTGTGGTGGAGTTGTTTTTAATCCAGTAGCCAAAGCTGGGCCAGGTTGTTTGTGTGGCCACACGATAAGCCAGTTCGTTTTCGCCGCCCTGAACCAGCACCGGCCATAGGTACTTGGTGCCGATGATACCGGTATTCAGGTGGCCGTCCCGCATCTTGATGTCGTCCACTATGGTTTGGAACACCTTTTCGCGATAGCCTTCGGGCACTACATCGCCAATTAGGGCAAGCAACTGGTAGGTTTGGTAGGTTTCCTCTGTTCCGTACAAAGCGGTTTCGGTATTGAAAAACTTACGGTTAAAATGCCGCTTAATGGTATCGGACAAGGCCCGAAATGATTTGGCATCCGCTTCAAAGCCCAGCTCATCAGCAATTTGCGATAGCAGCAGGCTGTTGTAGTAGTAATAAAAAGTATTTACCACCGGGTGGTTGGGACAATCGGACTGGCCCGGCGCGCACCATTCGCCGAGTGAATACCAGTAGCCGTCGAAATTATCAATGATAAAAGGTTCGGAAGGGTCTTCATCTTTTGAACCCAGGTTTTTCAGGTACTGCAGGTACTCTTTCATTACCGGGTAATGTTCTTCCAAAATGCGGGTGTCGCCGTAGTAATTGTGCATCCACCAGGGAATAAGAATATAGGCGCTACCCCAGGCCACGCCACCGCCCATGCCGCCCACCAAAACCGGCGAGGTGTTGGGAATGCGGCCATTTTCTTCCTGAGAGTCGCGCATGTCGTTCAGCCACTTGGTGTAAAACGGCGCCATCTGAAAATCGTGCATGGATGTTTCGGCAATTACCTGCCCATCGCCGTTGTAGGCCCCTTTTTCGCGGTGCGGGCAATCGGTGGGGTAACTTTGCATATTGCCCATTTGCGACCACACCCCGGCCCTATGAATTTGGTTCAGCAGCGAGTCGGATGATTCAAAGCTACCATTCCGTTCATTGGCCGAACGTACCACCTGCCCTTCCACTTTCAGGTGTTCCGGGTTTTTATTGTCATTTGTTGTTACTTCGATGTACCGGAATCCGGTGTAAAAAAACCGGGGTTCGTAAACTTCCGTTTCGTTGCTTTTCAGCGTATAATCGGTCCAGGTTTCGGCGTGATACCTGAATTTGGTACTGAATTTATCACCTTCTTCCAATGGTTTGGGAAACAGCGAATCGTTCAGCGTTTCTGCACCACGGATGCGGATGACTTGTCCCGGTGTACCTTTTACTTCAAGCTTCCACCAACCTGCTATGTTCTGGCCCAAATCGAAGAGGAAAACACCCGGTTCGGGATTCGTCTGTTTTACCGGTTTTATGGTTTGGGTAACTTGAATGGCAGGTGTTAACTGAGATTTCAACTTTCCTCCCGGCTTGTCTGCCACTGTCACCGCTTGCCATGCAGAATCATCAAAATCCGGTGTTGACCAGTTGGGAATTTCTTTGCGGGCATCGTAATCCTCACCGCCGTAAAGGTTGTTAAACGTTATCGGGCTTTCTGCTGTTTTCCAGGTGTTGTCGGAAACAATAGTTTCTGTACTGCCGTCGGTGTAGGAGATTATCAGCTGCACCCACAATGCCGGATTGCCAAAGGTTGCTCCGCCACCGCCCCAACTCCACCGGCCTTCTGTTTTCCGAAAATTCCAGGCGGCATTTCCGAGAATGGCTCCGGCTGCATTGCTTCCTTTTTTCAGCAAATCCGTCACATTATAAGTGGAATACAAAATGGTTTCGCGGTAATCGGTAACCCCTGGGTCAAGCACGTGATCGCCCACTTTTTCACCATTCAGATAAAATTCGTAAAACCCGGCAGCCGTTACATAGGCATACGCCTGTTCAACTTTTTTTTCAAGCTGAAATTGTTTTCGCAAGAGCGGGCTTGCGTCCACAATTTCTTCCTGCGTGCTTATCCATTGCGCCTGCCACTCCTTTTCATCCAGAATACCGGTATGGAACGTTGCCGGGGTGCTCCAAACAGCGTTTTCTTCATCGAGCCAGGTGCGTACCCGCCAAAAATACGTGGTATTGCTTTTAAGCTTTCCTGCAAATTCAACATTAGCCGTTTTGTCGCCTGAAATTCTTCCCGAGTCCCAAACCGGGCCCTTCTCTTTTTTCACGTCATCAAGGGATTCACCCACAATTACCTGCCAGGCGGTTTGTTTCACACCACGTTCTTCAGAACTGATTTTCCAGGAAAAGCGGGGTTGCTCCACATCCACTCCTAAGGGATTGGTGAGGTATTCGACCGTTAAGTTGGATACTTGTGATTTGTTGTGATGGCTACACGAGGCAAAAACTATTGCCAAAAGGAAAAGGAAGTAACTATTTTTCATGTTCTAATGATGTTTTCAACAGCAATTAACTATACCATGTATTTTATTCATATCTCAAAGATACTTTTTTTTCAGAATAGAAGGGAACCTTTCCACAACCCCAAGCTAAAGCATAGGGCTATTGAAAGTATTCCACCAAATAATTTCCGCTTTGAAGTGGAATTGTATCTGATACGGTTGCGGCCTTATGGTTTATTTTAACTGTGGTGGCACCGTCCGGGCGGCAGAGCTTTGCCGTTGAGCCTACCGGCACTTTAATCTCCATTTTCATAGCATCTGCTGAAAGGTTCCAGTTCACCGCTATTGTACCCTGTGGCGACTCCAACTGAGTTTTTGCCCAGGTAATCCCGTCAGGAATTTGCGGATGAATCAAAAACTCGCGGTATGCCGGTTCCCCATCAATTGCCCGGATACCGCCAACAGACTGATAGAACCACTGCCCCACACCGTTGTAGCAATTATGGATTCGGCTTCTTTCCCCGCCCCAATGCTCCCATGTTGTGGTTGCACCGTTTTCCAGCATGTATAAATAGCCGGGATAGGTTTTCTTTTTCAGCATGGAATAAATAAAATCAGGTTGATTGGCTTTTACCGCCCACTCCATAATCACCGGAACACCAACCAGCCCGGTAGCGAGATGCCCATTGTGAACTTTTTCAGTCTGCAAAATCAACGTGTTGGTGACATCATCTGTCAAATTTTCGGGAACTGCTCCGGCCAGCATCGGGAATACAAAATCGATTTGAGAGCCGGTACCGTAGCAAACTTTAGACGCATCAAAAAAGACCTCATGAATCTTCCTGTTCAATTGCTCTTTTTTTTCTAAATACTCTTCTGAGTTTTCAGTTTTGCCCAGCACCCACGCTATCTTGCTCATCTGGTCGAAACAGACTGAAATATAGCAGTTGTTCACCAGGTCAACCGATTTTTCATTGGTTTGATCAATGCCTTCGGGTGTCGCCCAGTCGCCGAGGTACCAGTTGCGGTAATCTGTATTGGGCCACTGTTTCAGCAAACCATCTACTGTATATTCCGCTACATACTCTAACCATTTTTGCATCACCGGGTAATATTTTTTCAGTATTCCGGCATCGCCATAATTTTGATAGGTATTCCAGGTTGCAGAAATAATAAACCCGCACCAATAAGGGCCACCACCTGCACGGTAAGGGTTTGGGGCGGTGTGCGGCATACTTCCGTTTTCACGGATTACATCGGCCCAGGCTTGCAGCCAGTTGTTGTATAGCGGTGCCATATTGAACATGGTTTGTGCCGTCATGGTGGAAGCATTTCCGTCTCCGCCATATCCAAGCCGCTCAAGCTGAGGGCAATCTACCAGATACCCCCCCAAGCTAAGGCAGCGCAGGGTATAGTTAACCATATCGTGTATCCGGTTCAAGTCCGGATCGGAACATTCAAATGTTGCAGCCGGTTCAAAATCCGTTTGAATCAGGTAGGCTTTGACCGATTCAGCCAGCGGTTTTTCCTTCAGCCCGGTTATTCGTACGTATCTGAATCCGTGGTAATTAAACTTATTGATAAAGGTCTCGGGCGAATTGCCTGAAGCGATGTACATATCCCATTGATTCCGGTCGTTAAACTTTTCGCCGTTGATAAGGTGATCGCAATAATCCAATTTTATTTCCTGCGATTTCTGTAGGTTAGAAAAATGAACTTCAATCCATCCCGTCAGGTTTTTTCCCATGTCGATCAAAAAAGTATCGGGCGCCATTTCTTTAATAGAAATCGGACTGATTGTTTCTGTAATTGCATTTTGTTCCGTCATTTGCGGACTTGCCTGGTGAGTGGGAATATCAATCGGCGAAACCGGGTTCCAGGGATTTTCGGGATTTTCAATTTTCAAATCATTTTCAGCCAATGCTCCGTCAACAATCTCACCGCCAAACCTGTGTGGTCGCCAGTTGCCGTGCCGGGTGTAGCTACTTTTTCTTCCCTGCCAGTTTTCATCTGTTGTTAGAATAATTTCCCGTTGGTTATTTTCAACTTTTTCCAGTTGCGCCCGAACCACCGGGCCATTATTCACCACACCGGGCAAGCCTTCGGTGTACCAGCCGCTTCCCAGCCAGACGATGATGTTGCTTTTCCCTTCTTTCAGAAGCGAAGAAACATCGTAGGTATTGATTAACGACCGTTTATCGAATTGTGATACAGCAGGCGTGAGCGGCCCGGCACCCACTTTTTTCCCGTTAAGAAATACTTCGTGGTAACCCAGCGAATTTACATGCAGGAAGTAATTCTTATTCATTTCGTCCACTTCAAATGTGGCGTAAAGCTGGGGGCACTCCTGGTAAGCATTTTCTGTATTGAAGGCGATGTAAGAAGCCTGCCAGTCGGATTCATCTAACAAACCCACACTGAAGCGGGCCGGTCCGCTCCAGGCAGAAACATTTCCGGCCTCATCCCAAACGCGTACTTTCCACCATGCTGCTGTTCCGGAGCTCAACTTTTGCCCCTGATACGGAATAAAAATGGAAGCATCAGATTCCACTTTTCCCGAATTCCATAAGTTCGCTTTGTTTTCGGTCAAGCCGGAAAGTTCACTGGCAACCAAAAGCTGATAGGCCGTTTGAGCTGCTTCCTGTCGGCTGGAGCTGTTTTTCCAACTAAAAGTCGGTTCTAAGGTGTTAATTCCTATCGGATCAGCTAAATTATTGCACTGGGTGCCTGAAATTAACAGGCTGTCGGTTTTAGTACAACCCGTTAGATTTAGAATCAATGAAATATTCCATACCAGCAGATTAAACTTCGACTTTAAGGTGTTCATTTCTAACGTTTTATATTTACCAAGATGTTACCAAATCGAATTCTTTAAAAAGGCCGTAATTCATCATTTGGTATTCCGTACCGGGAATATCATTCTCCACATTTTTCCAGTGTCCTGGGCCGGCAAGTCCGGGAGCAGGATCCTTAAAATGGGGTCCGAGCAAATTTTTCAGGCTCCCGACTACGCGCACTTCAATTGCATTGTTGCCGGGTTTAATGGCTTTTGAAATATCGAGTTCGTAGGGTTCAAAACCGATAATGCCCGCCAGCTTATTGTTTACAAAAACCTCAGACAAGGTACCTTGCCATTCGGGAAGGACCACTTTGTATGATTTCCCGCTTTCATTTAAATTGTATGTTTTTTTGTAGGCAAGCTCCCAACTGTAAAACGGAAGCCCTTGTTTGCCCCATGTTCCCAATTCCAAATCGGGCTTTTTCGTATCGATAATCCAGCCGGTAGCTGCTGGTAAAACAGTAAAGTTCCCAAGTACGTAAATGGGTTCAATTTCACCTGTAAAGGGATCCATTTTAAGTACATCCGCTCCTTTTGTTTTTAGCGAGCCTTTAGTTGCTTCGTCTAACGAAGAGTTGACCAAAAACAACATCTGCCCGTCGTTATAATCGCGCCGGTGGTGGTACATATTGCCACCTTTTATTGCGTTAAACTGAATCGCAGAACTTGAAAAATGCTTTTCAATGGTTTCGTCGTTTACTTGCTTTAAAAGCGTGACGGAAGTCTTCGCAGGATCAAAGAAGTCAACTACCTGTTGGTTGATCTGCCCACTTAATCTTTCGGGATTTGAATAAGAGAAGATTTTCCCTCCTTGCCGGACAAATTCTTGCAAAAGCCCGAAGGTGCTCTTTTCGATATTTTCCACTTTTGCGGGGATTACCACAGTGGAATAGGATCTTTCGCCAATTATCAGTTTTCCGTTTTTCACCGAACCACGGTCTTTCATGATGTTTTCGGAACCCAAATCATATTCAACTTGCGATTTTTCGAGCCGGGTGACAAAGCTTTGAAAATCTTGCCCGATTTGCTCCAGCGTTTCGTTGCCGGTTGCATACGAATAATAATTCCAAAGTGTGGTTGTGGGCTCAATTATCAGGAGATCGTTATTTTGTTCTCCCATTGAAAGAGCTACGGACAAGCGGCCAAAGTAATCGTTCAGTATTTTATAGTGGGGCCACCAAGGCGAATGATAGGTAAAAACCGGTGGGTAATCATATTTTCGGGCGCCTTTTAATGTGGAGTGGGAAAGGTGCTGGTTCATGAAATTTACCCCAAGAACGTAGGTCCATTCGCCCAGTCTTTTTAAATCTTTAAAGGTAACATCCCAACCTCCGCCGCCATAGGTTTCGCAAAGCGTTCTTTTGTAGCCGAGTTGGTTTGCCACGCTTCGAAGTTCTTTCACCGCCCTGATATTTCCAAACTGTGCACGGGGATTTGTTTCGTTAAACTGGTTGAACAACATATCGATGGCAGGTTGCTGGTGCCAGGCGTACATGGCCATATTATCGCCTCCCTGGGCAAGGCTTGGCCACCCGTGTTCCCAGTAGTGACCGGTCCATTTCAAATTGTTTTTTTCGCAATATTCAAACCAGGGTTTTGCCCATCGATCAATAAATAATTGCAACAAAGTTTCGATATAGTTGTGCCTGGTTGTTTTCCAATCGCCCACCTCTTCATAAAGCGAAGGCAGGTTTACCTTTAAATCGTATCCCCACTTTTCCTGAAACATATCGAATAAATCCGGCGTCCAGCGAATTCCGCCAGACGTTGGGATTTCCGGCTCATCGGTAAATACGCCGGGAACAGTTTTTCCAAACTCATCGCCGATAACTTTTTCATAGCCACTCATAGTTATTGCCTGAAATTTTTGGGTGACTCCCGGTACCAGCAAATCGACATAGGAAAAGC
Organism: uncultured Maribellus sp.; assembly: GCA_964572085.1. Classification (GTDB taxonomy): domain Bacteria; phylum Bacteroidota; class Bacteroidia; order Bacteroidales; family Prolixibacteraceae; genus Draconibacterium. The sequence continues at coordinate 67,770 of CAZNEV010000002.1, read as the reverse complement.
CTCCATACCACGGTGATTTTTTGTAAAACGTTTTTGTGAACACACGGAAATGACCCGTTTTGCCTGAATAATTATTAATCTCCATCGTAATGTCCCGATACTCACCGTCAACTTCCATTAAACATAAAAAGACGTTTGAGAGCGTATCAGGCAGTAAGTCATAGTTTGTCATCGTCAATCCTTGTCCTTGATTGTAGGATTCGGGCATTTGGGCCGGAACATGACCTCCTGCGAAACCGCTTGGATAGGAGTTTTCGTCATAAATCCAGATATTCAGGTCAAGCTCTTTGCCTTTGTCCACGCTGTATTTGTACATTTCCAACCACTCATCCGATAAATATTCGGTAATCAAACCCGGCCGGGGATGCACGAATGCCCCGCCAAAGCCCTTATCTTTAAAATCATTCAGCATGGTATCGATGGAAGTGCGGTTCATTTTGTCGTTCCACACCCACAAGGGGGCCGTCCGATACTGTTTCTCAGGATTTTCAAAATTTTTGCGCAGCTCCTGAAAATCTATGTTTTCTCCTTCGGTTTTCTGTTGGCTGAGGCCTATTAATGGGAGAAACAATACGATGAATCCCCAGCTAATTAATGATGTAATCTTTTTCATGTGTTTCAATTTTTAATTCTCCATTGTGTTTCTTGCAGTTTAAAGAACAGTAATCCAATATTTCCCCGCCTCTAATTCGAAGATGCCGTCTTGCAGTCCTGTAATTCCGTCCGCGTCAAAAGAAGGATCAGCTTCTTTTTTAAGTTCGATTTCTTGTGAAATTCCTTTTCCCACTTCCACAAAAGCCGATGATCCCGGTGGGATTTCCATCTGATAAATTATTTTGTTGTTCTCTCTTTTCCAATTGGAAACAATTTTTCCGAAAGGGGAATGATAGATTGTGCTGGCATGTCCCAATCCTTCCGTCACATTGGGTGCCAGTTTAAATTTTTCGAATCCCGGGTATTCCAGATCCGGACGGATTCCGCCTAACCACCGGTAAAACCATTCTGTGACCGTACCAAACATCGGATGACAATTGGAATAAGTATTATCGCTCTCCTTCCATGTTTCCCAAATGGTGGTTGCCCCGTTGGCTATCATAAATCCCCAGCCGGGATATTCCCGACTATTCACAATTTCATATACCGCGTCAGGAGAAACATGTTTCGACAAGGCTTCAAGGATATATTTTGTTCCAAAAATGCCGGTCGTAAAATGTCCTGATGGTGCATTTTTCAATGCGGTAAGTAAAGAGTCCACGGCAGCATCGGTTTGTTCAGAAGGAACAACATCATAGTATAATAAACTCGCGAACAATGTCTGTTTGTTTATTTCATCGGTTACCGGTTTATCCCAAAACTCCGTTTTCAGCCTTGTTTTTATCTTTTTGGCAAGCTGCTTATACCGATCTTCTCCTTCGGCATCTTTCATTATCGAGGCAAATTCCTGCATGATTTCCGCGCATTGGAGATAGTGGCTCGTTCCTGTCAGTTCAACAGGTACCCGCACCAGCGATTCATGGTCGCCAAGTCCAAAATCCACGATGCCGGAAGGATGAAGCCGGGCTGCCTTTTCCATCCATTTTTTGTTGAATTCGTACATTTCCTTTATCAGTTCCACATCGTTGTAATAAAGATACAGGTAATATTGCGTTGTGAGGAAAGCCGATTCCCAACTCAAGCCGCAATATTGGATTCCTACAAAAGGAGCCGTGTCCACAAAAATGGAATCATTCATGGCATCCACCCAATCATATATCGTTTTGCGATAAAACGACTGCATGTCAAAGTTATAAATAAAGGCTTCACTGGTAGCGTTCAAATCACCGCCATAACCAAACTTTTCGCGGGCCGGACAATCGGACTGAACACCAACAAGATTTGCCAGGAAAGTTCTTCGGGTAGCTTCCTGAATGGAGTTGAACAAGTCGGATGAGCAGGAAAAGCTGTTGTCTCCAACAACATTACTATTCAGTGCCAATCCTTCCACCTCCCCGATTTCCGGTTTTCTGCCCAGCCCCGAAATTTCCATGTAGCGGTAGGTGTGGAAGGTAAATTCAGGCTGGTACCACACTTCGGTTGTAGTACCGAATATGTATGTATCGGTTTGCCACGCAACGTCGGGAGCGCCGGGGCCGCCCATCCCTTCCCGTTTAATTTGTCCGGCCACAGTGGTCATCGGGTTAAGTGTTCCGTCGGGGTAAATTCTTTCACCAAAACGGAAAACCACCGAATCACCTGCTGTTCCGGAAAGTTTTATACGGTAGGTTCCGGCAAAGTTAACGCCCATGTCCACTACATAGACTCCATTCTGTGGTTCATAAATATTCACCGGGGCAATCCGTTCTGTCACTTGAATCGGCGGAAAAAATGCTTTTTGCAGTTTTCCTCCGGGGCCTTCAACGTGCACCGCATTTTGCCACGACGAATCATCAAATCCGGGCAAGTCCCAGCCGCCTATTTCTTTTCCTGAATCATAAACCTCACCGAGAAAAACATTATTTTTCATCAGCGGGCCAAAGGAAAATTTCCAGGTACTGTCGGCCACAATTTCCTCTTTTTTTCCATCTATATATTCCAGCACAATTTTGGCTATAAACACGGGCCGTCCGGTATTCATTACTTCCCGTAGGTTGCGGTTACCCCACATGCGCATGGGTAAGGGGTTATAAAAACCATTCCCCAAAGTTACGCCAATGCAGTTATTGTCAGTACCGAGCATTTCGGTGATATCGTATTCCGAGTAATAAATACGTTTGCTGAAGTCTGTCCAGGCCGGTTCGAGCAGGTTTTCGCCCACTCTTTCACCGTTGATGTCGGCCCGGTAATATCCGGCTGCAGTTATCAAAAGCCGGGCAGATTTGGGTTTGCTTTTCATGCCGAATTCTTTTCTAAAGACAGGGGCCGGGTCATCCAAATAGAAAAGGGAATCCGCAGTTGGCAGCGGTTTTCCGTCACATATCCAATTTGTAGTTCCATTTTCCTCCAAGGAGCAGTTTCCTTCTTTAGTAATAGGGTTGTTGCAAGCGAAATGAAATATAAAAATTAGAATCAGGAAAAACTTCGCTGTTCCAAAATACCTGTTCCGCAAAATTGAATTCATCATTAGCTACCTTTTATTTTGAGTATTTTCTCTGACTCGTCATTTACTATGTTCGAAAAACTAACCTGTCATAAGATAGTACTTTATACATGATTTACTTTCAGATGTTCGCTTTGCACAACATTCTATCCTAATACTTGTATGAGTTTTTTTTTGGTTCATATTAGAATTTCATTATGCCTTGTTTCACATTCTTTTCTTTAATGTATTTCGATTGAGATTCTGCAACCGAAAATACAGCGTCAGAACATTTGTATTTATGCGCTTCTTCAACCAAAATACCAGCAACAAATAAATTTTTTAGCGTGTTAAAATCCATTTCCAGAAATTCAGCAAGCTTCTGAAGATTCGCAGCTGGGAATTTTTTGTGGCCATTTTCAATTTTACTCACATCGGTCATAATAATCCCAAACAGTTTGTTTTTTAAGCCAAAAGCAATTATTTTATTCGTGAAGTTGTTTCAAGCTATGTGGATGGACATCACCAAAAAAACCTACTTTTGACAATCATAATAATTCACCATGGAAAACTTTACCAATTCAGTTCTTATCCCGGAAGATTTGCCTGAAATAAAGAGCGAAGCGTTTCATTTGCTCGACAAGAAATACCTCAACATTATTTTCATCCGAATCCTTTTTTTTGCCTTGATTCTTTTTGGAGGGTTGACCGCATTTTTATTTATTCCCGAAGTGATGCCCCCTGTATTCGTAATCGTAATTTTGCTTTCGGTGATGGTGATTTTGCTTGCCTATTCATCGCTAATCAGCCTTTTAGGATTTCCGCGAAAGGGTTACCTTGTGCGTGAAAAAGATATATCCTACAAAAAGGGGCTGATTACTTACAAACAAACTACCGTTCCGTTTAACCGAATTCAGCACGTAGAAGTAAATCAGGGCGTTTTGGAAAAACTGTTTCAACTTTCATCGGTGAAAATTTACACAGCCGGCGGAGCATCGAGCGATCTTTCCATTCCCGGATTACCGGTTGACGAGGCTCAAAAGCTTAAATCCTTTTTATCCGAAAGAATAAGCGAACATGAATAACATCGACATATCGAAACCTACACGGCAAGCCATAAAAGGATTGGTGTTTATTTTCCTGGTTTCCATCCGGCAGGCAGTCCGTATGTTTTGGGCTTTAATAGCGGTGCTGGTTTTGCAGCGAAACATTTTTGATAATAAAATGGTGGTCGGGATTGTGCTGGTCGCTATTCTCGCTTTGCTGGTGGTTCATTCGGTGCTTTACTACCTGAACTTTTATTTCTACGTTTCGGGCGGAGAATTTGTGTTGAAAAAAGGCTATCTCCGAAAAAAAGTACTGTCCATCCCACTCGACCGGATACAAAGTGTAAATACCAAACAAAACCTCATCCAGCAACTTCTAAACGTGGTTTCCCTGGAAATCGATACCGCAGGATCGGTAGGGAAAGAACTCAAAATCCATGCATTAGAAAAATCGTTTGCCCGGAAATTGCAAACGCAAATCCGCTCCCAAACAAAGAAAGAGGTTACTTCGGATCAATCCGGTCAGGAGTTGCCGGATGAACCTTCGGAAAAACTGATATTACAACTCACACCACGTGATTTGCTGAGAATCGGCATCAGCCAAAACCACCTGCGTACCGGACTGATTATCATCGCATTCGGGTTTCAAATTTTTCAACAGATAAAGGATTTATTTGCCGACAAAGCTGAAGAATATTCTAACGAATTCATCGGTTTCATGTCGAATTCAAATTGGGCTTTAATCACCTTTCTGGTCATTTTTTTTCTCATTGTTTCCGTGATTTATTCGCTGCTTGCAACGGCACTTAAATACTTCGATTTTAAACTGCTGAAAAAGGAAGATACGTACCGGGTTGAATCCGGCTTAATCAACAAACGAAATGTGGTAATCCCGCACAACAAAGTGCAGGAACTGGACTGGGAAACCGGCCCCATAAAACAGGTTTTCAATATTTACAACTTGGTTTTCAAGCAGGCGGTGAGCGGGCAAAACCGGCGTCAACAAGTGGTGGATGCACCGGGTTGCCTACGTACGCATCTGGAGCTTCTGAAAAACGATTTATTTGGCGAAGACCTGCTTTCCGAAATGCCAAAAATCCATTCAAACCCGTTTTATTTCAGAAGATTGTGGATGCTATACGGTTGGCTTCCGGTTGGCCTGGCTGCTCCGTTTTTATATTCCGCAGGATCGTTTTGGATTACTGCTGTTTTATGGTTGATGCTTACTGCATTATACTGCCGGTTGATTTTGAAAAAACGCTATTTCAGGATTAACAACGAACAAATCCGCATTTCGAAAGGCGCAATTGCGCAGGAATGGAAACAAATGGAGTTGTATAAAATTCAGGCAGTTGAATACCGCCAAACCATTTTTCAGAAACGCCGGAAACTCGCTAACCTGGAGTTGATGAATGCTTCGGGTTCCATGACTATCCCCTATATCGACGAAAATATGGCAAAGCAGCTTTATAATTATTTACTCTACCACACGGAACTTTCGGAAAGGAAATGGATGTGAGCCCACTCCCTTTCCGAAGTTTTTAGTATGAATTCCCTTCAAACACCGATGATTCTTCCAAAGCAACCAAATCGCCGTCGAAATTCAATTCTCCCGGATACAGCCCGGTCAAGCGAGCCCTTGATTGACCTGACGGCCCAATATTAAATTGTAGAGCTCACCCAGACCCGGTTTCCATAGCGATCCTGCAAAAAGTCGGATTCCAAAATAAAATTTTTGTTTTCGAGCATCTGTTTTGTCAGCTCATATTGGGCTTGCATTTCAGCCTTTCGCTTTTCTTTGCGCATCATTTTATTGTCGCTTTCCTGTGCAAAAATTAGATGGACAGATAAAGCCATTGTGAGTATTAATGCTAATTTTTTCATTATGTTTTCCCTTTTTTCATGCTTGTTTGCAAGGTTCATTCCATTCCACTACAAGAAATTGGGATTTTAAAATTCATTAAATGATTTTAACAGAATTTATACCTCCGAAACATTGGGCCAAACAACTTGATTTAAATCACTTTCGAAGAATTTCCTCAAATAGAAAAAGTGATCCCTAAATATTCCTTCATTCTTATAAATTTTCAAATGAGAAGATTTGTTGTTAGTTTATAATAATCAATTTGTGCATTCAAATTACTCATTTTTCAAACGAACATTTAGAATAATACAATTATTGGAAAATGACACTCTGTTTTGGGTTGCAATTAAACCCATTGAACGGGATTTGGTAAAATGCGAAATTTCCAACTTAGCATAAAGCTCCTTATGCCAAGTTCGTTTCCGAAGCATTCCCGGCGGCATCCACAGCTTTAACCATAATGTTTCCGCCCGTTTTGTTTAGCGCGAACGTAAACTGCTTGCTTCTCAGCGTTTGCGGTTTGTGTTCCACTTTCCCGATTCTTTCGCCGTCAACAAATACTTCGTAGTACGAAATTGGCGCATCATCCGCTAAGGCAGTATTCCATGTAATGGTGTTATCCGACAAGTGAAGATCTCGTGGCCCGGAAAGTCCTTCCTTGGCAATAGCCTGAAAATAGTTGCTTTCGGGTTTTACCTTAGCAGCCTGCTTTTCAATCCGCTTGCGATCGTCGGCATTCATGCCATTGGGTTCGATTTGTGAGGCATAAAAATTCTGTACGAGTTGACATTTCATCGGATCGTCATCAATTTGACCGATTCCGATGATTAAAGTATGAATCCCGGGTGTTGTAAGTGCGTATTCAATCAGCGGGCGGCTGGGCAGTTCGGGCGAGCCCACTTTGCGGAACACATCGGCAGGGGTTTGCGACCAGCGCGGTTCTTTGTGGTAAAGTGCTGCATCTGCAAAAACTTTCATACCAATAATCCCCATTCCTTTGGCTTCGGCAATCGGGATTACGTTATGCTGCATGTTCATCCGGGTTTTGTCGTTGGCATTAATGGAAACCAGCAACCCGTCGAGTATTCCATATTCATCGCGTTGAATCATATCGATCATGGCAAGCGGGTTGGCATGGCCGGAAAAACCAATGTGCCGGATCAGTTTTTCGTTTTTTGGGTTCATGCCGGTCAGGTTGGTTCCGTCTCGTAAATCGCGCAGAGCCACCAAGGCACCAAAATTTCCATCCGGGTTGAGCGGGGTTTCTAAGCCTTCGTATAAAACATCCACCTCTTCCGTATTGTGCAGGGTGTGAATCAACACCATGTCTAAATAAGAGCCTTCGGGATAATTTCCTTCGCCATCACCAAAAATTTGGGTGAGCGAGCGTTTTACGTCGTCAACCGCACATTTCACATTTTCACCATTCGACCAGCAGCGCACATTTTCGCGTTCTTCCCAACCGGGTTTTCCCCAACGCTGGGCAGTTTTACTGGTGAGCCAGATTGATTCGCGTAAATCTTTATTGTAATTGGCTTCGCCGGGGATTAAGTCGAGCTTTTTAAATGCCGCGTGATAATGCAACTGGCTTTTGGCGTATAAATTCGAAGTATCAAAGTAATTAATGCCCAAATCGAAAGCTTTCAGAATAATTGGCACCGGATCAACATCTTCGGGGGTCCATTGAATGGAAGCTTGCCCGCCCAAACCGAGTGTGGTAACATTGAACCCAAGTTTGCCAAACGGACGTTTCATCGGAGCAGGAACTTTTTCAACGTTGCAACTGCCAAGGGTCAGGGTTGAAACTGCAGCAGTTGAAGCTGCCGAGATTTTGATAAAATTTCTTCGGGAAATCGGGTATTTTTCTGTTGTTTTCATGGCTTGGATTTTTTTCTTAAAATTACAAAATAAATCAATTGGAGAATTGATTTTCTGATCTATCTGTTACTGAACAGCTAAATCTTGGTTAGTGCCTGCTCATATTCACACCCTTCAACATAAATTATGTGTATTTTTGGTTATTCATGAAAATTCAAATAAAACAATATCCGATATGCAGGAAAAAGAAATGAGAAATATTGCCGTGCTTACTTCAGGAGGAGATGCTCCGGGCATGAATGCAGCAGTGAGAGCCGTAACACGCGCGGCTATAGCAAAAAACCTTAATGTTTTTGGTATTAATTACGGCTTTCAGGGAATAGTCGATAACGATTTTTGGAAGATGGGCTATGACGATGTCAGCGGCATCATTAATTTAGGGGGAACAATACTAAAAACGGCGCGCAGCCAAGCGTTCACGACATACGAAGGAAGAAAAAAAGCGTACGGAAATCTCAAAGAAAATAAAATCGATGGAGTGATAGTCATCGGAGGGGATGGTTCTTTTAATGGAGCAGCCGCTTTTTCAAAAGAATTTGATATCCCTTTTATCGGAATACCCGGGACGATTGACAACGATATCAGCGGAACCGACTTTACCATTGGTTTCGACACGGCTTTAAATACAGTTGTGGAGGCAGTGGACAAAATTAAAGACACTGCTAAATCGCACGGAAGGATATTTTTCGTGGAATCAATGGGACGGGAAGCGGGCTTGCTTGCCTTGGGAAGCGGGCTTGCCTGTGGAGCTGAAGTGATTCTTATACCCGAAGTTTTGGAACAGGAAAATGAACTGGCCCGTTTCATTGAGATAGGTATAAAAGATAAAAAAACCAGCGGGATCATTATGATTGCTGAGGGCTACAAACCCGGAGGAGCTATGCGTATAGCAGAAAAGGTTAAGGAGGATCACCCTGAATTGGAAGTCAGAGTGTCAATATTAGGTCATATTCAACGAGGAGGCAGCCCTACAGCACAAGACCGGATTGCTGCCACGCGAATGGGCGTTGCTGCCGTTAAAAGTTTATTGGCCGGCAAGCGGAATTTAATGATAGGGATGATAAATCAGGCGATTGTGGAAGTTCCTTTTAGTAAAACAAAAAAGGCAAACCGCCCAATTAACAGCGAATTAGTAGGAATTCAAAATATAATCAGCAAAAGATAATCTTTGTGCCTAAAATCGCTACTCCCCTTTAAATTATCTTTAATTTGAAATAGTAAGATCAATCATAAGCGGTTAAAGCAGGTTTATTCTGCTATTTTTACCGTTAAATTTTAAAACATTACAAGATGCTTGAAATTAGTGCTTTACAAAAAGAACGGGCAAAATACCAGCCCAAAATTCCCAAGTCGTTGGTAGCAGCTGTTAAACTGGTAGAAGGCGAAAGAACCGAATCGGTTGACCACCAAAAAGAAATAGCCGAACTATTTCCTAACACCTATGGAATGCCCCTGATTACATTCGAGCAAGGCGAAGTGAAGAAAGACCGCCCGGCGATCAATGTGGGCGTTATTCTTTCCGGCGGACAAGCACCCGGTGGGCACAACGTTATTTCGGGCATTTTCGATGGCATCAAAAAAATACACCCTGATAGTCGTTTGTTTGGGTTCTTAGGAGGCCCCGGCGGCTTGATCGATCATAAATACATGGAACTTACCGCCGAAATAATCGATGCTTACCGCAATACCGGCGGATTCGATATTATCGGTTCGGGACGTACAAAGCTGGAAGATGAAGCGCAATTCGACAAAGGGTTGGAGATCGCCAGGGACCTTGGCTTAAATGCCTTAGTAGTTATCGGTGGCGACGACTCTAACACAAATGCCTGTGTCTTAGCAGAATATTATGCACGCATCGGTGCGGGGGTTCAGATAATTGGCTGTCCAAAAACCATCGACGGCGATTTGAAAAACGAAGTGATTGAAGCATCATTTGGTTTCGATACCGCTACAAAAGTGTATTCAGGTCTGATTGGAAACATCCAGCGCGATGCCAATTCAGCAAAAAAATACTGGCACTTTATTAAGCTGATGGGCCGCTCTGCATCACACATCGGTTTGGAATGTGCTTTAAAAACCCAACCAAATATTGCACTGATTTCGGAAGAAATTGCCCAAAAGAAACAAACGCTGGGCGATATAGTGGATTACATGGCAGAAATTATTGCCAACCGTGCAAAAAACGGTGACAACTTTGGCGTTGCATTGATTCCCGAAGGACTGATCGAGTTTATCCCCGAAATGAAAATTTTGATTTCGGAGTTGAACGACTTACTGGCAGAAGGATCCATTGGAGAGAAAGAATTTAAGCATTTGCGGAAAAGCCGCCGTTTGGCCTGGGTTGCAGAACATATTACTCCCGAATCGGCAGAGGTATTCAATTCGCTGCCTCCCGGAATTGCCACCCAACTGACCCTCGACCGCGACCCACACGGTAACGTTCAGGTATCCCTTATCGAAACAGAAAAACTGTTGGGTGAAATGGTAAAAACCAAGCTCGAAAAAATGAAAGAAAAAGGTGAATTTGTTGGTAAATTCGGCACACAATATCACTTTTTTGGGTACGAAGGCCGTTGCGCAGCACCGTCGAACTTTGACGCGGATTATTGCTATTCGCTGGGTTACACCGCCTCGGTTTTAATTTCCGACGGAAAAACCGGTTACATGGCATCCGTGCGCAACCTCACCGCACCGGCAGAAGAATGGATTGCAGGCGGAGTACCAATTACGATGATGATGAACATGGAAAGGCGCCATGGACAAATGAAACCCGTTATCCAAAAAGCGTTGGTTGAATTGGATGGAGCTCCTTTTAAATATTTCATCTCAAAACGCGGGGAATGGGCCAATGAAGTTTGTTTTATTTATCCCGGTCCCATACAGTATTTCGGCCCAACCGAAGTGTGCGACCCCACCACCGAAACGTTAAAATTTGAACAGGGGAAGTAATTGATTGCCCGAGATAGAACAATTATTAAAAACCTTTTGCCACAACTGGCAGAAGGTTTTTTTGTTGTAGTTTTTTAAGCAATTTTTAATGTAAATTTGTGTTCAAATTATTGATAAAGGAGGAAATTTAAATGAGGAAAATCACAATCGTTGTTTTTGCGCTAATCTTTCTATCGTCGTGCAATAACTACAAGAGAAATGCAGAACAGCTAACCGCATTACGCGACAGCCTGGTGCAGGAAACTGCGTTTAAAGATTCGTCGATAGCCGATTTGCTGCGGGACTTTAATGAAATTCAGGAAAACCTGACCAAAATTAAGGAGATGGAAAAATTGGTCACCATTCAAACCAATGCATCCGGCGAATTGTCATCAGACCAAAAACAAAAGATTTTAGAAGACATCACTTTGTTGAACGGCTTGCTGCAAAAAAACAAAGAGTTGACTTCTTCCTTACAAAACAAACTTAAAAACTCCAATTATAAAATTGCACAACTGGCCGAATCCATTGAGCAATTTAAAGTTATGGTGAATGTACTCGAATCGGAAGTACAGGATAAGAATGTTGAGATTATGGCCCTCTCAGGCGAAGTGGAAAAATTGAACATCGACATCAGTTCGCTCACCGAGAAAATTATTTTTATGGCCGACGAGGACCAGAAAAAGTTGGAAACCATTGAAACGCAAACTGCGCAGTTGAACACCGCCTATTTTGTTTATGGCAGTGCCAGAGAACTAAAGGAGTTTGGCGTGATTGAAAAAAGTGGCGGAGTTTTGGGAATCGGTAAAACTCCGGTTATTAAAAAGAATTTTAACCGCGATTATTTCACCAAAATCGATATCCGGCAGGTGGATTTTATACCCTTGAAGGTTAAAAAAGCAAAACTGATTTCCGTTCACCCCTTAGAGTCGTTCCACTTTTCGGATAAAAAATCGGCCGATACGCTCTTTATCGACAACCGTAGCGAATTCTGGAAAACATCAAAATATTTGGTAATCTTAACGGATTAAGGAATTTTGTTGCAGGTAGGATTCATAGCATGACTTGAAGTCATACTATGAATTTCGACAAAGAAGTGCTTTAATAATCTGCAATCTAGGATTCGTATGGAATTCTAAGTTCGTCGTGTAACTTGCGAATCATGTTGATGTTTAACTTTCTCTTTCTGTTTCTGTTTAAAATTTCAGATACCCTGCTTTTGTATCCGATAATTTCTGCTAAGTCTTTTTGGCTCATTTCCATTTGTTTCATTCGGTAGAGAATTGCCTCAATCGGATTTGGTGCGTCAATCGGATAATTTTCATCTTCATATTTTTCAATCAAGATTGACAACACTTCTGCTTCATCGCCTTCTGACGAATCAATTGGTGCATGAAAAATATCCTCAAGTCGTTTTAACGCTTGATTATAATCGCCTTCCGTTTTAATTGCTCTAATATTCATAGTTTTAAACTTTATTTGCGTCTGTTTTGTCATACTCATCGTGTGTCAAATCTACTGACCAAAAACAAACGAAATAATATTCGCTCCCATTTTTAGCGCTTTTTCGCGGATTTCAGGCGGGTCGTTGTGTACGTCCGGATCTTCCCAGCCATCGCCCAAATCCGACTCGTAGGTATAAAGACAAACCATCCGTTCTTCGATAAAGATGCCGAAAGCCTGCGCTGGTTTTCCGTCGTGTTCATGAATTTTGGGCAGCCCTTCGTTGAAATCATATTTCTGATGAAAAATGGGATGCGAAGGGGGCAACTCGATAAACTCCTTCTCGGGGAATACCTTTTTCATTTCGCGGCGGAAGTATTCGTCAAGGCCGTAATTGTCGTCGCAATGTAAAAAACCGCCGCCTTCAAGATAAGTTCGCAGGGTTCTGGCCTCGTTTTCTGAGAAAATGATGTTGCCGTGCCCGGTTAAATGCACAAAAGGAAAATTGAAAATTTCAGAGGTGCTCAATTCCACGACAGAAGGTTCGGGATAGATGTTGGTTTTGAGATTTTGATTACAAAAGGCAATTAAATTGGGCAAAGCCGTGGGGTCTGAATACCAGTCGCCGCCCCCGCTGTATTTCATCAAAGCAATTTTAACACCCTGGTTTTGAGCCGCACTGACTAATGCAAAACAGTTAAGCAATAGAAATAAAAGAATTCTCATTTCAAATATTTTGCGAAAAGTACAATGTATTGACGAGAAAACCCTTTAATCGTTCGCCAAATTGCAAATGTGGCAGGCTACAATCCCGGCAGTTTCGGTGCGCAAGCGTGCTGCCCCCAGCGAAATTTCCTGAAATCCGCTCCTTCGGGCGGCCTCCACTTCCTCTACACTAAAATCGCCTTCGGGACCGATTAGTACGAGAATATCGTTCCCCTTTTCTAAACTATTTTTCAAATGCGGTTTTTCTCCGTCATAGCAATGAGCAATGTAACGGTTTTCGGTTTTTGCGCTGGCAATAAATTCGCTGAAACGGGTAAGTTCGTTCAGTTTTGGGAGATAGGCTTTCAACGATTGTTTCATGGCCGAAACCAGTATCTTTTCCAAGCGGCCGGGCTTTATGTTTTTACGTTCGGAGTGTTCAGTGAGTAGAGGTGTTATTTCATCAATCCCAATTTCGGTGGCTTTTTCGAGAAACCACTCAAAGCGGTCGATGCTTTTGGTTGGGGCAATGGCGATGTGCAAATGGAAATCTTTTTTTCCGAATCCCTGCGTCGATTCCAGAATGTTAAGCCGGCAGTTTTTAGGGTTGGCATCGGCAATTTCTGCTAAATAAAAGCCCCCTCTCCCATCGATAAGTTGCACTTGTGCGCCCCCAGTGAGTCGCAGCACCCGCACCGCATGTTTCGATTCGGTTTCGTCTAAAACAACTCCGGCACCGGAAATAGTTGGAACATAAAATAGTTGCATGTCTTGGCACTCATGTGTCTATCCGTCTCAATACTCCTGTCTATCCTTCTTGATACTGTCTCAAAACATCTTAGGAATCAAATGAAAAGCTTTTCTCCCGGTTCGTGCCTCAATATCTTCCCACCGTAGAACGTTAAAATCGATTCCGACAGTGGAGCAAGTAGGCATATCACCGTTAAAGTCCTTCAGTAAGTTTGCTACGAAATAATAAAATGACGGATTGTGCCCGAAGAAAAAAGCCGTTTCCGCTGTTTCGGGTAATTCACGAATGAGTTCCAAAAACTCCGAAGTAGTCATCCCGTCGTAAATATCTTCTACTTCGCTAATTTCACTTTTGTCAAAACCCAGTTTTTCAGCAAAAATGCGTGCGGTTTTCAGAGCGCGTTTCGCCGGGCTCGACACCATTGCATCGGGTTGAATTTCTAAACTTTGAAGCTCCGAACTTATTTTTTCGGCATCCTTTCTCCCGCGCTTGGAGAGGTCGCGGTTAAAATCATCGTCGTAGCCGTAAGCGACGGATTTTGCATGTCGAACAATCACTACTTGTTTCATTGTATATTAGTTTAATATTCATGTTTTCAAATTGTTGAAATGGTAATTCGTAAGTGGCGAAGCGGTTGTGGTGTTCATCTTTTCAGTCTATTAAAAAACATGCGGGCCACAAACGTCCTAAAACCATACGAACCGTACCATGAGATTTACAGAATGTTATTGCAAGTGCATTCTATTTACAGCTTCTCCTATTATTTCAATATTTCTTTCAATAGCTTTTCTGGTTTTAATGTCTTTTTGAAATTCATAGTAATTCTCAATATAAAACATATTAATTAACCCTCTATAAATGGATTCATCAGATGACTTTGAGGTACGTTATACTTTAAAATCTTTCAACCCTTCGAAATCAAGTGTTGCGAAATAGTCGTCAATGGTTTCGGCACGGCGGATTTCAGCCACTTCACCATTTTCGCGTAACAAAAGTTCTGCGGATTTTAACTTGCCATTGTAGTTGAAACCCATTGAATGTCCGTGAGCTCCGGTATCGTGTATAACCACAATGTCATTGGGTTGCAACTTGGGCAACATCCTGTCAATCGCAAATTTATCGTTGTTTTCGCACAACGAACCGGTAACGTCGTATTTTTCTGTGTGGGCGTCTTTTTCTTTTCCCACAACCGTGATGTGATGATAAGCACCATACATAGCGGGGCGCATCAAATCCGCCATACTGGCGTCTAACCCTGCGAATTTCTTAAAGGTGTCTTTAATGTGCCGTACTTTGGAAACCAAGTATCCGTAGGGTCCGGTTATAGCCCTGCCCAATTCAAAAAAGAGTTTCAGGGGGGCTAAATCATTCCCGACAATCATTTCTTCATACAACTTTTTGATGCCTGCACTCACATATTCCAGGTCCACCGCTCTTTCCTCGGGTTTATAGGGAATTCCAATTCCGCCGCCCAAATTGGCAAATGAGATTTTTACTCCCGTTTTTTCATGTACTTCAATTATCAGTTTGAAAAGTAATTCAGCGGTTTCAATAAAATAGTCGGGATTGAGTTCGTTGCTCGCTACCATGGTGTGGACGCCGAAGTGTTTCACACCTTTGTCTTTGAGCATTTGGTAACCTTGCAGCATTTGTTCGTGGGTGAAACCATATTTCGCATCCTCAGGATGACCGATTATCAGGTTTCCCTGTTTCAAATTGCCCGGGTTGTAACGCATGCAAATGGTATCGGGTAAACCCACGTGTTTTTCCACATATTCGATGTGAGAAATATCGTCTAAGTTGATGATGGCACCCAAATCCTTTGCCAGTTGAAACTCGCTGGCGGGGGTATCATTGGAGGTTAGCATAATTTCGTCGCCCTTCATGCCTACTCGTTTGGCCAGCTCCAGTTCGGCAGTCGAACTGCAATCGATACCAAAACCCTCTTCACGCAAAATTTTCATTAAATAGGGGTTTGGAGCCGCCTTTATGGCATAATATTCCTTAAAGCCTTCGTTCCACGAGAAAGCGTTCTTGAAATAGCGTGCATTTTCACGAATGGCTTTTTCATCGTAAATGTGAAACGGGGTTGGATGATTTTCAATAATCTCCTCAATTTGTTCTTTTGAAAACGGAATATTCTTTTCTGCCATGATTATTTTAATTTAAAAAAAAACAAAAATACAATTAAAACCGAATGTTGTAGAACTGTTCTAAATAAAGCATAAACCGCAAGTATAGAATTAACTGGATTTTCACATATTTATGTGCCGCAGTATTCAAATTAATTTATCAATTTTTTGAAGATTTCTTTTCCTTTAGATAAACACCTATTGCTTCTATTTCCATAATGCACTATATTTGCTGCAAACAAGAAACATATACACAATAAAAGCGATTTGTCATTGTGAATTATCTGGAATTTAGAAATAAGATGTTCGATTTGGGTTGTTTCAACATCCACCAAGTTTATGCCTGGAAACCTGGCTTCAACCGCAACAACATTGTGCGTTGGACTAAAAAAGGGCAATTAATTCGGCTACGCCAAGGTTATTACACCTTTCCTGAATACAAACAAAAGCCCGACTTCACCCTGTATTTTGCCAACCGCATTTATAGGCCATCGTACATCAGTCTTCATTCGGCTTTAGCGTTTTATGGTTTAATTCCCGAAGCGGTAATCCAAATTACAAGCGTAAGCACATTGAAAACAGCAAGTTTCAGCAATGAGTTTGCGGACTACGAATATAAGAGCATAAAACCGGATTTAATGTTCGGTTACAACTTGAAGCCCATTGACAATGGACGAAGCCTCCAAATCGCGACGCCCGAAAAAGCATTGCTCGACCTACTCTATCTTTACCCTTTTTATAATTCGCAAAAGGAATTAGAGGATTTAAGACTCGACCAGGATTTTTTGGAAGATCAATTAGACCTTAAAATTCTGGAAGAATTTACTGTGAAATTTAAAAATAAAGCCCTTGAGAAAAGAACCGCTTTGTTAAAAACAACCTACAATTTATGATACAGCTTGATTTGATAAAGAACTATTTCCCTTAACAATTAAGGGATAATGTTCCATTCCAAAAATATATGCTGAAAGAGTATATACAATTGAGCATCCTCGATTTTCTGTCAGCAACACCTTACATTCAAAAAGTAGTTTTCATTGGCGGTACAAACCTTCGATTGGTAAAGAGGATAGATCGTTTTTCGGAAGATCTGGATTTTGATTGCGAAGATTTTTCAAAAGAAGAATTTGTTGCGATGACCGATTCAATATTTCAATTTTTACAACGTAGCGGGTTTAGGGTTGAAGTCAACGACAAGGAGAGCAACCGGCTAAAAGCTTATAGGCGAAATTTTCATTTTCCTGAATTTTGGTTTGACCTCGGACTTTCGGGACACAAGGAAGAACGGTTTTTAATAAAGATTGAAAGCCAGGACCAACAAATTCCTTATCAATCTCAAACGGTCAATATCAAAGGTTGTGGATTTTATTTCCCATTTCCGGTTCCGCCTGACGAAGTGCTATGTTCAATGAAAATATCAGCCATGCTTTCCCGTCAAAAAGGGAGGGATTTTTATGACGTAATGTTCCTGTTAGCTCAAACCTCTCCTGATTATTCTTTTCTTACCAAGACACATGGTATTCATAATCTCGAAGAATTAAAAGAGGCCACTGCCGACGTCGTAAAAAAAGTGGATTTAAACATGAAAAAGAGGGATTTTGAACACCTTCTTTTTAACAAGAAAAATAGTGAACGTATCTTGTTAGTCGGAGAATTTATTCAGGATATGAAATAAAAATTCTTTGTGATTGTTTATTGTTCTTATTCCTCTCCGCCTCTTGGCGGAAGACCGGGAGAGGCTTTGTGTTGGCTCCTACACCAATCCCATCGCCGCCTTAATCCCGTCTGCCGCGCTCGAAATAATTCCACCGGCATAGCCGCTGCCTTCTCCAATCAAGTATAAATTATCGAAGTTTTCAACCTGGCCATTTTTTTCTCGGATAACCTGGATGGGCGATGATGTTTTGCTTTCAAGACCTAATAAAATCCCAGTCTCAAAACCCCGCATTTTTCGGATGAAATCGGTTAACCCGGCTTGCATCGAACTTGCCACGGGTTTGGGCAACAATTCCCAAAGTGGTGCGGACACAAGCCCCAACGGATAACTGCTTTCCAATTTTTCGGTGCGGAATTGTTGTTTCAGGAAGCTTTGAATACTGCAAGCCGGTGCAGAATAATTTCCCGTAAACCGATAGAATTTTTCTTCCAGCTCTTGCAAGTTTTCAAGTGCCTCCAACGGTGAAACGGTTTTGCCGGCCAAATCATCCGGGTGAATTCCAACCACGCAAGCCGCGTTGGCAAAATTGCCGTTGCGCTGGTAAAAGCTCATTCCGTTTACAATATTAGTGTTGGCGTATGCAGCAGCAGGAACCACAATTCCGCCGGGGCACATGCAAAATGAAAACATCTGGTGCTTGCCGTCGGCAGGGGAAGTAAGGCGGTATTCGGCAGCTTTTATGCCAGGAAGTGCTGCGTGCCCCCATTGTGCCCGATTGATGATTTCCTGGCGGTGTTCCATTCGGCTGCCAATTGCGAAATTTTTGGTGCGGAAAGGCACACCCCGCCGAATCAGCATTTTGTAGGTCTCGGTGGCCGAATGCCCAGAAGCAATGAACAACGCGTCGGTAGGTAAATTTCCGGCAGAAGTAACTGCCTCGGTAACTTTTGAATTATTTACGACAATGTCTTGCAACATCGTTTCAAAAAGAATCTTGCCACCAATTTCCTCAAATTCAAGCCTCAAATTCCGAACTATTTTTCTCAGGTTATCCGTACCAAGGTGCGGATGTGCCATGTAAGCAATTTCTTCGGGAGCGCCTGCTACGATGTACGAATCGACAATAAATTGCTTTTCTAAAGAAATGCGTTTCGAGCGTGAGGTAAGCTTGCCATCGGAGAAGGTGCCGGCACCGCCTTCGCCAAAAGCATAATTATTTTGGCCATCAAAAACACCCGTGCGCTCAAAGGTCTGAATCGATTTCCCGCGCTTGACAACGTCCGAACCGCGTTCAATTAAGGTAACCGTGAAACCAGCTTTTTGAAGCACCAAGGCAGCAAAAAAACCGGCCGGTCCGCTGCCAACAACTACAATCCGTTCTTTTCGCTTTTTAAAAGGGATTTTTAGTTTTTCAACCGGAGGCAACTCTTCCCCTTTAATTTCAGGCGAGTTGACCACAACTCTCACTTCCCAAAAAATATCCGATCTTTTACGGGCATCCAAACTTTTATTTTCAATACTGAAAGAAAAGTTCTGGATGCGCAACTCCTTCCCGATTTTATGCTTCAATTGCCCTGAAGTAAAATCGGTAGGCAATTTCAGGCTTATTGTTTTGAATCCCATGAAGCAAAGGTAAAAAACGGCGAGAACATCAAAGCCAAAACAAGTCAGGATTATCAATTGCGCGTGCAAGTTATCGGCCATCAATAAATTGCAAAACATCTTGGCTCATTGTTTTTGTTTTCCTATTTTCGGGAATTAATATTCTAAACCACTTGACATGAAAAAAATCTTATCATTCATTTTAGTTTCCCTGGTTTGCACTTGGTTTGCGAACGCCCAAAACTTTCCAAAAATCGACGAAGCAACACGCATTAAAAAGCTAACTCCACCATCGGGCAAAGTAAAAATGGTGCTGGATACCGACACTTATAACGAAGTCGATGACCAGTTTGCATTGGCTTATGCGCTACTTTCTCCCGAGAAAATTGATTTACAGGCCGTTTATGCCGCACCGTTTCACAACAACCGTTCGGCGAGCGCCGGCGACGGCATGGAAAAAAGCTACGAGGAAATTTTGCGTTTGCTGAAATTCATGAACAAACCTGCCGATGGTTTTGCATTTCGTGGTGCCAGCCGGTATTTGGAAGATGTTAACCGCCCGGTAAAAAGCGATGCCGTTTCCGACCTCATCAAAAAAGCTCTGGCGAGTTCTCCCGACGATCCGCTTTATGTTGTACCAATTGGCTGCATCACCAACATTGCTTCGGCGATGTTGATCGAACCAAAAATCATCGAGAACATCGTGGTGGTTTGGTTGGGCGGCAACAGTTTGCACTGGCCCAATCAATGGGAATTCAACTTGCAACAAGATGTGTTGGCAGCGCAGGTAGTTTTCAATTCGGGCGTTCCGTTTGTTACGCTTCCGTGCCAAAATGTGGTTTCGCATTTGCACACCACCATCCCCGAACTAAAATATTATTTGGAAGGAAAAAACGCGCTCTCCGACTACCTGTACAACACCGTTTTGGAATACAGCGGCGGGCAAAAAGCATGGTCGAAAGTGATTTGGGACGTGTCGGCAATTGCCTGGTTGCTGAACCCGGCTTGGGTCTCCACCGATTTGGTGCACAGCCCAATCCTTACCGACCAGAAAACATTCAGCGTTGATCATTCGCGGCATTTTATCCGAATGGCAACATCGCTTAACCGCGATGCCATATTCCGGGATTTGTTTGAGAAATTAGCCAAATAAAAATTAGTTCCGGAAAATGAATTTTGCTTTTTCGGGAAGTGCGCGGTAAATGGCTTTGGCGTCGGTATCGTTGAGCCACAAGTAAAGCACCGGGGAATATTTTTTTGCAAAAGGATTATCGAAAGCATGTTTTAGGCGATAAGCAAAAACATCTTTGCTCTTTTGAATGTTCAGCGTTGAATCCGGGCCCGGCAACACACCATTTATTACGATTTGCAGACGATTGCCCGACGTGAAAACCCAGTTAATCGCTTCCGTTTTCGGTGAATCGGCCTTTATCGTTTCCTTTTCGGTGCCGATTGGCGGGGCTACAACTTTTATCAACGCCCGCTTGGGGATGTTCGCAACGGAAGAATTGATACGTGCGGGACTACCAAAAACGTTAAAATAAGTTTGTTTGTTGATTTTGCTAAAATAGCGTACGGGTTTTTGCTCCACTATTTTTGCCTGAAATAAAACCGTTCCTTTCAATTGCACCTGCACTACACTGTCCTTCAAATTGATGCCGAGGCTGAATGAATCCGATTTTGCCAATTCCAGTTCTTGTTCGAGCCAAAGTTGTTCTTTTTCAAGTGCCCTTATTTCGGAATTTGCCCAATTGTCCGCTCTCGTTTTGGTGCTATCTGAATTCGCTTGTATTTCTTTGGAATATTTGCCGCTCTGAAGGATGGCAAAAGTCAAGTTTGCAGCAAACAACACGAATAAAAACACCCAAAACAAGCCAATCCCTACTATCAATCTTTTGTTTTTCAAAAAGAAATCTTTCATCATGAATTGCTTAGTAAATGAAAACTTTGGATCCCACTTGCAGATTTTTATACACCACTTCCAAATCCTCGTCGGCCAGGCGGATGCAACCATGAGTTACAGGCAGCCCCAGTAAACGTTGATAAAGCGTGCCGTGGATGAGATAGCCGTTGCCAAGGTTCAGGGCATAATCGCCAAGCACGCCGCGTTCAAAGCGTGAGGTGTGATTGTGCGATGGCACGGGAAGCCCTTCTTCGATAAAAGCCCAGTCGGGTTTGCGCCAAATGGGATCTGTTATTTTGTTTTTCACCGACAATGCCCCTCTCGGGGTTTCGAAGGTATAGCTTTTTGTACTGTCAACTTCGAGCTGGATGAGGCTTCCGGTTGAACATAGCCCTTTGCGGATGATCTCATTTTTTTTAATTAGCCTGAATGTATTTTCCGTGGTGTTGATGATGAGGAACGCACCACCTGGAGTCAGGCGATCCAACCTCTGGTTAAGCAGGTTAACTTGCTTTTGCAGTTTGATAATCTCTTCAGAATGATCCACTGTTTCCCTTACTTTAATCTTATTGTTCACCGAAAGTTTAAAACGGGCATCTTGCAATTCGGGCACCAGAAAGACATTTGCCGCAACAAACAGCAGCAAGCCAACTATAATTGCTGAACCGACAATCAATCCTTTCAAAAAAATATTTTTCCGATTCATTTTATTTCATTTAAATATTCCTCGAGTGTTTTATCGCTACCGATTATAAATACCGGGGTTCCGATTGCACACAGTTCATAAATGGTGTCCATTTCGTTGTTCTGCAGGGCCACACAACCATCGGTCCAATGTACGCCTTTGCCGCCACCGCCGTGGATTTCTATTAATCCGCCTATGTGTGCACTCTTCGAAACACTTCCCACTTTTTTCATTTGGTCGAAACGAACGAGATCTTCGCTGTTCGGGTAGTTTAACAACAACGCTTTATAGTATTTTGTACGTCCACCTTTTTTTTTCTCGGTCACTTTATAGGCACCTTGGGGTGTTGCCCGGTCGCCCCGCATCATTTTGTCGCCCATCCAGTTGGGGCCAAACTCCGCCTCAAAAACGTTCACTGCCTTTCCATTTTCCAGCACTGTGCATGTAGCTTCCATTTTATTCACCAAAATAACGGTTTGCCTTTTCGACAACTGGAATGCCTGCTGTAGGTTCTTTTCCCAATCCGGAAAATCTTCGTAAAAACTGAGCAGTTTAGCGCGTGATGTTTTTTCTGCCTGCCCAAGCTTCTCGCCGGAATGAGCAATCAGTTCCATTGCTTTTTGATAGTTTTTGTTGCTGTATTCGTGCTGCGCTTCCAAGTACTGGATTTTGCCTTTGTTATACCGGTCAAAATTTACACGGCCCACAGGCAGATATTTATAATAATTTTCGAAACGGTTGATTTGAGCTTCAACTTTTTGCAGTTCGATATCCAACTGACGGGTGTATTTGTCTTTTGCAGAGCCGGCTTCACTATGGGCATTCGTGCTAATGTTCAACGATGCTGTTGCCAAATCTTTCACTTTGGAATAGTCGCGGAAGGCAAAGAATTTGGTGTTTTGCAAAGCCCATTCTGCCAGGGCTTCCTTAAACAACTTTTCGGCCTCGCGCAACCTGTCGCTGGCATATTTGCCGGCGTGGGCCGTTTTTGCTTTTGCGATCGATTCACGCGCTACACTGATTTCAATGGTCGGCGGTTTAACCGTAAAATATTTAAACGTTGCAAAACCTGCAAACAATAATCCTACTACCAATAAAACAATCCATAAACGGGAAATCACCCTTTTTGCCCTCATTTCAGCGAAATTAAAAAGCCGGGGCTGTTAACCCCGGCGAATCTTCTACATTTAAACTTTGTCTTGCTGATTACTTGCGGTTGTATTTTTCAAGCACGGTTTTCAGTTCCGTGTTGATTTCAGTAGCTTTTTGTTTCACGGCATTTGCTTTGGTTTGAGCAGCCATTAAATTATTGCCGTCAACTAAAGCAGGAATTTCGGCCAAAGACGCATTGATAGCAGCGAGGTCGCTTTTGATTGCTTCAATGGCTTCTTTGCCTTCTTTGCCTTTTGGCGCCATTTCAATCATTTTCTGGTTTTCTTCCATCAGAGCAGCCACAACGGTTTGCGCTTCTGCAACCTGGGCTTTTACTTCTTCTTTCTTAGCATCGGCTTTAGTTACCAATGCGGAGCCTTGTGCAGAAATAGCAGCCAATTTTTCTTTGGCACTGCCATAGCTCCCAAACATTTTCGATTTTTGGGCTTCTATTTCAGCCATAACAGCGTTCAATGAATCCTGAAGGGTCATGTATTCAGCTTCCAGATACACGTCGGCCTGCGCAACT
This sequence comes from uncultured Maribellus sp., assembly GCA_964572085.1. Classification (GTDB taxonomy): domain Bacteria; phylum Bacteroidota; class Bacteroidia; order Bacteroidales; family Prolixibacteraceae; genus Draconibacterium. Next base: position 44,440 of record CAZNEV010000002.1, on the reverse strand, counting down.
CTTGCTTGTTCCAATGCAGCAACAGCGGCGTCCATTTCAACTTGTGGTGCTTTTGCACAACTACTAAAAACAACTATAGCGGCAACTACCGCAAAAAAAACAAAAAACTTTTTCATAATTTTTAACTTAATTTGTATTTATTATTTAAATGATTTTGTAATCGCTTTTTCATTCACCTATTTTGACGAATACATTTAGCGAAGTAACAGGAGCAACAAAAAAATTATCTGATTTTTTCCATTTTTAATAATATAGCTTGAGAACATACATGAAAAAGCTCAAATTCAATACTTTGACTGACGAGGAGATTATTGATAAAATTCTTAATGAGAAAGAAAGTGAACTCTATGAGCTTATTTACGATCGCTATTTTGCCAAGGTGAGGGACAAATGCTATAGTTTTTTTAAAAACAAAACCCAATCGGAAGAATTCGCGAACGATATTTTGAGTAAGGTTTACGAGAAGCTGGAAGGATTTCAGGGAAAATCATCATTTTCTTCGTGGCTTTATTCTATTTCGTATAATTCAATTATTGATTTTCTACGAAAAAAGAAGCAATTGCACTATCCTAACTGGAACCAGGAAAATGAATTGCCCGAAATTATCGACGAAAGCGATGCTGATATGTCGGAAATCAGTTACGATAATTTAATGACAATTTTAGATCTTATCCACCCCGAAGAAAAAGCATTGCTACTGATGAAATATCACGATTCACTTTCGCTGAAAACTATTGGAGCAAGTTTGGCAATTAGTGATGATGCGGTCAAAATGCGGCTAAAAAGAGCAAGGGCGCGGGTAGTGTATTTGTATTTCAAGAAATTCGGAAGCGGATAACAATATTCTGTTACTTATTGCATTGCGTACGTCAAAAACAGGAGGTGAAATAAAACGAACCGCTTTTATCGAACACAAAAACAATTATACTCAGATGAAGAATTTACTAAAAAAGATATTCCTTACACCCTTTAAACACATTCCCGAAAAAGTAAAAGAAGCCCTTCATTTGCAATTTCCCGAAGCACTAAATGTGGAATGGGAAGTCAGAAACGATATTTATGAAGCTGTTTTTTACAGAGACGATATTGAGTTTATCGCAAAGGTTTCGGAGGACAAAGGGATTGTGGAGTACAAACAAAATTTAAAATTAGATAACTTGCCTGCCGGAATTAGCACACAATGTCTAAAGAGTGGGGAAATAATGAACGCCATCGGCATTACCCGGGGTTCAGCTATTTTCTACGAAGTTATTGTGCGCGATAAAAACCTTGACCGGAGTGTGTTGCTGATGGATGAATCCGCTAATTTACTCGAAAGCAGACTCTTTTAAACTGACCGGTACTCTTGTGAATTAATTGCCGGCAAAAATGGCCTGCCCGTCCCAGCCTATATTTCTGAGTTCATTGATTAACGAGTCTTTTAAATGGGTATAGCGCAGCATGTTTTCCGGTTTTACAGGTTCCACGGGGGGTGATTCCACTTTCAACGGATTGATTGGCGCACCGTTTCTGTGCACCCTGAAATCTAAGTGCGGCCCCGTTGACAAACCGGTTGAACCAACAAAACCAATAATCTGCCCTTGTTTCACCCGTGCCCCGCTAACTATTCCTGGGCCAAACCCCGAAAGGTGCATATACGTAGTGGTGTACACCGAATTGTGTTTTATCTTAACATAATTTCCGCCTCCGCTGGCCTGATAGGATTTCGCGATTACGGTGCCATCGCCGATGCTCACCACCGGAGTCCCTTTGGGCGCGGCATAATCGATGCCATGGTGCGGACGGCGGATGCGCAAGACGGGGTGCAAACGACTGTTGGAAAAATGCGAACTGATGCGCGAAAATTTCAAAGGGGCTTTCAAAAATGCTTTCCGCAAACTCACCCCTTGATCGTCAAAATAATCTAAACGCTTGTCCTGGTCGAATAAAAACGCATAGTTTTCGGATCCGGCATGGTCGAACTGAACGGCAAAAATTTTACCGATGCCGATTGAAGTAGAATCCACAAACTGTTCTTCGTAAATCACCCGGAACCGGTCACCTTTTTGTATGGCGAAAAAATCGATGGTCCATTGGTAAATTTCATCGAGTTCGATAGCCATAATCGGGTCCAGGTTATTGTCTTTCATTGCATTCCAAAGTGAGGAACGGACCTCGCCGCTGGCCGTTCGCAGCCGGGTTTCTATGGGCTTTTCGCCCCGGTAAACGTTTAAAGTGTCGAACAATTCATAAACAAAATATTCGGTAGGTGAATTTTCATACACAAAATAACGGGCTTGTTTCAGCGTGTCGGGCGTTAAAAAAAATGTAAAATTATTTCCCGATCTGATTTTTCGGGCATCAAAAACCGATCGCGACTTTTTGGCAATCCGATCGATATCAGCCATTCCGACACCATTCCTGCTTAAAATTTGCCCTAAATATTGATTGTTTTCTACAATTCCTGTTATAAGAAGAAACGAATCGGCAGGAATACCAAATTTCATAATTGGCATAAGAGCGGTTGTATCTGCGTCTGATTGAGTTTTGTCTTTTCCTCCTTTGAAACTTTCACATGAAAAAAGCAGATTTAAACCAACGAATAAAATTAAAATTTGAAATAAATATTGAAAATAATACTGCATAACTATACTGTTGTGTCCTCAAAAATATAAAAACTGATAAAATGGGAAATTAGTATCTCATTTTTCACAAAAAATGAAACTACATTTTCAATTTCTCAAAACCTTCCCCGTAAACGCCCATCACGCTTCCCATAGAAATAAATGCTTCCGGGTCAATTTCCTTAATTTTTCTGAAAATGGCGCTGGTTTCACGTTTTTTCACTACCGACATAATTACTTTTGTATCCTCTTTGGTGTACCAGCCGGTGCCATTTAGTACAGTCACCCCGCGGATAGCTTCAAGCGTAATGAAATCTGCTATTTCTTGATACTTCCTTGAAATAATAAACATTTGCGCCGAACGGTTGGCTCCGCTCAAAAACGAGTCTAAGGTGTAGGCAACCACCCACATCGTAACGTAGCCATAAACCAGCTTGGCCGGCGATTGCAAAACAAAATAGGAGGATGCAATGATAACGACATCACATAGCATGATTACTTTACCGGGGCTAACATGACGGTATTTATTCACGATCATGGCAAAAATATCGGTGCCTCCGGTGCTGCCCCCACGTGAAAAAACGATTCCAAGTCCAATACCACCGGCCATTCCGCCTAAAACTGCCGAGAGAAAGGTGTCGTCAACCAAGGGTTCTTTCATCACATTTTGGAAGAGCGCAAAAAACAAGGTTAAAACCAAAATGCTGTAAATGGTCTTTACGCCAAAATTAGCACCCAGAATTTTTATGGCTATCAATACCAAAACAACGTTAACGGCCAGGAAGGTTACACTCACCGGTATTTTGGTAGCGTAGTACAATACAGCCCCCACTCCGGTGATTCCGCCACCTGTTATTTCTGAAGGGATAAGGAACACCACCCAGCCCAAAACGTAGGTCATTAGGCCAAATGTAATGATGACATAATCCTTTACAACACTACCAAGCCTTTGTTTCATGAAAGTAAAAATCATAATCATTACAATAATAACAATAATATGGGACTAATAATCGGGCGCAAAAGAACGGAAGTAAACGATGAAAAAACGTGAGCTTTATCATGGTTTTCACGGTTTAACAAAGAAGTAATACTGCGCTGCTCAATCGGACAAGGGCTTGATCTCGTTCGGCAATGTGTTGGAAAGTCCAGGCAACTGCCGCCGCAGCATCGTCAATATAAACGGGGCATTTCACCTTCGGACTTAAACGGTAGTTAGATGGTTAGATGTGAACATCAAGATGAAGAAAGTTTTTTCAACGATCAGTTTTCTTGCGCTGCCTTTTCCAATTCCGCTTTTTTCATTTCATACGCGTTTACTAATTCTTCAACCTTCTCCGGTTTATTTTCCGCCAGGTTTGTGATTTCCGTTGGGTCTTCCTTCAAATTATAGAGTTCCCAGCCTTCATCGTTCAGTTTTACTATTTTCCATTCTTTTTGTCGGAACATCCGGAACTTGTCCGTCCAACCTGAGATATAGAATTCCGGCTCATTTCGTTCGCCTCCTTTTAGAATCGGCAGCAAGGAATTCCCTTGCAACGGTTGCGGTTCCAATGTCCCGATTTTATCCGGGAAGTGCGTTTTCGTAGCTTCCAGAAGCGTAGGGGCAATGTCAACTATATGGCCGGTTTGCTGCGTAATTTGTCCGGCTTGCACTTGTTTTGGCCAGCGTAAAATGAAATGGGTGTGCGCGCCGCCTTCGTGGCCGTACTGTTTAAAATATTTGAAAGGCGTGTTTCCCACATTTGCCCACGCTGCAGAAAGCGTGCGGAAACCTTCGGCAACCCCGGGCGGATATTCAAAATCCCGGTTGCTGTCGTAAGGGCACGAACCGTTGTCCGACAAATAAATTACGATGGTATTATCGGCAATTCCTTTTTCGTCCAAATAATTTAACACCCGGCCAATATTTTGGTCCATGCGATCAACCATGGCCGCAAAAACAGACATTTCCAAATCCATTTCGTCTTGCTCGGTTTCGCTCAATTCATCCCAGGGGCGGTAAAGTGGGATTTTCGCTCGGATTTCTTCATCTCCTTTTGGGTGGCCGCGGAATTTATTGATGTTGGAACTTGGGGGGCTTAGTTCGGTATTTTCGGCAAAATGCCCTTGTTTTATTAACTTTTCAAGCCGTTGGGCCCGAATTGTGTCCCAGCCCTTTTTATACGTCCCCCTGTATTTGGCAATATCTTCCGGACGGGCTTGCAAAGGATAGTGCGCGGCCCCGTATCCGAGAAACAGAAAGAAGGGTTGCTTGTTTTCCACCGGCCTGTCCATCCATTCTAACGCATTGTCGGTAAGTGCGTCAGTTTTGAAAAAAGGTTCCTTTTCGTGATAAATTTCATTGGCATTCACGGTGTCTCCGTTCAAAATAAATGGACGCACAAATTTACCTGATGGCGGCACAAAAAACTCGTTCATGGCTTCGAACGTCAGCGATTGGTCCGAAACATGTTTTGCCAGCATACGGTCGGGCGCCCACTTCATCCAATGTTCTTTGCCCGAATGGATGACGTAATAGCCGTTGTTTCTTAAGATTTGTGCAAAGTTGACAGCATTCTTTCCGCCCTGGTACAAACCGCTGAACAATGTGGAGCGCGAAGGTTCGCATTTCGCCATGTTGTAAAAATTGGAAAATTGAATCCCTTCATTGGCCAGCCGATCGAGGTTTGGGGTTTTGATTTCGGAGCCATATGGACCGATGTCGGAGTAGCCAATATCGTCGCCTAAAATGAGGATGATGTTTGGCCGATCCTCCGGCAATTCCACCGGGTAATAATATTTTTTGAAAACAAAGAATGCCCCAAAAATGACGGTGGTAATTAGTAACAGGTAGATAAAGACTCGTTTCATATCTTGTATTTTTAATGGTAAATCTGCCAGCGACCAACACCATATTTATCGATTATCGCCTACATGCTCGTTATAAACCCTTTTCAACCAGGGCAAAAGAAACATAATAAGTGCAAAAGCAGCAAAAGTTAAAATGGCATTGGTGAGGAAAAAGTTAGACTTTTTCTCAAACAAATCCCACATTCCCGAAAGCACCCCCGACAGTTTATTCCCGATTGCAGTGGATAAAAACCAACCGCCCATCATGAGTGCCGCAATTCGTTTTGGAGCCATTTTCGAAACCAGCGATAAGCCCATGGGGCTCAAAAGCAATTCGCCAATTGTAATGACGCCATACACGCCGAACAGCCAGGCTACTGAAGCTTTTTCCATGCCGTTGTCCGAAACTATTGCCGCAGCGACCATCACCAACCACGAAATGGCCGAAATAAGCATCCCCCAGGCAATTTTGCCCGGTGTGGACGGTTCTTTTTTTCTGCGTCTCAAGAAAATGAAAAAACCTACTACCAGCGGTGTCAGAACAATAATAAAAAATGGATTGATGGAAGCTTGCAATTCTGTTGGCCAAAGTTTTAATTGACCATGGGTTGCACGTTCAGCCGGCGGAACTTGTTCCCATTCCGCTTCGGTTATATCGTCGGGCTTTCCATCTAAATTGCCTTTTGGCAGGGGCTTCACGTAATTATCGAAGTAGTAACTGCCGTCTATTTTTGTACCCAAATTTTCGCCGGTCAACCCAATTATTTTCCGTTCGCGCGGAACTGTCGAAACTTCTTCGGCACTGGCAATCGTGTTGATCACCTTAACCCCGGCAGGCCCCAATTCGCGGTCGGTGTTGTTTTTTGCCCAATAAGTGAGTGCCGAGCCATTTTGGTGGAATACGGCCCAAAAAATAATCACTACGCCAAAAATAGAGAGCAGTGCTGCAATGGGCGCTTTCTCGCTTTTGTCGGCAGTGCGCCAGACATTGAAAAAGAACAACAAAACAGGGATGGTGAAAAATATGAACGCATCGTTAGAGTCGGAACCAAAAATGTCACCGGGAATCAACCAGCCAATTGCCCCTGCGATAAATGCGGGTATCAATAGCACAGTAAATATTCTCCAAATGGATTGATCGCCTTCGCGTTTTGGTGAAATTATGTCGGCCCTTTTAATTTCGGGAGTTTTCCAATTCCCAAAGGCAAACCAAACCACACCCAGCAACATTCCAATACCAGCAGCGGCAAATGCCCATCCCCATCCGTAGGTAATCCGCAACCAAGCCGCCACGAAATTACAGACAAACGCACCGAGGTTGATGCCCATATAAAATATATTGTAGCCTGAATCTTTCATGTGCTCATATTCGGGCCGTTCATACAATTTGCCCAGTAACACCGAGATATTGGGTTTAAAAAGGCCGTTTCCCAAAATAATCAGTAATAACGAAAGATAAAAAGCTGCCATGCTGTCGGGTATGGCCAGTCCGATATAGCCCGATGCCATTAAAAGCCCACCAATATAAATTGATTTTCTGTAGCCTAAAATGCGGTCGGCCAGCAACCCGCCAACAAACGGAGTGAGATAAACCAGCGCCAAAAAAGAGCCGTAGATATCGGCTGCTTCCATGTTGCTCATCCCTAAACCGGGAAACCGGGCAGTTTCAGGCGCGATCATGTACAGCGTGAAAATTCCCAACAAAAGGTAGTAACCAAATCGTTCCCACATTTCAGTAAAAAATAAAACCATCAGGCCCCGAGGATGTGCTTTTAGCATAATTTCAAGATTTTTAGAGTCAAAATGTTGTCATAAAATAAAAGACGGGCAAATATAAAAATCTTTTGGAGTTCTGAAACGGAACAAAGTTCAGCTTCAAAAGGTCATTTTTCATTTTAAAATAAAGAATATCCGATAATTTTCATTTGTCAAATGAAAATTATCGTTTTTTAAATATTTTCCCTATTTCAAACGCAACTTATTTCTGAGATTCGTTGTCTTTTATTAAAACTCATATCATGCGAAATCAAATCATTCTACTTTCGATTCTTTTTTTATTTGGATGCTCTAAAGATGAATTGCAAACAGAGAGTATTCTTTTTGAAAACAATGATCAAAATTATCCCACTTCGTTTAAAAAGTTATCGACAGATGAAATCAAGGCACGACAAAAGGAATTTGAAGAAGGGCAGGTTACTTTTTCTTTAATTGATTCGTTTGGATTTGTTGGATGGAGTTCTGAAGATAATTATGAAAAACGCAAACAATTGCACAGCACAATATTTACTGATATTGGAGAATTAACCAAATTGGTAAAGCAATACTTTGTCGAAAAAAGTGCATTCACCGGAATAACAAATACTACTCAACTGATCCCAATAAAAACCAAACCCAGTTTTCAGGATTATGGGGGAACGTATAGTCGCACAGATACTACTAATTACAATTTTCTTTATGTCGATTTTGGAAATCAAAAAATCGAAGGTCTTGAAGTTATTAATTCAATACTAACATGTATGGCAACAGCAAACGGAGTTTATTACATTTTCGGACATTGGTATCCTGAAGTTTATATTCCTTCTAAAGATCAAGTTTCAGTTGATTTGGCTAAGACAGTTTTAACAGGTCGAAAATTAACAAGTTATAACGGTTGGGGGAAGGAGTTAAATTATACCATTGCCGAAGAAAATTTGACCGAATACCGAAAAATAATTTACCCCTTTATAACAAAAAACCAACTTGAACTTCGTGTTTGTTGGGAATTTACGCCATCGCACTGGCTAATATTTATGGACACAACAACCGGTGAGATATTAGTCGAGCAAGATGTGGCGTTCTACCCTTTTTAAATTTTCATTTTCACTTGGTTTTACGATTTCCCCTTTCGCGGACAAACAAAAACCCCGCAATTTTACGAATCGAGTAGTTCATTTTGGGAGTTTCGTATTAACCTTGAGACATGTGAAATGCAATTTTGGTTGCGTTTCAAAATCAAATAACAATATAGACGAAACAATATTCTGAAATCAATTTCTTTTTGTAACCAAAAGTTGTGTTAATTTTCCACTTCTTTTTTTATCTTGATACTCAAATCTAAAAATCCCAAAGTCTCAAAAAATGAAACTCTTCACCACAAAGCAAATCGCCGAACTCGACAAATATACCATTGAAAACGAACCTATTGCCGATATTGATTTAATGGAACGGGCGGCACTGCAAATCACGGGCTGGATGATAAAAAATATTTCCAACGAACGGAAAATACTGTTTTTTGCCGGACCCGGGAATAATGGTGGAGATGCGCTTGCCATTGCACGGCAACTGGCTGACATGGATTACCTGTGCGAAGTTTATCTCCTCAATTTAGGGAAAGATCTGAAAGGATCTCCTGCCCAAAATTGGAAGCGTTTGGAAGAACAAGGGAAAGTGAATCTTTTCACCATCAAAAACAGTGACGATTTCCCTGCGGTACAAGTGAACGACCTGATCGTTGATGGTTTGTTTGGCTCAGGATTAACACGACCGTTGGAAGGGTTAGCGGCAGAAGTGGTTCAAAAAATCAATCTTTCAGGTCATCTCCCGACTTCCCGTCGGGTGATGACTAATGAAGGCGGCACCCGTCGCCTCCCGATTTCCCATCGGATGACGACTAAAGAAAGCAGTATTCCAATTAGTGGTCACCCGAACTTTAGTCGGGAGACCACCGCAGCGAACCGAAGTCGGGAGACCACAAAGATTATTTCCATCGATATTCCCAGCGGATTAATGGGCGAAGACAATTCCGACAATAATCTTGAAAATATTGTAAAAGCCGATTATACCCTCACCTTTCAATTTCCGAAAATCAGTTTTTTGTTTGCTGAAAACGAATCCTACGTCGGTGAATTTGAAGTATTGCCTATTGGGTTGCACCCCGAAGGAATTGCAAAAACACCCTCCGCTTTTCATTGGCTTGAAGCAGACGACGTTCAAAAGTTAATACCAAAACGTTCGCGGTTTTCGCACAAAGGAGCTTTTGGTCATGCGCTGTTGATTGCCGGAAGTTTTGGCAAAATGGGCGCAGCCATTTTGTCGTCCAAAGCATGTTTACGCAGTGGAGCAGGACTTCTCACAACGCATGTTCCGCGCTTGGGTTGCACCATCCTGCAAACTGCCGTTCCGGAAGCCATGGCGAGTGTCGATCAGCACGATTCGATGTTTACTGAATTTCCCGATTTAACGCCTTTTTCAGCCATTGGGATAGGCCCAGGCCTGGGCACTAAAAGCAACTCGCAAAAAGCACTTTTGGCCTTGCTGGAAAGCGCAAAAATTCCGCTCGTTCTCGATGCCGATGCTTTGAACATCCTTTCCGAAAACAAAGCATGGTTAGAAAAATTACCCAAAAATTCAATCCTTACACCACATCCCGGGGAGTTTAAACGTCTATGTGGAGAGTCCGCCAATTCTTATGAAAACATTCAGAAACAGCTTGAATTCTCAAAAAAATATAAAGTGAACGTGGTTTTAAAAGGCGCTTTCACATCAATTACTACACCTGGTGGTAACCTTTATTTCAACTCAACCGGCAACCCCGGGATGGCCACGGCCGGAAGCGGAGATGTTCTGACCGGGATAATCCTTGGTTTTCTAGCTCAAGGAATTGCACCTGAAAAAGCGGCTATCGCTGGAGTTTATCTTCATGGTATGGCAGGTGATTTAGCAGCAAAAGAAAAATCGGAAATTTCGCTGGTTGCTGGCGATATTGTGGAGTTTTTGGGAAGGGCTTATTTGAAATTAGAGTAATGGTTGTTTGTTTACAAATAACGTGAAAATTGAATTTCATCAAAATAAATATTGATCTATTTTCTTGTCGTTTCTTCGGTACTTGGCTTTGTTTTTCATCGAGTTCTACCCTCATCTCATCCATTGCATCCCATGGAAAACCTTCGATAATTATGATATTCTGATAACACTGGCAGCGATTCCGGCTGGGATGTTCACCAATTACATCGTTCTCAAATTGGCGACAAATAGGATTTGTTGCTAATATGATGAGCCTGAAAGTTACCTGTTTTTAGGACTGGTTATACAAGCCCGTACTCCCTAAAAGTCATCCGATGAATAAGTTGCGAAATGCAGCAAACTTGAAACTTGAAGCTCGATTAATTGACGATTCATCGGATGACTAAAATGACTAAACATTCAAAATAATTTTGATACTTTTGGGACTTTATAAAAAACAATTTTGATTATGAAGTATTTAGCATTATTAATTGCGATTGTGTTAACGGTACCGGTTTACGGTCAACGAAGCAAAAAAGACGATGAAGTTGCTGCTCCAGGCGCAACGGAAGGAGTAGTTTATTCGCTTCCGCGCACGGGTATCACAGTGCATGTAAAAACCCTGAAAACCAGCTACCAGCCGGGACCTTATGCTGGCTATGCCGACCAGTTGCTGGGGATAAAAAACGCAAAAAGACAGGCTTCGTCAAAATGCGAAATCACCGAAGTACGTATCGAAACATTTGCCGAACCGGATCCCGAACAGGTATATAAAGCCATGGGCGAACCGGGTAATCTACTGGCGCTCACCTCGGAAGGAATACTTAAGGGATTCAATTCAGACATACCGGAAGGGCTGCCCAAAGCCGTGAAAACCAATAAAATTATTGCAGCACCACAACCGGACGACGGTTTTTCGTTCGATTATTTCAACGACTCACCTTTATATGTTGCAGGCGATTCCACCAACGGCTTCCGCCCGATACGTGTGGGTGAAGACCAGAAAATTGCCGAAGCGGCTAAACGGATAATGGAAAGCCGGCACGCCCGCTACGAAATGGTGGCAGGATTGCTTGACGAATTTCATCCCGACGGTGAGGCCTACAAAGTAAGCCTCGAAGAACTGAAAAACATCGAAAATAACTACCTCAGCCTTTTCGTGGGGCGTACGGTACAGACCGAGGACGTTTTCAGTTTCGATTTCATTCCCACAAAATCAACCGGAAAAGGCGAAGTTGTTTTCCGTGTGTCAGACGAAAAAGGCGTAGTGCCTGCCAGCGACCTCTCAGGAAGACCCGTTACCATCGAATTTGAACTGGAAAAAGCATTAAACGACAAATCGGCCAGTCTCGCCGCTGCCGGAAGTACTTTGGAAGCTTCGGATGGATTGTATTATCGTATTCCTGCTATCGCCAACATCAACATCATCAGCGAATTATCCGTTATTTCGTCGGCACGCACAGCCATTGCACAATTTGGCGTGGTTGCCCCTGTTCCAGCCGATTGGTTACGGGGCGGCTACACGGTAAAATTTCATCCCGAGACCGGTGCTATTCAATCGGTAATAAAAAAATAGGAATTCTCATTCCTGAAAATAATAAAATAAAATTGCATGACTGATTTAATTAAACAAACACTACGCGACTCCAGCAAAGCGCGATGGACGGCCTTGGTAATCTTATCATTTACCATGTTCGGGGGCTATATGTTTACCGAAGTGATTTCGCCGTTGAAACCTCTTATGGAGCGTTCCCTCGGGATGGATAGTACAGATTACGGCTTCATTACCAGCGCCTACGGATTATTTAATGTCTTCCTGCTGATGCTGATATTTGTAGGGGTTTTTCTCGACAGATTCGGTATTCGTATAAGCACAATCGCATCGTCCTTGATAATGATCATTGGGGCATCAATAAAATATGCGGCATTTAAAGGTCTGATTGGAAGTCCGGATGTGCCGATCCATATTCCTATTTTCAGCTTGGACCTGACCACTCAGGTTTTTTGGGCAGCATTTGGATTTGCTGTTTTCGGAGTTGGGGTCGAATATGCAGGGATTACCGTTTCGAAAGCAGTCGCAAAATGGTTTAAAGGAAAAGAAATGGCGCTCGCCATGGGCATGCAAGTGGCAATTGCCCGTTTGGGCTCGTTTGCACCGCTGGCTTTCGGGGCAAAAATTGCCAATACCTACGACGTGCCTACCACCATCCTAATCGTAATCGTATTTTTGGTTTTAGGCCTGATTGGCTTTTTCTATTACAATACGTTAGACAGAAAACTGGACACGCAAATTAAGGAAGAAGCAAGCTATTCCGCCGATGACGTTTTCAAATTTTCCGATCTGTACGTCATTTTTGGAAATCTTGGTTTCTGGTTAATCGCCTTATTGTGTGTATTCTTTTATTCTACGGTTTTCCCGTTCTACAAATATGGTCCCGACCTGATGGTGAACAAATTTGGAGTAAGCGAAGAGTGGGCCGGTTTGCTGCCCAGCCTTGTTCCATTTGGCACCATGCTTTTAACGCCTATTTTTGGGAGTATCTACGACAAAAAAGGCAAAGGTGCTTCCATTATGATTCTGGGCTCAGTTCTTCTGATTGTCGTTCACGTTATTTTCTACCTGCCTCTTATAACAAGTGTGGTTGCTGCCTTCTTTAATGTAATTTTATTGGGAATTGCCTTTTCACTGGTTCCTTCGGCAATGTGGCCATCGGTACCAAAAATTATTCCCGAAAGACAATTGGGAAGCGCTTATGCTGTAATTTTTTGGGTACAGAATTTTGGATTGTGGGGAATTCCCCTCGCCGTAGGGATTGTGCTGGACAAAACCAACCCTGGTGTGGCAGCAGCAAAAGCCGCCGGAGAAAGTACTACCTACAACTATCAAACTACGTGGACCATTTTTGTCGGACTTACAGTTTTGGCTCTGCTAACTGCGATATGGCTAAAAGCCGAAGACAAGCGCAAAGGCTACGGGCTGGAGTTGCCGAATATTAAGAGGTAGGAGGGGGAAAGTCGGAAGACCGAAGTCGGAAGACCGAAGTCGGAAGTCGGAAGTCGGAAGTCGGAAGACGGAAGATCGAAGTGGAGAATTCGAAACTCTGAACTCTGAACTCGCAACTTGGAACTCGAAACTCTGAACTCGAAACTCTGAACTCGAAACTCTGAACTTTGATCTTTGAACTCGAAACAAATAAATACTACTATGACACAAATTAAAAATATTGAACCGAAAGAAATTTGGGGAACCTTCCACCAAATGACACAGATTCCACGGCCATCCAACCACGAAGATAAAATCCAGGATTGGGCCGTTAATTTTGGCGAAAGCTTAGGCCTGGAAACCCTGAAAGATGAAGCGGGAAACGTGATTATCCGCAAATCGGCCACGCCGGGAATGGAAAACCGCAAAGGCATAATCCTTCAAGGCCATTTGGATATGGTGCCACAAAAAAACAGCGACAAAACCCACGATTTTGAAACGGACCCGATCGAAGTCCTTATCGACGGCGAATGGGTAACCGCAAACGGCACCACTTTGGGCGCCGACAACGGAATCGGAGTTTCCTCGGCTTTGGCGATATTGGCATCGAAAACCATAAAACACGGGCCAATAGAAGTACTGTTGACCGCCACCGAAGAAACCGGTATGGACGGGGCAAAAGGCTTAAAAGAAGGTTTGCTGCATGGTGATATCCTTTTAAATACCGATACCGAAGACGAAGGCACCTTTAGCGTTGGCTGCGCCGGTGGAATCGATGTGGTTGCAAGCTTCGAGAACAAACTGTCGAAAAAAATACCTAAAGAAATGACAGCCTTCAACCTGAAAGTAACAGGCTTAAAAGGCGGCCATTCGGGCGTTGATATTCATTTGGGAAGAGGGAATGCCAATAAAGTTTTCTTCCGCGTTTTAAAAGAAGTAAATGAAAAACTGGGCGTTCGATTAGCGGATATCCATGGCGGAAGTTTGCGAAATGCCATCCCACGCGAAGCATTCGGCCTGATAGCGGTGAAAACTGAAAACACAGACAGTTTAATCGAACTGGTAAATATTTTGGCAGAGACCATTAAAATCGAATTGGAAAACGTAGAACCAAACCTAAGCATTAGTGTTGAACCGGCTCAAATGCCCAAAAAGCTGATGTTGAAATCGCTGCAAAAAAGGTTGACCAACGCGGTTTGGGCGGCACCCAACGATGTGGTGCGCATGAGCGACACTATGCCCGACACGGTTGAAACCTCATCGAACCTTGCCATTGTGAAATCGGACAACAAAACCGTGGAAGTAAGTTGCCTTGTCCGCAGTTTCTCCGAATCGGCAAAACTGGCACTGGCATCGCGCTTAGAGTCGGTGTTTCAACTGGCAAAAGCCAATGTGGTTGTGGAAGGCAGCTATCCCGGCTGGAAACCCAACGTAAACTCCGAAATTCTGGGGATAATGGAAAATCTGTACGAAAAGCAATTCAACAAAAAGCCGGAACTGCTGGCCATGCACGCCGGATTGGAATGTGGAATTTTAGGGTCAACTTACACCAACTGGGACATGATTTCCATTGGCCCCACCATTAAATACCCGCACTCGCCCGACGAAAAAGTGAACATCGCAACGGTACAAAAATACTGGGATTTCCTGCTGAACGTGTTGGAAAATGTGCCGGTGAAGTAAAGAAAGTTCAAATATTCATTAAAAATGTCGATTGCACTCGACATTTTTGCATTACTTTCGTCGTAATGAATCGACACAAAAATGAATGCATTATTTGAGTCTCAGGAGAATCTTTTACGAGCAGTTTCCTTTGTTTTAAACCAATTTCTAATTGAAAAAACGGGTACGGAAGGTATTAACTTCCGTTTTACTGACGGAAAAATGTCTTTCAGGCTGGCAGGCTTTGAACTTTCTTCAACTCAAAACTTTGAACTTTAAACCCGGAACTCTTCTAATGCCTCGGAATCATTTCAATAACCTCCCCGTCGATAGTTTGGTAATGCCCCATTAAATTGGCGGTTAAACAGGAATGCACGGGAATAATACTGACCAGATCGCCAACCTGAAAATTCTTAACCTGCTGCTGTTCTACCTTCAAAATACCGTGTTCTTGCGAAAGTTTGGAGACATAATTTAAAGGATCGAGCAAGGTTTTGATTCCATTCCGGTTGATAACAATTCGTCCGTACATTGGTTTTCCGTTGATGTTAATGATGGATTCTTTCGAGAGGTGAATTGCCCCGCCGTAAATCACAATCTCATTGCGCGACACATGTTTCGCAACAACGGGGCAAACCATTTTTACGGCAATATCGTCAAAGCTGCACACGCCGAGATTTTGCTGCATTAAATCGTAGAACACAAAATTGCCCGGACGGATTTCATCCACCCCGTTGAAATTGGTGCAAAGCGTTGCCGATGGCGTGTCGCCTATACTGATTTCGAGGTTTGGGAAATTCCGTTGATACAGCGTTTTTAGTTTATTCAATTTAAGCAAAACATCGAAGTGGCAGCTAAAAATTTCGTTCGTTGATTTTGTACTGTAAGTTTGCCCCGCGTGTGTTAGAAACCCCTTGAACGATAGTTTTTTGTTGATCGCAAGCAGATTCAAAATTGCACTGATCACCGCCGTATTCGAGGCTGCTATTCCCGTACGGTAGGAACCCGCATCGATTTTAAGATAAACACCAAGCGGATGTGAAACCTGTTCTGCCAACACTTTTGCCACTTCTTTGCTTTCAACCAGAACATTTAGCTTGATGCTGGCGGCCAGACGATTGATGTTGATCAGTTCAAGCAGATTCACCGGAAAAGCCAAAGTGATGTCATCCCAGCCGTTAGCTGCAAAATATTCGGCCATTCGCACCGATGAAACCGTAATTGCTTCCACGCCAAACGGACGGAACCATTCCCCAACCTCGACCGACTGATGCGTTTTAAAATGCGGCCTGAACCTAAGATGATGCGCTGCCGCTTTTTTTGCCATTCTTTCGATGTTCCGTAAAGCTACTTCCTTGTCTAACACCAATGTAGGACGGATAATTACTGTCATATTTCTCTTTAACTTTTTCACAGCGGAGCATGCTCCGCTGTTTTGTTCCGTCTCCACAGCGGATCTATGCTCCGCTGCTGCTGTCTTCTTATCCTCCCCCTACGCCTGCCTGCCGTTAGGCAGGGGGGAGTTAGAGGGGGCTTTCAACCCTTTCGCCAAATTATTCCTCATCGTCATTAATTTATTCGAAATTCCAACCTTATAAATGTGCGGGCTGATAAAACGTTTATGTTCATCGGCCAAAAATTCCGCACGTTCTAACAAATAGTTGTGAATATCAAAAACAGATTCCGGTTTCAGTCGATTTTCACCGCGTACAATTACTTCTTTTAAAAGCAATTCTGAGCTCATCCCTTTTACCGATGATTTTTTTTCGGCATAAATCGGGTGATAGACAGTTTCTATTTCGTCAGGGTTTTCATTTTCAAGCAAAATGGCATCACGGTAAAATTTGCCCGATTCATCAAAATAACGTACAATTTGCTTTTTACCCGGCAAGGTGGTTTTGATGATGTTCTCCGAAAGCTTCATTTTTGGCAACCCATTTATTTCCGAGAGTTTATACACCCCGTCTAACGAAGCATCGGGCTTTCCGGTCACCAGTTCGGTGCCGATTCCAAAAATGTCGATTGCAGCGTTTTGGTCTTTCAGCAAACTGTTTATCACAAATTCGTTTAGTTGGTTGGATACTACAATTTTAACATAATCGAGTCCCGCGTTGTCCAGCATTTTCCGGGAAACCTTACTCAGGTAGGCCAGGTCACCACTGTCTAAACGAATGCCTTGCAAACGGTGTCCGTCGTGTTCCATTTCTTTCGCCACTTTAATTGCGTTGGGAATGCCCGAGCGAAGCGTGTCGTAGGTATCCACAAGTAAGGTGGTGCTTCCGGGATGCACCCTGGCATAGGCCCGAAATGCTTCCAGTTCGTTGTCGAAACCTTGTATCCAACTATGTGCTTGTGTGCCAGACACCGGGACGTTAAACATTTTTGCCGCCAACGTATTAGAAGTGCTGCCCGCACCACCGATACAGGCCGCCCTGGTTGCATGATGCGCGCCAAAACCCTGCGCCCGGCGCATCCCGAAATCGGAAAACGGCCGTCCGCCTGCTACCAGTTTCACCCGGAAAGCCTTGGTGGCAATCAGCGATTCGAAATTTAAAATGTTAAGTAGAAAACTTTCGATCAACTGACATTCGATAATATTCCCGTTCACCCGCACAATGGGTTCGTTGGGAAAGACAATTTCACCCTCGCGCACAGAAAGAATATTTCCGGAAAAACGGAAGCCTTTTAAGTAATCGAGAAAACCGGATTCGAATCCTTGCTCTTTGAGGTATTCCAGGTCTGAATCGCTATAGGTAAAGTCAGACAGCAATTCCAAAAAATCCTGTAAGCCGGCAAACACGGTAAACCCGCCACGATAGGGGTTGGTGCGAAAATAATAATCGAAGGTGGCTTGTTCGTCTTTTTTCCCCGACGAAAAATATCCCTGCGCCATGGTCAGTTCATAGAAATCGGTGTAGAGACCAATTGGTCCGTTTATGATTGACATAAAATTTGTTTAATAAATTTGATGCTGATAAAGTTAGCCAAGAATTAGTTCCGAAAGAAATGAATGGCAATAAAAATTCGAAAACGGCAACCTCTCATCGTTTTTATGTTGAAATTTGCCGCTTATTTCATTAATTCTCTTGTTTTAAAGCTAACGACACCGAAAACAGAAGTACTCTCATTCGGTAGGATTTCAATATTATTTCCTATTATTGTCAAAGGGATGTTTGTTCAATGTGCCCGATACTAATAGTACGTTGGCTGTTTTCAGGGAACAAACTCCCATTTTTTATGAAAAATTGACGCAGAAAACTACATTTTTTTAGAAAAAGAAACATGGTTAAGCTTTGGATTTCATTTCTACTACTCTGTTTTTCATTTAACGTGTATGCCAGAGAAACCCCCTCGGAGAGCATACAGGAAATTGATAGCTTGCTTGCCATATCGTATCAGGCCACAATAGACGTAGATGTTGAGTCCAGTATGCAAACTGCCCTCAAAGCACTTTCCAAAAGTGAGCAAATACACTATTCATCAGGAATATCACGAGCTGCATTTTTTATTGGGCAGGCCTTGTATAACTATGGCAATTACGAAAAATCGTTGGAATATCTTTCCTTATCGGAGAATGAAACCTTTTCAAAGGGACACCCACAACAATTATCCGAAATATCACGGATCCGTGGACGGATTTTCAGCACTTTAGGCCTTAACCAGGCAGCAATACGAGAGTTTAGAAAAGGACTGGACAACATTAACCGAATAGACAAAAAACAAAACAGGGAGTATCTTACCAGTTTAGCATACGAAAATTTAGGAGTTGTTTATAAAACATTAGGGATGCAGGATTCCGTACTTTATTATATCGAAAAGAACAGACAACTTCTGCAAACCATGGATGAATCTTTTGTTTTCAGAAGTTTGATCAATCTGCACAGTACGCAGGGCGAATACTATTCGGAACAAACTGAATACGATTCGGCCACCTATTTCTTCCGTCAGTCGCTGGAACTATGCACAAAATATAATTTTCCGTACACTTCTAATACCTACTTTTGGTGGGGAAACAATGAAATAGCGCAGGGAAATGTAGATTCAGCAATGCACTACTATTTCAAAGCCTTAGAAAACATAAATCAAACCCGGCTAAAAAATGAACTCCCACCGTTGTATAAAAAAATAGCATCAGCGTTTTCCGAGAAAGGAATTGCCGATTCGGTAAAGTATTACCGGGATAAAGCTATGGAAGTAGAAAATGAGTTGGCCAGAGAAAAATCAAATGCCTCTGAACCTGTTTTAGATATAATTCTTAAAAATGAAACAGAAAAAAAAACTCAAAGAGCCCGCCGAATTATCTTGCTACTTACAGGTGGCTTTTTGATTCTTTTCATCACCGGCGGAATAAGCTATCGGTTTAAGTTGAATAAAAAACAAAACCTAGTTAACGAGGCAAAAAGAAAAGCGACAGAACTGAAACAAAAATTCAATGAATCGTTGGAAAAGGTTATTGTTTTGGCACAAAAAAACGACCCCGCCTTTCTTGCATCCTTTCAAGAGGCCTATCCGGATTTTTGCAAAAGCCTTATGGAAAAACATACCGACCTGGTAAATTCCGAGCTATCGTTTTGTGCTTTAATTTTCCTCAACTTCTCTTCCAAAGAAATTGCACAATACACGTTTATTGAACATCGTTCGGTGCAAACAAAAAAAAACCGTCTCAGAAAAAAACTCAATTTACCCCCTCACGTCGATTTATACCAGTACTTATACTCGCTATCCTGAATATAAAAAGAGTTAAATACCTGCTATTCAATTCATTTGCAGGAATTCCGAATAAGATCTGATATTCAAGCACATTCACGCACGTGCCCACTATTGTTGTAGGTATGTAGTAGGTCTTTTTGCTGCACATTTGCAATAAAAATCGAAATTCGCCCTCGATATACATTACCCCGTTTAACAATATAGAACTAACGCTCATTTTGAAGCATTTACCACGTATTAACTTCAATGGGAATAACATCAAGGTATTGCACTTAAATCGAAAAAACATTCTTCATAATGAAAAAATTCAGAATAAACCGTGTTGGCAGAATTAATGCTTTATCTCTGCTGGCTGTTTCTATTTTATTTATCTCTCAGGTTAAGGCTCAAAACTGTACGGTGAATGCCGGTGTGCCGAGAAGTTTTTGCGATACCGAAACCGTATTGCTAAGAGGAACTGCTGCCGGCTTAATTGAGGAGGGAACAATTAACTGGGAACAAGTTGGTGGCCCTACCGCTATTATTTCTTTACCCGAAGCCTTAGAAGGAGAGGTAGTAGGCACCTCGCCCAATACGTCCATGACATTCCGGTTGTCTGCAACCTGTGCTGACGGCTCCTTTGTGTACCAGGATGTGACGCACACAGTATTGCCAATAACAAAGGCTGATGCCGGACCGGATCAGCAGGTATGTCCCGGCATCCATAATCTTGCAGCTAACCCACTCGGTGCGAATGAAACCGGGATGTGGTGCATTAAAAGTAACAATAACAGTATATCTATTGACGACCCAACCAATCCTAATTCTTCTTTTACTGCAACAGAAGGAATGTCAGGATCGAACACACTGGTTTGGACCATTGTAGGAGCCAATAAATGTGTCAGCACGGATGAGGTGGTGATTACCAATATGGGCGGTTCTTCACCCGTAAATGCAGGACCCGATCAAATTTTGAGCAATTGCTATTCCACCACACAACGCACCAACCTGGCTGCTTCCAACGGTGGTAACGGCGTGAGCGGACAGATAGGCACATGGACCATAGTAAGTGGCCCCAATGTACCCACCATTGCCAATGTAAACAATAATAACAGCAGCATTTCCAATTTAATTGAAGGAACGTATGTATTGCAGTGGGATGTTATAGGACCCTGCGCTTCGGGAAGCGATCGCATGATTATAACGGTGCCACCGCCAACCGTAGATGTTACTGGTGCTGGCGACAATCAATCGCTCACTTTTTGTGATGGCCGGACAGAAGTAGTGCTTCGTGCACCTGCACCTCAATTCATCAACGAAACGGTGCAATGGGTGCAAACCAGTGGACCGGCTACCATCATTTCCAACGCTGGCAACCATATAGCAACCGCAAGCGGATTGGATGGAACGAGTAATTATTCTTTTACCTACACCATACGTAACACCGAAACCGACTGCGAAAACGTTGCAAATGTTACCATCAGTTTTGCACAGCAGCTCACGCTGGAATTACCCGAAAAAATCATCCGTTTGTTCTGTGGAGAGACTTCGGCAGATGTGAACTTTAACCACACGGGCGACGGTGCCGTCTCATGGCGGATTATAAGCGGACCCGAAACTTCGATTCATACCACCATCCCAACAGATTTTGTACGCTCGAACGGCAACCCCCAGCGTATTGTGGGTTTAACCGAATCGGGTACTTATATTGTTCAGTTCCGTAAGCTTGCCGCAACCGGTTCACAGTGTGAAACCCTATTTGAAGAAGTGAAAATAATTGTTTCCGAAGAACCGGATGGAGTAAGTATTGGAACCGATCAGTTATTGGGTTGCAACATTACCAGCACCGAGCTAACCGGAAATGTCCCGGATCAGGGTTATGGAACCTGGTCGCAGGTTTCAGGACCAAACGCTGCTAACATTGTAGATAAAAATGACAATAGCACTTCGATAAATGGCTTAATAAATGGCACCTATGTTTTCCGCTGGATAATCTCCGGCGGCTCCGCCTGCGATGCCAATCAGGTAGATACCAGGGTTATTGTAGCGGATACCGAACCCACGCAAGCTGATGCAGGACCCCATCAAAATGATGTTTGTATTGAAACCCCCATTTATTTAGATGCCAATCAACCGGTATTGAATGAAACCGGGCTGTGGTCCATTACGCCTCAAAACTCGGGCGAAGCATTTGTTGATCCCACCAATCCGAAAACAATGATTAACGGCTTGGTTGCTAACGAGACCTATACCCTAACCTGGACTATTAGCAATGCTTGCGGGAGTATCAGCGAAAATATGACGATTACCACATCGGATGTAATCGGACCGATTGCTTCCAATGCAGGCGACGACATTTGTTTAGATACCGGCACAACTGTTTTTGAATTAAATGGCACTTTAGAAACGCCCGGAGATCGCACCTGGAGTATGGTGAGCGGTCCTAATTCACCCACCATTGTTAATCCCAATCAATCCATCACTGCGGTAACCGGAGCAATAGACGGTACCTATCTTTTTGAACTGAGAATTGATAACAACTCATGTACTTCTACCGTTGATACGGTGCAAGTAACCATTTCACCGGAAACCAGTGATGCCGTTGCGGGAGCCAACCAATTTATTTGCGGCGACAATGTTCAGTTAAGCGCCACATTACCAGAAATTGGTACTGGAAAATGGGTGCAAATTGCAGGAGCAGGCGGATTAAATATTGAAGATTTAAACGATCCCAACACGGAGGTTACCGGCCTGGTGAGCGGAGTTTATAAGTTTGTATGGGAGGTTTCCAACAATGCTTGTGAAACCAAAAGAGACACGGTTGTGATTGATGTTTCAGAACCCGGATTAACAGCAGTTGTCGGTCCGGAGTTGAGCTTATGCGGAGAAACATCTACTACACTTGAGGCCAATTCAGTAGCGAATGGTTTGTGGAGTTTGGTGAGCGGCCCGAATACGCCTAATTTCGGAGATATTGCTTCTCCAACTACCACCGTTAGCGGTTTGATTATGGGAGAATATACACTCCGGTGGTCCAGTTACGGCGGCGCCAATTGTGATGCTTCTACAGCTGACATAAAAATCACGGTGGTACCGGCAGCCGATGCCGGTTCTGACCAGGAATATTGCGATGAAACTACTTCCGTAGATTTGGTAGGAAATGAAAACAGTACAGGAACCTGGACACAGCTAACTGATTTTCCGATGACCCTGACATCAACTTCATCCAACTCAGCAACAGCTTCCGGGTTGGTTGCAGGCAATGTCTATATTTTTGAATATACCATTGCTATAGACGGCTGTACCAGTTCCGATCAGGTTAGCATAAATCTGGTAACACCACCAATCGACGCAGAAGCAGGATCTGACCAGGTATGGTGCGATGCTTCCTCGTTCTCTTTAACTGGGAACGATCCGACAGATGACTACACCGGGGAATGGATTGTATTATCCAGTCCGGGAGGTGGTACTTTTGATAATATAAATAGCCCGAATGCTGTTTTTACCCCAAGCCCAGGTGCTGAGTATGGCGTGTTTCTTTTTTCCTGGAAAATTTCCAACGGCGAATGTGGCAACGAAGATCAAGTGAGGGTAAGCAATTACCAACCACCGTCTATAGCCGAAGCCGGTGATGCACAAGATGTAGTTTGTGATTCTCAGGTTTCTATGCTTGCCGGTAATCCGACGGTGGGTGTTGGAGAGTGGACGCTCACGTCGAAAACTGGTGATGCACCGGATCCAACTATTGTATCGCCAATTCTATACAATTCACTAATCACCGATCTTGGTCCGCAAAGCAATGGCGATCCTGCCGACTATGTTTTTACCTGGACGGTTACCAATGGCCCCGTTTGTGATCCCAAAGTAGATAATGTAACAATTACTGTTTACGAAATTCCCACCGAGGCAGATGCAGGTGCCGATGACGAACTGTGTAATGCCACTGAATATACCTTGAGCGCGAATGCTCCTGGTACCGGAACAGGTGAATGGACCAACATACCATCCGGCGTAACATTTAGCGATGTGAATTCCAATATGGCCACTGTTTCAGGCTTAACCCCCGGTGAAACTTATACTTTCACATGGGAAACTTCTACTCAATTCTGTACTTCAACTGATGAAGTAGTTTTGACTAATCACGCCGAACCATCAGTGCCGGAAGCAATGGCTGAGATTGATATTTGTCAATATGGAGATTTGACGCTCACCAACATTGTTCCTACGGTTGGAACCGGGCTTTGGACTCAGGTTTCAGGGCTACCAACAATCCTTCTGAATCCAAATCAGCCTTCCACAAAAGTTGCCGGGATTGTTGATGGTGAGACCTATGTTTTCCGCTATACAATCAGTAACGGAACTTGCACTCCAAACTCTGAAGATGTAACCGTTGAAATTTATCAACAACCTACACCTTCCGTCGCAGGACCCAATCAGCAATTCTGTAACGAAAACTCCACTACTCTTGCCGGAAATATTCCTGATATTGGAACTGGATCTTGGTCGGTAGTTTCACAACCTGTGGCAGCAACCGTTGCTTTCGCAGATGAGACAGAAGCAAATACGGAAGTTTCGGGAATTACCGAACCGGGGACTTACGTCCTGCGCTGGACCACTATCAATGGTACTTGTACATCGTATAGTGATATGCGAATTACACGTTATGAGGATTTGGAAATCACTGATCCTGTGGGTGGCGAAACCTGCGAAAACGAAACTTATTCGATGTCAGTTAATGCTTCCGGGGGAACAGGTACTTACACCTACCAATGGCAATACAGTGCAGATAACTCAAACTGGTCGAATGTTACTGGTGGTGCAGGAGCCAATGCACGTACCTACTCTACCGCAAATGACCTTTCGGTTGGCAGTCATTTTTTCCGTGCTTTGGTGAGTGATTGCAATACGCTCACTACACAAGAGGCAACTGTTATCATAAACGAAATCCCTGTTGTTTCAGCAACAAATACGGCGCAAGAATTTTGCGATGGCGAAACAAGTGTCGTTATGGAGCTTTCGAGCAATCTTCCATTTTCAACCTATAGCTGGACAAGAAATTCTCCAGCCGGGATAACCACAACACAGCCCACTTCCGGCACGGGTGATATTCCGTCAGCGATTATAGAAAACAGCTCAACTGCCCCACAAACAATAAGCTATACAATTTACGCCAACGGACCGGAGCCAAGCGAGTGTCAATCGGCTCCAATCACAGCAACTATCATTGTTAATCCAACGCCTATGGTTAATAGTGCTTCTGCAATAACAATATGCAATGAATCATCTGTAGATTATACGATTACGAGTGCAACTACCGGCACAACATATACATGGAGCCGCGATGCCGTTGCCGGTATATCCAATGCTGCAGTTACCGGCCAAACTGGCAATCCCATTACTGAAGAATTGACGAACGAGACAACTGCGCCAATAGTTGTTAGGTACCTTATCAGCCCAACCGGTCCAACCATTTGTGCGGGTGAAGACTTTGATTTGGTGGTTACGGTTAACCCAACACCAAACGTTTCGGCTGATAATGAAACCATTTGTAGCAGCAATTCCACAGATATTACTTTAAGTTCTACTGTTTCAGGAACAACCTTTTACTATGCGGCACCCACCATTTCAGGTGAAGCCGGAAACATTACCGGAGGAACTGCGCGCACTTCGCCGGGAAGCGCAGCGAACATTACGGATAATTTGGTAAATACCACCGCCGTTGACCAAACGGCAACTTACACAGTTTATCCAATTTTTGAAGGTTGTGTAGGTACTCCACTTGAGGTGCTTGTAACGGTTGAACCAGAACCTCGTGTTGCCAACCAAACCCTTACTGTTTGTTCGAATGAAGCACTTGCTTTTACATTGCCTGCCGGTACGGGTGTGGCAGCCACTTCTTTTAATATTACAGCGATCAATCAAAATGGATTAACTGCTTCTGCAGGTAATCCTGCAACAGGAAACGGTTTATTAGCGAATGAAATTGAAGATGATGCATACACAAATGCTACAACTGCACCTGTAAATGTTATTTACACGGTTGTTCCGGTTGCGGACAACGGATGTGTGGGTGCAGAGTTTACAGTAACTGCCACCATCAACCCTGAACCTCAGGTAAGCGATGTAGGCAATGCACTGTTTTGTAATTCTGACCAGGTTACGATTGATTTCGGCACACAAAACAGTGGTGGAACAACCACTTATACGTGGACGAATAGCAATAGCGATATCGGTTTGGCAGCTATCGGAACAGGGAACCTGGATTTCACAGCAACCAACCCGGGCACGGCTGCAATTACCGCGAGTATTGAAGTTACTCCTACTTTCACCAACAACGGGGTGGCGTGCACAGGAAATAGCAAAAGCTTTACAATTACGGTCAACCCTTCTGCTCAGATAAATGCAATTGATGACCAGGAGCTTTGCAATAATTCAGCAACAACACCAGTGACTTTCGAAACTACCAGAACCGATGGAACAACCACTTATACCTGGACAAATACAAATCCAGCCATAGGCCTGGCTGCAAGTGGCTCCGGGGCAACTATTCCTTCGTTTACGGCAACAAATAATACGCACAACCCAATTTCCGGAAGCATAGCAGTAACGCCAACTTATACCAAAGATGACGAAAGCTGCTCCGGAGAGGCTGAGACTTTTACTATTGCGGTTAACCCAACCCCAATCGTTTCCAGCGTATCCATGGTTACAGTTTGCAGTGCCTCGGAATTGGAGTATATACCTACTTCATTCACCACTGGAACCACTTTCGAGTGGACGGCATCAAATACGGTGGGAACCGTTACCGGTTTTACTGAAAGCGGCACTGGCCCGATTAGCGATGTTCTTACGAATGCGGGGTCGGCCGAAGGAGAAATACTTTACCTGATTACCCCAACCGGTCCGGAGCCAACAAATTGCGTGGGCTTGCCTTTCAGCCTCCGGGTTACCGTTTCCAATTGCGAACCGGCCATTGGTGTAGCCAAGCAGCTGGTGAATACGGTGTATAACGAAGACGGTACGTTAACCGCAAAATACAACATCCGGGTGCAGAACTACGGAAATACACAACTCTATGATGTTCAGGTTACCGAAGATCTAACGGATGCTTTTGGAGCCGGCAACTATGAAGTTGTTCAGCTCTTTAGCACATCTTTCGATGTGAATACTTCATTTAATGGGAATAGTAATACAGACTTACTGGACAATGGAGGAACTTCTAATATTCTGGAAGTGGGTGCTTCTACCAACATCGAATTGCAAGTTAAAATTCTAAGTCCGGGAAGTTACAACAACAGTGTTGAAGTAAACGCTGAATCTATAAGTGGTCCCTTGTCCGACCTTTCACAAAACGGCAGCGATCCCGATCCTGATGATGATGGAAATCCCGGTAATAATGATGCACCCACCCCGGTAGATTTTGGTGCTTGTAGCATAACCGCGAGCGTTATTACGAACACAAACTGCGGTAATGCTGCCGGCTCGGTTCTTTTAACCGGAAATGAAGCAGGAACCGTGTCCCTGAACGGAACAGAACAAGCGTCACCGGCCACGTATTCGAATTTACAAGCCGGTTGGTACACTGCAACCTTTAAGGCAACTGCAACAGGATGCATTTCAAAAGCAAGTTTTGAAATCACAAATATCAATAGTGATTTAACCGGACGCGTAACCTTGCATGAGGATGTTACTTGCAATGGTTTTGATAATGGAAGAATAACCGTGACGGCTTTTGACGGCACGGCACCCTATACCTACAAAGTGAATGGTGTAGAGCAACCTTCAAATACTTTTTCAGATTTAGCACCGGGTGAATACGGTTGTCAAATCACAGATGCCAACGGCTGCACCTACACAGTGAGTTTCGATATTGATGAACCTACTTTACTGATTTCACAAATCATGGCTTCCGAAGACGAAAGTTGTTTTGGAGCGGCAGACGGTTCAGCAACTGTGGTTGCCACCGGAGGCACAACGCCTTATACTTATGCATGGAGCAACGGACAAACTACTGCAACTGCAACAGGACTTGCACAAGGTGTTTATAGCGTTATCGTTACGGATGCAAACGGATGTGAGACATCAGCAAGCGTAACAATTTCAGGTGCTACACAAGCACTGGCCATTTCCGGTACTGCGACCAACCTAAATTGCTACAACGATAACTCGGGTAGCATTGATATTACGGTATCGGGCGGGACAGCACCCTACCGTTATTCATGGAACAACGGTTTCAACGCAGAAGACCCAAGCGGTCTTGCAGCTGAAACTTATACCGTAATTGTTACGGATGCCATGGGTTGCACCACTACTGAAAGTTATACCCTGACCCAACCGGATGCATTGGAATTACTGGCTAGTGGCATTGAAAATACTACCTGTAACTCAACTGTTGGGGAAGTTACTTTGGCGGAAGCTTCCGGCACAGCAGGAACTTTCACCGTTAACGGAAACACGCAAACCGGCACATCTGTCACCTTCGACAATCTGCCAGCAGGTTTCTACACTGCAACCTTTACAGCTACAGCAACGGGCTGCACGGCGGAAACTACGTTTAACATTATTAACACCAACAGCGACCTGATTGCAAACGTTGATGTTGCCGATGCCTTATGCAATGGGGGCACCGTTACCGCAATAATCTCGGTTACCGGAGGCACTGCGCCCTACAGATATAGTCTGAATGGCGAAACTGCACAAAACTCCGGGGAGTTCGACAACCTGGCACAAGGCAGCTACAATGTGTTGGTGACCGATGCCAACGGCTGCACCTACACAGTGAGTTTCGATATTGATGAACCTACTTTACTGATTTCACAAATCATAGCTTCCGAAAACGAAAGCTGTTTTGGAGCAGCAGATGGTTCAGCAACAATAGTTGCCACCGGAGGCACAACGCCTTATACTTATGTATGGAGCAACGGACAAACTGCTGCCACGGCAACAGGACTTGCACAAGGTGTTTATAGCGTTATCGTTACGGATGCAAACGAATGTGAGACATCAGCAAGCGTAACAATTTCAGGTGCTGAACAAATATTGGCCATTTCAACACCCGTTTTAACCAACCCGGTTTGCTTCGGCAGCGCCGACGGCAGCATTAACATAACAGTATCGGGTGGCACTGCGCCATACTCCTATGTGTGGAGCAATGGTCAGGCCAGTCAAAACGCAAACGGACTCGTTGCCGGAAATTATTCGGTAACAGTAAGCGATGCAAACGGCTGTTCGGTAAGCTCAGAAACCTATACTTTAACCAATCCTGACGAAATTATTCTAAGTGCACCGGTGGTAACGGATGCCAACTGCGATAGTTTTGAAGACGGAGAGGTTCAATTAGTCGTTGCTTCAGGCGGCACTGCACCTTTCACTTTTGCACTGAGCACGGGTGAAATTAACACAAGCGGAGCTTTTGATGCTTTGGCAACCGGAGGATACATTTACACCGTTACCGATGCCAACGGATGTTCGGCATCCGGAGCATTTGAAGTGGATGATCCCAATGAATTGATATTAACAATCACGGACATCGTGGATGTGAGCTGTAATGCCGGCTCCGACGGAAGTTTTACCGTGATTGCAACAGGCGGAACAGAGCCTTATTCCTACCAGTTAGGCAATGAGACTGCACAGCCATCGGCTACATTTAATGATCTGCCTGCAGGAGTTTATTTGGTTACCGTTCGCGATGAAAACGGATGTTCCAGAATTCAAACCATTAAAATAACCGAACCTACAGAATTAGGAATTGTTTTGGTGGATCAGGTCAATCCGGACTGTAATGATTCGGGCCGGATTATGCTGAGCGGAACAGGCGGAACAACACCTTATGTATTTACTTCATCAGCAGGAACAGTTAGTGGAAATGCAGTAAGTGGTCTTTCCGCAGGAGAGGTTACCATTACCATTACCGATAAAAACAACTGTACAGAAACTTTGGTAGTTACCTTAGTTGAAGAAGATACGGCTGCACCAACCTTCACTTGTCCGGAAACACAAACACTGTTTGCCGATGACAATTGCCAGGTGACTGTACCTGACTTGACAGCTTTAGTGGTTGATGCAGCTGACAACTGCTCTGAAGGAGACCTCACCGTTACACAAAGTGTAGCTGCCGGCTCTGTTATCAGCAGTGATTTAACCGTAACCGTTACGGTGACCGATGAAGACGGGAATGCCTCAAGCTGCGATGTACTATTGGTGGTGGAAGACACTACTCCACCCGTGGCGATTTGCAAAGACATAAGCCGACAGTTAGATATGACCGGAACGGTACACATTAGCCCGCAGGATGTGAACGCCGGATCATCTGACAACTGTGGACTGGCTTCCATGGAACTCGATATTACAACATTCACCTGCGACGACTTGGGTGAAAACACTGTTGTTCTTACCATAACCGATGATGCAGGAAACATCAGTACCTGCGAAGCAATCGTAACCATCGAAGACAACATTGCCCCGATTGTGGATTGCCCCGCACCGGTATCTTTAACTGCCGATGCAAACTGTGAAGCTATTGTACCCGACTTTGTTAGTGATTTGAACGTGAGCAACAACTGCGCAAACGTTACAGCCACACAAAGCCCCGAGACAGGAACTACAATAAATACTGGTGTTACCACAGTTACCATAAGCGTGACTGACGGTGTAAATACTTCTACCTGCACCACTTCGGTAACGGTAGTGGACCAAACTGCACCAACCTTCACTTGTCCGGAAACACAAACCATTGTGGCGGACATTAACTGCCAGGGAACTTTGCCTGACCTTACAGCATTAATTACTGATGCAAACGACGATTGTACCGATGATGTAATTATTACGCAAAGTATTCCGGCAGGAACCATTATCAACAACGATATGGTGGTGACCCTAAAAGTTACCGACGAAGCCGGGAATGTGGCCGAATGTGAAGTGCTGGTTCAAATAGATTATCCGGAGCGGCCAACGGTTTCGGCAGGTAGTAACGCAGAAATCTGTTCAACTACCGAATCTTATGCATTAAGCGGAACTGCTGTTGATGCTGACCGTGTTGAATGGTCAACCAGCGGAACAGGTACTTTTGATGATGCTACTTCACTGGAAGCGATATATACACCCAGCAAGGCTGATTTATTTGACGGTCAAATTCAATTAACGTTGACGGCTTTTGGTTCCGGCAGGTGCGGAATTGCAAAAGACAATATGGTGCTGACGCTCTGGCCACAGGCAACTGCCTACGCCGGAAGGGATGCAAACATTTCGCCGAATTCGAATTATGAAATTTACGATGCAAGAGCAAGCAATTACGACTCCTTTACATGGACACTGCTTGGCGATGGAACTTTGCAGGATACTCAAACCTTGACTCCCGTTTTCGTTCCTAACCCAAATCAAACCGGCACAGTAAGCCTGGTCTTAAGTGTTGAGCCCTACAGCGATGTTTGTGAAGCGGTAACGGATACAATGACTATTACTATCGGTGAATCTCCGTCTATTAATTTCACGAAAAGAACAGTGAATACATTAATAAATGCAGATGGAACGGTTGAAGTAACGTTTGAACTGAGCTTGGAGAATACTGGAAATGTCCTGTTATCTTCTTTAAGCCTTAGCGATAATCTGGCGAACGCCTTTACAGGAACGTGCAGTTTCAGTGTTATCACCAGGCTCTCGGAAAACTTGAATTTGAATTACAATTACGACGGAGTAGATGATACAGAACTGCTCGAAGCCAACAACACCTTACTGGTTGGAATAAAAAAATCAGTACTGTTAACGGTTAGAGTTCAGAACTGCGATCCCTTGGTTACCACCTACACCAACGAAGCAATTGCTCGTGCAACATCGCCCGGAGGTACTGTGGTTAATGGTTCCGATACTTCAGAAATCCTGTTGTCTGACAATCCGTCGATAGGATTGGCAAAACAACTCGTAAACCTGGTATTGAATTCAGACGGCTCCTACAGTGCGTTGTTCAATTTCAGAGTAAGCAACTACGGTGATGTGGACCTTTCAAATGTTGCAGTTTACGACAATCTGGATGCTGTGTTTGGTGCCGGCAATTTTGAAATTGAAGAAATCTACAGCGAAAACTTCGCGGTAAATACTTCGTTTGCCGGAACGCTGAATGACAACATGCTCGATGAGAACACAAAATTAGAAGTGGGTCGTTCAGGCGCTGTTCTGTTAAAGGTGAAGATTCTCACCGCCGGAAGCTATGTTAATACAGCAACCGCTACCGGAAATAACCCGGGAGGCGATCTGTTTACGGATAGCTCGCATAACGGTTCGGATGCAGCACCCGGTGGAGGAAACAATCCAAACGACTTTAGTGATCCTACGGAAATTAATGCCAGCGATTGCACTGTGGAAGTAATTTGCCCCACCACAGCAACATTCACGTTCAACAACACTCCCGGACTTTGTGGCTACACCATACCAGATAACGGTTTAGATGCATCCGGAAGTGCAAGTTGCACGGCGGTGGATGTTTCGCACGATTACGGTGCATGGGGTAACCGACACAGTTTAAAGGGAGCAACCTTCCCGGTTGGAACAACAGATGTTACGTGGACTGCCAAGGATGAAATTGGCAATTCAGTAAGCTGTACGGTTACCATTACCGTTCGCGACAGAGAAGCGCCGGAGTTCGTGAATTGCCCATCGGGCACAACGTTCACCATCGGGTTATTCCCCGGTGCTTGCGAAGGCGGAGCAATCTGGAGCATTCCGGTAGCACGCGATAACTGTTCGGATGTTACTGTGGTTCAAACCCGCGGCCCGAAACAGGGCGACGTGTTAAGCCCGGGAACCTACCCCATTGAATACCGTGCCAGCGACCAGGCAGGAAATATGACGTACTGTAACTTCACCATTAAAGTGATTGATACGGAAGAACCAACCATCGTTTGTCAACCTGATTTAGTAAAAGAAAGCGATGCGGATAATTGTAGCTGGACTTCAACCGAAAACAGCCTGTCGCCCCTATTGGCCAACAGCAACTGCCCGGTGGAAGTTATCTGGGAAGTTACGAATCCGGACGGCACAACGGCCAGCGGAGTTAATGATGTTAGCGGCTACGTTTTCGAATTGGGAACCAGCACCGTGAAATACTTTATTTCTGAACCGGGAAGCAGCCAAAGTAGCTCTTGCAGTTTTAGGATTACGGTGGTGGATAGGCATGCACCACAAATAGATTGTCAGGACGATTTAAATATTGTAGCCGAAGCGGGCGAATGCAGCGCAACAGTTGCACTGGTTCCGCCAGTCTTTACAGATAACTGCTCGCAAGCGCCGGCAAGTGTTTCGTACTACATCTACAACCCCGACAACACAGTTACTTCGGGTACCGAACTCACCTACGAATTCCAGCATGGCGTAAGCCGGATTGAGTGGACCACGTACGATGAGGCCGGGAACCCCGGATTCTGTTTCCAGAATGTTTGGGTAGATGCCGACGAAGAAAGTATCAAACCCGATGCAGGACCTGATGCTATAATTTGCGAAAGCGATTCGTTCAGACTTTCCGAAGCTACGGCGCCCGAGAATGTTTTGGTGCAATGGACTACAAACGGAACAGGTCGCTTTATTGACCCAACCGTAGTGAATGCCATGTATGTTCCAAGTCAGTCGGATATTGCCAATGGCTTTGCCGTGCTGACCATCAAAACTTCAACGGATTGTGCCAGTCAGTCGGATCACATGATACTGAGCATCTTTAAATCACCGGTAGTTTCTGCCGGAAACGATGCCGTGATATGCGAAACCGATGGTTACCAGCTTACAGGAGTTTCATCCAACGGTACGTATGGTGTGGAGTGGATTACCCTCGGTTCAGGAACGTTCAGCAACAAGAACATTTCAAGTCCGGTTTACACACCCGGCCAAAGCGATATCGAAGCCGGTGAAGTACAACTGGTATTCAGAGGAATTGCAGCAGGTAGCTGCTCCGATGCACTTGACACGCTGACCCTGAATATTGATCGTCAGCCCCTAGTGAATGCCGGAAGCGACGGATGGATTTGCGAAGATGAAACCTTTGTAGTTTCAGATGCCGCAGCAATGTTTGCAGAAAGTACTTTCTGGACTTCTTCCGGAACAGGTACGTTCGATGATCCTTCCTTGTTGAATGCTGGCTATACACCAAGCCGGGCAGATATTATAAACGGAAGCGTTATGCTGACCATCAGCAGCAACCCAACGGGACCGTGCAGCGCGGTCAGCGATAAATTACTGTTGACCATTTCCGCACGACCTGTTGCAGATGCAGGTGGTGACCTGGCAACCTGCGCCGGTGAATCAATTGTGATTTCCAACGCGAAGGCAAGTAACTTCACTTCTATTCACTGGTCAAGTTCGGGAACAGGCGTACTGGAAAATGCCGCGACTATGAACCCAACCTACGTACCGGGTGAAAACGAAAGTGGAACAATTACCCTGCAAATGGAGGTAATCGGGAACAATGCTTGTGGCAACGATACGATTTACGATGCTATTCAGCTTCGCATCTACGACCAGATTATAGTGGATGCAGGACCCGACCAAACCGTATTCTTCAATAAGCCGGCAAAACTCTCGGTAGAGGTTGAAAACGGTTCGGGTGCCTATTTCTATAGCTGGCAGCCAACAGGTTTAGTTTTGGATGAGAACGCAAGAACAACGGGAACCGTGAACCTGACAAGCACCACTATTTTTGAAGTTACAGTAACCGATGGCAAATCGGGCTGTTGGGCGATGGATAGGATTACGGTGAATGTTGAAGAAGACCAGGACAAGTTCCTGAACATCTTCAATGCCTTCTCACCAAACGGCGACGGCGTGAATGATAACTGGATCATTGAAGGGATTGAAAACTTCCCCGATAATAAAGTGAAAATCTTCAACCGATGGGGCGACCAAATTATTGCCTTGGACCGCTATGATAACGTGAATTCCGTTTGGGACGGACGAAATGCAAAAGGAAATCTCGTGCCCGATGGAACCTATTTCTACATCGTGGAAATTACCGGATTGAAATCATACACCGGATGGGTGCACATAAGAAGTGAACAGTAATAGAAATATTCAAACATTAGAAATTATGATCATGAAAGAATATAGCATCCGGTTAACAAATACAATCGAAATGAAAAAGAGCAAAACATGCTTTGGTTATCCAAGCATCACTAAAAATTGGCTCGTGAAAAAGTTATTAGTGGTACTCCTGCTTTTGGGCGGCTTAAATGCAGCCGCCCAGCAGGATCCGCTTTTCACTCAATATATGTTCAACAAACTGGTGGTAAACCCGGCTTATGCCGGCAGTCAGGAAATGACCACCGTGGAGTTACTCAACCGATACCAATGGGTGGGAATCGACGGCGCACCAAAAACGCTCACCCTCTCAGCGCACACGGTTACCAACAACAACAAAGTAGGCCTGGGTCTGTATTTGTACCGGGATGAAATTGGTCCAACCATCGACCAGGGAGTTATGGGAACCTATGCCTACCGGATCCAAACCAGCAACGGATGGTTTTCCATGGGAATTCAGGGCGGGATTAAATATTTCGATTACAATTGGGGCATGATTAACACGCAGCACCCCGACGAGGTTTTTCTCCCGCAGGATATACGCAAAATCAGCCCCGACTTTAACCTTGGTTTTTATTATCAAACCAATCGTTTCTTCGCAGGGATTTCATCGAAACAACTGCTGGAAAATGAATATGGAGTGATGGAATACGAAGGCAAAAATACCTTTTCACGCCTGTCCCGTCACTTTTATGCCATGTCGGGCGCAGCAATTCCTTTAAACGACCGCATGGTTTTCCGCCCTTCGGTTTTGGTGAAATATGTAAAAAATGCTCCAGTGCAAACGGATATAAACGGTAGCATTTTATTCAATGATATTTTCTGGGTGGGAATGTCATACCGTTTTAATCAGGCGGTTACTTTCCTCACCGAGATTCACATCACCAAAGCCATTCGGCTGGGCTATTCGTTCGACTTGTACGTGAACGACCTTCAATTGTACAACAAAGGGTCACACGAAATCCGGCTGGGCTTCGATTTCCCAAAGAAAACACGAATGAAAACACCGCGATACTTTTAACAAAGGCTTAATTCAATAAGAAAAACATTATGACACGGACAAAATTATTATTCCTCTTCCTACTCTCCTTTGTTATTCATTTTCAGGGAAATGCCCAAATGAAGAAAGCCGAAAGGTTGTTCCAGTACTTCGATTATGCGAAAGCAATTCCATACTTAGAAAAAGCTGTAGAGTCGGATGATGCCAATACACGCGAAAAAGCCGTACCCATGCTGGCCGATTCCTATCGACTTACCAACAACACGGGAAAAGCACGCGAATGGTACGAAAAAGCAGTACAAATTAACGGTGCTGACCCTATCAATTACTTTTACCTTGGGCAGGCGTATCGCGGATTAGGCTTGTATGAGAAGGCAGCCGGAGCATTTAAATCTTTCGAAACAGTTTATCCCGACAGTTTGAATGCACAAAAATTTCACAACTATTCTATTGAAATTCAGGATTGGTTAAAGTTGCTGCCAGTAGCAGAAATAAAAAACGTTGAATCCATTAACTCGCGTTATTCCGATTTCAGCCCTGCATTTTATAAAAGCGGTGTGGTTTTTACCTCCGATCGCAAAAAAGACAAATTGGACGACACCTACGGCTGGACCAATTTCAACTACCTGAATTTGCACTACACGGAACCCGAGTATTATAAAAATTTATGGAGCCCGCTGCAACCTGCGGAGGAAATGAAACAGAATTTCAACCAACCGTTCCACGATGGGCCGGCAACGTTTACCTCCGACTTTAAACGGGTGTATGTAACCAAAACGGTGGAAAAAGATCGCAGAAAAGACAAAGGCAACATCCGAACGGCATTGTTAAAGATTTTTTATGCCGACATTGAAGAAGGCCAAAACTTGCGGTTTGTCGAATTCCCCTTCAACAGTAAAAACTATTCGGTGGGACATCCTGCACTTTCGCCCGATAATCAAAGCATGATTTTCTCTTCGGATATGCCGGGTGGTTATGGGGGTTCCGACCTTTACATTACCACCTTAGAAAATGGGGAATGGACCCAGCCACGGAACTTAGGCGAAACCATCAATACACCGGATAACGAAGTATTTCCCTATTGGGCAACCAATTCGCTACTATTTTTTGCGTCCGACGGGCACATGGGCTATGGTGGACTTGATATTTTCAAAAGTGAACTGTTGAACACCTCTTACTGGGGACAACCTGAAAATCTGAAAGCACCAATCAACTCTTCCTATGACGATTTCGGAATTCTTTTATCCGAAAACCTAAGCGAAGGCTTGTTTAGCTCGAACCGCCCGGAAGGAATGGGTGCCGACGATATTTATGCATTTCGTGGATTGAACCATGATGGCATGGAAAGACCCGACCAATTGGCATTCAGGATAAAAGGCCGCGTACTGGAGTCGGCTACCAACATGCCTTTGGGATTGGCCACCGTTTTCCTTTTGGATCCCGTTTCAAATGAGGTACTGGTTGCCAAAACCGACGACGAAGGCAATTTTGAGGTAGATGGAAATCCCGATCGGATTTATGCGGTGAAAGCAATGAAGGATGATTTTGTCCACGACTGCCTTTCGATACGCACACCCAAAGACCCTTCTCTATCGGGATATACCCTTCCGCGCGATTTAAAGCTTAGCAAGCTGGAGATTGACCAAATAACGAAACTGAAAATATATTACGATCTGGATAAATGGGCCATCCGCGAGGATGCACGGCCGGTGCTTGATAGTTTAGTAGATTTTATGCATCAATATCCAATCCGCGCAGAGTTGTCGTCGCACACCGATAGTCGCGCTACTGCGGAATACAATAATGCTTTGTCGCAAAGACGTGCTGAAGCCGCTGTGCAGTATATCGTAGCGAGAGGTATCGATCCCTTCCGGATTGTGGCAAGAGGCTATGGTGAGTCGCGATTGGTTAACCGCTGTGCCGACGGGGTGCCCTGCACCGAAGCCGAACACCAGGTCAACCGCCGCACGGAATTTAAAATTACCGGATTTGCACCTGAAGATATAAAAGGAAAAGGCGTGAATCTCGATGTTTTTCGCCAGGGTGACCTCGTGAGTCCAACCTTATTTGATGCCGGGTTCTTTAGCAACTGTAATGAGAGAAGCCGGTTTAACTAATAAACCGGCTTCTCTCTATCTGTTAATTTTACACGCTTATTCGGTAGTATCTTCTTCGAGTACGTTAATTTTATCGTCAACCAAAATCCGCCCGCAATATTCGCAAACGATGATTTTTTTGCGGTTGGCAATGTCCATCTGCCGTTGTGGTGGAATTTTGTTGAAGCAACCGCCGCAAGCATCACGCTGAATGGTGACAACCGCCAGACCGTTACGCGCATTTTTGCGGATACGTTTAAAGGCGGTTAGCAAACGTGGTTCGATAAACAATTCGATTTTTTCCGATTTGGATCTTAGTTTTTCCTCTTCAATTTTTGTCTCTTGTTTGATTTCCTCCAATTCGCCTTTCTTTCTTGCGAGGTCTTCCATACGCTCCGTAAGCAACTGTTTCGAGGTAGTTACTGCTTCTTTCTTTTCGGCCATTTCCGCCGTAAACTCCTTGATTCGTTTTTCTGAAAGTTCAATCTCTAAGTTTTGAAATTCAATCTCTTTCGACAGGGAATCGAATTCGCGGTTGTTCCGCACATTATTTTGCTGTTCGGTATATTTAACGATCAGCCCCTGCGAATCTTTTATCGCAATTTTTCTATTGTGGATAGCGGTGTCCAGATTCTTTATTTCACTGTCGAAGTTGGAAAGCCGCGTTTTCAAACCCGCAATTTCATCTTCCAAATCCTGAACTTCCAGCGGAAGCTCGCCACGGAGCGTTCTTATTTTATCAACATCTGAAACCACATTTTGAAGCTCGTACAGTGCACGTAGTTTTTCTTCAATCGAAATCTCTTTATCTTCTTGCCTTGAATAGGGTGCGTTCATGCTAAAATATTTAATTTTCTTATTAAAAAAATCAGAAGTAATGAACCGGGTTGGTAGCCACCTCTGATAATCGGACGGCAAATTTAGGGAATTTTTTTGTAAGTAACTCATAAAAAAGTTCTTTAGTGAATTGCTCACTTTCAAAATGGCCAACATCGGCAATTACGATTTTGTTTTCGGCATCAAAAAACTGATGGTATTTAAAATCGCCTGAAACAAAAAAATCAGCACCACCGCCAATTGCAGCCTGCAGCAGAAAAGAACCAGAGCCGCCGCACACCGCAACGCTTTCTACCGGCTTGTTTCTTAACGCCGTATGTTTTATTGCCCCCGTGTTAAAAGTTTCTTTTAATTGCTGCAAAAACTCCCTTTCAGCAATGGGCTGCGGCAAACGGCCAATCATTCCCATTCCCGCCTGGTCGAATTTATTGTCCAAGGGATAAATATCGTAGGCCACCTCTTCGTACGGATGCGCATTGAGCAAGGCCGCAATAATTTTATTTTGACGGAATGCGGGGAAAATGGTTTCGAACCGGACCTCTTTTTCGTAGTGAACCCGGCCTTTTTCGCCCACAAAAGGATCGCTGCTTTCGTTTCCTCTGAAACTGCCGGTTCCTTCCAGGTTAAATCCGCAAGAATCATAATTCCCAATGTTTCCGGCACCGGCATTAAAAACTGCTTTTCTCACCTGTTCAGCATTGTCGCTTGGAATAAAAGTCACTAACTTTTTTAACTGACCACCGACCGGTTGAAGTATCCTGCAATCCGTAAGACCGAGTTTTTCACAAATTTTGCTGTTTACTCCGCCCGTAATGCTGTCAAGGTTGGTATGTGCGGCATATATTGCAATGTCGTTTTTAATGGCTTTAATCAGCGTTCGTTCCACATAATTTTTTCCGGTAATTTTTTTCAACCCCGAAAAAACGATCGGATGGTGCGCAACAATTAATTGTGCTTTTTTGCTGATGGCTTCGTCAATCACTGCTTCGGTCACGTCCAAGGTCACTAAAACCGTATCGATTTCAGCAGAAACATCACCGAGGATTAAACCCGCGTTATCGTAACTCTCCTGCAAAGCCAAGGGGGCAAACTCTTCGAGAAAATTTGTTATATCTTTTAATTGTGTCATTTGTTGCTGGTTACTTGTTTCTCGTTGCTCGTTGCTTGTTCCTCGTTATCGCTTACGAGGTAGAAATTGCAAACAGGTTTCTCTTGTTGTCTTTCTTTCTTCAGGCCTTCGTTCCATCTCTTCCAACTTTCTGCTTCTTTTTCCATCTTCGGTCTCCGGTCTTCGGTCTCCGGTCTTCAGACTTCCGTCTTCCAACTTCCGTCTTCCGTCTTCCAACTTCGTGTTTCCTTCTTATCCTCCCCCTCGGGGGAGTTAGAGGGGGCTTCATTCCTCCATCGCATCCCGAATCGCAATCAATTCGGCGCGAACATTTTGCAAGCGTTCAACAATTTCGTAGTTGTGAGCCGTTTCTTCCCGGTTTTCTTTCAGCTTTTGCTGAGCACCTTTTATGGTCATTCCGCGCTCTTTCACCAAATGATGGATGAGTTTCACCATTTCAATATCCTCTTTCATGAAAAGGCGGTTTCCTTTTTTGTTTTTTTGAGGTTTTAACTCATCAAACCGAATTTCCCAATAGCGGATCAACGAAGGGTTTTCACCAATCATTTTGGCCACCTCCCCAATGGAAAAAATCACTTTTTCTATAACAGGTTTTTTATAAGCCACTTCGCTTTACAAGCTGTTTGTTTAAAGATTTTGGAAAAATACGAAGATAAGGAAATTTCTGCAAAAGTGCCTAATCGAGGGTCTGCCCGATGTTTGACGATATGGCGATCATTTTATCGTATTCCTGTGGAGTAAGATCTTTGTAGTAATAGAATGCCGGATTAATCCTTTCTCCGTTTTTATGCACTTCGTAATGAAGGTGCGGTGCAGTTGATCCGCCGGAATTTCCTACGTATCCGATAATGTCTCCCCGTTTCACTTTTTGTCCTTGTTTCACATTGAAACCGTTGAGGTGACCGTACAGGGTTTCGTAACCATATCCATGATCAATTATAATACTCAGGCCAAAACCTACATGGCTTCGTTTCGATCCTGAAACTTCAACTACTTCACCATTACCAGTAGCATAAACGGGTGTTCCCACCGGAGCGGTAAAGTCCATCCCATAATGCATTTTGCGCACTTTATAGATGGGGTGCATCCGATAACCCCAGCCGCTGGCCGTACGTTTCAAATCGGTGTTTGTAACAGGTTGAATAGCCGGAAGGCTCGCCAGCATTTCTTCTTTATTCAGTGCCATTTTCAACACCTCATCATACGATTTTGACTGGATATAGGCTTCTTTGGAAATAATGTCCAGCTTTTTAGCCGTTTCGATAATAAGTTCCGAGTTATTGAAGTTTTCAAGATGTGAGTATTTGTTGCTTCCCCCAAAACCACCCTTTCTCACCGAAGAAGGAATGGGGTCGGTCTCGAAAATCACGCGGTAAATGTTGTCGTCGCGTTGTTGAAGCTCTTCCAATACGCTTTCTACTTTCTCCATATCTTTGGCTAACAACTCATATTGGGTTAGAATGCTTTGATTTTCCCGCTTCAATGCTTTGGACTGAGGAGTTTCGTAGGTGTTGATTACGACCACCACAATGAGCAAGGCAAAAGCCAGGCTACTGGAAAAATAAGCCAATACTTTCGTCGTCCTTTCTCTTAGTGAAATCCCCACCCTTTCGTAACTCAGGGTGTCCGGATTAAATTTGTATTTCTTTTTCGGCATAGAGCGGGCCAATTATATTCGTCTGCTTCGTCTAAATTGATTAAATCCTATAACTTTGCAGCCAATTTTTACTTTTAGTTTTAAAGTGCCAAAAGTAAGTAAATATCTGACAGATAGCTCAGATGTTAAATTTACTTGACATTTTTTAACAAAATTGAATAAAATTTTGCACTGATGACAATGACTTCACAAGAGATACGCAAAGCTTTTCTCGACTTTTTTGTTGAGAAAAAACACCAGATTGTACCTTCCGCCCCTATGGTGGTTAAGGGAGACCCATCACTTATGTTTACCAACGCGGGTATGAACCAGTTTAAGGATTTGTTCCTGGGAAACGAACCCGTGAAATGGACCCGCATAGCAGATTCACAAAAATGTTTGCGCGTTTCGGGAAAGCACAACGACCTCGAAGAAGTAGGTTTGGATACCTATCACCACACCATGTTCGAGATGCTGGGGAACTGGTCGTTTGGTGATTATTTTAAAGAGGAAGCCATCGATTGGGCTTGGGAATTTCTGGTGGCACGCATGGGCATTGACCCCGAACGGTTGTACGCCTCCGTTTTTGAAGGTGCTGCCGAGGATAATCTGGAGCGCGACGACGAGTCAGCACGTTACTGGGCAAAACACCTCCCTGCCGAGCGCATTCTGAACGGGAGCAAAAAAGATAACTTCTGGGAAATGGGCGACTCCGGCCCCTGTGGTCCTTGTTCAGAAATTCATGTGGATATTCGTCCCGACGAAGAACGTGCAAAAATTCCCGGCAGCGAATTGGTGAACAAAGACAATCCCTTAGTCATCGAAATCTGGAACCTTGTTTTCATCCAATTCAACCGAAAATCAAACGGCAGCCTCGAAAACTTACCCGACAAACATGTGGACACAGGGATGGGTTTCGAGCGACTGTGTATGGTTTTGCAAGATGTGAAATCAAACTACGATACCGATGTTTTTCAAAATACGATTACGGAAATTGCAAAACTCAGCGACAAGAAATATGGCGACGATTTAAAATCAGACATTGCCATGCGCGTAATTGCCGACCATTTGCGGGCCGTGGCTTTTGCCATAGCCGAAGGCCAGTTGCCCTCGAACAACAAAGCGGGCTACGTTATCCGCCGGATTTTGCGCCGCGCCATACGCTACGGATACACCTTCCTGTCTTTCCGAACTGCGTTTATTTATCGTCTGGTGGATGCATTGAAGGAAACCATGGGCGATGCTTTCCCCGAATTGGTGAGCCAGCAGAATTTAATTGAAAAAGTAATCAAGGAGGAAGAAGAATCGTTCCTGCGCACGCTTTCCACTGGAATTCGTTTGTTGGAAGACATCATTTCAAAATCCAAAGAGGAGGGAAATACAAGCATTCAAGGTAAAGATGCATTTGTGCTGTACGATACTTTTGGCTTTCCATTAGATTTAACCGAATTGATAGCCCGGGAAAATGGGTTAAGTGTTGACCAGGCAAGCTTTAAAACCGAAATGGAAGCCCAGAAAAACCGTTCCCGAAATGCGGCTGCCCAGGAAACCGACGATTGGGTAGAACTGCGCAAAATCGACCAAAGCGAATTTTTAGGCTACGATAAATTGGAAGCCGAAATCCGGATTACCCGCTACCGGAAGGTAACTCAAAAGAAAAAAACATTCTATCAATTAGTTTTCGACCAAACCCCATTTTATGGTGAATCGGGCGGACAAGCCGGAGACTCGGGATATATTGAACTGGAAGGGGAAAGAACCCCGATTTTCTATACACAAAAAGAAAACAACTTGATTATTCATCTCGTGGAAAAATTGCCCGAACATGTCGGTGAGTTTTTTCATGCCGTGGTGGACAGCGAACGCCGGACAAATATTGCCAATAATCACACTGCCACCCATTTGTTGCATGCTGCCTTACGTGAAGTTTTGGGCACGCACGTAGAACAAAAAGGCTCCTTGGTGAATGCCGACCACTTGCGTTTCGATTTTTCACATTTTCAAAAAATGACCGCTGAGGAGATCGAAAAGGTGGAGTTGATAGTGAATGCCAAAATCCGCGAAAATTCAGTTCGCGAAGAAAATCGTGCGATGCCCATAGCAGAAGCAAAAAGCACCGGTGCAATGATGCTTTTTGGCGAAAAATACGGCGAAGCTGTGCGGGTAATCAAATTTGGTGAATCGGTAGAGTTGTGCGGTGGAACACACGTTGCGGCAACCGGACAAATCGGGATGCTGAAAATTGTGTCGGAAAGTGCCATTGCTGCCGGAGTGCGCCGCATTGAAGCAATTACCGCTGCCCGTGCCGAAAAATATGTGAACGATCAAATCAAAACCCTGAGCACTGTCCGCGAGGTGATTAAAGGCTCGAAAGATATTTTGGGAAGCGTAATTGACCTGATGCAGCAAAACAGCGAACTCTCGAAACAATTGGAAAACTTTCAGCGTCAAGGACTGAAGATTTTGAAATCGAACCTAAAAAGCAAGGCGATGTTTGCAAATGGGGTGAACATCATTTCTGGAATTGTGCAGGTTGACGATGTCTCGCTAATAAAAGATCTGGCGTTCCAATTGAAAGATGAGATTGAGAATTTATACTTAGTTTTGGGCACCGTGAGCAACGAAAAACCCAATTTAACAGTAATGATTT
Source organism: uncultured Maribellus sp. (assembly GCA_964572085.1). GTDB lineage: Bacteria > Bacteroidota > Bacteroidia > Bacteroidales > Prolixibacteraceae > Draconibacterium. The sequence goes on along the minus strand of CAZNEV010000002.1, from coordinate 511 downwards.
CGGAGAATTTGGTAGCAGAAAGAAACCTGAACGCAGCACAGATTGTACGCGAAGCCGGCCGCGAAATACAAGGCGGCGGGGGCGGCCAACCCTTCTATGCCACCGCGGGCGGTAAAAATGCAGCGGGCTTGCAAGCGGCTATCGAAAAAGCACTTTCGTTTTTGCAATAGGGTGCGGCGGTTTCCGAAGGGTCGTTTAAAATGCCGGACTTGGAAAGTCCGGCTCCCTGACAAATTATTTCTTGATTATCAATTTCCCCTGTAAAATTTCTTCCGATTTACCACCAAGATTAATTTTTACCCTCACCAAGTAAACGCCTTCTTTTCATCCGGCTTTTACAACCATTCCCAAAACGAGACACAAAATCCAAAAAATAATTTCATATATAAAGATTGTTTTGTACCTTGTTTGGTGATAAAAAAACCAGATTTTAAAACTTTCATTATGAAAAAGAAAAATTGAATTAGGTACTTAACCAATAACGATAAAAGTAGTATATTCGGGGAAACAA
>CAZNEV010000001.1:148098-293443 GCA_964572085.1 uncultured Maribellus sp. | reverse complement strand
TAAAAAATCTTTTCTTGATAATGTTTTCATGTGTTTTGAATATTATTTGGCTGTTATAACCAAAATGCTTTTTTTGATAAAATTCCTTCTCTTTTTCATTTTGAACTTAAGATTTGGCGTCTCTAATAACTACCCTTTTACAATTTGATTTAAGCTGATATAGTACAAAAACATCGTCACGGATGAAAATTACATATTCTTTCGAAAAAATCAACTCTTTAGCGGAAAAAAATTTCACTGACTATATTATATGGTAAACTATTTGACTTCGGTATTGATTTTTGAAAATGTCAAAAATCTGTACAAAGTGCCTATAAAATCGAATAGATAATTGAGTCCAGTAAAAGTTATTCCAATAAAGAAAGAATGAAACGAGCATGTAAAATGGTTACACCCAAGAGAATAATTAAAATGAGCGAGTTCCATACTATACCTTTGAGAATAAACAATTTTAATAGTATGAAAAAGAAATCTATTACAACACAGGAATTTGATGAGCTGTTTGAACAAGAAAAGGACGTAGTTGAATTCCTTGATTTAAAAACAGCAAAACGCCACGGTTTGGAAATTCGCCGCGCGAGCGTCGAATTTCCTGAATGGATGATTCGATTGTTGGATCAGCAGGCTTCAAAATTAGGGGTGACGCGGCAATCGATTATAAAATTCTGGATCTCGGAAAAATTGAAGTTTGCATAAACCCCTCGCTGTCGAATGGCAGATGCCTCTTTTTTTATTCAGTAATCAATGTCCTTTAGTTTACGCTGCTTATGCCTTTCCTCGGTGGAGGAAATTACGTTATTGACGACTTTTTCCTTCTGAAAACAAAATAGCCTCCAATTAAAAAGAGTATAATCCCAGGAAATAAAAGAAACCAAAAAGAAGTTCTTTGGTTCAATTGAATTGGCGTAGTATTGCCCATGATTACAAGCCCGGCCCAATATTGTGGGGCAAGCATCCTGCCGCTTGCATTTTGCAGGTACGCAAGTTTTGCCTGGCGCAGCGCCTCATCTTTGGCAAGTCCTTTTGATAGGTTTTTGTAGAACGTTTCCAACAAAATTGCGCTTGCCTGTTCATCCACTTTCCACAAGCCTGTGAGCATGCTTTCGCTGCCGGCATAGTTAAAGGCGTGTGCGAGCGAAATCATCCCCTCCCCTTCCTGGAAACCGGGCTTGCCCGTTTCACATGCCGAAAGTGTGGTAAGATTTGAGCTAAGGTTGCAATTGTAAATTTCATCTACAAAAAGTGAATTGTCCTCATCGGACGGGGTCTTTGCAAATATCAGCCTCGAAAATTCAGGCCTGTCGTTGTTCGATTCGGCATGGGTGCCAATGTGGATAATTTTATGGTTTCCGGCGTTTGCTTTAAAGGTCTCTTTGGTTGACCGGTCGAATAAAAAAGCATTCCCGCCCCATTGTCCTTTTATCTTTTTTGCCAGTGAAAACGAAAACGGCTGGGGCAACAAAAAGAGATAACTCCTGTCTATTTCCATGGAATCTTTTCGGGACGAGCCATAAACTGCTTTAAGCTCATCGAAAAAACCCGGGGCAAATGCCACAAAGTTATTTTCAATGTTTGTGACCGCAGCCCCATTATCTATTAGCAACATGCTGTATTGGTAGGAAATGGTGTATTCAGCCAATAAACTTTTGCTTGCAAATTCTTTATAAGAAGTAATTTTTTGAGGTGTCAGTATTTCAAAATTCAGGTTGAATAAAATGCCGTCAGGAATAATAATTACTTTTTTGTGCTGAATGTTTTCAGAAATAGGCTGCCATAATTTTTGGTGCAAATCGAATAAAATCGCGGAAGTTTGATTGACAGATAAACTTTGTTCTGTTAATAAAGAAATGCTTTCCTCCAGCGAATCATTTTCAAGCGGGAAAATATTTTGCCTTTCCCTGTCGGTAACCAAGGCAAAAAGCACTTTGTCGATAAATAAATAACGGACCACGGTAGTATTTTGGGGAATGGTTTGCTGTATGTTGTCGAAATTCTTAAAAATGGTTTCGTAGCGCAAATCGTAGTACCGGGGGTATTCAACCTTTAGTTTTTCCAGAAAACGGTTCCAGTTTTCCACCGCACCAAAATACTCTGTCATTTTTTCATCTTGCGCCCCATTGCCTTTTAATGCTGATGAAATGGCCGATTTCAATTGTTTTTCCTGAGTTTGAATTTGAACCGGCACATTGGCAAATTTCAACGAATCATTTTTGTCTAACCGCGAACGGATGCGGTTGTAAATACCCGATTCGTGTAAACCCATTACGCGGTCGAGATATTTTTTATCACCCGTCAACTTGTATAATTCGTAGCTTATTTTCTTGGTAAACTCCAATAAACCGGCGTGTTCGGCCATTACCAATTCAATATCGTCAACATCGGTAAGCACCGATTTACGCCGTTCTAAAACGATCAGTGCACCGTTCAATTCATCATAAAGTGGAGTAAGCCGGGCAACATTTTTTCTGTTAAGCAGTTGGTATTGGGCTTTTGTTTTTGCCAAAATAGCCTGGGGTTTTTTCAATTCCATGCGAATGGAATCCAGAATGTTATTCCCGGAACTCATAATTTCGGTGAGCGATTTCAACCCTTGTTCGCCATAAGACAATGCTTTCCGGTAATCACCTGCCAAATAATATACCTCTGAAAGATTTAACAGTTGCTGAAAAGCCGGAAGTGTTTGAGAACCTTGTGTTTTTATAATATAATTATACCCTTTTAGTGCTTTTGAAACAGCGGTTTCCGAATCGCCTTGTTCGGCATAAAACAAGGCTGCATTACTTAAAAATTCAAGATAAATGTTGTCGTATTCGCCTTGTAACGATTCTTCGTATAAACTGTCGGCCCTTTCATAAAAACGTTTTGCTGCTTCGCTTTGTTTTTTTGCATCATAGAGCATTGCCAGCGTGTAGCAGGCATCGGCTTGCCAAAAAGAATAACTGTTGCCTGAACTGATGATTTTTTCTATGCCTTCGCTGAGGAACAAAGCAGCTTTGTCGTAGTCGCGCGTTGCATAAAAAAGTTGCCCCAATAAAATTTTTGAAATAAAAATGGCAGGGTCGTCGGGCGTTAAATTCTTTTGCTTTTGCTGATAGGAGAATTCTAATAATTCCCGCGTTTTTTGCATGTCGCCAAAATCTTTGTACAGGCCGGCCAGATTGTCAATCGCCTCAAACTGGAAAGAAATTGCCGAGTTCCGTTTATTAATGGGCGCATCGGAATTTTGAAAATTTTTGAGATTGCCAATCGTCATTTTTAAAGCGGCAATTGCCTTTGTTGATTGTCCTTGCAGTTGATAAAGACCGGCTAAGTTATTCAGGATTATGGCAGGCCGGTAATACTGGTTAATTGGATTTCGTTCAGTTTTTTCAAGGGTTTGCAATGCCAGATTGTAGTAATGCAGCGCGCTGTCGGTTTTTGATGCAAACCACATCGCACTTCCCAAACCATTGAAAGTGGCATACAGAATTTCGTAATTTGGTTCGTTGTCGCTCAAGTTATGGACTAAAGCTTTTCGCGAGTGTGCCTGTGCCAAATTAAAATCGCCCATTCGCTGGGCAAAAGCTGCGAGGTTGTTTTCAATAATTCCCACATCTGCGCCTGTTTTATCCGGTACTAAAAGTGCATACTGGAGCGCTTGTTTGTTGCAATTGTAACCCAAATCGTTCAGCCCGATTGAGCCATAAAACTCACCGGCCTCAATATAACTATGCCGCAAAATTGCCGAGTTTGAGGTAAGTTCCTTTATTTTTTCGATGATGAGTTCAATCTTTGCTTCCGATACTTTCATGCCCGATTTAGCAAAGTTTACCTTTCCTACATAATAGATGTAGTTTACAAGTGAGTCGGGTTGTTTGGCAGTGATAAAGAATTCAGTTGTGGATTGTAAAAGTGAATCGGCCTTTTCGATTTGATTGCCGGCAAGTGCTTCATTCATTTCAGCAATGTTTTTAATTTGCCCCTGTGCCGCAAAAATGTGCAGCACAACGAAGACTAAAACCATAAAAAGCTGAATGAATTGTTTTTGCATGTTATACCGTTTTATCGAATTAGGTACATTATAAACTTTGACCATATATTGTAATGGGGTTAAAACCCCTTGTATCCCTTCAACCCACTAATCCGTTCACTAAAGTGAACAGCAATAAAATCAGTTCTGTAGTAATTTTATTGCCGTCAGCTAAAAGCTGACGGAACAGTTAATGTGCAGTTCATGCGGGCTTTAGCCACATTCTTAATCTATTCATTAAATGCTTGTTTCAACCGTGTTATTCATAGTCTTTCAATTCTTTCAACAGCAAAGCTTTGTTTTCATGCTCAGCTCTTTCAATAAAACTCAACGCTTCTGTTTTTCTATTCGATTTTAGTAATGCCAAACCGGTGTACCACAGCGCATCATTCCTGAAAAAGGAGTTTTCGTTGGCAATTACTTTTTTGAAATGAACAATGGCGATTTCTTCTTTTTCCTCGATTAAGCAGGCCGAACCGATAAAATAATTCAGGGTGTCGTTTTCAGGTTTCGAAGCCAGCAAGCTTTCCCAGATTTTTAAGGCAGCATCGTAGTCGCCAACTTTATAATCAACCATGGCGCGGTCGAACAAATAATTGTCGTTTGTGCCCATTGCGCTAATCAATCCCGGTTCGGGCTGGAAATAGGCGGCAAATAGTTTTTCCTCTTTTGTATCCCGATTCAAAAACAACCAGGAACCTAAAGCAACAATGACAAGCACCGAGGCGGCTACCAACCATTTTTTTAATGCAAAGGTTTTTGCGGACGGTTGAATCCTATTTTTTTTTAATAAATGCAAACCGTTGTGGAATTCGTCCAATTTCTTCTCCAGTTCAGCTTCCTGGATACCTGCCAACAACAGCTTTACTGTTTTCAATTTATGCTGAAGTGCCAAATCGGAACTTAGCTTTTTTGTGAAAGCCGCTGTTTCTTCAGCATTCATCTGCTGAAAAATGAATTGCTCAATGGCTTCCAATTCTTTTTGCGATATGTCTAAATCTCTATTCACAGGGTTTGTTTTTTAAGATTTCACGAAGGCGCTGCAAGCAACGGTATTTATTGTTTCGGGCGGTTGCTGCAGTCCATGCAAAACGTAATGCAATTTTTTTCATCGATTGCTTTTTGTAATAAAACAGCGTGAGTACCTCTTTACAATTTTCGTCCAGCTTTTCAAAATGTTTTTTAACGTCGCTTATAAAGTTATTTTCCTCTACTTCTATATTTTCATCTGGTATTTTATGCACCAAATCATTGATTGACTTGTTTTTCTTATAATGTTTAGAACGCAAATGATCCATCCATTTATTCCGGGCAATTTGGCACAAATAAGCCGCCAGTGCATTTTCATTTTCAGGATAAAATTTATCCAGTTGGATGTTCCGCCAAACTGTAATAAACGCTTCCTGGTAGATGTCCTTTGCCTGATCGATGCAACCGTTGTTTTTTAACACATACTTTTCAACCGTGTGATAATTACTTTCGTATAAACTTCTAAGCGCAGCTTCATCATTCGCCTTTATGGCGATTGCTTGTGCCGTAAAACCTGTTGCCTCATTAAAAGCTTTTTGTTGCATGCTGCAAAATACAACAAAAACCGAGAAAATTAATATTCTAAAAATTTTCTTCCGCCCAATAAAATCAAGCAGTTTATTGTATATCGTAATTTCAGAAAAATGTCATCAAAAAAATATGAAAAAGCGTGATGGTATTTTTCTTTTCGAAACGACATAGTAATCAGTATTCGGAACGTGTGCACCGGTAATAACCGGCGGAAACAGCAGCGTCAGCTTGCCATTTCCTCATTATGCCCAATCGAGAAAATTGGGTTGAGACTCGAAAAGGCAGCCTAAACCAAGGTCACAACAATACCTTTTTCGCGCATGGCCATCACGTCGTTGTGTGGTGCGTTTTTGTCGGTTATAATATGGTGGATTTGATCGATATTACAAATTTTGCCAAACCCGCGCTTTCTGAACTTTGACGAATCGGCCAAAACGATTATCTCTTGTGCCGATTTTAGCATACACTGATTGAGGTGAGCCTCGCCAATGTTGCTGGTAGTGAGCCCAAAATCAAGATCAATTCCATCAACGCCAAGAAAGAGCTTGCTGCACATCATTTCGTTCAGTAAGCTTTCGGCATAAGGACCAATAACTGATGCAGAACTGGTACGCATTGAGCCGCCCAACTGAATCACTTCAACATTGGGCATATAACATAATGTAAGCGATATTTTTACCGAAGAAGTGATTACCGTGAGCGGTTCAGCAAGTGAAATGTTTTGAGCAAAACTCAGCACTGTGGTTCCTGATGCAATGATGATCCGGTCGTTTTTACTCAGCAAGCGATTGGCAGCTTCGGCAATGCGCCGTTTCTCGTCCACCTGCACTTTTTCTTTCTCGTCGATGTGCCTGTCGATGATTAAAGAACTCAGCGGACTGGCACCTCCTGAATTGCGCAACAGCATTTTCCTGCTTTCAAGTTCTTTTAAATCCTTTCGGATAGTGACTTCCGAAACATTCAATGCTTTGCTTAATTCTTTCACCGACACAAAACCTTCTGCTTTCAATTCATCAATGATGGCTTTATGCCGCCGGGCTATGTTTCTCATGCTACTATTTTTTTTCTAAATGGTCTTAGTTCGTTGTTGCAAAGGTAAAACATTTACAAAACTTTCCCTCAATGCATCAAGAATGATCGGCGTCTTTATATGCCGATAAAGAACATGGTTTAAATTCAAAATCAATTAAGTTTCGAAATCTTTCATTAAGTTTCGTTTTTATTTGAAAACTGTTTATATTTGAACTGTCAATCATCTGAAGGTTATCTAAAATGGATAGAGAAAAGTATATCGGGCAAATGAAGGTTTCGGGGCAAAACTGGGACATTATCGTTGTTGGGGGAGGAGCTACCGGTTTGGGTGTTGCCGTTGATGCAGCAAGTCGGGGTTATAAAACGGTGTTGCTGGAGCAATCCGATTTTGCCAAGGCCACCTCAAGCCGTAGTACAAAACTGGTGCACGGAGGTGTACGTTACCTGCAAAAAGGAGATATAGGCCTGGTGAGGGAAGCCTTGCGTGAAAGAGGGTATTTGATTAAAAATGCTCCTCATTTGGTAAAAAACCAACGTTTTATTATCGGCAATTATCTTTGGTGGGAAAAGCCGTTTTATGCTATAGGGCTTACTTTGTACGATATGTTGGCTGGAAGGATGAGGCTTGGTCGTTCGCGGGCAATGAGCAAAAAGCAAGTAATCGAACTTGTGCCTCAAATCGAACAAAAAGGGCTGAAAGGTGGGGTAGCCTATCAGGATGGCCAGTTTGACGACGCACGCCTCGCCATTAACCTGATGCAAACCGCCGTTGAGAATGGTGCAACCGCCGTAAACTATACCAAAGTGACGAAGCTGCTGAAAAACGCTGACGGCAAAATTTCCGGCGTTGTGGCTAAAGATATGCTTGACGGTAACAGTTTTGAGCTGAAAGGGCGTTGCGTCATTAACGCCACCGGAATTTTTGTGGATGAGGTGATCAAAATGGATAATCCGCATGAAAAGCCGATGGTGAGGACCAGCCAGGGCGTACATCTCGTGGTTGACCGCTCATTTCTCGGAGGCGACGACGCTATCATGGTGCCAAAAACCAGCGACGGGAGGGTGATGTTTGGTGTGCCTTGGCACAACCGCGTAATCCTTGGTACAACCGATACGCCCGTAAATGATTTTGTGCTGGAACCAAAGGCATTGAATGAAGAAGTTGATTTTATTCTGGAAACTGCCGGACGCTATCTGACCAAAAAACCACGGCGGAAGGATGTGCTATGCGTATTTGCGGGATTGAGGCCATTGGCTGCACCCACAAAACATGCCGACGAAACCAAAACGAAAGAAATATCGCGCAGCCATAAATTACTGGCATCGGCTTCGGGACTGGTAACCATAACCGGGGGGAAATGGACCACCTACCGCATCATGGCCGAAGAAACCGTAAACCTCGCCATCAAAACCGGCAAGTTACCGCACAAAGCGTGTAAAACAAAGAATTTAAAAGTACATGGCTATCTGGAAAATCCGGACAGAAGTCATTTAAGCTATATCTATGGGAGCGATCAGGCGGAAATTATTCGCTTGCAGGATGCAAACCCCGGATATGAAAAAAGATTGCACAGCGATTTTGAATTTACCGTAGCAGAAGTGGTTTGGGCAGTACGCAAAGAAATGGCGCGCACGATTGACGATGTACTTGCCCGCCGCATCAGGGCACTTTATCTCGATGCCAAAGCATCCATGGGAATGGCAAAGCAGGTGGCTGAAATTATGGCTCAAGAGCTTCAAAAAGACAAAGAATGGGAAGGCCGTCAGGTAGAGGATTACTTAGAGATGGCAAAATCCTATGTTATGGATTGGGACAAGCAGCAGAAAGCTCCTAAAGTTCCTAATGTCTCCCCCGCATTGTTTGCAGCACCTCGGGGTAACCGGATTTCTATTTGCAAACCCTTTATCAAATAAGAGGGCTTCCGATAACTGTTGTTTCAACCCGGGATTTTCCCGTATAAGATTGTCATGCTCCCTTTTCGATATGGTTGATTGTCTTTTCGATATTCAAAAGTAGCCGCTTTATATCAGAGGCTGCCCATTTATCAACAAAAAATTATTCACAACCTATTGTTAACTTTGCTGCTAAGTGGTAACAATTTTTATATATTTTTGGATAGATATGAACGGGGGGATAGCTGCTAAATAGCTATACAGTAATTTAATTGATATTGCACTGTTACTAACTATGACGAAATCTGACGAAATATTGATCTCAAAAATAAAGCAAGATGATTATTCCGGCTTTAACCGTTTGTTTTTCAAATATTATGCTTCGTTATGTTCTTATGTAGCCACAATAGTAACAGACTCGTCAGCCGCTGAAGATATTGTTCAGGATCTGTTTATTAAACTGTGGTCCGACCGGAAAAAAATAGTGATTTATAAGGATATAAAGCATTACCTGTTCAGGGCTGCCAAAAATAGTGCAATGAACTTTTTACGGGCAGAGAAGAACCGTAAAAGAGCAATGTACAACTTGGAAATCCTGAAATTACCTGAAGAAACGGAGGATTCAAACCAGGAAGAATTTCTGCAAAAACTGGAAGAATGTATCGATCAGTTGCCGGAACGGTCAAAAGAAGTCCTTCTTCTGAGCCGTTTTGAGGGGTTAAAACAAAAGGAAATAGCCGAACAACTTAATATATCGGTGAAAACAATCAAAAATCAGCTCTGGAAATCCCTTAAGTATTTAAAATCCTGTTTGGGAGAATAAAAAATCCCATTTTCAATAGGACCTTTTCAAACCAGGTGTGTCATTTAAATGAAGTATTGAAAAAATGAAAGAAGAGCAAAAAATAGGGGAACATATTATTGACCATTTGCAAAACGAAAAGGGTGAAAATGTCACCGATCCTGTTCTTCAAAATTGGGCGGAATCGAAACTCGGGAATAAACGGGATTTATCAAAATACATTAGAATTTGGAAGGGTATAAATATTCTGGTCAAAAGAAAAAAATACGACACCGATACGGCCTGGGAGAATATTCATTATAAAATTACAAATCAGACAAGGATAGCCGACCGGTTTAAAGTTGTTTCTTTATCCGTGGTAGCTGCTGCACTGCTTATTTTATTGGGATTTTCATTCTATTTCAACTGGCTTGTACCGGATATGGAGCCATTAAAGCTCACCACCGAAATGGGAAGCCGTTCTGAAGTGGTCTTGCCTGATGGAACTTCAGTGACATTAAATGCAGGCTCTGAATTAGCTTATTATTTTGACAGGCACCAGAAAATAAGGAATGTCTGGTTTAGCGGGGAAGGATATTTTGAGGTGGAAAAAGACAAGGCGCCTTTTATTGTTCAAACACAGGAAGGATTAAACCTTAAAGTCCTCGGCACAAAATTCAGTCTTTCCGCGTATCCTGATGACGACGTAATCAAAACAACTTTAACCGAAGGGAAAGTAGAATTAAAAGATAGCAGAGGCAAGCTGTTGGTATTAACCCCGGGGCAAACCGGCACTTTCGATAAAAATGTAGGGAAGCTGTACTATTCAGCCGAAGAGCCCCGGCATAACCTAAGTTGGATGGGAAAAAAATTGTATATGGATAATATGTCCCTAGAACATATCGCTAAAATTCTGGAGAGATGGTACGATGTCCGGATAACTTTTGCCGGGGAGGAAGTGGGGGAAAGTATCCACTATACAGGAGCACTCCAGGAAAAGTCGATTATCGACGTATTCGAGGCATTAAAAAAGATTAGTAAAATCAATTACAAGGTAGAAGGTAAAAATATTATTATATCACGTAAAGATGAATTGCCTATGGACAAATAACCGTTTTAAAAACCAAGAAACGGGAAATGGTTGCACACTTCCCGTCATTTAAAGTTTCAATCTAATGCTTCCAACATTAGATATTTACTAACTAATAAAGTATTACAAAGGTATGAAAAAAATTTATGTGTTTAGAAACCGACTAAATCCGGTTTTGAAGAAAATTTTACTGGTAATGAAATTGACAACGGTAATAATGCTGATTTCGATGTTGCATGTTTCTGCTACGGTGTATTCGCAGGCTACCAAACTAACGCTGAACATGAAAGAGGCCACTATCAAAGAGGTTTTACAGGAAATTGAATCCATGTCAAAATTCTGTTTTATTTATCAGGATGAAAAAGTGGATTTAAACAAAAAAATCAACGCCGGATTTGAAAATGAAGTAATTGAAAAGATCCTGAATAAACTATTTGAAGGAGAGGATATAAACTATTCAATTACAGCAACCCATCTTATTTTAATCAAACCGGGGCAACAATTGGAAAACGAAAGATACCAGCGCTGGGTTGAAGATGAAATGGTTCAGCAAAAAACGATTACAGGTAAAGTATCCGACCAAAGCGGGCAGCCCCTACCCGGTGTTACCGTAGTTGTTAAAGGTACCACACAGGGAACGATAACCAATGCCGATGGAAACTATTTGCTCTCCAATATCCCGGATAATGCCACCCTTCAGTTTTCTTTTGTGGGGATGCGGACACAGGAAGTTGTTGTTGTTGACGACCAGACAACAATAAACGTTGAAATGGTTGTGGATGCGATTGGGATTGAAGAGGTTGTGGCGATTGGGTATGGTACGATGAAAAAAAGTGACATTACCGGTTCCATATCTTCCGTTCCGATGGAATTTGTCAAAAATCAACCTGTCAGAAGCCTTGCAGATATACTGCAGGGAAGAGCTGCCGGCGTGTATCTCAATAAAACTTCGGGGCAAATCGGCTCCAATACAAAAATTCGAATCAGAGGCCCTAATTCCATCTCGGGCAGCAACGAACCACTGACAGTGGTTGATGGAGTTATTGGCGCCGACATGGGATCGGTACATGATATAGAGTCGATAGAGATATTAAAAGATGCCTCGGCAACGGCAATTTATGGAGAAAGGGCGTCAAATGGAGTTATACTTGTTACCACAAAGAAGGCTACATCAAAAGTACCTAAATTAAAAGTGTCTTTTAATACCGCATTCAGTACCCTGGATACAGACTATCCTGATATGATGAACACGGCAGAGTATGCTGAGTTTATCAACAATTTTATTGGCGCCGGAACCTTCTCAGAGGCCGAGATAGAAGATTTCAGGCAGAACGGGGGAACCGACTGGCCTGCTTCTTTAGTTCAAACGGGGATAAAAAATGATCATTACATTTCGTATTCCCAAAAAGCAGACAAATTAGGTGTTTATTTAAGTGGTCGCTATTCCGATGAAAAAGGGACAATGATTAATACCGGCACAGATGGAAACTACTATTTGAGATCGAATGTCACTTTCGATCCAAATGAACGTTTGTCATTTAATTTTGATCTCAAGGCCAATAAAACGAAGTCAGAGAACGGGACATTATCTATGTCTGACAAAAAATACCATCCGGTCTTTCAGGCCCTTATATGGTCGCCTACAGAACCTATATATCTTAACGAAGAGGAAGGCCAATATAATTTAACCGACCGGTTCGGAGCTTTGCTGGATAATCCATACATGCTGGCAAAAGAACAACAAGGGTTATATATGAATCATGCCATTAGCGCTCAGTTTAACGGAAGATATAATGTATCAAAAAGTTTGATCTATAGTGTTACGGGGTTTGCCTCTAAAAATGCAACACAGGATGCTGAATACCAAAATGCCTGGGTCAGGGTACGGGGTGAAAAATCATCCCGTGGTTCCAGGGATATTTTTAACTGGAGGATTATCAATAAACTTCAGTATAACAAAGTAATTAACAATGTGCACAATTTCGATTTATCCGGGATTTATGAAGCAGAAGCATCGGAAATTTGGGCTGTAAACGGTGCGGGTGAAAATATGCCGCTACCTGATCTTGCCTCCTATTACCAAATAGGAATGAGCAATGTACAAACTGCCTCTTCAGATTATAAACAATTAAGTCGCCTGGCATATTTAGGCCGGTTAAATTACCATTACAAATCAAGGTATTATTTAACCGCGTCCTACCGTGTGGATGGAAAAAGCGGGCCCACAAACAGAAGGGACGATATTAAATTTGGTGCGTTCCCCTCTCTTGCGTTGAGTTGGCGGGCGTCAGAGGAACCCTTCCTCGTAAATAATGGTTTTTTTGATAATTTAAAGTTAAGATTCGGATGGGGAATTACCGGGAATCCCGCAGAATCTCAGTACGCAACAATGATAGAAAGGTCATTTGATTTTGGAATTGAAGGCGATATTTTGGGATATTCCCCCGGGATTCCTGTAAACCCAAACGTCAGATGGGAACAAACAGCTCAAACGGATATTGGCCTGGATATGTCGATATTTAACGGAAGGCTATCCTTTTCCATTGATTTCTTTAAAAAGGAAACGACAGACTTGTTGACACAAATAGAACTGCCTTCTTATTTAGGGCATCAATGGAAAAACGATCCGGGCAGTTATTTGCAAAATTTGGGGGAAATTCATAATAAAGGAGTTGAGGTTACATTAGATATTACGCCCGTTCAAACTCGATCGTTTTACTGGGATGTAAACTATAATTTTTCGTTAGTACGAAATAAAGTAATCGACCTGGGCGAGCAGGCGGCATTCCTCACCGGAACTACCGGGGCAGGTTTAATAAACCATAATAGTTACAGGGTGCAGGAAGGATCACCACTCGGTACCATGTGGGGATATAAATGGCTTGGAATATGGAGTTCCGCCGAAGAATCAGAAGCCGGGAAATACGGTCAGGTTCCCGGAGATAATAAATATGAAGATTTAAATAATGACGGAAAAATTAGTTTGGAAGATGATGGACAAATTATTGGCGATGCTAATCCTGATTTTTTGTGGGGGTTAAACAATGCAATTCACTATAAGAACTTTGATCTTTCTATTTTGATTCAGGGAATGCACGGACAAGATATTTTCAATATTGGACGTGCAGCAGCAGCATCTATACATACGGATTCCCGTACAATTACATTAAAAGATCCGGCCACAAATTACTGGACACCGGAAAACCAGGATACGGAATGGCCCAATATCTACAGCTCAAGTAATAAAACATACATGAACTCGTCGAGATGGATTGAAGACGGTAGCTGGGTGAAGGTAAAATATGTGGGCCTGACATACAATATTCCTAAAAAAATTGCAAAAATAGGAAATATTGCGCTCTCCGTAAGTGCAGAAGAATTGCTGACTTTTACCAAATATAAAGGCTTTGATCCTGAAGTTTCAGCATCTGAAGGCAGCGACCTTTGGGGAGGCTTCGATATGGGGACATACCCTATACCCTCGACATATACATTTGGAATTTCACTTGAATTTTAATAAAAATAAATATGAATAAGATGAAAAAACTGTATATTTTCCTGATAATAAGCATATTTATCTCATGCAGTCATGATTTTTTAGACATCGATCCCAAGGGAGAGCTTTACCCGGGATCCTTCTATACAACTGCAGCTGAATTGGATATGGCTGTTGTTGCGTTATATGAAGGTATGCACCGTGCATATATGACCATAGAATGCCTGGCTCCTACAATGAGCGGGCGGGATAAAACCTCGAATCTCGACGAATGGAGGCAAATTGATCTATTTGCTGCACAAGGAGACAATTCTCAATTGAGTGCCTTTTGGGGGAATAGTTATGTAGTGATTATGAGAGCCAACGAAATCATTTCCCGTTATGAAGGGGCCAACACCAGTCAGCAAAAGAAAGAAGAAGCGGCGGGACAAGCCCATTTTATAAGGGCGTATAACTATTTTATGTTAGTTCGGATGTATAATAAACTTCCTTTATATACGAATAATGAGGATACATCCAACGATATCGCATTATCGGAACCGGAAGAAATTTATTCTCTAATTGTGGAAGACCTGAAACTGGCGGAAGAATTTCTTCCCGACAATTGGGCCGGCGACAGCAAAAAGGAAGGTGTCGGTTATACAAGCGGCGCCGCCAAATCTTTGCTTGCCTATGTATATTTATCCATGACCGGATATCCGTTAAATGATGAATCAAAATACGCACTTGCTGCCGGCAAAGCGAAAGAAGTAATAGAAAATGAAGATAAATGGGGTTACAGGATTGTTGAAGATTTTGGAGACTTATATTCATGGGAATACAATTGGTATAACGAAGTGAACGACGAGGTAGTTTTAGCTTTCTGTTACGACGATAACTGGAAGTCTGTTCCTGCATCGATACCCGTTGAGTATGGAGGGCACGAAATATTTATGGCAGATATAAATTTTTACCTGAATTTTCCTGAGGGTGTTAGAAAAGAAGTAACTTTTGTATCGGAATTTCCTATGGAAGATGGTTCAACGCCGGACTACACCGAGATACAGGCAGGGCATCCGTTTTATTTCAAATATTGGGATTCCGATAAATTTAATCCGAAGAAACCATGGAAACCTTTAAAATTTAAAAATGCAAGGCCGCAAGTGGCTCTGAGACATGCGAATAATCTGCTGGTTTATGCCGAAGCGCAAGCGATGTCTTCTTCCCCTGATGCATCGGCTTATGAGGCAATAAACAGGGTACGAAACAGGGCTGGACTTCCTGACCTTGCACTAGGGCTTTCAAAAGAGGCATTTCGTGATTCTGTTGTTGCCGAACGTGCATGGGAATTTTGCGGAGGAGAATTTGCAATGGACCCATGGTATGATCTTGTGAGGCTGGAAAGGGTCGAAGCATCGGTAGATGAGCGCCATCCGGATGAAAATCCGATAGTACAAAAGCCCACTAAAGAAGACTACTTTATGCCCTATCCTGATGTAGATGTGAATAAAAATCCTAATCTGACCCGATAATTTACTCTGCTTTCACCAAGATGAGCACAGAGGATTATTGATTTATAAAAACACTATTTTATGGATATTTTTTCCGGTGTAACAACAATAGCCTATCAAAAACTGTTGAAAAACATTTTTCTTTTTCCGGCGCTTCTGTTGATTAATTCGCTCCCGTTACATGCTCAGGAGGTGAATAATCCGAGGCCTAATATAGTCTTTATCACAACCGATCAACAATCTGCTGATGCCATGAGTTTCCGAATGGGAACCCAATGGATAAATACCCCCAATATGGACGAATTAGCTTCTGAAGGAGTATTTTTCACTCATGCGTATGCAGCCAATCCAATATGTGCTCCTTGTCGCAATAGTATAGTTACAGGCCTGTTCCCTCACCAAACCGGTGTGCAAACCAATCAGGCACAATCGAAAGGTTGGACGGGAAGGAATTTCAAGTCGATGGGGACTTATTTCAATGAAGCCGGTTATGAAACAGCTTATTTTGGTAAGTGGCATTTAAACTACGAAAAGGATGATGAAAAAGCACATGGATTTCAAAAGTTAGATGTACTTTCTTCAAATAAAGGAGGCGATAACGCCATTGCCCATGCAGTCGATACATTTTTGCAGTCAACCCGGAAAAAACCTTTTTTATTGTGGGTTTCCTTCCGTAATCCTCATGATGTATGTCAATGGTCGCGTTTCCAGGAACTTCCCGAGGGGCCAATCACGGAATCTTATTCCATGGAGCAGTGGCCTCCAATGAAAGCCAATTTTCAACCGCCCGAAAACGAGACGGAGGCCATGAAACTGATGCGTACATCTTATCATCAAAATTCGGGGTTGTTTCCTGTTGGGGATTTTAGCGTTATTGACTGGAGGCGGCTGGCCTGGGGATATTACCGGATAATCGAAAAGCTGGATTCCCATGTCGGCCAGGTAATGGAAGCCATAAAAGCAAATGGTTATGATGAAAATACCTTAGTTGTGTTTACGAGTGATCACGGAGAATGTCTGGGAGCTCACGGATTTAATCAAAAAACCGTATTCAGTGAGGAATCTTCCGGGATTCCGCTGATAGTAAGATACAACGGAAAAATAAATCCCGGAATGAATAAAACCCTGGTCAATATAGGAACGGATATTTTGCCAACATTGTTGGATTATGCCCGCATTGAAATACCGGGTTTTCTTCCGGGAATAAGCTTAAAAGATGTAGCAGAAAAAAATAAAATGGTAGAGTCCCGCTCATATATTGTGGTGCAAAACCAAATGGCGCAAGGTGGTCCGGTTGATGGAAAAATTCCTGTGGTTAAAGGGCGTATGGTAAGGAGCGCCAGGTACAAATATTGTTTGTACGACACCTTAAATCACCGCGAAGCGCTGTTCGATCTGGAACTTGATCCGGGAGAGACTGTAAATATCGCGGGAGAAAAATTCTCAAAGTCCATTTTAGCCGCGCACAGAGAGTACCTTGGTGAGTTTGCACAAACGTATAACGATACCATGGCTTTAGAGATGCTGGACGAAGTAGCAGAATTTCCGGTTTATACACAGAAACCGTGGAAAGTTCATACAATTGACGACAGCTCTTTTGGCGCTGATGGGACGAGACTTTGTTATGCAAACCAAGATAGTCTGCCGGATGTGGTTACCGGCTGGGAGCAGGGGGGATTAGCTCGTCTCTATTTTAATCCGGGACAGGAAAAGATAAATCTACCCTGGCCCTATGTGGAAGTATCGGCTGCAGATGTAGAAGATGCTTTTGTAGTAGATATTGATAATGATGGGTTTAAGGATATTGTCACACTGTCTGAAGGAGAAGAGCGAAGAATTATTTTTCACTGGGCTCCGGCCAATCCCAGTCAATATGAAAAATCGATATACTGGCAATCGGAAGTTGTCCCGGTTACCGTAGGGAGAAAATGGATGTTTGGAATTCCCATGGATATTGATCATAAAAACGGCATAGACCTAGTGGTAGGTTCAAAGAAACAGGGTGGAACCATAGGTTGGTTAGAATCTCCTGAGAATCCGAGGGAAGTCAGTGAATGGAAATATCATGAAATGTCCCCGGTCGGATGGACAATGTCGATTGAAAAAATGGATGTGAACCGGGACGGCCATGACGATATCCTTATTTCCGATCGTCGCGGAGGAGACCATCCGGGGGTAAGATGGCTGGAAAATCCCGGTCCCGGTCCCGCCTTGTATAAACAATGGAAAAACCATCTAATTGGCATGGACGAGGGCGAGCCGATGTTTCTCAATATTGCAGATTTAAATGGCGACGGTCTCGATGATATTATTGTTCCTCAAAATAAAATTCAGGAGTTTGTGATATTTATTCAATCTTCAAACCTTACCTGGGAACGTGCTGATTTCGACTTTCCGCAATTATCCGGAGAACGGGGAAAATCGGTTGCAGTAGGCGATATTGACGGTGATGGCAATTGGGATGTGGTAAGTACGTATGAAAAAGCCGAAGGAAAGGCAGGTGTAATGTGGACCTCACACTTAATTAATCAAACCCGAAAAGATTATAATGTTAGCGGACCGGAAGGGAAAAAGTTTGATTTGGTCCTTTTGCTGGATATGGATGGCGACGGGGATTTGGATATCCTCACCTCTGAAGAAAATAACAACAGTGCCAATGAAAAGGGGTTGGGCGTTGTCTGGTATGAAAATCCATCGAAATAATTTTTTAATGCGGAGGAGGAGGATGAAAATAATTGACAGGCGTAAATTTTTAAAAACAAACATGATTGCTTTTGTAGGAGTTTTCATTGGTGCCGGCGGTTTCAATACACATTTATCGCCTATAAAAAATTCGATTTGGGAAGATAATTTATTTTTGTCCATTCCTTTACCCATTCAGGTAGTGATCGATGATGTGTGTTGGTGGTCAGGTCGGGACGGAAGTAAATATCAGGAACCGTATCGTAGCGGAATCAATCGGAATCATGTTCCTGCCGACTATACAGCGATCGTTGAATTGGGTAAAGCCCTGAATATTCGCCCACAGGCTGCCATAGTTCTGTGCGAATGGGATAAAGAAAATATTTTACGCCAACTCCCCTCTGCCACCTGGATGGGGAAAAATTGGGACAATAGCAAGTGGGTAGGTCCTTGGATGGAGGAAGCGGCAGATATTATAAGTAAGAATAAACGTCATATAGAACTGACCCTTCATGGTATCGGTCATGAATATTGGATAAATGGTGAATTTTCACGCGCCGAATGGGCGGATGTCAATGGCTCCATGCGGCCCAGGGAGCAGGTGAAAAAACACCTTCACTTTTTTGAAAAGATAATGCAGCAACACCGGCTCGGCCCCTTCCCAACGTCGTTTGTACCCACTGCATTTTTCCACGGTTTCGGGATAACACCCGGACATGATGTTAGTATCGCTGAAATCCTGAGCCTGCGTGGAATCAAATACATCAATACCCCTTTTCATCAAATGTATAATGCCGGGGCAGTGGAATTTAATTATTCCGGGTATGATTCAGGCGTATTTACAATTGACCGTGGAAAAGATCTTCTTGAATGGAATGTGATAGGTGAACCACCCGTGGGTGAATTAAAAGGCCCAACATGCGGCATGCACTGGGCAAACCTTATTCACCCGGATCCTGACCGGAATATGGAAATTGTTGAGGAATGGGCTCGGTTTCTGTCTCCATACAATGAGAAGGAAGATACTATGTTGGCTCCTGATTCCAGTGCTTTTCAAAGCCAGCTCCTCTACCATGAGTGTACCAAAATATCAAAAAAGAGAAACCGCATTTTATTCGATTTTGCTGAACTTAAAAGCCTTCCGGGGAACAATGTGAAGAACGGGTTTGCACTTAAAATAAGAGGGGAAAAGGAGTTGCGTTTTGAATCAAATGATATCATAATCGAGTCCCAGTCATTGAAAAGGACTGGAAAAGACTGTTTACATACACTAAAGTTAAAAAGGAAGCACGCCGGGAATAACGCGTCTTTGAATTTTTTTAAATAATATCTTACTATGAAGAATACTTTATTTCGGGGATTGATATGGGTTTTATACTTTAGTATTCATGCACATGGACAAGATCGTGAATTCAAGCCCAAACCTCCCGGCATGGATAATCAAAAACTTGACGGCTACAGGGGAATTTGGTTTGAGCTTAATCAGAAATATGAATATGGTGACAAATATTCCGGTGGGTTAGGCACATATACTACCAATCATTTACCATTGGCTATCTATGCCAAAGAGGTAAATAAAACATTTTTTGTGTACGGCGGAACTACCGAAAGTACAGAAAAATACCTGCTTTGTATGATTGGCTGTTTTGATCATAAAACGAAAAACGTAGAACGGCCAACAATTGTATGTGATAAAATGGGGGTTAATGACCCGCATGATAACCCTGTTATACAAATCGATCAGCAGGGCCATATATGGGTTTTTGTAAATGGAAGAAGTAAAAAGAGGCCCGGGTTCAAATACCGAAGTGTCGAACCTTATAATATTGATAAATTTGAACAAATAACCATGGAGGAAATGGCCTATCCGCAACCCTGGTATATAAAAGATAAAGGGTTCCTGAATTTGTTCACAAAATATACAGGAACCCGGCTACTCTATTTTGAAACCAGCCCCGATGGTTATAACTGGACTGATGATCGGCAACTTGCTGCCATAGTAGAACCGGGCACAACAAAAGGAGGGCATTACCAGTTAAGCGATCGTTTGGGCGACAAAGTGGGAACTTTTTTTCAACGCCATCCCGATGGCAACGTAGACAAAAGAACAGATCTCTATTATATACAAACAACCGACATGGGTAAAACGTGGACAACGGTTGAAGAGACACTTTTAGATATTCCGTTAGTCGAGGTCGAAAACCCCGCCAGGATTATAAATTACCGGGATCAGGGACTAAACGTTTATCTGTGCGATATGAATTTCGATAAAGCAGGAAATCCGGTAGTCCTTTATGTTACAAGCAGGGGGCATGAGCCTGGCCCGAAAAATTCACCTTATCAGTGGAAATTTACCCGTTGGGATGGTAGTGCATGGGTAACATCCGCAGTGGGTGATTCAGATCATAATTATGATGCCGGCAGTTTATACCTGATGGATGATAAATGGTTTATTGTAGCTCCTTTGGTAAACGGGCCCCAATTATGGGCTGCCGGCGGGGAATTGGCTTTTTATGAATCCGCAGATGAAGGTAAAACATGGAAAAAGTCAAAACAAATTACCTGCAACAGCCAGCGAAACCACACCTATGTGCGCCGTCCGGTAAATGCACGAGACCCGTTTCTGTATTTTTGGGCAGATGGAAATCCTCATGAGTTCAGCATTTCCAAACTTTATTTTGGCGATTCATCAGGTAATATCTGGCAACTGCCCTATAAAATGAAAGGAGAAAAAGCCAGGCCACTTTTAATAACAACCGATTGAAACTTTACTTCAAAAAATATTGCATTGATGTTTAACAAATTTGAATAAGGAACCATGTATAGGATCATCTTTTTTTTAGCTATTGCGTTTTTGTTTTCTACCTGTCAAACAACAAGATATTCTGTTCATACAAAGAAAAACAGTAACATTTTTGGCGAAGATTATATCAAAAATACCATGGAAAAAGTAACTGCCTGGCAGTTGGCAAACCCCAAACATAAATTGACTGCCTGGCACAACGGTGCATTTTATGCCGGAGTTTTTGCCGCATGGGAAACAACCAAATCGAAAGACATATACCAGGAGTTGTTCGACATGGGAAATACGAATAACTGGGAACCGGGCAAAAAATGGTATCATGCCGATGATATTGCGATATGCCAGACTTATATCGATTTATACCGAATTGAAAAAAACAGAAACATGATTCAGCCATGCATCGACACGCTGGCGCTGTTCATGAATAAACCTTACCCAAGGACAAAGGAGGTTGATGTGATTAAATGGTGGTGGTGCGACGCTTTGTTTATGGGGCCGCCTGCATTGGTCAAACTTGGTGTTGTTCTGGGTGAGGATAGTTACCTTAAATACAGCGACCGGTTGTTTAAAGAGAGCTACGATTTGCTGTACGATAAAGAAGAACACCTTTTTGCCCGTGACTTAAGATGGGTTGTAAAAGGTGACGGAGAAGACCGGTTGGAAGCCAACGGAAAAAAAATGTTCTGGTCTCGCGGAAACGGATGGGTAATGGGAGGACTTGTGCGGATACTTCAGGAATTGCCATCCGATTATCCCCGGCGCCCTTTTTATGAAAACCTTTTGCGAGAGATGTCGGCCCGTATTGCCTCTCTTCAGCAGGACGACGGACTATGGAGAGCCAGCCTGCTCGACCCGGAATCTTATCCCGGAGGCGAGGTCAGCGGTTCAGGCTTCCATTGTTATGCACTTGCCTGGGGTATAAACAATGGGCTTTTAAACCGGGAGGAATATCTGCCTGTTGTAAAAAAAGCCTGGATTGGGTTGAATAGCTGCGTTAAAGAAAATGGGAAAGTGGGTTGGGTTCAGCCTGTTGGCGGCAAACCGAATAATAATTTTGATGAAGAAAGTTGGGAAGTATATGGAACCGGCGCTTTTTTACTTTCCGGTAGCGAGGTGATTAAATTAAATAAATAATTCAAAATGAGTAGGTTAAAATTTATAATTGCATTGTTTGCTTTATTGAAAATGAGTAACGGATTTTCAGGGGAGAATATTTCTGGTAGAATGAACAACAGCGAACGTCCAAACATACTTTGGATAACTTGTGAAGATATAAGCCCTTATTTGGGATGCTACGGGTTTGAAGGAGCCAAAACTCCAAATATTGACCGCCTGGCCGAAAGCGGTATTCGGTACACCCATGCGTATGCGAATGCGCCCGTTTGTGCGGTAGCAAGGTCAACAATACTTTCAGGCATGTATGCCCCTTCGATTGGGACACACCAGATGCGGAGCCGCGTCCGGTTGCCGGGTGAAATACCGGCCTATCCCGGGATATTGCGCGAGGCGGGTTATTATTGTACGAACAACAAGAAAAAGGATTATAATTCCAATTACCAGATTGATAATACATTATGGGATGAATCCAGCGGCAAAGCCCATTACAAAAACAGAAAACAGGGCCAACCTTTTTTTGCTGTATTTAACATTTCTGTAACTCATGAAAGTCAATTAAAAAATAGTAATATCCAGGAATACATTAAGAATAAGCAAATACCTGAAAAACCCCGTATCAACCCGGCTGATATTAAATTACCACCTTATCATCCTGATTTGCCGGAAATCAGGGAGGATTGGGCAAGACTGCACGATCTTATCACACTGATGGATGAAATGTCGGGCGATTTGTTGCAGGAGTTGGAAGATGAGGGACTGGCTGATAATACCATCATTTTTTTCTACTCTGATCATGGAGGACAACTTTCCCGTTCAAAACGGTATATATACAACGTAGGCACCCAGGTGCCATTCGTTGTTTATTTACCGGAAAAATGGCAGCATCTAACAAAAAAAAATCCGGGTGATACGGATAACGGACTGGTTAGTTTTGTCGATCTTGCAAAAACCGTTCTGTCCGTTACCGGTTGCCCCGTTCCAAAACAAATGCAAGGCCGAATATTTTTGGGTCCGGAAACCGGGAAAGTACCTGAATATGTGCATTTCTATCGCGATAGAATGTCTGAACGTTATGACTTTTCGCGTGCTGTAACCGATGGACGCTATTATTTTATCCGCAATTTTTTCCCTCACAGGCCAAGGGGCCGCGACTCCAGGTACGGATATAAGGTTCAGGCCAACTGGAAGGCGTGGGAAGATTTTTATGAAAATGGCAGGTGCAATGAGATACAATCTCAATTTTATCAACCTAAACCAATATACGAACTGTTTGATACAAAAAAAGATCCTTGGCATGTCGCCAACCTTGCCTCCCAAAAGGAGCATCAAAAAAGACTGAAAATACTATCGGAAGAGCTCGATCGCTGGATGATAGAAATCCGCGACATTGGATTAATGCCAGAACCCATGTTTCACGATTTGGCCGGGAAGGGCAAAAAATACAATACCTTATATGAATATGCCCAAAGCGGGGATTACCCTGTTGAACAAATACTTGAGGTTGCCAAAACTTCACGTACAGGAGACCCCGGAAAACGGTCAAACTACCTTGATTATCTGAAAAACAACCACCCTGTCATTCGTTTTTGGGGGGCATACGGCCTTTTTTTGATTCAGGTAAACGATATGGAAGTACAGGCTGCATTAAAAAAAGTGATTGAAAACGATAACATCGCAGCCAATCGGATTATGGCAGCACAAGCGCTCGGCCTGAGCGGGGATCCCGAACGGGCATTTGAATTCATTATGAAAGAAGTAAACGACACAAAACAGGGATATGTTTTTCTGCTGGGGCTGAACGCGTTTCAGTACAGTCATACCGACAACAAATTATCGCTCGAAGACTGGAAAAGGTTTAAAGAGAAAAAGTTCCCGGACGGCGATATTGTGACCGGTTTCGGATACCCTCAACGTATTATTGACGATGCAATTGAGTTATGGCCTGAAAGAAGAAAAGTCGATTAAATAAACGGAGCCCCAACAAATTTTAAAAGATGGATTGTATTGTTATTTTTCGGATGGGTAATAACAGATATAAAATTAAAGATTGAATCAGGAGATTGGATAAGATGAATATCACAGGAGTTTTGAAATGGCAGTTTCTCGCTTTAATGTATTCCGGAATATTGGTATTATTCCCGGGTTTTGCTTTCAGTATTCCTAAAGATCCTGTTTACCCGGTAAGGGGAAAATCTGAAACAGTGTCTCTTAACGGCACCTGGGATTTTAAATACATTTCGGGAAGTGAATTACCATATACTGAAAGGTATTTTTATGAGTTGAACTATAACTCAGGCAACTGGGGAAAAATAAATGTGCCTTCCAACTGGGAAATGCAGGGGAAAGCAGAGCCCCGCTACGGCAAAAGGCTTGAAAAAGGTTTTGGGCTTTACCGGACTACTTTTAACCTGTCCGAAAAGTTTACCTGGGAAAAAGTAATTATCCGTTTTGAAGGCGTTTTGTATGCGTATGAATTGTATGTAAATGGCAAATATGTGGGGAAATGGGAAAGTGCTTTCAATTCCTGTCAATTCGATATTACTTCCTTTATTAAATCCGGTTCTCCCAATTTACTTGCTGTAAAAGTGTTTACCCATACCCCGGAAGAAACGCACCTGTTCGATACGGGTGATTGCTGGTCATTATCGGGGATTTTCAGGGATGTTGTCTTGTTTTCGGTGCCGAAGGTGCATTTCAGCGACTTAATTTTCAGAAGTGAAGTGCATGAAGATAACTCGGCACAACTCAACATCAATACACTTATTAGTGGCATTCCGGGGATAAATGAAAATGAGAAATATACTATTGATGGGATATTAAGAAACCCTGGAGGTAAGGAGATATTTTCATTTGAGCACCCCCTTGACTTTAAAAACGGGCAAAAAGTAATTATTCATGAAACAGTACTTTTACAATCGCCTGTTTTGTGGACGGCAGAAACACCTTACCTTTATGATTTGAAACTGACTGTTTACAAAGAGAATCTGGCGATTCAGTCGATAACTGAAAAAGTGGGGATCAGGGAGATAACCATCGAGAACGGAATTTTGATGCTCAACCATACTCCAGTTAAGTTAAAAGGTGTCAACATGCATGAAATCTATCCGGAAAGAGGACGTGCGCTGACTGACAGCGACAGAAAAAAAGATTTGGAACTGGCAAAAAAAGCCAACATCAATTTTATACGAACATCCCACTATCCGCACCATCCCCGGTTTTTTGAAATGTGCGACAGCATGGGCTTTTACGTGCTTTGCGAAATTCCTTTTAATTTTTCTCCTAAAAGGGTAACCGATAACCTGGATTATCTGCCGAATTTGATTGAACGTGCGGAAGCGACTGTTTCCCGATGTAAAAATTACTCGTCGGTAATTATCTGGAGTGTCGGAAATGAAAACCATTATGCGGAAATCTATAAAAGGGTAGCAGAATATGTGGCTGAAAAGGATCCGACGCGTCCCCGCTGTTTCCCTCAGGCATCAAAGGTGTTTGTCAAAGAATGGAAGGCATTACCCGGTATCTTCAATGTGTTGGCCCCTCACTATTTACTTCCTGATCGATTGGACAGCCTTGCCCGTGAAGCCCGGAGGCCGGTTATTATGACTGAATATGCCCACTCACTGGGGTTATCCACTGAAAACATGGAGGAGAATTGGGAGGTTGTCCGCCGGCATCCAAACCTTGCAGGCGCTGCTGTATGGATGTGGACCGACCAGGGGATAAAACGGGAGCGAACCATTGAGGAATTCCTCGCTGATGAAAACCCGGAAGGTGTTTGGCTGGATTCCACCACTTACCTCGACGGTTTTAGCGTGAACGGGACTGACGGGATTGTGTATGCCAACCGGTATCCGCAAGCCGATTATTGGCTGGCAAGAAAAGTATATACTCCGATATGGGTTAATACCGAAATAATTAATGCCAAATCAGGCAAACAAATACTTCAGATTGATGTTGAAAACCGGTTTGACTTTATTTCTCTCGAAGGATTTTATTGCGAATGGGAGCTTAAACATTATAAAAAAAAGTTGCAGAATGGAATAAAGAAACTTGCAGTCCCGCCTCAATCAGCAGGCTTTCTTGAAGCTCCGGTGACCGTTCCCGATTTGGTTCCGGGCGAATTTATCCTGGCTTTAAAATTTTTTGACAACGCGGGCACGGCAGTATATGAAACGACTGTGCAAATCTTCACCGGGAAAAATCCACCCGATTATCTTGAATTGAGCAGAATGGCAAATATTGAGCGTGCCACGCCGGTTCAGGATAACCGGGAAGACACATTGACCACTTATTCCGGAAAATCATTTTTTGATATTGATGAAGACGGGAAAGTGATGTTTTTTGACAACAGTTCAGGAGAGACCCTCCTGCATAGCTTCCCGGTTTTGAGGGTCGGGAGAAAACCTTCAATAACACTGGCATACCAGGCTTACAGGTACAAAGATACGTTTTACTGGAATCCTTACCTGCTTTCAAACCCGGAGTTGCTTTCAAAAAAAATACAGAAAAGCGGCAATGTTTATGAAATTACAGCAACATACCTCTGGAAACGAGGGGAAAAAGCAAATGAGCACATTAAAGGGGATGTAATATTTAGCGTGATGCCCGGTGGCAGTGTAACCTGTAAGTATGACTTACAACCTTTTAATGCAACGGGTATTTTCATGGAATGCGGTTTGGGATTTGAATTGTCAGCCGATTATTCAACATTTTGCTGGCTGGGCGATGGTCCGTTTGCAGGGGTCCCAGGTAAAAGCTTATACAATGAAAGGGACATTTGGTCACTAAGTAAAGAGGATATTCGGTTTAACGGAAACCGTACCAATACCGATTTAGCCGCATTTTATACGAGCCGGAATTCCGGGATTGGGTTTGTTGCCAACCAAAGTGATTTCGGAGTAGAATTGGTTGGCGGTAAAATCATATTTACCAATAATGCTTTTGTTTCGGGATTCGGTACAAAGGTGAATTTTACCAAATATGCCGTTGAAGCAGATAGGGTTCACTCCATACAAGGTGAAATCGACATTGTGGCACTTGGACGGAAAGGTTCGGAATTTTTCAATAGTGTTATTCCTCCACCGGATGGCAACGTGGAGGTAGATAAACCTTTTTTAAAGAGCTATGGTTTCTGAATTTTTATTAAGTATTCTGTTCATCGGTTCACAACTAAATTGAAATATTGTTTTTATAATCTTCAAAAAATGATAAAAAGAAAATTAAAATTTGCGCACAACAAAATAAATTATCAAAAATGGTCACTTACTGTCCTGTTTGCTTCATTCATTTTGTTATCGTGTACTAATGTTGTATTATGTTCCACTCTTTCATACAAAAAGGGTGGTAAAGTTGTGTGGGGATTCAGTGAATCTGAATCCCCTGTTGTTGTTTATACTGAGGGAGATGATCTTCAGGAAGTTATCGATAAGGTACCCAACCATTCTACCGTGATTTGCAACCGAAACCGACAACTGATCATATCTGTCCCCATAAGCATAAACAAGCCACTAACGTTGAAAGGGATAAATGCCAGGTTGCCCGATGGCCTGGGGAATACACCGCTTATTAAAGTGACGTCGGAAGGTGTGGCAATTACCGATTTTGTCCTGCGGGGTAATGCTGCCACTGTTCCGCGAAGCGAACGCACCTCCTTAATTGCAATCTTTTTCGGTAATTTTCGGATTGAACGGGGACTCGTTGAAAACAGTTCAAAAGATGGGATTGAGGTAGACCAGCAGGATTTTCCGAACCCTGTCAACGGGGGTGTTATCCGGGATATTGTCGGTAAAGGTTGTGTTAGGGATGTTGTCTCTTTGGGCGGTCCGGCAGGTTCGGAACCGCATGTTCAAAATATACTCGTTGAAAATATCCGCGGGTACGATAGCTCCATGCGAGGTACGGTTGAGGTCAGCGATGGTGCCGAAAACATCACAGTTCGTAAAATTTATGCCGAAAACTGTTTTTATGCCATTGACATTCAAGATCATAATAAACGGGAAATCAACCGCAATATCCTTATTGTTGATGTGTATGCTTTGCGCTGTAGCCATGCAATACGGACTGCAAACCACCCAAACGGCCATTCCACCCTCACCTTGAAGGATGTTGTGGCAGAACAGTGTGAAAGGACTTTGTATGTATCTAATACCGATGATGTTAATATTCAGAATGTAAAAATTATAGGTTACAGCGGCGAGGGACCTGCCATGTCGGTTACTAACTGTGATGTACTTACAGTCCGGGATATCACCCTGGTTGATTGTACATCGCGGGGGGCCGGGCTTCTCGTTGAAAACTGCAACAAAGTAAATATTGATGGTGTGATGATGAAAAATACAGGAAGTTTATCGAGCGCGGTTACTTATCGTATTTCTGAAGACAGAACATTCTCGAACCTAAGTATTTCCAATGTCTATGCGAAAGGTATCTGGGATGCCGGTATTATCCTGGAAAAGGGAAGCAGGAATGCGTTGCTCTCAGATTATATCATCTCCGGGAATATTGCAAAGGTGTCAGACCGAATCGAAGGTGCAAACGGATTAATAATCAATAATATCTGGATTAGGCCTTCAAATGTGGAGAAAGAGAAAAAGCCTAACAATCAGGAGCTACCGAATATTGTTTTGATTATGGCCGACGATATGGGAAAAGAATGTGTGGGTTGTTATGGGAACATTGAATACAAAACCCCTAACATCGACAGATTAGCTTCCGCGGGCATCCGTTTTGACCATTGCTATTCTCAGCCATTATGCACCCCCTCGCGTGTGAAAATAATGACCGGAAAATACAATTTTCGGAATTATGAGGATTTCGGATACCTCAACCCGAATCAGAAAACATTTGGCAATTTGTTAAAAGAGGCCGGTTATGAAACGTGTATTGCCGGCAAGTGGCAGTTAAACGGATTAAACCGGAATAATCCAGGAAACCAGGACGTAACCCGTCCCTATCATTTTGGATTTGATGAATACTGCCTGTGGCAATTGAACCGTCCGCGTTCCGAAGGAGAAAGATACGCCAATCCGCTGCTAACCCAAAACGGCAAAGACCTCCCCCGTAACCGGGATGCTTTCGGGCCGCAGGTTTTTGCAGATTATTTGACTGACTTTATCGATCGTAAAGCGGGAAAACCGTTCTTTATTTATTACCCCATGGTACTGCCGCATAATCCGTTTGTTCCAACACCCGACTCTCCTGAATGGGATGACCCGTCACTTCGGTATGACGATGACACGGTTCATTTCGGCGGTATGGTTGCTTACATTGATAAAATTGTTGGGCAGATTGAAGCAAAACTCAAAGAAAAAGAGGTTTGGGAGAATACACTGTTTATTTTTACTGCTGACAACGGTACAAAATCTTCAGTTGTATCCCAAACATCGAAAGGAAACATTAAAGGGGGAAAAGGGAAAACGATAAATACGGGGAATCATGTTCCCCTGATTATTTCCTGGCCCCAAAAGATAAAGGAGGGCAGAACTTTTCAGGGAATTGTCGATTTTGCCGATATCCTGCCAACCCTGGCGGATATAGTGAACATTAATCCCACTATTTATGAAACTGACGGGAAAAGTTTTTACGGAGTATTATCGGAGAATGCCAGGGACGGTGGAAAAGATGAAACATTCATTCATTACACTCCCCGGTGGGGAAAACTTGACCATAACCGGTGGGTTATGAATGGAGAATATAAACTTTATCAGGACGGGCGATTTTTCAATACCCGGAAAGATCCTGATGAAAACAGCACATTGTCTGACCTGTCGGGAAAAGAAAAGGCAATAAAACAAAAGTTCGATGCGATACTCCGTGAGAAGGAAGAAGAATTTCCTTTTAACCGGAATAATAAAAAATTTCAAAAGAAATAGAAACGGATACTCTAAGAAACATCTGAATGATTGTCCAGATAAATTGATATTTTGTAGAAGTAAAAATCAGATAATTTCAATCAACATGGAATTAAAATTTATTAAGGGAATAGCACTTTTTTTCGCTTTAACATGGGCAACAGCACTGCATGCTCAGGACAAACCCAACATTGTATTAATCATTGCCGACGATGTCAGTTGGAACGATATCGGCTGTTATGGAAACGATGTAGTCAAAACCCCCCATATCGATCAGCTTGCCGCGGAAGGGCTGAAGTTTACCAATGCTTACTTAACTGCAAGTTCCTGCAGCCCGAGCCGTTGCAGTATTATATCAGGCAAATATCCCCACTCTAACGGAGCCGCAGAATTGCATACTCCTTTGCCGGAAAATGAAATTCCATTTCCACTGTTGTTAAAAGAAAATGGATACTATACTGCTCAAGCCGGGAAATGGCACCTTGGTCCCAGTGCATATCGAGCTTTCAACCTTTACACAGACAACAATGGGTATAACAATGGAGATGGTGGAGAAGATAACTGGGTTCCATTTCTGAAGGACCGGCCTAAGGATAAGCCTTTTTTCTTTTGGCTTGCCTCACATGATGCTCACCGACCCTGGGGAGCGGATAATTTTCAAATAACCCATGATCCTGTGGACGTGGAAGTTCCGGTTTATTTTTCCGATACCCCTGAAACAAGGCAGGATATAGCTTCCTATTACAATGAGATTGGACGCTTTGATTATTACATCGGAAAAGTCAGGGAAGAACTGGACAGGCAAAAAGTACTTGAAAATACGATAATCATAGTAATGGCGGACAACGGACGTCCCTTCCCCCGCGATAAAACAAGGGTATATGACAGCGGAATGCAAACTCCTTTCATCGTTTTCTGGCCAAAAGGGATAGAAGATAAAGGGGCAGAAACAGAAAGCCTGGTAAGCGCCGTCGATATTGCGCCGACTATACTGGAACTGGCTAGTGTTAAAGTACCTGATGAAATGCAGGGGAAAAGTTTTATCCCTGTTCTTAAAAACCCTGCAACCGAAATCAGGACGGCCATTTTTGCCGAACACAACTGGCACGATTACGAAGCGCATGAAAGAATGGTTCGGACAAAAGATTTTTTGTATGTTCTGAATTCACGCCCCGGTTTTCCAAACTGCGGACCGGCTGACTCAAAACGCTCGCCCACGCAACATGCCCTGAACAAAGTTCGGGATGAAGGAAAATTAACACCGGCACAGGCCGATATTTTTATCTCACCCCGCCCGGCGGAAGAGTTGTTCGATGTGGCAAACGATCCCCTGCAACTGATAAACATTGCATCGCTGCCGGAATTTCAGAAAAAAAGAAAGGAAATGAGAAGGCTGTTAGAAAACTGGCAGTACAATACCGGGGACACTACCCCGGAAGATTTAACGCCCGACTGGTACGACAGGGAAACCGGGGGAACACTGGATATTGTAAGAAAAAGAGGGACCATGCCGGGGTCTAAATTCAATAAATAAATAAACAGAATGAAACGTACAATCAATTGGAAAACAACCATTACAATTTTTATTTTTTCGCTATTTACATTTAACAGTGGGGCGAAGGATTATGTAATTACTGATTTGGGAGCGATACCTGATGGGACTGCCTTAAATACAAAAGTGATTCAGGCAGCAATAGATAAAGCTCATGCCGATGGCGGAGGTATTGTAAAAATACCAGCCGGCGCATATCTTACGGGTACGATTTATCTGAAATCCAACGTCGTTCTTCATCTTGCTCCCGGTTCTGTTTTGCAGGGATCTACGGAAATGGAACATTACGAAAACAGGGCGCTGATATATGCAGAAAATCAACAAAATATTGCCATTACCGGGAAGGGGAAAATTGACGGACAGGGATGGCATTCAAATTTCCGCTCTAAGAATCGTTTGAGTGGGATTCCGGGTAGGCCCATTGCTGTTTGGTTTAAAAACTGCCGGTTTGTTACCCTCGAAAATTTTACGTTGGTAAACAGTACCAGTTGGTGCATTAAAATCCAGGAATGTGTTTTTGCCACAGCCGACAAGCTGAATATACATAGCCGTGTGGTGGCTAATAATGATGGAATCGATGTGTGCGATAGCCATCATGTAACCATTTCAAATTGTAAATTCGATTGCGGCGACGATGCGATATGTTTCAAAAGCGATGCGTCTTTTGGTGTGGAAAATATTACCGTTTCCAATTGTATTATAAAAAGCGAGTCGAACGGGATAAAATTCGGGACCGGCAGCGTCGGCGGTTTTCGAAATGTTACAATCACGAACTGCGTGATTTACGATACCCGTTTGTCTGGTATCGCCCTCGAAGTTGTTGACGGCGCAACCATGGAGAATATCAGTATCGGGAATATTACCATGAGAGAGGTAAACGGTGGCATATTTATTAAACTGGGGCACCGGAGAGGGGAAAAACCGGGTGTGTTGCGGGATGTGATTATCCATGATGTTATTGCCACCGGGATAGGCCTCTGGCAGCCCGATACTACAGCTACCTATTTTAAACGGCCCAAAGGTTCGCCTCTTATCGGAATGGCCGTTTTAGGGCTGCCCGGCTATGAAGTTGAAAACATCGTGCTAAGTAATATTTTCCTGCAGTTTGCCGGCGGTGGATCGCTTAAAGATGCCGGTCGTAAAATAGAAGATAAGCCTTCTGCTTACCCGGAATATACCAATGCCGGGGTAACACCTGCTTACGGGATCAATGTAAAAAACGCGAAGAAAATAAGCTTCAGCAATATCCGGCTTGAATATATAAAGGAAGATTTCAGGCCTGCTTTTTATCTCAAAAATGTGGAAGAAGCAGAATTAAACATGGTTAAAATGAAGATTTCGCCGGAGGCAGGTTCTTTTATCAAACTTGAAGATGTACGGAATGTTGCCTTCTCCGGCTGCAAGCCCGTTGCGAAAACGGTGCCGTTTCTTGAACTGGAGGGGGACATTAAAGATATATCGGTTGTTGGTAATGATCTGAGTCAGGTTGAAAAGCCTTTTTTGTCGAAAGGAGAGGTTCGCCAACCTGAGATAAAAATTAAGTAAAAATTTGTAAGAACCATATTGGTGTTTGTTATGAATAAATACAAATATCTCATTTTTCCTGCCCTTTTATTACTGGCATTAACATCCTGCCGGGAAACCGGTGAAGAAACCGTTGAAACCCGCCAAAAGCCCAATATCATCCTCATTGTTTCCGACGACCAGGGTTACCACGACATGAGCGCTTACGGCAGCCGGGAAGTTATTACCCCGCACCAGGACAAACTGGCCGAAGAGGGGATACGTTTTACCAGTTTTTACGTCACCTGTTCGGCCTGCACACCGTCGCGAGGCAGCCTCCTGACGGGAAGATATCCGCAAAGGAACGGGACGTACGAGTTGTTCCGCAATGCCCGGGTCAACGACGGCTACGTTTACGATGACTATGAATACAGTGTTTCCCCGGAACGAATACTTGGAATGGATGAACAGGAGATGCTTTTTCCCGAGTTGCTGAAAGAAGCGGGCTACGTAAACGGTATTTTTGGCAAGTGGGATTTGGGGCAGTTGAAAAGATATTTGCCTCTGCAGCGGGGGTTTGACGAATTTTACGGTTTCCCGAACACGGGCATCGACTATTATACGCACGAAAGATATTACGTGCCATCCATGTACAGGGATAATACCCCAACCACGGAAGACAAGGGGACCTATTCCACTTACCTTTTTGAACGGGAAGCCATCCGGTTTGTTAAAGAAAATCACGACAACTCGTTTTTTCTGTACCTGCCGTTCAATGCGCCCCATTCGTCATCGAGCCTCGACCCGGAAGTTCGAGGTACGGTGCAGGCGCCCCCGGAATACCTGTCGATGTACCCCGAAGGCGCTACGAAACAGGAGGAGGTACGCCGGGGCTACATGGCCGCCATTACCTGCATGGACGATGCCATCGGGAATGTGCTCGGTGTAGTCGATAGCCTCGGCCTAAGTGAAAATACCATTGTAATATTTTTCTCCGACAACGGAGGCGGCCTTGGTGCAGATAATTCACCTCTTGCGGGGCGGAAGGCGACCATGTGGGAAGGCGGCCTCCGCGTTCCCTGCATTATTAAATGGCCGGGTAAAATTGAAAAGGGACAGGTAGCCAGTAATTTTATCAGCTCGCTCGAACTGTTCCCTACCATTTTGGAAATGGCCGGCATCGAAAAACCGGGCTCACTTGTACTGGACGGTTTTAACCTGCTGCCGCTGCTTACCGACAAAAGAAGGGACCTGGAACGGAAGGAAATGTTCTGGGAGTTCAGGAAAGAATATGCTGCCCGGGTTGGAAACTACAAATGGATAAAATCGGAAACCAGGGAAAACCACAACGGCTTTTTCGACTTATCGGAAGATATCGGAGAGCAGCACGATCTTTCTGAAACCAGAACTCCGGAGTTCCAAACGGTGAAGGATAGGTTTTACCAGTGGCAAAAAGAGATGGAAAATGCAGAACCGAGAAGGCCTTTCAAAGACTTTTAGCAAATCTGGAATTTTGTAATCAGAAGTTGACATGAAGTATTTAAATATTGCGTTACTTTTTATTCTGAATTTAGGACTTTGGGGTTGCACCAACAACAGCCAAAATCCCGGGGATATTGTAATCGAAAATGAGGAAATGCGGCTGACCATTACTTCAAACGGGATAGCAAAAAGTTTGCTGTTCAAACCGGCAAACGAAGAGTGCCTGGCGCAGGATGCAGAAGAGCCCGCGTTTTCCATGATGGTGGATATCAATTATTCCCCATACGACGATGTGCTGAAAGCCAACCTCGTAACCATGGGGGAACATGAATTCACAGCCGATTCAGTTTACCGGGAAGGCAATAAACTAATCGCTCACTTCGGCATTGTGGATATTAATGCGATTATTAACATCGATATCGAATCGGAATATATTCAATTCAGTATTGAAGATTTTGTTTACAGCGAGAACAAGCCGGAACTGGTAACGGGCGGCACCCTTCCCATGATAAAAGAGATGTGGTTCCTGCGGCTTTCGGTGCGCGAACGTGCCCGTTTCGGCGGTTGGCTCAACGTGATGTGGGATGACGAGATGGCAGTTAATTTATTGGGTACCGGCCCTTTTACACGAATCAGTTCTGAAAAGCGCCGCGGGCATCGCATTTTAAAAGCGGGCAGCAGCGGTGAAGTCAAACTAAAAGAAACAGGGGCCGCTTTAATTACAACTTCCCCGGATAACCTTTTAAATCATATTGCCCGGGTCGAGACGGATTTCAACCTGCCCAAAGGAGCAAAAAACCGTCAAAGGGAGATTTCCAAACTGTCAAGCTACTGGTCGGGCGATGCAGCATCGGAAAATGTAACCCCGGAAAATATTGACAGGCACATTGCATTTGCAAAAAAAGCGGGAATGCGTACCTTTTATGTCTATTACATGGCCTTTTCAACAGCCCCGGGACATTATGAGTGGCGTCCGGAATACCCCAACGGGATGGATGACCTGCGGACAATCGTAAAAAAAATTGAAGATGCCGGCATGGTTCCCGGTATCCACATACATTACAACAAAGCCGGAATAACCGATAAGTATGTGACCCCGGTCCCCGACCCCCGGCTGCACCTGCGGCGGCCTTTTACGCTGGCATCCCTGTTGGAAAAGGATGAAAAAACTGTTTTTGTGGAAGAAAATCCGGCAGGCTCCATGATGGAAGACGGACGGCGTATTTTAAAAATCGGGGACGAGCTGGTTTCTTATTCATCTTATTCAACAACCCCGCCCTTTAAATTTACAGGATGCGAAAGAGGCTTGCTCGACAGCAACAGCGAACCTCATCCGAAAGGTACAAAATTTGGAACCTTGAATGTGGATAGCTGGCCCATCTTTGTTCTCCTTGACCAGAATACAGGCATTCAGGATGAAGTGGCGGAGCGGCTGGCTGGAATTTACCGGGGAGCGGGATTCAAATTTGTCTATTTCGACGGGGCCGAAGATGTCCACCCGCCCCACTGGTTTAACTGTTCCAATGCCCAGTGGAGGGTTTATCGGCAGTTGGAACCTGAACCGCTGTTTGCCGGCGGCGCGGCCATGTCCCATTTCGGGTGGCATATCCTGAGCCGCGGCAACCACTACGATTCACACAGGTGGCCACCCGAAGAGATGAAACAAGCCATTCAGGATTTTCC
The DNA here is from genome assembly GCA_964572085.1 of uncultured Maribellus sp. Classification (GTDB taxonomy): domain Bacteria; phylum Bacteroidota; class Bacteroidia; order Bacteroidales; family Prolixibacteraceae; genus Draconibacterium. Next base: position 257,421 of record CAZNEV010000001.1, on the reverse strand, counting down.
CGCAGCAGCGGCTCCCCGGATGGCAGCCAATTTTACTTCAACCTCCTTCGGCAGGTACCGCTATTTTGCGCCCGGAGAAACCACGGTTGGCCTACAACCCGACATGTTCGAATACCTTGCCTCCCGGGCCGCTGCATGGGACGCTCCATGGATACTGAAAGGCGATCTCGGCGCTTTTGAAGCCCACCCACGCACTGCCGATAACTTAGAAGTGGTGAAACGCTGGGAAGATGTGAAAGCCCGGAACTGGCTTACCGGGGAACACAAGCAAATGCTCCGTAACCCGGAACAGGAGCATATATTGTTAATCAATGAAGAAGGGGACTTTGAACTCATTCCCTACGAACAAATTATAAATGTAGCTGACGGACAGCAAGAAATACGGGCATTTGTTTTTGAGCGGGGCAGCGAGTGGTATGTGGTGTACTGGCATACTTCGGACAGCAAATTATTGGAATTGCCCGTTAACCCTGCAGAAATAACCCTGCTTGAAGAGTTGGGCCGGGAAATAAACACGAAACCGGGCGAGGACGGAAATTCAGTGATTGTGCCTGCAAGCCATCGCCGGTACGTAAAATCAGGCACACTATCTAAAGACGAATGGATAACTGCTTTTCAGAAGGCCGGAATTTTAAACAAAGAAGTTCAATAAAAAAGAGGGATATACCATGAAATTTATTGAAAAGCAACCCCGGGGAAAACCGTTTTTTGTTTACCTGCCCTACAGAGAATCTTAAATATTTAAATAAAATGGAATTGGTGGAATTGTATGGTGATGAAGAGGTTACTGTTTCCAATGAAGAGATTGTTCTACGCATGAAGCCTCGTGAAGTAAAGGTATTTGCAACCAATAAGAAGTGGGAGACTGACAGGATTAAAGGCAGGGATTATGCAGGTCGGTAGATGTATTTAATATTGAAAAATTTGGAGGTAATACACAACTGGGAAGGGTAAATCATTCTTTTCATCGTCAAATTCCCAGCAGTGAATACGGTAAGGAGCATCCTGAGTATTTTGCCCTTCATGATAGTATTCGGAGAAATGAGGCGAAATTTTCCGAAGGATTTGAGGTTCAGCCGTGCCTTTCAAATCCTAATGTCCTAGATATTGTTGTTGAAAATGTTGTTGATGAATTGAAAAGTAATCCGGGAAGATCTTTTATAAGCATTGCACAGAATGATAATAATTTTTATTGTCAGTGTTCGGATTGTGTAGCTATTGACAAACAGGAAGGTTCTCAAAGCGGGTTATTACTGCAGTTTGTTAATTCGGTTGCTGAAAAGGTTGAAAAAAAGTATCCGAATGTAACAATTGGCACATTTGCTTTTAGGTAATTAATTCCAGTTGGAAAAAAAAGCGTTATGTAACGTATTGGTGATTACTTGATAAATGAATGTGCCACCCAATTATTATTTGTTTTGAACCCGCTGTCAGTCAATCCCAATGCTTCGGCTTTGACTTTTACTTCCGGGATATCTTCGGAGTAAAATCCGCTCATTATCAAAGTTCCCCCCGAACGTAAAACATCAAAATAAGCCGCCAAATCATTCAGCAAAACATTTTTGTGGATGTTGGCAAAAATGATGTCGAATTTTTCTCTGCCCAGTAGGCTTGCATCGCCTAATTTTACCTCCATATTATTGATGTTGTTGAGTGCCGCATTTTCTTTCGCCCCCGAGAACGACCATTTGTCAATGTCGATAGCGGTAACCCTTTTTGCACCTTTCATCGATGCCAGGATTCCCAGGATACCCGTTCCGCAGCCCATGTCCAACACGGTTTTGTTTTCAAAGCTGTTTTCGAGGATGGTTTCCACCATCATCGAAGTAGTTTCGTGGTTGCCGGTACCGAAAGCCATGTTCGGCTCAATCACGATTTGGTACTTTGCTTTTGGAAAATCGGTATGAAACAGCGCACGGATGACACATTCTTCGGAAATAACCAATGGTTTAAAGTAGTTTTTCTCCCATACTTCGTTCCAGTTTTGACTTTTAATTAGCTCTTTTTCAACATCGAATTTGAAATCTTCCTTAAAAGCCTCAAGCACATGATAGATATCGCCTTCCTTGAAATTTGAGGCAGGGATAAATGCTTCCAGACCGTTTTCGGTTTCCATGAAACCCTCAAAGCCCTTTTCGCCTAATTGCGCGGCCAGCACATCGCTCAGCCATTCCTCAAACGGATCAATGTTGATGGTAATTTTGAAATAATCCATTTTTCGTTTTTTGCGAAGGTATTCGTTTAGCTACAACTTTGCACTGTTTGTTCTTTTATTGACCGAAATCATCATTCGGGACAATGAACTTAAGCTTCAACCTTGAGATTAAAGTTTGAATGGGTTCGACGTTCACTAATGGGTCCTGAATTTCGTCCACAGCCCATTCGAGCGCTTCAAGTTGAAACGGCTTGGCTTTTGTTGCCGCCTGAAAAGCTAAATACATCAAGTAGTGAAAGAACTCGAAATGGTGAATTGTTTTTCGTGTTTTAAAGTAATTGGCGAATTTGGTGTTAAGGATTGACTCCCCTGTTGGTACTTTAAGAGATATGTTTTCGATGTCCCAAAGCATTTTGAATAGGGGGTAATCCGGATATTGATTATGATATTTTTCCAGTTTGTCATGGTAATTCCGCGATTCTCTCATCTGGAGCAGGCTTAGTTCGAGATAAAGCAGCGCAGGATTTAAGGCAAACTTTTTGGTAACCCGGGTGTATTTTTTTTGTGCTTTTCTATTGCTTCGACCGACCAGCAAGTAAACCTCTTCAAAAAGTTCGGCAAATCCCTTTCTGTCAAATTCCACCTCGCCGTTAATCCCAAGAAAACTGTCGATATATTCATTGGTTACTTCTACGGTTTCAAACTGTTCTGCATATTCATCAAAATAACGTTCGGTTTGGTTGTTAACATCTTCGCGCAACAGTTGATCGTAAATCGAGGTAACCAAGGCGGAGAACGTATCCTTTTCTTCAGAAGAAAGTTTGTTCCCACGCTTCATTAAGGGAGCTAACAGGTCTTGCTTTTCCTGTAATGAATAATCCTCGAATAAATCTTCATAATCCAGTACTTCTTCATCGAAATCATCTTCTTCAAAATCATCTTCATCGTCCATACCACCTACCTGAACGATTGAATAGTTGCCCTCCCCGGCTGTTTTGTTCAGTTGTGCTACTACCTTCTGAACATCCCTGTAGTTGTCGAATGGCCCTTGCATATAGACCGGTTTACCGTTCATTCCGCAGTCAATTTCAATCAATTCAATTTCGTCGGTGTCTTCTTCGAGCATGAACCGGGTTGTAGCACTAAAATCTTTATAGGGTTTAAAACCATAATCTTCAGCAAATTCCAACCCGGCAAAAATAATGTTATGAACCATTGCATACTCCACTTCCACCATCTCCATCTTTTCATTCATAGCAGCAAGCAATTCGTCCAGTTCAAAACGGGGAATGTTAAATTTGAAGTGGGAATCTTTCACGCCGAGACAGTTTAGATCGACTAAATAAAGGCCAAACGTAATATTTCCATTGGTATGGCTGCGGGCCAACAGGATATTTGCCAACCCTGATTTGTCCCAATCTTCGTTGACCCAGCATCCTAAAATGGGCAATGAGCGGGCTTTTTGCCGGATATAATTTTCTGGGCTCAGCATTTGTACCACCTTCCCTTTTTTTGCCATAAAGTTTGTTTTATTTCGGCATCGTAATACTACCAATATTGGTAATTTGATAATCGCCCATATTAAATTTTATGTTTGAGTTTTTATCCACTTTGGTTACTTTCATAATCGATTTTTCGCCGTTTTTTTTATTTTTCGAGGTCGATTCCATCATGTATCCCCAGCCCATGCCATTTGATGCCATACTCACTTTAAACAAGGCCCCGAAAAAATCCTGAGTGTTCATTTTAAGGTCTTTGGTAATCCAAATTTCCGATTCGGTATCTTCGTCGGAATAGATATATTCTTCGCAACTATATCCGGCTACGTTTTTGGTCTGGCCTGTTTTTTTTACGTTCGGGTTCGTCAGGTAGGCCTCCGGGCTTTGTGGAATGTCAGTCAGTTCCTCTTCATATGTTTTGCCCAACGATTCCATAAAGGAACCCATCCCATACACAACACCGGTTTTTTGCCCTTTTTCATCACTCAATATGATGGTTGCACCGTTTTCGGCATCAATGATGAACATCCCTTGCCCGTCCTGCGCCATGTTTCCCGAAACGAACTGATAAGCCATACTTTTTGTATTTGGATTCAGATAGGTGATAAATTCGCCTTCGCTATCCAATTTTCCTGATTTCTTATAGGTTTCGATGCGCATTTGGATTAATTGATTGAAGTTGTAGCTGTCGGCAACGGGAACCGGTTCGCCGGAAATGCCCATGCCTTTTAGCAAACGCAAACCGCGCGAAGAGTTGTCTTTTGCCGAAGCTCCGGAGTCACTTCCACTTGGGGCATCTTTCGGATCTTTTTCCAACGATTCTTCAACTTTATCGAGGCTTTCGTCGATTTTCTCATCGATTTTTTCGTTGGCGCGTTGCTCAACTTTTCTTTCCATACTTTGCTCTGCCCTTTTTTGAATATTCTTCAACAAGCGCTGTCCGCTCAAAGGTTGTGCAATTATTACACTCAGGGCAAGGCAGATACCCAAGGCAATCCAATTTTTTGTCATTTTCTTTCTCATTTCCTTAAAATTAATTCATTCATAGCGTGTGTCCAAGCATTTGCCAAGTTCGGCCAATTTTAGTTAAAAGTCAATAGTACTTGTTCAATAAGTACCCAACATTCAGAATTTAGGAAATGTTTTGCCAAAAATGGAATCAGGGCGGTACAGGATAGTGTATTCCGTGTAAAAGTATTATTTTGGGGAAAAAATCAAAATGAGCAAACATCATTTTCTTGCATTCGATATCGGGGCTTCCAGTGGAAGGGCAATTTTGGGAATTTTGGAGAACTCCCAACTTGAGATGAAGGAAGTTCATCGCTTCAGAAATAAAATGGTACAAATTCATGGTAGTTACTACTGGAACATCTACAGTTTGTTTGAAGAGCTGAAAACCGGCTTGAAAAAGTGTGTTTCCGAATTCAACATTCAGCCCGAATCTATCGGGATTGATACCTGGGGGGTTGATTATTCGCTGATTTCCGATGAGGGCCACATTATAGGTTTACCGTATGCCTACCGTGACCATCGGACAGATACAGCCATGAATGATTTTTTCGAAATCATGGATAAACAGGAAACTTATTTGCTTTCGGGCATTCAGTTCCTACAGTTCAACACCTTGTTTCAGCTTTTCGCTTCGCAGCAGGCGAAACATTCGGCATTAAAGACCGCTACGAGTTTATTATTTATTCCGGATACGCTGAATTTTTTGTTTACGGGAATCAAGAAAAATGAATATACCATTGCAAGCACTTCTCAACTGCTAAAACCGGGAAAAGCGGAATGGGAAGACAAACTTTTCAATGCTGCCGGAATTCCGATTGATTTAATGGAAGAAATTGTTCAACCCGGAACGCTATTGGGAAATTTGTTGCCCGAAGTGTTGGAAGAAACCGGTAGCGCCACAATGCCGTGTATTGCTGTTGCAGGCCACGACACGGCTTCGGCAATTGTTTCGGTGCCTGCCTACGGTGAAAACTGGGCCTATTTAAGCTCCGGCACGTGGTCGCTGCTCGGTATAGAAAGCCCGAACCCTCTGGTTTCGGAGAAAACACTAAAAATGAATTTTACCAACGAAGGTGGTGTGGAAGGGACTACCCGTTTCTTGAAAAACATTATGGGCATGTGGCTTATTCAGGAATGTAAGCGGTTTTGGGACAAAACCGGCAAAATGGAATGGCAGGAAATAGTGGATTTGAGCCTTGCTGCCCCACCTTTCAAATGCTTGATTAATCCCAATGATCCCAGCTTTTTAAACCCGGGAAACATGCCCAAAGCAATTCAGGAATTCTGCGCGAAAACCAAGCAACCGGTTCCCGGGACGAAAGGCGAAATAGGCCGATGCATCTACGACAGTTTGGTGCTGGCCTATAAATTTACGCTCAGGCAAATTGAGTCCCTAAGAGGAAAACAAATCGAAAAAATGTACATCATCGGAGGTGGGGCCCACAATATAGCCATGAATCAACTGACGGCCGATGCTATTGGTATCCCTGTTTTTGCAGGCCCAACCGAAGCAACAGCAGTGGGAAATATAATGCTGCAGGCTAAAGCTTGCGGTGTGGTACAATCATTATCCGAAATCCGCGAAATAGTACGAAATTCCTTCTCAATTAGCGAATACACACCATCACCTGAATTGGACTGGGAAACCGCTTATCGTAAGTTTGAAAAATTGCTGATATAAGTACGACAAAACAATAACAAAAGACACCGCTTTGGGGTCAAATGTTCGACAGATTAGCTCTAAATTACATTTTTTCGAAAATTCAATTGCAACAAATTATCTTGTTCAAATCCCTTTACCTGTTGATTATATATAGATATCAATCCTGCTAAAATATCTAATATATGTCTGTAATTTATGGGTTTAAGATATTTTCCCGACGTTAATTTCCAATAGTTGTGATTTATTTTTTTTTTAATGATTTTTTGACAATCTTTGTCCCCGTACTTTGTTAAAGCAGTAGGACGCGAATACAAAAGGTAATACGAATTAAAATTAAGTTGTGTTTTCAGCTAAATTTTACGGTTGAAGGGTTAGAAGAATTATTTATCTCTTTCTATGGTTTTGTTGACTTTTATAAACCCATAGGAGATAGAAGCTAATGGATGCATTTTATACCCTCATGTGAGAGTGCTTTTATAATATATACAGGGTTATAGGTTAAAATAATGATTTCAGAAAAAAGGAAGGTGACGTTTATCAAACCAAGGCACGATTTAAGTTATACGAAGAAGGAAAAAATCAAAATTTTGATCGAAGGCTTAAACAGCAAGGGTTCTATTTCGGAATTTTGTTTGCAAAAAGGGATCGACAGCAATTTATATTTTAAATGGAGTAAAGAATTAGAACGAAACGCCTTGATTTATAAGAACAGGCTTAAATTACGCCAACTGGAATCGTGGGAGATTAAAACGGAGAATGAAATACTGGTCCAACTGGTTCAGGAATTAAACGAAAAAAACGAGAAGATTAAAACAATATTGGGAATTACGGATTGATAACGCTAAAAATTGCACTCATGAAGAATTTAATGGGCACATACAGGAAAAAGTTGAAATCGGCGCAGACATTACTGGCTCAATTGAATGGCCCGGAAGATAATGAAGCGCGCATTCGGATTACTTCGCAGGTGAATTGTTATAATTTCTTCATTTTTGAGCTGGAACGTTTTATGCTGACTAAGAATCGCGAGAAACAACGGGAAGAGGCTCAGTCGCTTCTTATGAGGGAGATTACGGAATTTAACCGGCAGGTGGGGCATAAAGAAGGAACCAGCCCAAAGCATGTTATAACGGATTTTACTTTAACAAAACACAGTCATTCAGTGAGGTAAGCTGATATTTTTTCGATTTTGTTGCTACAAACTTTTATCGAACGTTTGATACTTCATAATTTGCATGTGTATGATTAACGGTTATTCTTAAAATCTATTCCGTACTTTCTTCTTTCCAATCCTCGGTTGAAGTTTTTGGCTCACCGGATTTATTGTCCTCTAACACCTCGGCGGCCTTTGTTTCCTTGCCCTTTAAGTAGTTGGGCAACTCCATCCCTGCTGATTTAAAAATATCGTCTAACGGGGGAATCGAGCCCAACATTCCCTGCATAAAATTGGCGGTCGATGTTTTGCCGTCTTTCCCGTTTCCGGTTTCCCAAACGGTAACCTTATCAATTTTGATGTTTTTAATGGCTTCCACCTGAGTGCGAACCAATTCGGGCAACTTGTCGGCAATCATCATCAACACGGCTTTTTGCGCATCGTTTCCGGCAGCTTTCACCAAGTGGTCGAACCCTTCGGCTTGTTTGCTCAAAATCTCGTAAATCCCTTTTCCTTCGGCGGCCATTTTCATAAAAATAGCATCGGCTTCTCCTTTAGCAATACGTCGGGTTTGTTCGGCAATTGCTTCGGCATTGATTTCCACTTTTTGCTTGTCGATTTCTGCGGGAACAACAATGTTGGCGGTTTGGGTAGCTTTGTCACGTTCTGCACGAACCTGTTCCGCCAGTCTTTCTGCGGCATAGGCTTCCTGCAAGGCTTGTGCGTCGGTCACTTTTTCGGCAGCAACGGCGCGTCGGTTCGCTTCGGCCTCCCGTTCGCGGCGGTCGGCATCTGAATTGGCGATGGTCACTTTTGCCACGTTTTCACCTTCAACTGCCGTTGCATCGGCACTGGCAACCTGTACGCGCTGTTCGCGGTGCGCCATTGCCTGTCCAATTTCACCGTCGCGCATTTTTTCCGCCACGCTTTTTTTGGCATCGTTAATTGCCTTTGCAGCGGCTTCTTTTCCCAAAGCTTCGATATAACCCGATTCATCGTTGATGTCGGTTACGTTCACATTGATCAGTTTTAAGCCAATTTTTTTCAACTCTGCTTCCACATTCGACGAAACCGCAGCCAGAAACAAATCACGATTGCTGTTGATTTCTTCAATTTCCATGGTCGCCACGACCAAACGCAACTGACCAAAAATAATATCCTTCGCGAGGTTGCTGATTAAATCCTGCGACAAGCCCAAAAGCCGTTCGGCTGCGTTGTTCATCACACTTGGTTCGGTTGAAATCCCAACCGTAAAACGCGATGGAACATCCACCCGGATATTTTGCTTGCTCAAGGCATTGGTGAGGTTAATTTCGATGGAGAGCGGTGTTAAATCCAGAAAGGCATAGGAATGGATAACCGGCCATATAAAGGCAGCACCCCCGTGAATACACTTAGCGGAGCGGTTTTCGCGGTCGGCGCCTTTTCCAATTTTTCCATACACAACCAGAATGCGGTCGGAGGGGCAACGTTTGTAGCGCCTCATCATTGCCACAATGATGATGAACAAGAATAGTGCAGCAATGCTAATCAGAATTACAAAAAAGTCGTTCATGTTTTTATTGATTTTAGATTTTTAGATGTGGAAAATAAGATATGAGATGAGAAAGTTAGATTCCTTGTTTTTTAACGAGGAGGATTTGGTCGTCGATTACGCCTAAAACTTCAATAATGGAAGAAGTTCGAATGGTTTCCAAATCGTCCGTTATGGCATCCAGCGTACGGATGGAACCTTGAACGTTGAGTTGGACTTTTCCCATTCCACCGCGTTTGGCAGGTATCACAAGATAAACTTCCCCCAATTTTCCAATGGCATTTTTCATTTCAAGCGTACCGCTTTCTGCAAGTCTCGACATAAAATAGAACAAAGTCGCCATTAAGGTCATCATCAATAATCCACAGATAGTAGCCAACAAAACAACCAGCCAAGCAGCGAGGCCTGCATTCACAAAACCTATCCCCGACCAACCAAATACGGCAAAAAATGCCACGATATTTTTTAGTGAGAGAAATTGAAACGGAATGGAATCGCCATCGGCAATGTCACCATCCACGTCGGTATCCACGTCTGTGTCGGCATCGCCGCCCACGATGGTAAGCACCAATAAAGCTAAAAAAACAACAGTTGCGGGAATGGTGATAATCCAGAACACTTGTTCAAAAATTCCGATTTCAGTCCAGTTGGGTAGGATGGCATTGATAGGCATTGGAACAGTTTAAAAAGTTAATGGCATAAAATTAACTTAATAAAAAAACCTACCAACACAGAAGGCGATTATTTTGAACTTTAAAAGTGATGTGAAATGCTCTCCTGCAAATAAGGATGGTTTTTGGGAACAAGGTTCGCTTTTGCCAAATACGTTGAAACCACAAAACCAAACAAGCCCAAATATCCCAAAAAAGCGCCAATTTCCAACAAACCGAATTTTGCCTCTACAACCGTTGCCGGCCAGATAATATAGTAGAGTTCGGTATATTGGCCAATCATCAAAATGAGGATAACCGGCGTAATTATCATTTTGCTGCGCGAAGTTTTACGGGGCATCAACGCTATAAACGGGATAAACCAATTCAGTATGATGTTCGCATAAAACAAAACTTCGTAGGCCCCATGCCAGCGTTTCACAAACCAATAGGTTTCTTCGGGTATGTTACCGTACCAAATCAGCATAAATTCGGAAAAATTAAAATAGCCCCAAACAATGCTGGTCATAAAAATATAACGTGTAAAATCGTGCAGATGGCTGCGGTTCAGCACATCAAATTTTCCCATACGCGAGAGAACAATTACAATTAGTGTGATGATGGACGAGCCGTGCAAAAATGCAGCGATAAAACTTTTGGCTGCAAAGATTGTACTGTACCAATGTGGCTCAAGCGACATTAGCATATCAATCGAGAATAACGAGAAAGTGACGGCGATCACAAAGATGAAAATCTTGGAATACAATTCCGATTTATGGAAGTATTCCAATCCGCCTACTTCATCCTCTTTCAACGAAAACCGACGTAGGATTTTTGTGAGAATAATCCATGCTATGAAAAATACCACCACCCGAGCGAAAAAGAAGGGTACATTCAAATAGGGTGATTTGTATTGTAAAAGGTGATCAGTTTGAACCACATCCTGATGCGTCCATTCGAAAATTGAGTGCATCCCGAAATACATTATCACAAAGAAGACCGCTGCAACAGGGATATAAGCAGCCATTGCCTCGGGAATACGTTTAAAAGCTGCCGACCACCCCGATTGTGTGATGTATTGAATTGCACCAAAGAATGCAGCACCAACGGCTATCGACAAGAAATAAAAGTTGTTCAGTAAGTAATTCGCCCAGGTTCGGTTGGCATCAAATATAAAACCTAAGGTAAACGAGATTACACCAATGCCAATAAGCAGGTAGGTGAGCAGTTTAAATTTTTGCGGTATGATTAATCGGTTTTCCATTATCTGACATTTTTGTATTCTATGGAAGTCTGTTATTTCTGTAGCACATTTTTAATATACATGGCAATTTTCCAACGGTCTGCAGGGCTGATCAACGACCCGTGTTCTGCCATGATGCCGAAACCCACCGTAGTAACGTGGTAAATATCGGCCTCCGGATTGCCCATCATTTTTTCACTTAGCAAGCTTGCAGGCGGATAAGCATATTTTTTATTCACGTAGAGCGGCCCTTGTCCGTCGCCTTTTTCGCCGTGGCACTGCATGCAATAAATTCCGTACATGCGCTTTCCGCGCTCAATGTTTTCTGAAGTAGCCTCAACTTCATTTACTAAAGTCTGGGCGGCGATAGCGCGGTCTTCTTCCGATTTTTCATACGGGTACGGGATAATCCCACGCGGAATTGTCCCAGCTACGGGAGGCTGCATGGTTTTTCCGTCGGCAAAATTCGGATTGGGCGTATAGGTTTCATACGCGGGCGAATCGGTCATGTCGCCCATATATTCCCATCCCGTTGTGCGACGGTTGTAGTCGCATGACGCGAGAAAAACAATCATCCCCAAAACCAGAAATAATTTGCCCCGTATTTCTTTGTTTAAATTCATATCAAAACTATTGTATTTTGTATCTCACTGCTCAAGTCTCATATCTAAAATCTCACTACTCTACCACCCCATGTTCGGAAATAATTTCCTGAACCCATCCACTGTTTTCGCCCAAACTGTTTTTGTCGAGAGCCATCACAAACTTATCGTCCGTAGCGCGCGTATGAGCGATTTTTGGCTGCTTCCCGGGAAAAATTTTTGCACGAATCGAAAAGGTGAACAGGGTAAGCAGGGTAATGGAGAGGATTGTTGCCACGATGTTTACCGTTATAAAGGACGGGAAGGCGTTAAACGGCTTTCCCCCATAATTCAGAGGCCAGCTAATTACCGCAGCATAATACATAAAGCCCAAAATTCCTATGGCTGAAAGTACTCCATAAGCAAATGCAGCGTGAGTAATCAAAGATTTTTTACCCATTCCCTCCAATATTTCATGTACAGGGTACGGCGTATAAACTTCAACAGGCTGAATCCCTTTTTCTTTCACCTTGAAAAAAGCTGCTATCAGGCTTTCTTCATCGTCAAAAACACCAAGCAAAATATCTTTATTATTCATGATCTTTGTGTTTTACGTGTTGTAATTTGCGGACGATCGAACTTTGCCACACTTTTCAATTCAGAAGTTGCAATCATAGGCAGGAAGCGGAAGAACAACAGGACGCCTGAAATGAACAATCCCAGTGTCCCGATAAAAAAGCCGACTTCGACCCAGGTTGGTGTGTAATCTGCCCAGGCCGAAGGAAGATACTCACGGCTAAGCGAGGTAACCACAATGTTAAAGCGCTCGAACCACATCCCGATGTTTATGATGATGGAAATCAGGAAAACGACCCCCATTTTACGGCGTAATTTTTTGAACCAGAACAATTGCGGAACCAAAGCATTGGATACGAACATAATCCAAAACTCATAAGCATATTTACCAAATAAACGGGTGCGAAAGAACAAGTAAGTTTCGTATTCCGAACCGGAATACCAGGCCATAAAAATCTCGGTTAAATAAGCAGTCCCCATCATTAAGGAGATAAAAACCAACACCCTGCAAACTGCATCAACATGCGAGTCGGTGATAAAATCGTTCATTTTATATAAACCGCGCATGATAATTACCAGCGTTAAAACCATTGCGAATCCCGAGAAGATTGCCCCAACCACAAAATAGGGCGGAAAAATGGTGGTGTGCCAGCCTGCTTTTACCGAAACGGCAAAATCGGTGGAAACGATGGAGTGCACCGAAACCACCAATACGGCAGCAATTCCGCCAAGTACAAAGCTTAGCGCCTCAAAACGCAGCCATTCTTTACTAGAACCTGTCCAACCGAAGGCAAAGAAGCCATAAACAGCCTTTTTTATTTTTGATTTGGCGGTATCGCGAATGGTGGCAAAATCGGGCACCATCCCGAAATACCAGAAACTGGCAGAAATTAGCAAATAAGCCGTAATGGCCACAAAATCCCAGAAAAGCGGAGAGTTAAAGTTCACCCAAAGTGGCCCGCGGGTATTTGGATATGGAAAAATGTAGAAAAACAACCACGGTCGCCCCATGTGCAACAAGGGAAACAAACTGGCACAAAGAACTGCCGCAACGGTCATGGCTTCGGCTGCGCGATTAATGGCAGTCCGCCATTTTTGCCGCAATATTAACAGGAAAATGGAAAATGCCGTTCCTGCATGACCGATTCCAATCCACCAAACAAAGTTAATGATGGCCCAACCCCAGGCCACTGAATTGTGTACCCCCCACATCCCAATACCCATGGTTACGGTAAGGTAAATACAATATAAGCCAAATCCGAGCATGGATAAGCTCACTATCAATGCGGCGAACCACCAAAGCGGTGTTTTGGCATGTATCGGGGCAAATATTTCCCGCGAAATCTGGCCATAACTTTTATCGCCTTCTATTAATCTCCCGCGTACCTCTGAATTATACATAGGCTAAGCTTTTTTATTCCTTATTTTAGTTAAATATCCCACCGACGGCAGCGTGTGCAATTCTTCCAGCAAATGATAGTTCCGTTCGTTTTTCATGTATTTTGAAATCTTGCTGTCCGGATTGTTCATGTCGCCAAACACCAATGCATTGGCCGGGCAACTCTGAACGCAGGCCGGCTGAATTTCGCCGTCTTCCAACGGACGTCCTGCCACTTTGGCATCGGCTTTTTTCTCCTGAATGCGCTGCACACAGAAAGAGCATTTTTCAACCACACCACGTGCCCGAACCGTTACATCGGGGTTTAAAACCATTCGTCCCAAATCACTGTTCGATGCGTAATCAAATTTATCATTATCGACGTATTGGAACCAGTTGAACCGGCGAACCTTATACGGGCAATTGTTGATGCAATATTTTGTTCCCACACAGCGATTGTAGGCCATTTGGTTCAACCCTTCGTCGCTATGTGGTGTTGCCGAAACGGGGCATACATTCTCGCAGGGAGCATTATCGCAATGTTGGCACATTACGGGCTGATGATAGACATCCGGGTTTTCTGCATCGTTCGAAAAGTAACGATCAATGCGGATCCAGTGCATTATCCTTCGGTTGCGCACTTCTTCTTTTCCAATTACCTGGATGTTGTTTTCCGCCTGGCACGATACCGAACAGTTGCCGCAGCCAATGCACGACGACTGGTCAACGGCCATTCCCCAGTGATGTCCTTTGAATTCAGGTTTGGGATAAAGCGAAACTTGATTGTCTTCGTGTTCCTTCTTTAGTGCGTTGCCGGCAGCCGGGTCGAGTTTCCACTCTTCGAAGGTAGCCTCGCGCACAATTGGGCGGCCTTCCATAGAGTGGTGCGTTTGCGAAATAGCCAACGGGAATTTTTTTGAAGTAGTTTTCACATCCGCATCCGAAATCCAGAATTGTTTTATCCCACTTTCAACAGGAAGAAGTGGGAACATGTTTTTCCCTACTCCGTCGCCCACTTTCCCCGCAACATCGCGGCCATAGCCCAATGCCACCGAAATAGTTCCTGCAGCTTGTCCCGGCTGGACAACTACCGGCAATTCCACTCCATTCACTACAATCACGCTTTCATCGGCAAGGCCATTTTCTTCGGCCCATTTTACAGGAACGGAGGCAAAGTTATCCCAGCTCACTTTAGCAATTGGGTCGGGCATTTCCTGCAACCACGGGTTATTGGCGTAATTTCCATTTTTGAGGTTTACACTTTCATAAAAAACGATTTCCCACCCATTTGCATTGGGTTTGATTTTTGAAAGTGCTTCTGCAATACCCTCGTCAGAATAATTAACGGGGGCTATGGTTTCACCTGAAAATTCAAAGACACCTTTTTGTAGAGTATTATCCCAGAACGACCGATAATCTATAAACTGATTTTGTTGAGCAAACAAATTTTCTTCCCAATATTTTTTAATGAATTCGTAATAATTTGTGTTCATTGCACCGCTCCATTGTAGCAGCAATTCTTGCACCGGACGGCTGTCGAACAAGTTTGAAATGGCAGGTTGTGCCAGACTGAATACGCCCGTTTTGGGTTCTGCATCGTTCCATGCTTCGAGATAATGGGGCTCCGGACTAATCCAATGACAAGCAGCGGTTGTTTCGTCATTCCGGTCGGCAAACGAAACGGAAAGTTCCAGCCCTTCCAGGGCCTGTGCTATTTCTTTGCCGGCAGGGTGGTTATAAACAGGGTTCACGCCCCAACACAACACTCCTGCAATTTTATTGCTTTTCAATTCGGAGATGAAGGCTTCAAAATCAGCGTCAATTCCCTGATTCGTATTCAGCCTTTTTTCGGTTAAAATGGTTGAACCGAAATTTCCCAGCAGATTATTTATAGCATTGACAATTCGCTGGATATTTATATCGTTGCTGCCCGAAACCACAAGCGATTTGCTTGGATTGTCGAGCAGGTCATCTGCAAGTCCGCTTAAATCGACGGACGTTTCCGATTTTGTTGCTTGCGGAAGCCCTTTTGCTTTGAGCAGTTCGTTATAAAGTGCGGCTACTATGCTTCCCTCTTCCGAAGGTTTAATCGGGAAACGGACATCTGCATTTGAGCCAGTCAAGGTCATTCCGCTTTCAAATTGGTAGTGGCGGCTCATTTCATCACCGGCTTTCATTAATCTTCTGCCGGCAGAATACCCTTTGGTGTATTCCACATTGGAAAGCCAGGTTCCCAAAAAATCGGCGCCAAAGCTCACAATCACCTTTGCTTTATCGAAGCGGTAATCCGGGATAAAAGCTTCACCAAAAGTCAATTCATTGGCTTTCAGTATCCCGCTTGCCGAAACTGCATCGTATTGCAGCCATTGAACATTGGGATTCGCAGCCGTAAATTGTTCGATAATTTTTAGTGTTGATGGCGAAATGATGGTGGAAGTTAGCAGCACCACTTTTTTATTTTCACCTTTTAATTGTTCGATTTTTTTACCGATGTAGCTTTCCACTTCTTCCCGCGAGGCAGCTTCCCCGCGTTTTCGCGGAGTTTCAAAACGCGCATCGTCATACAAATTTAAAATTGATGCCTGCACCCTTGCAGAAGTCCCTTGTTGCGAAATGGAAGAAAGGCTGTTGCCTTCTATTTTTATGGGCCGTCCATCGCGCACTTTCACCAAAACACTGCAATACTCGTTGCCATCGTAAAAAGTTGAGGCGTAGTAATTGGCTTCGCCGGGTGTTACTTCCTCGGGTTTCACCAAAAAGGGAATGGCTTTGTTCACCGGACGTTTGCAGCTTGCCACCACCGTTGCGGCGGCCAAACTAAAACCAAAAGTTTTCAGAAAATCACGGCGCGAAGCCGATTGATTTCTCATCCCAGCCCGTTTAGCATCCACCTCCAGTCGAAGTTCGCTTTTTTTGAAACTCACCGGGTCTTTCAGCTCTTCAATACTTCTCCAATATTTTGTCATAGCTTGATTTTACAAACTTTTTATTCAATTAATAATGGCATTTCATGCAATCATTGGCACCCAAATCAGCAGCCGTCAATGAATCAACTTTCCCTGCCCGGATATCCTCATGAAATGCAAGATAATTCTCATAAAAAGCATTTCCCAGGAAATCTACTTTTGTGTCGCGGTGGCAGTTGACGCACCAACCCATGGAAAGATCGCTGTGCTGTTTTACAATATCCATTTCCTGCACTTGCCCGTGACACTGGGCACAATCCAACTTACCTGAGCCAACATGAACCTGATGGCTGAAAAAAACATGGTCGGGCAGGTTGTGTATCCGTATCCATTCCACAGGATCGCCCCCTTGGGCGGCTTCAACAACTTTGGCAATTTCGAATTTTCCGCTGTGTGTGCCCTCACGGATAAGCACATGGCAATTCATACAAAGGTTGGCTGCCGGAATACCTGCTGATTTGCTTTGCTCTACTGTTGAATGGCAATACATACAGTCTATCCCATTGTCGCCCACGTGCACTTTGTGCGAAAATTTAATCGGCTGGTCGGGAGCATAATCCGTTTGACGCCCCAGGCGAATGGCATCGGTGGCAATCATTTTCATTTGCCAGCCAAAAGCACCAAGGAATATTACAACGGGAATGATTTTCCATTTTATCATCCGCACAAAAATCAATTCAACAAGTGCCCAGGTTAGGATCAATCCTAAGAGAATAAATAAAATAAGGTTGTTGTAATCGGGTTTTGCGGGCATATGTTCATTGTGTGCTAAGTCGTCAAGGTAAACTTTAACCGATTTCAAATCTTTTTCTTCGAGATTGAAATTCACATGAGATGCCTGCATTTTCACTCCACTTGGCTGCAATACGGCGGCTTGAAAATCAGCGAGGTCTTTGTTGGCATACTTCAAGGCAATATCCATTGCCGATGGATTCCAGTTTAAGGTATCAAGTGGAGTGAGATTGTGACATGAAACGCATGATTCGCCTTTTCTATCGAACGGAAGCAAACCTTTAAAAAAACGTTCGCCACGTTTTACGTCGTTGTGGGCATAGCCGCCGGAAATAACAGAATGACTGGCGACTTGCGCTGTTGAACCGTTGTCGAGCACTGCCTCTGCCTCAACCAGGGGAGCAGTTGTTAAGCTACTGTCATCAACCGCTTCAGAAGAAGTTATCCCCGAATCGACTACAACGGTATCTTGTGCCAATAGATTTAGAGGAATAATAAAACCGGAAATAAAAATCAGAAAAAAGATATTATTCGACTTGCTTTTAGGAAGCACTTTTCCAAAGAAACTTTTTCTCATCCTGCTCAGTTTAGTTTTAAAACTTCTATTTTCTCACAAAAGAATTATTTCTAACAACGGTTACACTTAAAAGTTTGCCAATTTAAGTAAAAAAAATTACAAAAACAGGCACCCATCTTAATTCCCAGGGCTGTTCAATTCTAATCTTATTAAGGCCATAAAAAATCAAGGGATGTTAATAACTTTGTAATTCACTAACATACAAAACTATGATAATAACATTCCTTGATGATTTGAAAGGCCATCGCAGGCCTCAAGTCAAGGGCAAAGGTACGAATTGAAATTTATTTTGCTGTTCCCGATCATGGCAATTTTTGGCAATGCAAAATCACACTGTGACATTGCCCGTTTTCATGAAGAAACACCATGCCAGGTTAAACAAAGATTTTGGGCCCGCATGGAAAAAGCACCTGCCCACTACTGTCAGAATATAATACAGGGGCTGACAAACAGGGATGTTTCGGTATATTCCAACGAAAAACAATTTATTTAGAATTGAACAGCCCTGCTTTTTATCGTGATAGTATCATTTGATAGTATCAAAGACAATTGAATTTGTTGGTTTTCTCTGACAACATGTATATTCGACATCTTCCAAACGCCTAAAAATCCTTATCTTGCACGCCTGTAATTTCAAAATAGAAAACCATAGAAAAATGAACAAGCTGATAATTGTAATTTTTGTTACAGGACTTGCTTTTAGTGCCTGCCAAAATCAAAAAAAAGAGACTATTGATATGGAGAATCCGTTTTTTAAGGAGTGGACGACCCCGTTTGGCGTTCCACCGTTCGATGAGATAAAAGTGGAGCATTATGTTCCGGCAGTGAAAGAAGGAATCAAGCAGCAGGAAGCTGAAGTTGATGCCATTGTTGCCAACACTGCAGAGCCAACATTTGAGAACACCATTTTCGCGCTGGATAAATCGGGCGAATTGCTCACGAAAGTGAACGGTGTTTTCGGCCCGCTAAACTCGGCAAACACTAATGAAGAAATGCAGGCAGCAGCGCGTGAAATTTCGCCGCTGCAAACGGCACATCGCGACAATATTTCGATGAATCCCGAACTCTTCAAAAAAATTAAAACGATTTACGACAAACGCGAAAGCCTGGGTTTGGATGTAGAACAATTGCGTGTTACCGAAAAATATTACCAGGATTTTGAACGCAATGGCGCCAACCTTTCTGAGGCGGACAAAGAAATATTGAAAGGAATTAACACCGAATTATCGTCGTTGAGCCTACAATACGGCGAAAACCTATTGGCCGAAACCAATAAGAACTTTAAGCTGGTGGTTGAAAACGAGGCCGATTTGGCGGGTTTGCCCGAAGATGTTGTAATGGCTGCCGCCGAAACTGCTACGCGCACCGGCGACGAAGGGAAATGGGTGTTCACGCTCGCAAAACCAAGCATGTTGCCTTTTTTGCAATTTGCTGAAAACCGTGATTTACGCGAAAAATTATACCGTGGTTATTTTATGCGTGGCGATAACGACAACGAAAACGACAACAAAGAAATCATCAAAAAAATAGTTGAACTGCGCGACAAAAGAGCAAAACTGCTCGGTTATAACAATCATGCCGCTTATGTAATCGACATCAACATGGCGAAAACGCCCGAGGCCGTCCACGATTTCCTGATGGAACTCTGGACACCGTCGCTGGAAATGGCCAAGCAAGATGTGAAAGAAATGCAAGCCATTATCAACCGCGAAGGCGGCAAATTTAAACTGGCTTCATGGGATTGGTGGTACTATTCGGAAAAACTGCGCAAAGAAAAATTCGATTTGGACGAAGCCGAGGTAAAAC
Organism: uncultured Maribellus sp.; assembly: GCA_964572085.1. GTDB lineage: Bacteria > Bacteroidota > Bacteroidia > Bacteroidales > Prolixibacteraceae > Draconibacterium. The sequence goes on along the minus strand of CAZNEV010000001.1, from coordinate 237,897 downwards.
CTTATTTCAGCCTGGAAAATGCCAAAAACGGTATCTTCTATGTGGTCGATAACCTTTATGGCTTAAAATTTATCGAACGCAAAGATTTGCCCACCTACCACGAAGAAGCTACGGCTTACGAGGTTCAGGAAGCTGATGGTTCACTGCTTGGCGTGTTGTACATGGACTTTCACCCGCGCGACGGAAAACGTGTGGGAGCCTGGTCAACCGGCTTCCGCAGTGCTGCCTACAAAGACGGAATACGTGTGCCTCGGATTGGTTCGATTGTAATGAATTTTACGCGCCCGGCCGGAGATACGCCTGCATTGCTGAGCTTCGAGGAGGTTACCACTTTCTTCCACGAATTTGGCCATGCCCTGCACGGCTTGTTTGCCGATGGCCCCTACAACCGCACTTCGGGAAGCGTAGCCCGCGATTTTGTTGAGCTGCCTTCGCAAATTATGGAAAACTGGGCGGCCGAGCCGGAAGTGATTAAAGCGTATGCAAAACACTACCAAACAGGCGAAACCATTCCCGATGAGCTAATTGAAAAATTAGAAAAAAGCGGCACGTTCAACCAAGGCTTCATTACAGGCGAATATGTGGCTGCTGCGTTGCTCGACCTGGATTATCACGCTCCTGAAAATCCTGTAATTGACGATGTTAACGCATTTGAAAAAGCATCGATGGACAAAATCGGTTTGATTCCTGAATTTATTCCGCGCTACCGTAGCACTTACTTTTCGCACATTTTTGCAGGTGGATACTCGGCCGGATACTATGTTTATATCTGGGCTGCCGTGCTGGATACCGATGCCTTTGATGCCTTCAAACAAAGCGGTGATATTTTTAACAAAGAATATGCGGCCAAATTCCGCACGCTATTGGAAAAATGTGGTTCCGACGAAGGAATGGTGATTTACGAAAACTTCCGCGGACAAGCACCTTCCAAAGAACCGCTGTTGAGGAAACGGGGACTTTTGTAGGGGAAGACGGAAGACGGAAGTGGGAAGTCGGAAGTCGGAAGTGGGAAGCGAGAAGTGAGAAGACCGAAGTTGATATCTTCCATATTTTAACCGGAAAAAAATAAAAATTATCCTGACGAAAAAAGAGGCTGCTCTGCAACCTCTTTTTTTTTTATGAAATTATTTCAACTGGAATCCAGCCTCGACAGGGTTTTAAACCCTTTCGGGGCTAAACCTATTCCTCTTTCTCTGCCTTTGCCTTTGCCTTCGCCTCTGCCTCTGCCTTCAAACTCACCGGAAACGGTTTCGTTACCTCCCCTGAATAAATACTCAAATGCGGGAAAGGAATTTCAATCCCTTCGGCATCAAAGCCCGCTTTAATCTCTTGGAAAACAGAGTCTCTAACCTTTGAAAGATTGGCTTTTTCGAACCAAACGCCAAGCATAATATTAATCCCGCTGTCGCCAAAACCCCGGAAAATGATGACCGGTGCCGGCTCGTCCAAACAGAGCGGGTTAGCGCTAACAATATTTTCCAATACAGTTTTTACTTTTCCTAAATCTTCCTTATACGCCACACTCAACTCGATATCGAAGCGCCGAATTGGAAATTTGGTAACGTTGATCACTTCGCTGCTAATCACCGTTTGGTTCGGGATGCGGACTAACAAATTGTCGAAAGTTCTTAATTTGATGGAGAGCAAATCGATGCTGTAAACTGTGCCCGACGTGCTGCCGATACGTATTACATCACCCAATTCGAATGATTTTTCGGAAACCATAAAAAAACCGCTTACGATATTTCCGATGCTTGCTTGCGACGCCACTCCCAACACTAACCCGATAACCCCTGCAGCACCAAATATTGCGGTAAGATTGATGTCTAATTCAGAGATGGTAATCAAAAACAGCGTGACAAATCCGGAATATCGCACAAAACGGTTCACAAGCATTTTACGCTGTCGTGATAGTTTGTTCGGCAATAATTTTTCCACCACCGAGGTAATCGCGTAAACAATTAACAGCCCAACAATCAAAATGATCATTATACGAATACCCTTCTCGACTATTGCAGCATTGAAATATTTCGACCAGTCAAATTCCATTGTCGTTTTTATACCTGTTTTTTATAAAATGAAAATTAATCTTCAAAGGGTGTCTTCCGGAGCTGTTTCTCGGTTTGGCTAATATTTCCTGCTTTTCACCGTTAAATTCCTTTGAAAACAGGTAATCTGCCGAGCTAATCACGTCGGAGCCTTTGTATTCAATTTGCACCAAACTGCAAACAATCCTGTTGCCGTTTTTGTAGAGTGTTATGTTTTCATCGCGCAGAATTAAGCGTTGAACATCTAAAATCTGTGCCGTGCTATTTTTAACCGAAATAGGGCAAATTGCTTCAAAGCCTTCCGTTTCAACACCATTGAAATCCAGCGAAAATTCGCTGCCAATTGAAAATGCAGGTTCCCCGCCGTCGGGTTCCCCAAACCAAGTGTCCGAAAGCCGTTTGTAATCAATTTCTTTCAAGAGGTTTTCGGGTACAACCTTCGAGAAGTAAACCTGAAAGAGGAGTGGAATTTTAATAAAGAACGTTAGCTTTTGATTTGGCAACACGTTGAGCTTCATTCCTTTAAAAACCAATGGCTTGGGAGGCAACGCAGGCGCAACGATCAGCGAATTGGATTTGCCTGTATGGAAATAGTCCATATCCGAAAAATCCGTTTTATTTTGGGTATTGGTTTCGAGTTTGTTCGTCAATGTTTCCAGATACCATCCCTCTTTTGTGCGGTTTGCCAAAAGTACCTTACTCCCCAGTTCGATGAGTTCGGTGTTTCCCGGTGAAATTTTGTACTTTTTAAATGTCTCGTCTATGTTCATGTTGTACTATTCGCAGACAAAATTACGAAAGATTCGGAGTTTTCGGATAAAAAAGCGAAAACGCTCTTTGCTAAATACCTGTTTTCTGATTGCATTTTCCTCATGATCCGGCACTCCCAACGTTCTCCTTCAACATTCAAGGTTTTGCCATTAGTTTTTATCTCCGGAAAATGACACAAAACGTACACTTATTTTTACATGTCTTGTATATCAGGCAGTTGGGATTGGCAGAAAAACGCACCTATCCTAATAACCGCTAAAAATATTTAGTATTTACCCCAATAACAGAAAATTCAACTACTCCGGGGGCCGGTCATTTTACGGTTGTATGTCATTATTGCCCTGTAGGTGAAATCGTCGCCGGTGGGGATAAACTGGTTGTCATAGTCGAAAATGTAATTGTCGTCCTTTGTGGGCAATTAGCCTGTCAATATCAGCAATTTGGCCAGCAACTTGTTCATGCCCCTATTAATATTGAAATCATGTTCAATATCTGTTTTTGAAACTACCGTTTCTTTTTTTGTGGCCAGCTCTTTCTGCATACGCAGCAAAGTATCAGCCGAACACACTTCAAAACCCTTTACATGGGCCAGCTCCAAGCGCAAATGCTCGGTAATGTCTTCGGCACATCCGCCACCACAAAGCACCATTAGCAGGTACGAACGGAAAAGATCGCTGTATGGATATTCAGCTTTTACACCCCTTTGACCAAGGGTTTCATCGATAGTTTTATAAACCGGGGTGTTTTTTACGATATGATCGGCGAAATTTATTCCGCCTAATGAGTTGATTTTTTCCGAAGAATATGTAATTTTCACCGCTACGATGTTTTAGTATTTGCAACTAACGTTTAACAAGTGCAATACAAAAAAATAAATTGAAATTAAAGTTGAAATCGAAAAAAAACACTTCCCTGCAATGGCTTGTTCTTCCGTTAGTCGCGCTGCTGTTCTTTGGTTTAACGAAATTAGCCGCACGTTTTCCTCAGAAAACAGAACAGTGGTACAGCCAAACTGTTTATCCATTTTTTGCACGAAACCTTTCTGTCCTGAGCTCAAAAGTTTCCTTCTCGCTCGACGATCTTTTTTATGTTTTGCTAATTGTTGGTTTTGTAACGGCCCTCATTTTCCTGATTTTACGGAAAATTTCGTTCAAAAGAACTCTCTTGTTACTTTTTAACGTCGTTGTGGTTTCGTACATCCTGTTTTATTTGTTTTGGGGATTGAATTATTACCGGACCGGTTTGAATGAGCGCTTAGGGCTTGCGGCGCAAAAACCCGATTCCACGAAATTTATCGACGAACTGAAAAAAATCATCGATACCACATCCCGCTCGGTTTGTTCTTTTGAAGAGTTCGATAAAAATGAGATTGATTCGTTGGTGGAAGATTCGTATAAAAAATTAGCACCGGTTTTAAAAATCGACTATCCAATGGGGAGCCGGAAAGCGAAAAAAATCACTTTTAGCCGATTTTTTGCACAAGCGGGCATTTCGGGCTACTTTGGGCCGTTTTTCAATGAAGTACATGTGAACAGCAACAATTTACCGATAGAATATCCCTTTGTGCTGGCGCACGAAAAAGCTCACCAGTTTGGGGTTACCGGTGAGGCTGAGGCTAATTTCTACGCCTGGTTGGTGTGCACCCAAAGCCCGTCGAAACAATTGCGCTATTCGGCCAACCTTTATATTCTAAGGTTTTTTATTTACGAAGGGGTTCAACTTGAAGAGTTCCCAAAAGTAATGGCCCGGCTCGACGAAAAAGTAAAAGCTGATTTTGTGAGAATTAGAGAAAACTGGGAAAAACTGCGAAACGAAAAAATAGATAAAGCCGCTTCGAAAGTGAACGACATCTACCTGAAAACCAACAAAGTGGAAAAAGGAATCGACGACTACAACGCGGTGGTGAAGCACGTTATGGATTACTCCAACGACAAAGCGTTCCATGAAAAATGGGATTTGAAAGCAAATTAAAAACAATTATCTTATGAAACTCATATCCATTTCAGCCGGAAGTTTTCATTGCGACGGAGGTGCGCTATTCGGCGTCATTCCGAAAAAACTATGGAACAAAGTTTATCCTGCCGATGTCGATAATTTCACACGGCTCAGCCTGCGCTGCCTGCTGGTGGATTCAGACGAAAAGAAAATACTAATCGAAACCGGAATCGGGAACCACTATTCCGAGAAACATCTGCAAAACAATGGCGTGGAAACCGGAAATCATCTCGAAGAATCGCTCCGGGAAAAGGGTTATTCACCCCACGAAATCACCGATGTGCTGTTTACGCATCTGCATTGGGATCACTGCACAGGCGCGGTAAAAAATCAAAATGGACAACTTGAAGTAGTTTTTCCCAATGCCAATTTCTGGTGCAGCAAAATGCAATGGGACCATTCAGGAATATCGAACGCCCGCGAAAAAGCAGCCTACCACCGCGAGGTACTGGATTTTCTTTTTGAATCCGGAAGACTGAATTTGGTGGAAACGGAGGGCAAACTTTTCCCGCACATCAACGTTCGGTTCTACAACGGCCACACCCCGGGGCAATTGATCCCCTTCATTTCTTTCAACGATAAAACTTTTGTTTATATGGCCGACTTAATCCCGACGGCAGCTCACGTACCCCTCCTCTGGATTGCTGCCTACGATTTATTTCCGGTGTCCACAATGGAAGAAAAAGAAAAATTCCTGAACGAAGCCGTTGAAAAAGAATACCTCCTGTTTTTCGAACACGATTTTTATACCGAATGTGCCACCGTTTCCAAAAACAAAAAGGGATTTTTTGCGAAGGAAATGTTTGCACCGGCTGAATACTTTTTCTAGTCATTGCAGGACTGTTGAAATTGATCCGTCATAGTTAGTTATCGCATTCGTTGATATAATTTTCTGCCGGCTCGATTAACGGCATTACCTCATCTCCTGTAAGGTTGAACAAACTTCTTGTCTATACGCAAGAATGGCAATCCTTTCTTCTTCTGTTAAACTCATAATCTTATTCCTTCTTGTTCCACGTTTTTATAAAATAGAGCGAAATCACGTTTTTTCCATTCTTGAAACGGATATAGCTTAACCGAAAAATGCTGACTCACTTGCCAACCCATTTCAAAAAGTGAATAGGCCACAGCATCGAAATAGTTTTCAACTCCTAATATTTTATCCAGTTATGAATTAACATCGGATATCCAGATTTCTCTATTTGATATTGACGGTGTGACCCAAAGTCACGCCGTGAATTGGTTTGATCAAAATCCCAGAAATTCCATTATCGCCTTATCCCCTTTTAACGCAGTGGCAGGAATTGGGTTATTGGAGTTGAACACCCGGAGTTCGTCGGGAGGCAAAATGGTGACGAAATCTTCGTTCACGGTGGGCGTCCAGTTTACTGCCCCGGTATTCAGTTTCAGGTGGTGCGAAAAGAAATTGTACATCGCCGCGCGTTTTGAATAGCCATAGTCGTGCTTTTCGGCAGCGAGATGTACATTTTCCACTTTATGTTCTGCATTGTAAAGGGCATAAACCCTTTCAATATAAGGGTATTCCACCCTTGGAGTATTTCTTGTCCAGTCGTTTCCATTGGAAATAAGGAGCATGGGTCGGGGTGCGCATAGCGCAGCAATTTCAACATTATTGGTTTGATGATTTCGTGTTTTATGAATAGGCATTCCGCTCTCGCAAATGCAACCGCCAAAAAAATGAGCAGAAACCTGAACACACGGTACCGAAGCCGTAATCCGGTCGTCGATGGCGGTGAGCAGGAAAGTTTGTGTGCCTCCGCCCGAACCGCCGGTCATTCCTATTCTTTCCGGGTCCACATCGGGTCGTGACAACAAATAATCGAGCACCCGTTTGCTGTTCCAGGTTTGGAGTAACAACGCAATGGGCATTCTATGGCCGTCAACCTGCTGCGAGTCGCCGTGGCCAATCATATCGTAGGCAAAAACCACCGCCCCCATACGGGCAAGCACGGCGCAACGATATTGAACATCTTCCTTTAAGCGTTTGTCCTGAAGGTGCCCATGAGGGGAAAGAACGGCAGCATACTTTTTACCTTCCGCAGTAGGCCGGTAAATATTCCCGGTAACATAAAATCCGGGAAAGCTTTCGATGCTGATGTTTTCAACAATATAGCCGTCGAACTGCCGGGTATTCGTGATTTTTTCGTTGAACTTACCTTTCATGTCGGGCATTTGTTTCAGTTTCATGCCGTCAATGATGCCCTGTTTAATGGTAGCAGCACGTTTTTCCCACGAAGCCCGGTCGTCCCAGGCCGCGGCAAATTCCTTCATTTTCAGGTTCGCCTCGTCTTCCGTCCAATGTGCCCCTACACATAACATATCGTTCTGGCTGTAACTGTTTCTGCTTGAAAAGAGAAGAACGACAAGCAAAAATAAGAGGTGAAATCTTAAGTTTTTCATGTTGATTTGCAATTTGATTATTGAAGGGTTAATGATAGGGATAAAAGTTTTGTGCGCCAAATTTTTGGGTGGAAAAGTCTTGATCTTACAATGCTTTGGATTGGTAATAAAAAAAGACGATTTTGTATATTAACTACACAATAGTTCACATCTTCATGTCCATGACAAGAACGGCCTGTTAAATTTCCAAAAGTATTACGGTGGCCTGTCCGGTTACAAATATCAAAATTAGATTTTAATCCGGCAACACCATAAACATTATCTTCCAACAAAAGATTTTATTATTAATCTTTTATTGTTGGCTCAACTTCTTCCATTGATTTTGGTTCTTCTGATTTTAACTGAGCAGTCTAAAATAATTTCCAGCTCTAAAGTGAAACATGACATTCCTTGTTCCACATCGCACTACGCAAATCTTTCGCTGTACACATCCACTTTTGCCAAGCTATTTCTTTTGGCGGAATCACTCAGGAAGCTGGCGTTAAAGGCATTTTTCGTGAGTTGTATTATTTCGGCTTTTGTGAGTTGAAGCGCTTCTGTAGCAGCGATAAAGTTTTCGTTCATATAGCCACCGAAATAGGCCGGGTCATCGGAATTTACGGTTGCCATTATTCCTTTTTGCAGCAATTTTTTCAGCGGGTGTTCGTCCATGCTTTTCACGGCTTTCAGTTTTACATTGGAAAGCGGGCAAACGGTGAGCGGTATTTTTTTGGCGACTAATTCCTGCATCAGCTTTTCATCGTCGATTGCTCTGATCCCATGATCGATGCGCACGGCTTTCAGCAGGTTCAAAGCTTCCCAAATGTACTCTGCCGGGCCTTCCTCGCCGGCATGTGCCACAGGGAGATAGCCTTCGTTACGAGCCATTTCGAAAACCCGGGTGAATTTGTGCGGAGGATGGCCAAGTTCCGATGAATCGAGCCCAACCCCCACAATGAGGTGCTTAAACGGCAGCGATTGCTGCAAGGTTTTGATGGCATCCGCTTCGTCTAAATGGCGCAAAAAGCACATGATAATACGAAAAGTAATGCCCAGTTTTCTTTCTCCATCAACTAAAGCTTTGTGAATGCCGTTGATTACCGTTTCAAACTCAACCCCGCGCTGCGTGTGGGTTTGTGGATCGAAGAAAATCTCGGTGTGCACCACATTCTGCTGATGTATTTTTTGAAGGTATGCCCAGGTTAAATCGTAAAAATCCTGTTCTGTAATCAGCACATTTGCCCCGGCGTAGTACAAATCCAAAAACTCCTGCAGGTTATTGAAATCATAAACCTGCCGTAGCTCCTCCACCGATTTGTATTTTAGTTTTATTCCGTTCCGGTGTGCCATTTCGAACATCAACTCCGGTTCAAAAGTGCCTTCGATGTGCAAATGGAGTTCAGCCTTCGGAAGGCCGGTAATAAAATCTTTGGATGCAATTGTATTCATTTTCAATTAAACTTTTGGTAAGGCCCAGGGCGCACGATAAACAGGAACCAGATAACTATTGGCTTCGTCGTCGTTGATAAACTGACTGGACTCGTTGTCCCAATACAAGCGTTTTCCTGTGCGTTGTGCAATATTTCCGAGATGGGCCACGCGAGCGGTATTGGCAGCTACATCGATGTTCGCATTCAAATCGCAGTTGCGGGTTTTTACGCCATCGATAAAATTTTCCATGTGCAAATCAAGCCCTTTGCCGGTGCCTTTGATGTAGTCCACCCGTTCGATTAATTCCTTGCCTTTCTTTTTTTCCGGGATGACTTCCCAGCCTCCGCGATCGACTACCAAAGTGCCGTTGTTTCCAACAAAACCAACTCCGTGGTCGCGACCAAAATGACCGCCGTTGATGCCGGTGCCATGGTCCCAAAGCATAGTGTGCCCATCGAATTCATACAAAGCTTGCAAGGTATCGGGTGTTTCCGAAGCATCGTCGGGATAGGCAAATTTACCGCCCATGGCCATAATGGATTTTGGCGAGGGATCGCCCATGCCGAACAAACCATAGTCGATGATGTGAACGCCCCAGTCGGTCATTAACCCGCCGGCATAGTCATAAAACCATCTAAAATTGAAATGGAAACGATTGGGGTTGAAAGGGCGCAAGGGTGCTGGCCCGAGCCAAAAATCGTAGTCCACTCCTTTTGGTGGCAGGCTGTCGGGCATTACCGGAACCGGCTCCATCCAGCCCTGATAAGCCCAGGTACGCACAGTACGGATTTTCCCGAGTTTTCCAGAGTTCACAAAATCAACGGCATCGCGCCAATGCGGATCGCTGCGTTGCCACATCCCAACCTGCACCACCGTTTTGTATTTGTCGGCCGCACGTTGCATGATGTTTATCTCTTCAATTGAATTGCCAAGCGGTTTTTCGCAGTACACATCCAGGCCGGCCTGACAGGCTTCCACCATGGGCAAACAATGCCAATGGTCAGGTGTGCCGATAATGATTACATCAATACCGGGTTCTTCCAACAGTTTCCGGTAATCTTTGAATCCTTTGGGTTTTGTGCCCTGAATTTTTTCCGTATCGGCGATTCTTTCGTTGAGAACGTTTTCGTCCACATCGCAAATGGCCGCGCACTCTGTGTTTTTCTGCCTCAAAAAGGCTTGCAAGTCGGAAAAGCCCATTCCTTTGGCTCCAATCAGTCCGCAAACCAGTTTTTCGTTTGCGCCTTTGCACGCTGCCATGGGCATGGTGGATGCCACTACCACCCCCGCTGCTGCAAGGGACGAGGTTTTAATAAAATTTCTTCTGTTGGTCATTGTTTTTAGAATTAGTCGGAAGACGGGAGACCGAGGACGGGAGTCGGGAGAAAAGTCGGAAGTCGGAAGTCGGAAGTCCGAAGTCCGAAGTCCGAAGTCGGGAACCGAGTGCCGAAGTTTTATAATTATTTAATATTGTTGGTAAATGCAATCATCATATTCATGAGGTTGTAAGAAAAATCATAAAAATGTAAAAATTCAGTTTCTGAGATGTAAGAGCGCCTTTTGCAGGAAATTTGTCAACCAAAACATTTATTTCTTCTCCAAAGTCCATAGCCTTTTGCCAAATAATCAATTTTTCAAACTTAAATTTCATTGATACTTGATTTGTTGTTTATTGCTCTTGCTTCCATCTTCAGACTTCTCTCCTGACTTCCGTCTTCTCACTCCTTCTGCATGGCGGCGTCGAACGCGACATCCGATGGGGTGAAATCCACTTTTTTCACAAAAGCACAAGCTTCGGCAGCTCCGGCCTCTCGGTTCATGCCACTGTCTTCCCACTCCACGGAAAGCGGACCGTTGTAGCCGATGTCGTTCAAGGCACGGATGATATTTTCGAAGTTAATTTTGCCGCGGCCTAAGCTGCGAAAATTCCAGTAGCGGCGGTTATCTCCAAATTCCATGTGCCCGCCGTAAACACCAACGCTCTCCGGAACGTCGCTCCAATAAACATCTTTCATGTGCACATGGAAGATGCGGTCTGAGAATTCGTAGATAAACTTCACGTAATCAACATGCTGGTAGCCGAAGTGGCTGGGATCGTAGTTGAACCCAAATGCCGGATGATGATTCAAGGCTTTCAACGTGAGATGTGCCGTGTGAATATCGAAAGCGATTTCGGACGGATGTACCTCAAGCGCGAACCTTACATTAAGTTTTCGGTATTCGTCCAAAATGGGAATCCAACGTTTGGCAAAATCTTCGTAGCCTTTTTCAATCATTGCCGGCGGGACAGCCGGAAACGAATAGAGCAAATGCCATATCGGACTTCCGGTGAAGCCGTTCACCGTATCGAGGCCGAGCATTTTAGCCACTTTTGCGGTTTCAATCATTTCCTGTGCGGCACGCTGACGGACTCCTTCGGGGTCGCCGTCGCCCCAAACGCGTGCGCTGGCAATGCTTTTGTGGCGTTCATCAATGTTGTCGGAAACGCATTGCCCATCAAGGTGGGTTGAAATCGAGTACAATTTCAATCCATATTTTGCGAGGAGTGCTTTGCGATCGTCGCAATATTTCTGGTCGGCCTTGGCAATCTCCATGTGGTCGCCCCAAGTGCAGAGTTCCAATCCGTCGTAGCCAAATTCTTTTGCTTTTTGGCAAACGGTTTCAATGGGAAGATCGGCCCATTGTCCGGTAAATAGTGTTACTGGTCTTGCCATATCTTTACAGTTTAAGAAGCCTCACCCCAACCCCTCTCCAAAGGAGAGGGCAGTAGGAAGAGGCGGTAGTTATGTAATCAATATAATTCATTTAAGCTCAAGGCTGCAATTTTCGTTAGATAACTTCAAGTCAATCATTCGAAAATCTTCCCTCAGTGTGGTATTGATAGCATGACTTTAACTTTAAGTCATACTATCAATTTTCCTTCAATAATTTGTGGCGAAGCTTCTTGTCCCTCCCCCTTGCCTGCCTGCCGGTAGGCAGGGGGGAGGTTAGGAGGGGGCCCCAAACTTCACCCATTTCATCGAATCGTCGTAGCCGGCTTTCACCACCGTGTCGATAAATTCCATTCCTCGTATGCCGTCATTCACATCGGGGAAATCTAACATTTCGGAAGATGGTTTTTCGCCATTGGCTTTGGCCATAACCGTGTGTGCGAAATTACGGTAGATGTTGGCAAAAGCTTCAAGGTAACCTTCGGGATGGCCACCCGGAGTGCGGGTATTATACGCAGCAATAGCACTGTTAAGGCTGGTTCCCACCCGCAAGGTTTGAGTTGGTTTCCCCTGCCATCTCACGGTAAGCGTATTGGGTTCCATTTGCTGCCAATCGAGCCCTCCTTTGTCGCCATACACCCGGATACGGATTGCGTTTTCTTCGCCCACGGCAATTTGCGTAGCTACTAAAACGCCTTTTGCCCCATTGTTGAAGCGGAGCAATGCTGCACCGTCGTCGTCTAATAAGCGATTGGGCACAAACACGTTCAGCTCGGCACATAGTTCGGTTACTTTCAGCCCGGTAATGTATTCGGCCAAATGATGGGCGTGTGTTCCGATGTCGCCCATGCAACCCGCTTTCCCCGAGCGTTTCGGATCGGTGCGCCACGACGCCTGAGCATTTCCGGTATCTTCCAGTTTCGACGAAAGCCAGCCCTGCGTATATTCTACAAACACTTTGCGAATTTTCCCGAGCTGTCCTTCAGCAATCATCTGTTTAGCATGTTTAACAGCGGGATAACCGGAATAGACGTGTGTCAGGGCAAAAGTCAGCCCGGTTTCGTCGATTTTCTCTTTCAGCCTATAAGCTTCTTCGAGCGTGAAAGTCATCGGTTTGTCCAACACTACGTTGAAGCCTTTGTCGAGTGCCATAATTGCCGGATCGAAATGGACAAAATTGGGCGTTACAATGGATACAAAATCCATTCGTTCGCCCTCGGGCAGTTGTGCCTCTTTTTCGAACATTTCCTGATAAGTGGCATAAACACGATCAGCAGGCAGGTAATACGACTTCCCTGAAGACTTTGATATTTCAGGGTTTACACTGAAACAACCACAAACTAACTCAATCTGGTTGTCCATGAACGCGGCAAGGCGGTGAATCGCGCCAATGAATGCGTCGGTGCCGCCCCCAACCATTCCCATTCGAAGTTTTCTGTGCATAATTGTTTTGTTTTAGTCGATTTATAAATCTAAGCGGTTAAAATTAGCAACTCTTTTGAAAGGAAGCAAAAACAATGAGAAAGATTTGAATTTAGTTTTAAGATTTCACTACTTTAGTGGCCTATTAACGAATAATCATCTTAAAAATCAAATCAACCATGCAAAGAAGAAATTTTCTAAAAAGTGCTGCTGTTAGTGGAATAACCATGGCAGGCTTAAGCGGTTTTATGGGTGCAACTGCGTCGAATGTAGTATCGGCACCGCCTGCAAAGTTCAATTTGAAATATGCCCCGCACAACGGCATGTTTACCAACAGTGCCGGAAAGGATATGATTGACCAGATAAAATATATGGCCGATCAGGGTTTTACAGCAATTGAAGACAACGGAATGATGGGACGCGATGTTGCGATGCAGACAAAAATCGGAGAAACGCTTGAGAAACTTAACATGACCATGGGCGTTTTCGTGATCGACAAAGGAGGCAACATGCAAAACACACTTGCAGCCGGGAAACAGGAATTTATCGACATTTTTTTGGATGGCTGCCGCCGGGCGGTTGACGTGGCAAAACGAGTGAACGCCAAGTGGATGACCGTGGTACCGGGCGGCTTTCAACGGAATTTGCCCATTGGCATTCAGGATGGAAATGTGATTGATGCCCTGCGCCGTGGTGTAGAGATACTGGAACCACACGGGCTGGTGATGGTGCTTGAGCCGCTTTCCGACTCGCCTGATCTCTATTTGCGCACTTCGGAACAAACGTATATGATTTGCAAAGCGGTGAACAGTCCTTCGTGCAAAATACTGTACGACATTTACCACATGCAGAAAAACGAAGGGAACCTGATTACAAACATCGGCCTCACTTGGGACGAAATTGACTATTTCCAAGTTGGTGATAATCCCGGACGTAAGGAGCCAACTACGGGTGAAATAAACTATAAGAACGTGTTCAAATTTATCTACGACAAAGGTTTTAAGGGTGTTGTGGGCATGGAACACGGTATTTCCGGCAAAGGTATTGAAGGCGAAAAACGTTTGGTGGAAGCCTACCGCGAAGTGGATTCGTTTGAGGTATAAACGATATACAAAGAACTTATCGGGAAAAGGCTGAAAACTCAGTCTTTTTCCGTTTTTAAAGCTAACTATGAATCGCTTGCTTCATCTTCTTTCGGTTCGTTGATTTCGGAATCGGGCAATTGCTTCTTCTTGCCCACTTTCATGAAAAACCAGCCGACCCAGAAAAACACCGCCATAAATGCGATGACTAATACCTTATCGATAAAAATTTTGGCATATAAAGGATTTAGTTTGATCCAAATAATAAGAACTACGATTGCTATTAGAGCCAATGCTGTAAAGGCACAAGTTATTTTTCGCTTATTCTTTTTGGAATTCATGATATCGCACTAAAAGCTTTTTACATTAAAAGTATTTATCTGACAACGATTTCAATTGTCATTTCGTAAATTCAATGCCCGAATCATAAAAATGCGAGATAAATAGTAAATTGCGGCCTGAAATCTAAAGAGCCTATGTTACACGATCTGATCAGTTACACCCCAATGTATGTGACTTTTTTCTGGGCACTGGTATTGCTTTTTGATTATCGACAAAAGAACCGTGCAAAGCATTTTCTGGGATTTTTTATGATTGTCGCCTCGGTTTTATATTTATGTCATGCAATTTTCTTTAAAAAATATTATTCGGTATTCATTATTTTTGAACCTATTTATGTTGTGGCAATGCTGTCGGTTTACCCGATGTATTTTTGGTATATTAAATTACTTACTGTTGAAACAAAACTTGAATATCCGAATTTATGGAAGCTGTTTCCAGCCTTGTTCTTTGGAGTTGCCACCGCGATGATTTATTTTTTTATGTCGTCCGACGAACGACAACTTTTTATCGAACACTACGTGATGCAGCACAAAATTTATCAGAATGAGACCTTGATTATAGGCGTTCAAAAATGGGTTTACAGGGCAACAAGAATGGTATTCGCTGCACAAGTGGTTTTTTTTCTGGTTTATGGGAGCCGATTGGTTGTGCGGTATAACGAACGGATTGCCAACTTTTATTCCAATTTAGAAGAACGGACCATTGTGTGGGTGCGTTTATTATTGTTTTCGTTTGTGGCAACCTCTATAACAAGCATGATTTTTAATGTGATCGGGAAAGGGGTATTTATCGATAAAACATTTCTGCTTCTCATCCCCTCGGTTGCTTTTAGTGTGCTGCTGTTCTTTATCGGATTTCAGGGCTACATGCAAAACCATACGGTAGCCGATCTGGAGAAGGATGAACAACAAAGCCCGATTTCGGATTTGAAAAAAATGAACAACAAAGTATTGCGCGAAAAACTGGTGGAATTGTTCGAGCAAGAAGCTGTCTTTAAACAAGTGGACTTAAAAATAACGCATGTTTCGGAGCTGTTACTAACCAACCGAACGTATGTGTCCAACTTAATCAACACGGAATTTCTCTGCACATTTAATGATTTTGTAAATAAATACCGGCTCGAATATGCGAAGCAGCTTTTAGCGGAAGAAGCTTCCAAAGTGTATTCCTTAGATTATATAGCCGAAAAATCGGGCTTCGGGTCATTAAGTACTTTTATCCGTGTCTTTCGTGATTCAGAAAATACTACGCCCGGACGTTTCCGGGATAAGCAAAATTGTTAAGTCTATAGGGTATTTCCCTGAATTCGCGCCGTAGATCGAAAGCCCGCCGCGGTTTTTAGTAGATTCCTGAACGAATAAACGGATTACAACTTTTCCGTTTTCCAAGGCTGACTTCATGGCCAATTCGTCTAAAGAAGCTTTTATTAAAAATCCATAGGAGCCGGGCTCATCCAGCAACCAGGGTTTATTTTCTTTGCTTCCCCATGCTGAGCCGGGTGTTTGGTTCATCCACGAAAGGATTCCCTGATGGTCGGCAGGATCGTCGGGAAGTTCAACCTGTTCAATTCTTTTGTTGTTAGCGGTAATAGTTACCAACGAACCATGCAATTTTTCGTCGCTTTGCGGATAACTGTTTTTACCGTAGCCGGGGATTGTGCCTTTTTCGGATACAACCGTCATCCCAATACGTTCAGCATCGCCCTCTTCCAGGTATTTTTCCTGAGGATAGCGGGCAGCCAATTCAGCCCTGAATTCGATGCTTTTCACCTCATCGTCGGTAAGGTTTTCCGGGAGGTCAAATTCATACTCGAAATAACCGGACCCCATTCCCCAAACTTTGTTGCCGTTTTGGGTGGTCAACTGCTTTATGCTCCAATCGGCTTCGCTAAACTCCGACGGCGATTTGGTCAGCAGGATGTTTTCCGTACTTCTTTCGCCCGAGACTTTAAATGGTACAAAATTACGTTGCAGGATGTTGCCTTTCCCGTCTTCAAGAATTGTGGCGAAAATCATCAGCGCATTTTTGTTTGGCAAACTGATTGAAACCGGAGAAAGCTGTTTGAAAGCAAAAGGTTGTGCCGAGACCGCCATTTCACCCGACAAATATTCCCCTTTTTCGCCCAATTCGTCCCAACCATACAGTTGGTATTTAATTTTCAGGTTTTCAGGGATAGTTGAGGTAACGGCATTAATCCCAATCGGCATTTCGATGGTTGAACCGCCCTTATGTTCCTGATAAAAATCGTCGCCGGGCACTACATATAGGTCTGTGTGGAAATCGTTCATAGTCATGCCCGGTACCAGTTCGTCGAGGCCAAATGTTTTTTTCGAGCGGTTGAAACGGTAGTAGCCGTTCCATTCGTTGATTACATCGTGAAACTCGGTAAACAGGAACCCCGCTATTTTTGGCCGTTTGCGGAATTCGTTCATCATAATATGGTATTCCCACGTTATGTCAATATCTCCGGTGCTGCCGGAATAGCCCCACACGGCACCACATTCGGAGTTGAACATGGGCTCGTTACCCTGAACGTTGCCGCCAATGTAGTTGTGGGCCGATCCGGGGTAAGTGTTTTCAACAATCATATCCATAAAACCTGCCCAGTTTCGTGCAGGGATGTATGCATGCCAGGTATTGATGTCGGTTATCACGTGATCCCAATTGCAAGGCGAATTATCTTCAATCAAGCGGCTCGGGTCCATCGCCTTTGCGATGTGATATTGTTCGCGCACCCAATCCTGCGTTTCCGGGGTGTAGCTTCGTCCGTTTATGGAATCTTCGCTGAACAAGCCCCAGGTTTCGTTGAACAACACCCACGAAAATATGCTGGGGTGGTTATAGTCGCGTTCGATTTCTTTTTCGGCGATATATTCCCAATTGGCTTTGGCTATCGAATCGGGCTGACCCCAAAAATTTGGGATATCCTCCTGTATGAGCAAACCTAATTTGTCGGCCCAGTACAATTTTCGTGGTATTTCGGCTTTAATGTGGATTCGCAAACCGTTCAGTCCCAAATCTTTTGCACGTTGAATCTCTTCCTTCATAAATTGGTCGGAAGGAAAAGTATAAAATCCTCCGGGATGATAACTTTGGTCGAGCGCGAGTTTTAGGTAAATGGGTTGGTTGTTCAAAGCCACATACTGAAAATCCTGCCCGGGAACTTGCATCGCCGATATTTTCCGCATCCCAAAATAGGTGGAAACTTTGTCGTTGCTGTTTCCTCCCCGCAATGTGGCAGTAACGTCATAAAGAAACGGATTTTCCAAGTCCCATAATTTCATATCCATAACCGGAATGGTGAACGTTGCCGAAGAAGTGTTGGCTGCAATTTCACCGTCAAAATCAATGTTATTGCCTTTACCTTTTAAACTGAATTTCAACGCAGAAACAGCTTTTCCAGAAAGATTGACTTCTGCCGTAACTTGGCTATTATCGATGTCGGGCGTAAATTTAATGCTTGTGATGTGGTTTTGCGGGCGGGCCTCCAGATAAACCGTTTGCCAAATCCCTTTTGCATTCCCATAATACTGTTTCCCCGAAGGGCGGTTTTGCAATTCTTCGTCTTCCACACGCACTACAATTTTGTTCTCTCCTTTCTTTAAAACCTCTGAAATATTGAAATCAAATGGCACATACCCCCCGGAATGGTCGCCGATTTTAGTGCCGTTAACCCAAACGGTGGTGTTGAAATCGCTGGCACAAAACACCAGAAAGGTTTCTTTGCCGTCCCACTCTTGCGGAACGTCAATTTCAAACGTACGTGAATACCACCCTACGTTTACTTTTGGTTTTTCGATTTCGCTCAGAGGGCTGGCCCATGAAAACGGCACTAAAATTTTAGCATCGAATGTTTCCGCTTTCCCTTGCCAGTTTTCCGCAAGGCCTATGTTGCTGGAGTCGGCTTTGAATTGCCAGTACCCGTTCAGGTTCTGCCACACCGCCCGCTCGAAAGTGGGTCGCGGATGTTCCGGTAACGGGATTTCGGTTTGTTTTTTCGAACAAGAAAAAATCAAAGCTGCTAACAGTAAAACAAGGGATAAATGGAGTTTCATTATCGATGTTTTTTGTTGATGTTTCTTTTGCGACAAAAATAGTCAATTAAAAAGAATATTAATTGGATTCCCCATGCTGAAGATTATCCCAAAACCCCAAGTGGAATCTGTTATCGTTGGTGCAAAGCACTTGCGTAGGCCGGACGGTGTTTTACAACTTATGAAAGTCAGAGGTTACAAGGTGCAACCACTAAAATTATAAGCAAAAGCTCCGTTAATCTTCTTCAAATTGAAAATTGATTGTTGAACATTCAATATTCGATATTTTTTTGTGTTTTTTCTTCACTCCCCTCCTTTGGAGAGTTTATCCCGATTAGTCGGGAGGTTGGGGGAGGCTTATATCACCGTTACCCAGCCATATTTATCCTCTTCTTCACCATATTGAATGGCACGCAGTTTATTGTACAATTTGGTTGACCACTCGCCCGGTGTTTCACCATATTTGAACCATTTGTCGTTGTCCGAGTCATAAATGCCCTTAATGGGCGAAATTACGGCGGCGGTTCCGCAAGCACCCACTTCCTCAAACTCCGAAAGTTCTTCATACGGAACTTGGCGGCGTTCCACTTTCAATCCCATTTCTTCGGCCAAAACCATTAGGCTTTTATTGGTTATTGAAGGCAGAATGGAATCGGAAAGCGGAGTGATATAGGTATTATTTTTAATTCCGAAGAAGTTAGCAGGGCCACACTCGTCGATGTATTTTTTCTCGCGGCTGTCGAGGTAGAGCACGGCCGAAAAACCGCCTTCTTTGGCTTTTTTCCCTTCCACCATACTGGCTGCATAATTCCCGCCTACTTTATATTTCCCGGTTCCCTGTGGGGCGGCACGGTCGTATTTGCGGGTGATCACCAGGTCGGTAGGCTTGAAACCTTCGGGGAAATATGGGCCCACCGGCATCACAAAAACCAGGAACAAAAACTCGTCGGCGGGCCGTACGCCAATTTGAGGACCGGTACCAATCAGCAAGGGGCGGATATATAAAGAGGCACCCGATCCATAAGGAGGAATAAAGCGTTCGTTCATTTTTACAGCCAGGCGCACCGCATCCATAAATTTTTCTATCGGTAGTTTTTCCATTAAAATTCCACCGGCCGAAAATTGCATCCGTTTGGCATTTTCATCCATCCGGAATACCCTCACTTTGCCGTCTTTGCCCTTGAAAGCTTTTAGCCCCTCAAAAGCTTCCTGTCCGTAGTGCAGCGCGGTTGCTGCTATATGAATGTTGATGGTGTTGGACGAACTGGTTTCCAATTCTCCCCATTTTCCGTTTCTAAAATAGCAACGCACGTTGTAGTCGGTGTCGCAATATCCAAATCCAAGGTTTTTCCAGTCGTGATTTTCCATCTTTTGATTTTTTAATCTACGGTTTCTGCCAAAATTAGCCTTTGAACAAAACTTCGGCAAATTAAGAAAATTTTATGTTCCTGAAGCAAGATAAATACCAGTGATAGGTTTAAAACAGAAAAGATTTACAAAGGAGGGGGAGACTACGAGGGGCTTTTAACTTGCAAGTAATATCCGTTGTGCCTTCTCATATTCAATACGGTATGATCCTCGAAAATCAAATACTGTCCTTTAATTCCTGACAAAGTGCCCCGTATTATCGGCATTTTATCAAAATTAATACTTTTTATTTTGTCGGGATATTGATGAACTGGGTAATGAATATCAACAATTGAATTGTCGGGTTCGGCATATTTGCGCAATTCGGCAGGCAGCAGTTCAATTACTTTTGCCTTTTCATCCAAAAGATTGCAGACCAGAGCGGTTTCACACATTAGCATTGCCCTCCAGTTGGTTTTATCGGTGAAATGTTTTTTCAGGAAAACTTCAATTATCCCTGCAATGTGGCGGTTTGGCGTGGTAACTAATTTTATGGCCGCACTTGCGCCCTGGTCAATCCAGCGCGTTGGAACCTGATGGATTCGTGTTACACCCACTTTGATTTCGGTAGTAACCGCAAGGTAAACAACGTGGTCGATGAGGTCGTGTTTTTCGGCCCATTCCATGTCGCGGGCAATGCCAAATTGCGATTTTGAGAGTTCGGGGCGCAAAACCGATTCGCTGGTTTCGGGGGCAGTTTGCAGACAGTTATAGCAATAGCCCTGCCCGAACGATGTTTTTGTTTGCTTGCCACAGGAAACACAGTTGATTTGTCCGTCGAATTTCATCGATATCTCCTTGCCGATTAAGTCGTTCATTTCGAGTAAGTTTTCGCCAATGGGCAAAGAGTATTTTATCGGGTTGGCCAGTTCAGTCCGCATCTTTCGGATGTTGCCTTCGAGTTGCATAATTTTGTTTTTCTGATTTTAAAAGTGGAAAAGTACAAAAGTTTTATGAATTGCTTTTGTGTACACTTATCCAAAACGACAAACATAGACTTGGACAAATCGCTCATTTTTGCCCACATTTGTCCAAGTTCAATTCCTAATTTTGTTCGACTTGGAAAGTCAAACTCCCGTCATTAGCCACACCCAAAACTCCTAAATAAAGAAGCTTTGCAGCATCTTCCATAATTTCGGGGGTAAGCACATTGGGTTTATCATGCGGGTGGTGGTAATAAACCGGATGAACGCTGTTCTGTGTATAAAAGCTGAAGGTTGGAATTCCAGCATTTTCGAAATTGGAAGCGTCAGAACGTGGGCGGCCGTAATTCTTTCGCCATTCGGAGGCTTTCATATCGCGATGGATGTAATTGTCGTTTGCTGCTTCAAAATGTTTGAAAAGTTCGGGAAAGCTTTTTGCAGCCGCCATATAAAATCCTGTGCCGTTGCCCACCATGTCGAGATTTATCATCAGCTTGGTTTTTTCGATAGGGAAGAGGGGATTATTCGCATAATGCTCACTTCCGTATAATCCACATTCTTCGCCACCAATAAGTATAAAAAGCACCGAGCGTTTTGGTTTAATCGCGGATGAGGAAAAGGCTTTGGCCGCAGCTAAAATATCGGCAACACCCGAAGCATTATCCAATGCACCGGGAAAAACCACATCGCCCATGCTGCCCTGTCCGTCTAAGTGACCACCGATGATGATTACTTCATCTTTTAACAAGGGGTCGCTGCCTTCAATTAGCCCAACCACGTTGCAGGCTACGGCATCGGGAAAATAGTTGGTTTGGGCAGAAATACTGATTCTTTGTTTTTCAGGAAAATTAAACGACGGAGTTTTCATCTCCGCAAGTTCTTTTCTTACTGTTTTGTAGTCTTTTCCGGCATCTGTAAAAAGCTGTTCAACCACCTCGCTGCTTATGTGCGCATAAATAAAATTATCGAGATAAGTCGTGTTCGGATTGGCAATGATGCTGGCATAAATCATACCGGCAGCACCGTGTTTTACTGCATTTTGAAATTTGTAGCGGTGGTAGGCATAGGGAGTCCATTTTGATAGGACCGTGTCATTTTTTGAATAGGGAATGCCGGGTTCCAAAACGATTATTTTTCCTTTTACATTGATGTTGCTATAATCGTCGTAATCCAGTTCCGGAGCGGTAATTCCGAAGCCGACATACACCAGTTCGCCGGAAACAGTGCCGCTTGCCGAATTGGAGCCGGACAAGAATTCTTCCGGAAACTGCAAATTCGTTGTAGCGTTTCCATTGGAATAAACCACTTCGCCTATGGATAAAACTTCGGAGTAGGCATTCGGAAAATACTGAAAATAGCTGCCATTGTTGGCGGGTTGAATCCCCCATTCGGCAAATTTACCGGCACACCATTTCGCCACGTCCAAATATTCAGGAGAACCCGAAAGACGGCCTTTGTATTTGTCGGCACAAAGTTCGTCAACACATTCCATGATTTCGTTGCTGGATATGGAATGGAACGTGGTGAGCAACCTTTCGACATCGGATTCTTGTGAAAATAATTTCCCGGGAGCAAGAATCAAAAAGGCAGTAATGAAAATCAAATAAAGTTTCATGGTAATCATTAATTTAGACGAACAAAAATATCAAAATATAAGAAGTGGTATTTACAAATCAATTTTTTGCTGGAAACAGGATGTTGGAGTTTTCAACTGTGAACTCTGATTGACTTGGGAATGCTGTCTGAAACCACCATTCCCACAAAAGTGGGAATCTCAGTATGAGGGGATAACAATTAGTTTTGTTTTTTTGTATCGAAGATTTTCTTTGCATTCTGTTCCTCATACTCTTCGATATAACTAATGATCTGAGCCACACATTTGCCCGGCTGGTCTTTAATTTGGCTGTCCCAAAAACGGATAACCTTCCAACCTTGTTCCTTTAAGGTTTGGTTGTTAAACCGGTCCCGTTGCATGTTGCGTTCAATTTTGGGAATCCAAAACCCGCGGTTCGATTTTATTTTCGTGCGTTTTTCTTCCCAATTGTAACCGTGCCAAAATTCGCCATCAACGAAAATGGCCAATTTGTATTTCGTGATAACGATGTCGGGCGTCCCCGGGAGCTTTTTTACATTTTTGCGGTACCGGATGCCCAAACCCCACAGAATTTTTCGCAATTGTTTTTCTGGTCCAGTTTCTTTGCTGCGGATTTTAGCCATCATTGCCGATTTGGCTTTTGTGGTGTAAAAGCCGTTTGCCTCCTCAAAACGGGGAACCTTAATGATATTTTCGGAATATTTGGCCAATTACTTTGCTTGTTGCGATTTGTTTTCGTTCAAATTTCTTGTTTTTATGGGAATAAAACAATTTTTCTGAGCGGGCATAATGCATAATGATGAAATGACGGATTGCTCGAAGCCAGCATTCCCACCTGCCTACCGTCAGGCAGGCGGAGGTGGGAATCCCTTCCTCCTATGCTGAGATTCCCATTTACGCTTGCCTATAATAAGCAGATGAGAACCTCTCCCGTCAGCACTTGCTGGCGGGGCGGACTGCTCGATTAACAAACGTATTTTTATTCATACTTATTTAGCAATCCAAAATCAAAAGGTGTCCATAAGCAAGATTTTAATCCACTTTCCTTAAATCCTGTATTCACCCAACTATTACAAGTCTTAAAACAAGAATAACTCCCTTTAGATTTGTAAAAATCATCTGTTGAAGAATAACCTTTGTTTTCAAGCATGATTTTCATCCCGTTTTTATCCGTCTCAAATGTATTTAGTAAATAAGCATTCAATTTTTGTAATTCAGGCTCATTTAATTTTATTTCAACCCAATCCAAACGTTTCTGTTTGTATCGGGTTATGTGCATTAGTGTTGTGCTTTTTAAAAACATTGCCCTGAATGCATTATTAAAAGTCAAATCTCCCCAGGTTGGTGTATTCATGTAAAAGTTCTCATCTCCCCAACCAAAGGATAAATATTTTTCCGTTGCGTTATGTTTTATTCCCGACAATAAAAAACTATCCAAATCTTTCTTTGGTAATACAATATATAGATGAACTCCGTTAGTACTTAAGTATATTGATTTGTCAGAAACCTTATTATCTACTTTCCGGTCAATCGTTATTGCAGTTAAAATCAAAGAAACAACTATGTATGTAATGGGAATTAGCAAAAAATATAAAATCCATTTAAATATTTTCTTGACTATTTTCATATAGTTTGGCTCATATGTTTGCTAACGGTTTGAATATGAAACGTTGGGCATTTCGAAGTTCATACTTGCCAAACCGCTATATGTTTTGTTAAATGTAACTATTTTCAAATTTCGTAATATCCGCCCAATGACCTATATTTATTGGTGCGTTCGTGCTTTTTATTATTTTATTTCTTAGTACGCTTTTAAAGGTGATCCAACAACTTTCATGTCATGGTCTTCAAAAGCTTTTTCTATTTCTTCTAATGTTGGAGGAGAAGCCCAGGCGTCAGTAGTTTTAAAAAAATCCTCCATTTTTCCAGCTGGCATAAATGAAACAATCACTTTGCCCTTTTCTGTTAATTGTACAAAAGCATGCTGCACGTTTCTCGGTAGAAAAATAGTATCACCAGACTTCATCTGATATTTTTCATTACCAACTTGAAAAAGATATTCACCTTCGATTATATAAAAAAACTCATCCTGATAGAGATGGATATGTAAGGGTGGTCCTCCTTTTGGTGTGAATCCATTCTGTTCAAAAACAGCTAATTTACCATCTGTGTCTTTAGATGATATTTTAATATCCAGAACATTTAAGGTAACACCCTTCATATTATAGTGCTTGCCAAATCTTGCTTCACCTGAATTTACTTTAAATCCTTTATTTGTTCTTGTCATAATTTTTGATGTAAATTTTGCAAAAGTAGTCAAGGGTAAAATGGCAAGAGTTGTCAATATGAATTTCCTCCGTTTCATGCCGTGTTTGTTTTTCGAAGATGATTTACAACAAATGCTGCATCTCTACCTACTCCACCGACTAGTCCTGATGTTAATCCGAACTGAAATATCATTCCAACAAAATATAGTCCTTTAAATTCTTCTGATATTCCACGGTAAGTTTTCGGCCAGCCTTTTTTATCTGTCACATCAAGTTTAATCCATGCGAAGTCAGGTCTATAGCCAGTTGCCCAAACAATGGATGTCACAGGTAATATTCGTCCATCATCCAAAAGAGGCAATCCTCCTTCTACTCCTTTTAAACGAGGTAAATGTTCAATTTTTGCTTGGCGCACATTTTTTATGGATACATTAATTAGCGGAGCTCCGCTATTAATGATTATAGGCCGTGTTTTGCGGCCGATTGGCGTTCTAACAGTTAAAATATTGTGAGCAAACCACCAATATAGTCTTCCGAAATAGCGAAGAATAAAATCAGGAATGTGCGGTGTTGCTTTTCCAGATAGCATCGTAGGTCGGCTATTTGAGAGTTCAATCGCTATTTCAACTCCAGATGTTCCTGCTCCAACAACCAAAGTATTTGATGCCGGAAATAATTGAGGGTTTTTATATTTTGAAGAGTGGATTTGGACAATACTTTTATCTAGACCTGACGCAAATTCAGGAATATAAGCAATAGGATTTGTACCAGTTGTAACAATTACGTTTTTGGCATAAAATTTTCCTTTGGAAGTTATAATTTCGTATTCATCCGTTGTTTTAAGAAGTTCAATAACTTTTGTATCCAATTGAACTGGTAAGGCAAATTTTTTTACATAGTTAAAAAGATAATCAGCCATATCCTCCTTAGTTGGAAGGGAACCTCGTTTAGCAGGAAATGGAAAACCAGGTAGTCCATCATGTTGAGATGGGGTGAAAAGTCTCAATGAATCCCATCGCTGTCGCCATGAATCTCCAACTTGATTTCCTTCATCTAATATTATGAAATCATCATTTATTTTTCTCAAATAATATGCAGATGCCAAGCCAGCCTGTCCTGAACCAATAATAACTGAGTTAAAATGATCATTTTTCATATCATTTGTTGATAAGCTTTTCCAATAGTTTACTTTGAAGAATTGTTCACAATAAGAAACAAATAAAGTGAAATTAAGTTGTCGCAAATAGTTCAATAAATATCTCTAAAGAAATTTTTTAGGCAGCATGACGCACAACATCTGTATACCCACCATATTGATGGTATTTTCGAATTAACGGAATTTGATACGTGATTTTTTTGGATTATTTTAAACATCTGCTTCGGCTTAAATTAATTGTGCTTTTCAAAGGTAGAAATTATAACATTAACTAAATGAAACGAGCCTTTAATTAACATTCCCCAAGAAATGCGGAAAAACCTCTAAATTCCTCTATTTTTGCCAAAAACAGTTGTAAATGAAACGTTACCTTTTTACCGCATTGTTTCTTGCTTGTTATTCCACGGGTTTTGCCCAAAACGAAGTGAAGCCCGACGGCGATAAATTGCTTGCCTTTTTAGCAGTGTTTGCACTGCTCACAATTTTATTTTTTGTGTTCAGAAAAAAAGGGAGTATTCGCGGCCGACCGATTTTGGCCCGCCGAAAAGTGGAAATCACCCTGGAAAAAGATAGGGTTTATTTTCCCGATTACATCCGGATGAAGGTCACCAACAAAGGGAATGTGGATATTGATTTGGACAAACCTTTGCTGGTACTCGACAACTTTTGGCTGAAACGAAAATTCAGATTAAAAGGAATGCAAAACCGGACTTTTTATCCGCTTTATCTCGAAAAAGGCAAAACACATCGCTTAACAATCGATTTAAATGGCTTCTACCTGCACGACAAAAAGCTGAAACGTTATCCGAAAGCTACGGTGCGCTTGTTCGATGTGAAGGGCAGGCGATTGGGAAGCAAAACTGTATATTTGCGCAAAACTTTAGTGAAATTTTAAATGAGGAATTGGAAATTCAATCGGGTCGATTTTTCGACATATCCTTTCTATGGGGGCGATGATTTGGGCGTGTTTTGGTCGCCCGAAAAAACGAGCGTTAAAATTTGGGCACCAACTGCAAAAATGGTCGAACTGCGTTTGTACAAAGACGGTGAATTTGGGGATGCTTTTTACAAAACCAATTTACAACCGGCCGGAAACGGAACCTGGGCAACGATTTTGATGGGCGATTACGAAGGAAAATTTTATACGTTCAGAATAAACGATGGCGAAAGCTTAGACGAAGTTCCGGATATTTATGCGCGTTGCGTTGGAATTAACGGGAAACGCGGGCAAATCTTCAAACCGGCAAAAACAAACCCGGAGGATTGGGAAAACGATAAACGCCCTGTTTTTGAGCATTTCACTGATGCCGTGATTTATGAAAACCATGTGCGCGATTTTTCCATAGCCGGAAATTCAGGCATTCAAAATAAAGGAAAATATTTAGGGTTTACCGAGCCCGGCACAAAAACGGAAAACGGTATTTCCACCGGATTGCAACATCTGATTGAACTCGGAATCACCCACGTCCATTTGTTGCCGGTGAACGATTTCTTTAATGTTGACGAAGAAAACCCAATCGAAAAATACAACTGGGGCTACGATCCGTACCATTTCAATGCGCTCGAAGGTTCCTATTCCAACAACCCGCACGACGGAACGGTGCGCATACGGGAGTTCAAAAGTTTGGTAAAAGCGCTTCACGACAACGGTATCGGAGTGATTCTGGACGTGGTGTATAATCATACCTTCTTCGCCAAAGAATCGGTTTTCAACCAAACAGTTCCGGGCTACTTTTATCGTCAAAAACCTGATGGTACATTCTCCAATGCCTCGGGCTGCGGCAACGAAATTGCTTCGGAACGGGCCATGGTGCGCAAATACATTGTTGATTCCGTAAAATATTGGGTCAGCGAATATCATGTGGACGGGTTTCGCTTCGACTTGATGGGCATATTCGATATTGAAACCATGAAAATAATTCGGGCGGAGCTGGATAAATTCAGCCCAAAAATATTTATTTATGGCGAAGGCTGGACAGCTGATCATAGTCCCATGCCTGCCAAACAGAGAGCTTTAAAAAGTAATATGGCTCAATTGCCCGGAATCGCTGCTTTTAACGATGATTTTCGCGATGCACTGAAAGGGACACAGGATTCGAAAAAAAGCAAGGGGTTTATTAGCGGTCTTGATTTGCGCGAAGAAGCTGTGAAATTTGGCGTTGTAGCAGCCCTCTACCATCCGCAAATTGTTTACGATTATGTGGAAACATCGCGTAAACCGTGGGCTTCGGAACCCGACCAGTGCATCAATTATGTAACGTGCCACGATAATTTGACCCTTTATGACAAGCTGAAATTGAGTTTGCCAAAAGCAAGCGACGAGAGAATGCGTAAAATGGTGAAACTTGCAGGTGCTTTAGTCCTCACTTCGCAAGGAGTGCCGTTTTTAAAGGGCGGTGTCGAATTCTGTCGCACAAAAGGGGGGAACGAAAATTCCTATAAATCGCCGGACTCGGTGAATGAAATCGACTGGGACAGAAAAGAAAAATATTTCGATGTTTTCGAGTACTACAAAAAACTCATCCGGCTGCGCAAAAATCATCCGGCGTTCAGGATGCCAACGGCGGGTTTAATTCGGAAAAACCTGAATTTTTGTACAAACTATCAGTTGGGCACAGTTTCTTATTGCATCGAAGGAGCCAATGTGGGCGATTCGTGGAAATCGATTATTTTGATATTCAACGGCAATAAAGACATGGTTTCCATCCCTTTGCCCGAAGGTAACTATGAATTCATGGCCGAAGGAGATGAGATCAGCGAGGAAGGACTCGGAAAAATTGTTTCGGCCGAAGTAAAGGTAGAAGGCATTTCAATGACGATTTTGGTTAAAAGAGAAGCGTGAAGCCCTTTCGTTAAAATACAGCCAGCAACAACTCAATTTCTTTTGCCTGAATGTTGAAAAGGTTACCAATGTCTCGGTTGGTAAGGATTCCGTGGTAAATGTAAACCCCTTTGCGGAAACCGCGTGAACTTTTAATATAGTTGTCAACGCCGCCATTTTCGCCAATGGCAAGCAAAATAGGGATCAAAATATTGCTCATCGAAATGGACGCCGTGCGCGCCACCATGGCCGGTGAATTGGGTACGCAATAATGCACAATGCCATGTTTTACATAGGTCGGGTTGTTGAAATTAGTACACTCCGAGGTTTCAAAACAACCGCCCTGCCCCACATTCAAATCAATGATTATGGAGCCTTCTTTCATCTTTTTCACCAATTCCTCCGATACACGGAATTTTGGGGTGGTATTAAACGGCATGGCACCGATAACCACATCAGCCGAAGCCAGTGCTTTGCGCAACACTTTTGGATAGAAAACCGAGGTAAAAACACGTCGCCCCAATTTTTCTTCCAGTTTGGTGAGCTCATAAACCGAAGTATCAAAAACTTTCACAAAGATACCCAGGCTCAGTGCAATACGGGCAGCATATTCGGCGGCGGTGCTTGTGCCAATAATTACCAGTTCTGCGGGAGTAATCCCTGTTACTTCGCCAAAGAGAACGCCCTTCCCGTTACGCGATTTGCTTAAATATTCGCTGGCAATGGTAATGGCCGTTGCGCCTGCTATTTGGCTCATTTGATGCACAAAAGGCATAAATCCATCCTCGTTTTCCAAATATTCATAAGCAATGGTAGTTATCCGCTTGTGCATTAATTTATGAATAGTTTCCTTGCAATGCGCCTGAACCTGCATGCTCGAAAAAACTACCTGGTTGCCGCGTAACATGTCAATCTCCTCGCTGCTGAACGGCGAAAACCGCACGATAATATCGCACTGAAAAATCTCTTCTTTGGTGTCAACAATGGAGGCGCCGACTTCACGGTATTCTTTGTCGCTGTAGCTGGCCGATTTGCCGGCATCTTTTTCAATCAGAATTTCGTGGCCATAGGATACGAGCAAATCGACGGCTTGTGGCGTAAGCGGTACACGGTATTCGACTTTTGAGAAGTCGGAGGGAATGCCAATTTTGATTTTTTGCCCCTTTTTGCGTACTTCCAACATTTCTTCCTGGGGCATCAGCATGGTTTTGGATACCAAGTTATTGCCTTTCGTTTTTTCCTTTGCAGTCATCTCTTTTTGTTTTGATTATCTCGTATTTTTGGCTCAACAAGTTACATTCAAAATGGGGATTTTCAAAATGTAAAAATTACAGGTATTTTGATGAATCAAGTTGTTTCCGCCGAAATCGTTCGGGTTCCATCTTCGGCCACCCCGATCCTAACTTTTACAATTTCTTCGGGTAAAAGCGGTTCAATCATCTCGGGCCACTCGATGAGGCAGTAGTTTCCGCTGTACAAATAATCTTCGTAACCCAAATCGAAGGCTTCTTCCATGTTCTTTATACGGTAAAAGTCGAAATGAAAAATGGATTCCTGATGAATGGTTTTGTATTCGTTTATCAAAGCAAAAGTTGGGCTTGTTACGTTATCGTCGGTTTCCAATACTTTGCAAATGGATTGGATGAAGGTAGTTTTTCCTGCACCCATTTTACCGTAGAAGGCAAAAACCCGATGCTCCGGGAACTGTTGGATTAATTTTTCTGCTACTGCTTTCAGGGCGTTTGTTGTGCGTGCTATTTCAGAAAACATAGTATTCGATTTTTTGCAATGATACGAATTGTGCCCTGCATTTTTTGGTGAAGCATTTAAGAATTTTGATAAAAACAAAGGAAATGCCTGTTTTATTGGCATGTTTGTTTCAACAAAAAACACTAATTTTGAAGAAAAATTATTAAAATATGAAATATGAATATTCCAACTGACTTAAAATACACGCAAGATCACGAGTGGGTCCGTGTAGAGGGTGATTTTGTCGTTGTAGGCGTAACCGATTTTGCTCAGGGCGAACTTGGCGACGTGGTTTTTGTTGAAATTGAAACCGAAGGTGAAACCTTGGAAAAAGGCGAAACTTTTGGCACCGTAGAAGCGGTAAAAACGGTTTCCGATTTGTTTATGCCAGTTAGCGGTGAAGTGGCTGAGGTGAATCAGGCACTGGCTGATGAACCCGAATTAGTGAACAAAGATCCCTACGGGAAGGGCTGGATGATAAAAATCAAAGTAAGCGATGCTTTAGAGGCAGGTGGCTTAATGACAGCAGAAGATTACAAGAAGATGATTGAAGCGTAAAGGTTTTAACCTAAGGATATTGAAAGGTGCAATTTGAATTGTGCCTTTTTTTATGGCCGATTTCTAAACGAAAGAACCAGAAACGTAAACGTTTCTGGTTCTTTCGTACCCCCTCCCCTTTGGGGAAGGCCGGGGTGGAGCTTTTATCCACACTTCGACGATCCACACGAAATGCACGTGAGGCACCCTTCCTGGTAAACTACTTCGCCTGAGCCACAATCGCCACAGCGCGCGTTTTCGGCTAAGGTTCCATCAGGGATATATTTTTTTAAAGCACGTGCCACACCAACTTTCCACGAGTTAATGGTTTCATTGTCTAACTGAAGGCTGGTGACTAACTCCACCACCTTATGGATGGGCATGCCGTGGCGCAAAGTTCCGGATATTAATTTGGCGTAGTTCCAATACACCGGGTTGAATTTGTGTGATAATCCTTCAATGGTGGTTTTATACCCACGTTTATTGATGTATTGGAAATCATAGCGTGAACTTTCATCGTCCTGCCAGCTTTTGATGATGTATCCTTTTGTGATTGATCGAGGCAATAGAATCCCGTCTTCGTCATCCGAAAGGCCTGTGAAAATTTCGTAGGGTTTATTGTCCAATAAGCCTATAAACGCAATCCATTTGTCCTTATTATTTTGAAAACGCACCACATCGGCTTCTAATCTTTCCGGACGGTTAGTGGGGAAGCTGCTGCTTTTCTTCTTCTCATTCGTGTCATTCGACAGCAGCACACCTGAGCGTGATCCGTCGCGGTAAACCGTTACGCCTTTGCAACCGCTTTTCCAGGCTTCAAAATAAAGTTCGCCTACCAATTCCTCATTTGTGTCGGCAGGAAGATTGATGGTAACGCTGATGGAATGGTCCACCCATTTTTGAACCCTTCCCTGCATGCGAACTTTTGCCAGCCAGTCAACATCGTTGGATGTAGCTTTATAGTACGGTGATGTTTGTACCAGTTCGTTTAATTCTTCCTGCGAATATTCACGGTTGGTTTCGTGGCCGTTCATTTCCATCCAGGTTTTAAATTTGTGATGGAAAACGGTATATTCCTCCCAATGGTCGCCCATTTCGTCTGTAAAATCTACGCTTACGTCTTTGTCGTTGGGGTTCACTTTCCTACGGCGTTTATAAACCGGCATAAATACCGGCTCAATTCCCGAAGTGGTCTGGGTCATTAAACTTGTTGTGCCGGTGGGTGCAATCGTGAGCAATGCAATATTTCTCCTGCCGTGTTTAGCCATAAGTTCATACAATTCGGGATCTTCGTTTTTAATCCGATTGATGAGCGGGTTGTTTTTTTCGCGGTTGGTATCGTAAATATTGAATGCACCACGATCTTTGGCCAAATAAACCGACGAACGATAGGCTTCCAAAGCGATAGTCTTATGAATTTCTTCCGAAAAATCGGTAGCATTATCACTTCCATAGCGCAAGCCTAATGCGGCAAGCATATCGCCTGCAGCGGTGATGCCAATACCGGTACGGCGGCCTTCGTTGGCTTTTTTCTTAATGTTTTCCCAAAGGTTGCGTTCGGTAAATTTGATGAGATCTTCTTCCGGGTCGGCCTCGATTTTGTCGATAATGGCATCAATTTTTTCGAGTTCGAGATCAATAATATCATCCATAATGCGCTGTGCATAGTGAACGTGTTCTTTAAAAAGTTCAAAGTTAAATTTTGCCTGTTTTGTAAATGGCTTGTCCACATACGAATACAAATTGATGGCCAGCAAGCGGCAGCTATCGTAAGGGCAGAGCGGTATTTCACCGCAAGGGTTGGTGGAAACTGTTCGGTAGCCTAAATCGGCATAGCAATCCGGAATGGATTCTTTAATAATGGTATCCCAGAACAGAATGCCCGGCTCGGCTGATCTCCAGGCATTATTGACAATTTTGCCCCATAACTTTCCGGCATCAATTTCTTTTTTATAAAGCGGTTTCTTCGAGTCAATCGGATATTGTTGAACGTAGGGAACGCCGGACTCAACGGCATGCATAAAGTCGTCGTGTATCTTCACGGATACGTTGGCGCCAGTCACTTTTCCCTGTTCCAATTTGGCATTGATGAAATCTTCGGAATCGGGATGCTTGATGGAAACCGACAACATCAAAGCACCGCGGCGTCCATCCTGTGCTACTTCACGGGTGGAATTGGAATAGCGTTCCATGAATGGGACAATGCCTGTGGAAGTTAAAGCAGAGTTCTTTACCGGTGAACCTTTGGGACGGATGTGCGATAAGTCGTGGCCTACGCCGCCCCTGCGTTTCATTAACTGAACCTGCTCCTGGTCAATTTTCATGATTCCTCCGTAGGAATCGGAATTGCCGTTGTTTCCCACTACAAAACAGTTTGAAAGCGATGCTACCTGATAGTCATTACCAATTCCGGTCATTGGCCCGCCCTGGGGCACGATGTATTTGAAATCTTTCAACACTTTGTAGATTTCATCTTCCGTCAACGGATTAGGATACTTGCTTTCAATCCGTGCAACTTCTTTTGCAAGCCTGTGGTGCATGTCGTCGGGAGTTAGTTCAAAAATATTCCCGAATGAATCTTTTAGGGCGTATTTGTTCACCCAAACCCGAGCAGCCAAATCGTCCCCTTTGAAATACTCTAAAGAGGCTTGGATTGCCTCGCTTTGGGTATAAATTTTCTTGCCCACAGCGGCTTTTACCGAAACTTGATTTAATGCCATTTTTGTCCAGTTATATTAATTGTTACACTTAAAAAAAATACGTTTTGGAGTTTGCGTTCCTGTAGTATGCTTTATGTGGTGCAAGATAAAAACACTATCTCACATTTGGTATAGTATTTTTGATAATTAAAATAAAAGTTATCAACTTTGAAAGGTTAGTAGCATTGTTATGAGTGAGTTAAGTATTTGATAAGCATGAATTGTTTACCAAAACGAAAAACTTAACGCCAATTAGAGGATGTTTTTACAGTTGAAAAAGCGGATAAAAAATCAATTTTTTGAAGTGATTTTTACCAACAAATTTCAATCCAAAACGGGGTGTCTGTTGAAAACTTTTTTTATGATAATTTGAGTTGACCCTACATTTTTTCCTATGTAATCTCTACCAATTTTGGATGCTTTTTCCAGTTCGTTTTTTTGCGAACTTAGCCTATTCAACACATGGTGAAGTGCTTCGTAATTTTCGATGGTGAACGCCCCACCTTCGGAAACCAAATCTACGGCTTCTTTAAATTTTTTATAATTGGGGCCAAAAACTACGGGCAGTCCAAAAGTTGCGGCTTCCAAAATATTGTGTATGCCCACACCAAAGCCGCCTCCGATGTAGGCAATGTTCCCGTAACGGTAAACCGACGATAAAATTCCGATGGAATCAATTATCAACACATCCACCTTGTCTGTTTCCTGATTTTGGAGCTTGCTGAACAATAAAGTGGGTTTTGTCAACATTTGTTGCAGCCTGTTGATATTTGTTGCTGAAACTTCGTGCGGGGCAATTATGAATTTGATGCCGGAGCTTTGGTTGATAAGTTTCGCAAGCAGCTCCTCATCGGGCTTCCAAGTGCTTCCGGCTACAACCAGCGGTAAATTTCCTTTGAACTTTTCAACAAGCGGCAGTTCTTTTGAACTCTTGGCGATAGCGGCCACGCGGTCGAAACGGGTGTCGCCGGATACGGTGAAATTCGTGAGCCCCATGCTTTTCAGGAGTTCAGCCGACTTTTCGTTCTGCACAAAAATATGTTCAAACTTAAAAAGCATTTTACGGTACCATTTCCCCCAGGGTGTAGGTTTAAAAAATTGCTGGGTTTCCCGAAAAATAGCGGAAATCGCAAACAGCGGGATTTTGCG
The DNA here is from genome assembly GCA_964572085.1 of uncultured Maribellus sp. Lineage (GTDB taxonomy): Bacteria > Bacteroidota > Bacteroidia > Bacteroidales > Prolixibacteraceae > Draconibacterium. The sequence continues at coordinate 203,359 of CAZNEV010000001.1, read as the reverse complement.
GTTTTTTAATTCGGAAATGTAATGGTGCCAGAATTCGTATTTCACAAAGAAGGCTTTTTCAGGTTGAACGATTTCCAGAAACTTCTTTGCATTTCGCTTTGTATCTAAGGGCAAATAGGCGACCACATGAGCCAATTCATAATTTTTACGAATCTCGTAGCCCGATGGCGAAAAAAAAGTAAGCACGATTTTATACTCCGGAAATTGTCTTTTCAGCTCTTCGATAACCGGGCGGCCTTGCTCAAATTCACCCAAGGATGCGCAGTGGAACCACAAGTATTTGGCGTTTTTGTCAATCTGCCTCTGAACCCGATATTCCCAGCCTTTTCTGCCGTTTACAAATAATTTGGCTTTTTCGTTGAAAAGAGAGAAAAACCAAAGGAGCTGGGAATAAACGAATATTGAAATGTTGTATAGAAAAACCATTATGGATAATGTGTTTACAGAAAATAATCAATGGGAATCAGTAAAACCGACGTTCACTCAAATACTCAAAAATGGTGACATTTATGAGCAGCAACAAGAAAAGATATCCGAAATCTTCCATCGGAACTTGTAATAAGCGAATTCCTAAGATGTGCTGCGGATTATAAATGATAACCGGCAGTGCAACGAAGATGATTTTCAATGCTGCGAAGGGCAATACAAGCAAAATATAGGTGAAGTAAAAAGTAAAATAGTGCTTTTTGAACCGGTTCCGAAAAAAGGTGTATCCAAAATAAATCGTTAAGAGAAAAAAGGTGAAGAAGGTGTAAAGTCTGTCGCGGCCAAAATACGCGAGCAGTGCGAAGCCAATCAATAAAACCAGGCTAAAGGCAACAAACAGATTGGAGTTTACCGTGGATCTAAGTTTCAGCTTCACCCATTCATAGCCATACACCGACCCAAAAGAGAGGGCAAGTAAAAACAGCCATTCCTCAACCGGAAGCCGGAGGATCTGAATCCCCAGGAAATATTCGGGGTTATACGCCCAAATCCCTATTTCGGCGAAGCGCATGAGCCAAAGGATAAAAATCGTTCCTGAAAAAATAGCAGCCGGAATGAAGTATTTCAGTTTGGGATAAAAATATAAGGGTTTGCGAAAGCTTAACGCAACAGGAATCACCAGGGCAATCAGCACAAGAAAAAAAGTTATGGCATGTTTCAATTCCATGGATTTGAAATAGGAAGAACTGTTTTAAAACTTGATTTTTGCCAGTTCAACAGGTTTGTCTCCTGCGGAAAGGCCCCTCATTCTGAATGAATAGTTGTATTCTTTGGCCATGAGGCGATACTGATCGTGCGTCCAGGCACCCCAACTGTTGTCGCCGCCTACGCCCATTTGCATGTAATCCACGTTCACCGAGGTCAGGTCGCGCGGCTTCACGTCTGTGGTGTGGCGGTTTACCACGTGATCGCCTGTGCGCTGGCGTCCGTCGGTGCGTTCCATGGATTCAAAATCTTCCAGCAAATTGTGGTGCGCACTAAATTCGACCAAAGGCATTCCGCTAAACAGCAATCCGTTACCTGCTTCGTCGGTAATGGTTGCCCAACGTACATCGGTTTTGTTCCCGTTTTCCTGCGGACGGAGGTATGCCCAGTATTGGTCGGCTACGCTGCCGGAATACAAACCCACAAATGCCGAAGTTTTCCGGTCCTGATAACTTTCCTGCGGACCACGGCCTAACCAGGTCATTTGATCGAATTGGCGCGGCATGATTAAATTCATCCCCATACGCACAATTTCCGGAAGTTCCTTTGCTGTCATTTTGAAGGAATTTTCGACAATCACATCGCCCGATCCCAAAACGGTATAAACCGTGTTGTATTTTGCTATGGGTTCACCGGCCTCGTTCACCAAATCGAAATTGAAGGCGACCTCGGTTTTTTTGTCGGCATTGCCTTTAGCGGTTGACAACGAGCGTCCCGATTCGCGCCATTTGCTATTGTTTTTATTGATGGCGACCGAGGTGACTTTCCGGGTTTTCCCGGCTTCACACCACACGCGACTGCGTTTGTGTAAATCATTTCCAAAATCGTTGTCGATGGGCGCACGCCAGAAATTGGGGATTGGCCCGCTTTTTATCAACTCCGTATCGCCTTTTTTAAAGCTGGAAATTACGCCCCGGGTTTTGTCAAAAGTCACAGAAAAACCTTCGCCGCTAACTACAATCGAATTTTCGGTTTCGTTCTGTGTAACGTCAGGATAATCCGCCAGGTTTATTTTAGGAGCCGGAACATACACAGGGAGTTCAAACTGTTCGGCAGCCATTTCGGAACCGGCCTCTACCAAGCTCCAATCACTCTTCAACTTGGCGTTCAGGATCAAAAAGTATTCGACACCCGCTTTGGGTTCAAGCGCAAAATCAATGGAGACCGTGGCGGATTCACCGGGTTCGAGGTTTAGATCTGCTAATTTTCCATTGTCAAGTGTCGCGCCATCGCCAATTACTTCCCACACAAAGTCGAAAGCTGAAAGGTTCAGGAACGAATATTTATTTTTGATTGCAATGGTGCCTGTTTTTAAATTTACAGCACTGAAACCAATGTTTTGATATACCTTTTTCACTTCCAAAATGTGAGGTTTTATGGCACGGTCAGGATTCACCAAGCCGTTGTTGCAGAAATTTCCGTCGGAAGGAACGGTGTCGGGTCCAAAATCACCGCCGTAAGCGTAATATTCTTCGCCGGCTTCGTTGGTGGTCAGCAAGCCTTGTTCCACCCAGTCCCATATAAAACCGCCCTGCAGCACATCGTATTTCTCGATAACGTCCCAATAATCCTGAAGGTTGCCTACGCTGTTTCCCATGGCATGCGCATATTCGCACTGAATTAAAGGTTTGTCCGGGTTCCCTTTTGCGTATTTTTCCATTGTTTCAATCCGCATATACATTGGGCAGTCGATGTCGGTGTTTGCGCCGCCGTGTGCTTGTTCGTATTGAACAGGGCGGGTACTGTCAACCGATTTCATGTAGGCGTAGGTGGCATCAAAATTCACTCCGTTTCCGGCTTCGTTCCCCAACGACCAGGTGATGATGCTGGGTTGGTTTTTGTCGCGCTCAAACATATTGCGGGTGCGGTACAGGTGTGCACCTTTCCAGCTTTCGTCCTTTGCAAGCGATTCTGGCCCATAGCCCATTCCGTGGGATTCGATATTGGCTTCGTCGATAACGTATAGCCCGTATTTATTGCAGAGTTCATACCACAACTCCGGCTGCGGATAGTGCGATGTGCGCACTGCATTCAGGTTGTTTTCCTTCATGGTTTTAATATCCAGCAGCATCGTCTCTTTGTCAACCACATGGCCGGTAACAGGATGGTGTTCGTGCAGGTTGACGCCTTTCATGTACACGTATTTTCCGTTCACCAGAAGGGTGGCGTTTTTGATTTCAACTGTGCGGAAGCCAACGTCTTGTTTTATAACTTCCACTATCTGACCGCCGTTTTTTACGGTTATAATTAATTCGTATAAATTTGGAATTTCGGCCGACCAGGTTCTTACGTTCGGGATTTCTGCTTCAAAAACAACGCTGGTTTTCCCGGAAGTCAATTCTTTTGAGAAGTTTTTAAGTTCGGTTCCATTGTCGTTCAGAACGGCTTCAACAAGCGTTGAACCGGCATGTTCTCCTGTGTTCATCACATCCACAATCAGTTGAAAATTCCCGTTGGTGTAACTTTCATCTAAGCCGGAAAACACTCTGAAGTCCTGAATTTGTTGATCACCACGGGCCATTAGATAAACATCGCGGGTAATTCCGCTCATGCGCCAAAAATCCTGGTCTTCGAGGTAGGAAGCGTCACTCCAGCGGAAAATCTCCGCCGACAAGGTGTTTTCTCCTTTCTCCAAATACTTGGTAATATTGAATTCGGCCGGAGTTTTACTGTCTTCGCTGTAGCCCACAAATTCACCGTTCACCCAAACATTCATGGCGGAACTCACTGCCCCAAAATGAAGAATAATATCTTTCCCTTTCCAGTTGTCAGGAATCGTGAAGGTACGTTTGTAGGAACCTACCGGATTGTAATCGTCCTGAATCGTAGGAGGTGTTTTTGCGTGTGGAAATTTCACGTTGGTGTAAATCGGGTAGTCGTAGCCTTCCAGTTCCCAGTTGGAGGGTACTTTAATTTCGTTCCAATTCCGAATGTCGTAATCGTCTTTAAAAAACCAGAATGGACGCTCTGACGGGTTGTGGGCTAATTTGAATTTCCACATTCCGTTAAGCGATTGCAATAGGGTTGATTTCCATTTTTCTTCGGTGCGTGCTTGCTCCACGCTGGCAAAAGGGATAAAATGGGCGTGAGGTTCCATTTTATTAATTTGGAAAACTGTCTGATTTTGCCAGGCCGGAGGATCGTCTTCAATATAGGGGGCAGTGGAATAATCGGTGTACTTGTTACACGACAAAAGGATTACACTTAAAAGTAAAACCGTAATTTTTGTCCGGGATTGGATTGATTTCATAATGGATATTTTAGAATTAGTTTTGAATTCATATATTCTATCTGACGACAAATTTAAGCAATACATCTATAATACTAAATATAGTATCTTTGTAGGAAGAAAATAAAATTATAAAAAATTATGACAATGAAGAATCAAAACACCATCGAGAAATTAAACAAGTTATTGGCTGATTACCATATTTATTATCAGAACTTAAGGGGATTGCATTGGAACATCAAAGGGAATATGTTTTTTGAGTTGCACAACAAGTTTGAAGAATTTTACGATGAAGCTTCGGATGCCATTGACGCAATTGCAGAGCGTATTTTAATGCTGGAAGGCCATCCGCTGCATACCATAGCTGATTATTTAAAAACTGCAACGATGGACGTAGTTGCCAACGTTTCGAAGGGTAAAGAAGCGGTGGAGGCCGTTTTGGGAGACAATCAGTTTTTGCTCGAAAGCTTCAACGAAATTCTGGAAATTGCTGGCGAAAATGGCGATGAAGGGACCGTGGGAATGATGAGCGAGTGGATTGGCGAAACGGAAAAACGGATTTGGATGTTGAAATCGTATTTGGTGTAAAAAACGGATAGAAATAAATATGCCGGGGCTGCGACTCAGTAGCTCCGGCTTATTTATTTATGGTCTTATCAGAACAGCAACCTGAACCCGTTAATTAGCATTTGAACAGCAAGCATTACCAGAATCATTCCCATTAAGCGTTCCAGTGCAATCAATCCGCGTTCTTTTAACAGACGCAACAGAACCGGGGCAAACAGAATTACGATAGCCGACGCAAGCCAGGCAATCACCAAGGCCAGCAGCCAGTTCGTCATGTTTCCCGGAAAGCTTTGGGTCATCAGCATCAGCATCGCCAGAATAGATGGGCCTGCGATTAACGGAATAGCAATAGGAACCAGAAATGGCTCGCCACCCGGTTGCACTCCCATAACCCCTTCGTGCGTAGGAAAAATCATCCTCAAGCCAATAACCAGAAGGATTATCCCTCCCGAAATGGTTACCGCTTCCTGCTCCAAGTGTAAAAAAGTGAGCAAAGGTTTTCCGGCATAAAGAAAAACCAACAGAATTACGAGTGCCATCAACAATTCGCGCACAATAATTATCCGTTGACGCTTTGGATCGATGCCTTTCATCACCGAAAGAATAACCGGAATGTTTCCGATAGGGTCCATCAGGAAAAAGAGCAAAACTGCCGCTGACCATATAGAACTGCCGATTTCAACCATGACTTATTTTAATTGTCCAACGTTAAATAGCATTTCAACTTTTTCTTTCACTGTTTCTGCATCTGCATCCATATCGAAAACAATTTCGGGTTTCAGGTAAAAAAGCTGGTTTTCAGATTTGAATCTTTCTTCGCCGCCACCGGTAATGTTCAGCATAATTAAGTCATCCTTTTCAACCAAATTGGATTGAGCGGCATGTATTAAAGTTGCCGTTGCCACCGCCGCTGCAGGGTGAATGTCGATTCCTTCCGTTTTCAGGAACAGTTCTCCCGCATGGCTTGCTTCGTTGTTTCCGGCCAGCAACACATCGCCGCCGGCATCCTTCAGGGCATCAAACAAACCGCCAAAAATGGGGTAGGGAGGTTTGCGGTTCGACAAAACTTTTGCATCAATTTCTATTACCTGTTGGCGGGCCAGTTCCACTTCTAAGGGCAACATGGCGCGCGAACCGGCTTTCCATGCATGATGAATGGGGATGAAAGGCACATTTTGCGAAACCATTAACTTCATTTTATTGGTTCCGAAACGGCCGTCGGCAATCAGGCGCAAATTAGCTTCCCAAGCTGCAATGGCACCTGTTCCGCTACCAATGGCCTGAAAGTAATAATCGGGGATTTTACCAATCGTAGTGGTTGCCGAAAGCATGGTGGTAGCCATCCCATCACGGCGCGCAACATTTTTTGCACCGCCTTCAGCAACAAACCCGGGCAACGCAGCCACGATGTTCGACAAATGAATGGCATCGAAATAGTCGCTTCCCGATTTGCTGCACACCAGTTTCACACAGGGGTTCAGCGGGGCATCAAACCACAATGCCGTAAGGTTGTCTTCGGGAACGCAAATGAGGAGCGGAATGTTGTTGTCCGAACACACCTGTGCAAAGGAACGGGCAGTGTTTCCGGCCGAAGCCACCACCAGTATTTTATTCATTTCAGGTGTCATCCTCCCACAAACGGAGTAGGCCTCGGTTTCTTTAAAAGAACAGGTTTTCATAGTGGCACCTTTTTCTGGCCAGTAGCCGCTAAAAGTTATCCAAAGGTTGCTTAAACCCAGTTCCTGCGCGAGTCCTTCGCTTTTAAATGTTACCGGTGCCGATGAGCCCTGCAACATGCGGCTAACGGGCAGCCAATCGGCAAATTTATACAGGCCCCACGAGTCGTCTTTCACCTCAATTTGTGTTTTTTCGTAAATGGCGCGGATTAACGTTGCTTCGGTTTCGTCAGGCGCATCTAATGTCCAGCCTTCATCGTTAAAGACTTTTCCGGTGTGTACCGATTGAAGCTGGTAGCGTGTTGGGTTAAATTGATTTGTCATGCTGTTCGTTTTGAATAAGCTGCAAAAGTAGTATTTTGAGAATGAAAAGATAACAGGAATAGAGGATCAATTATTTTTCGAAATTTTGGTCAACAAAAAAAAACTGCTACATTTGAAAATAATCCTAAAATCAATGGATCAAAGCGAACCAAAATGAACTGGAAAAAAATCATCATCACCATTTTTCGCATGGCCATTGGCTGGCATTTTTTATACGAAGGAATTTCGAAAATTGTAATTGCCAACTGGAGTGCTGCCGGTTTCCTTGCCAATTCCACCGGAGCGTTTGCAGGCTTTTATCATTGGATGGCGGGGTCCGAAGGAATTATGAACATTGTGGATCCGGTTAATGTTGCTGGCCTGATTCTGATTGGACTGGGGCTTTCGTTAGGTGTGGTACTTCGGCTTTCATCCGTTTCAGGAATTATTTTACTGATGTTGTATTATTTTGCCTATCCTCCATTTGGCGGTTCGCTGCCAGGCGCTGTAGAAGGAAGTTTGTTTATCGTCAACCGGAATTTACTTGAAGCCCTAGCTTTGCTGCTCCTGATTTTGTTGCCCGAAAAAGGGTATGGTTTATATTCCCTGAAATTATTTTTGACAGGAAAGAAGCCTGAAATCGAAGCGAAAGTAAGCGAAGCACCTGAAAACTCGCGCCGCGAAGCCTTAAAGAACCTCGCTACCCTTCCGGCCTTGGGAATCCTGGGTTGGGGGGCTTTTGCCGAAACCCGCAAATATGGGGTGGATACACTTTCGGGAGCGACGATACAGATTGGCGGTGCTGATATTCGTGAGCTAAAAGGCGAGCTGCCCAAAGGAAAAATTGGACCACATGAAATCAGCCGTTTGGTAGCTGGCGGAAACCTGATTGGCGGCTGGGCACATGCCCGCGATCTCCTGTATGTCCCGTCGCTGTTTCGTGCCTACAACACCGAGAAGAAAATTTTTGAAACCCTGATACTGGCAGAAAAAGCCGGAATAAATGCCATAAACATTGGTTTTCCTACCAATGAATTGATGCAGAAATACAAAAAGATGACGGGCAGCAAAATCAAAGTTATCTCGCAGGTAGCTCCCGACATAAAAGAAAACGATTACTTCATTCAAATCAACAAAGCCATTGATTTAGGTGTGGATATTATTCAGGTTCAGGGGAATTGGTGCGATTGGTTAGTGCGCGACAACCGGATTGACGTAATTGAAAAAATGCTGGAGTATATCCGTGAGCAAGGATACACGGCAGGCTTGGCATCGCATACCGTTGACGCGCTGATTGCCTGCGAACAGCAAGACATTATCCCCGATTACTACATGAAAACCATGCACCACGATAATTACTGGAGTGCCCACCCGCGCGAAAACCGTGTAGCCTTTGAAGTGGACGGCAAGAAATCACCCGACCACGATCGTTTCCACGACAACTGTTTCTGCCTATTTCCCGACCGTACCACGGAATTTGTTAACCGCGCCACCGTCCCGGTAATGGGCTTTAAAGTGCTGGCTGCCGGTGCGATTCAACCCGAGGACGGTTTCAACTGGGCCTTTAAAAACGGTGCTGATTTTATCTGCGTGGGCATGTTCGATTTCCAGGTAGTGAACGATGTGAACATTACCATCAGCGTACTGGACAAATTGCAAGGCCGCGAACGGAAGTGGTACGGGTAAAATTAAGCATATCTCTGCCGGCCGTCAGGCGTTACGCAGAAATTTCTCTGTAGGAGATTTGGTATTGTAAAACAAGTAACTCACAGGATTATCTACCTCGTAGAGGTTAAGCAAAGTGTACAATTATAAAGATCGCTCAGAAATTTATCTGACTATATTAGTTGATTTTCAAATACTTAAAAGTGGTGGGCGAAATATGCATCCAAAATTCAAGGTAGCTTTTGTAAGTTTAATAAAACGGGTAAATGGTCGCTAAATCCGCCCTGGTATTTAAAACCATAATATGTCCTGAGTGGCTTGGTTCCGGCATAGCGTTCATCGCGCTCAATTAAAAAAGGCAAATCAACAATTGTTGCGTCCTCCGGATGCGCAATATACCCGTTCGCCGCATTTAACAAAGAACCGCTGACGATAATTTGGTCGAACACAAACCATTGCGATTGATATTTCATCGTGCCCTGCCCTTGTTCTGCCCATTGATAGGATAAATTATACAATTCAGACGATAAAGCGGAATCTTGGACTTGTTTGGCTTTTAAGGATTTCGTGATGCTTTCATCTGAAGGGGAATCGTTAAAATCGCCTACGATAACTATTTTCGGGAAACGGTATTTAAGGTTCAATTCATCCACTTTTTCGCGTACGGTTTCCGCAGCCAACTTCCTCAGTGATTTTGTTTCCAGAAAACCTGAATATCGCGAAGGCCAATGGTTTACAAAAAAATGTACCGTATCCACATCGTTTAAAATTCCCGATACGTATAATATTTCGCGGGTTTTTAAATCCTCTCCCAAGCTGTAATGTTTATATTCCAAGGGATAGAAAGTTTCAGCATTGTATAAAAAAGCTACATCAATGCCCCGGTGGTCAGGTGACTCTTTATGGATTATTTTATAGGGAAACGGTTTTAAAGGGGTATCGCGAATAAGTTTTTCCAATACGAAGCGGTTTTCGACTTCGCATAGGGCAATCACATCAGGTGTCTGCCAACCTCCCGAACTTAGAATAACTTTTGAAAGATTGAGCAGTTTGGTTTTGAGTCGTTTAGAAGTCCAATGCAAATCTCCATCGGGTGTAAAATCATCGTCATTGGTCAGCGGATCGTCGATGGTATCAAATAAATTTTCAACATTGTAGAAAAGTATTGAAAAGTTACGGGAGTTATCCTGTGCACCGGAAGCGCCAAATACAAAAAAGAGAATAATAAATACAACAAAGAACCTACTTTGCATTTTTCTTTTCTATTCGTTCGAATGCACCGAGGTCTGGTGCAGCGTCTGCCGTACGGTCTTTATTCAGGATATCCAACGGGAATAGAGCTCCAAAATCTCGCTTGCCCGCATCTTTCGCCGGTGATAAAGTATCTAATGCGAAATTATATTCTACATAGGGATCGACAAAGTTTGGGTCGAAGGAACCTCCTTTCAATATATTTTTGTAACGCTCTTTATTGGATGTTTTAAAGGTATCCGGAACCTGTATAATGCAATTTTCGAATAGGTAATTGAACTCATTTTCATTGTCGCTCACCAAAGCCAGTTCGTTCACATTGTTGCCGTATATAATGCTATTGCCAAAAGTAGCCTTTTTTAAATCTCCAACATATGCCACATCTTTTCCACTTCCATCTCTCACCGTCAGTATATTCGATATGGTCAGTGCAGGCGTAGAACGTGATTTACTGGAATAATTGCCCCAATAATTAGCCACCGTAGTATGGTAGAATTCATATTCGCCACCTATTAAAAGAGCAACGGCATAGAAGCCACAATTAGTAACCAAATTATTGTAGCCATATATTTTCGACTTCAACGCAAATATTCCTGCATACGCCATATTCTGGATTTGAGTGTTGGCCAATCGGACCGAAGCAAACCCTTCATGCTCAATTGTACCAACCTGCAGGCCAATGTTGGCGTTTTTTATGGTGCAAAAATTAAAGCTGTTGTTAACGCTTCCGGAAAAAAGTATGATTCCGTTCCATTGGTCGGGAATGTTTTTGTACGCATCTTCCAAGCGGTCGGCCAAAAACGAAATGGGTTCCTGAAAAGTCCCATTTGCCTCAATTCTTCCTTTCACATATAAACCAGCACCTTTGTGGAAAAATATTTTTGTTCCGGGCTCAATGGTTAACACAGAAGTACTGTCCACAAAAGCAAAATCATACACCAAATAAGGCTTCTCCGAAGTCCAGGTGGTTGTGCCAATGTCTTCGCCTTTAATCAGTTTAAAATCTTGTCCGTAAGCAACCATCTGAACATACTGAACATTCGCATTGGTCGTAAATTGAATTGAATCCTGCACCACCATAGGCAAATTTTGTCCATTAGGGTCAATAGTTATTTCCACGAAAATATAAATACTGTCTCTTGCCGGTATTTCCACTTCATAAATTTCGTTTTCAACTTCTTCTCCGTTTATATTAAGCCGGAAATTCGATGATTCACCACCTGCCAGGCGGATACGGGAAATCAAAATGTTCTCATTGTATGGGTTATGTACCGTAAAGTGCTGCGTGGTGGAACCAATGGAAGTAAAAATTGTATCGAAGGTTACCGTATCCACCGAGAACATCAGTTGGACATCGCGCGACGTCAGGTATCCCTCGTCCTCGCACGAAGAAAATGAGACGATTATAGCGACTACCGCCAAAATTTGAAGTAGATACCTGATCAATTTCTCTAATTTTTATTAATATCAAACGATTGAGCAAAACGCTTATTGTTGCAAATATAAAAATCAATTTACAATTTTTAACATTTATTTGCAATTATTGTTTTATTCGAGATTAAAATTAACCCGATAATAGTAAGCATTCCGTTTAAGATTAGCAATTCAAAACCAAAATGGTATCCCCAAAATAAAAACTCGGAATATTTCGATATGAAAAAACACAGCACGGGAGCCAAAAAAGCAACGAGCGGAACCCATTTATCCTTTACTTTTCGGCTGGAATATAGGCCAAACGCAAACAAGCCCAATATTGGGCCATACGTGTAGCCGGCCACCGTAAAAACTGCCACAACAATACTGTCGTTATTTATGGCATCAAACAGCAAAATCACTAAGATGAGCAAAACTGAAAACAGCAAATGCGACCATCGTTTCAAGCGCTGTTTTTTAGCCTCATCGTATTTATCTATTTTCAGAAAATCAACGCTGAACGAGGTGGTTAAAGCAGTTAATGCCGAATCGGCACTGGAGTAGGCAGCAGCGGTGATACCAAGTAGAAAGGCGATGCCAACCGGCAGGCCAAAATGATGGAGCGCCAGCAGTGGAAACAAATCATCGGTTTTTTTGGGGATTGCAATTCCGGCATGTGCGGCAAAAGCGTAGAGCAAAACACCGAGACATAAAAACAAGAATACGGTAATAAGAAAGGAAAAACTGAAAACCAACATGTTTTTTTGCGCTTCCCGTTGATTTTTGCAGGTGAGGTTTTTCTGCATCATGTCTTGATCCATTCCAACCATAACAATGGTTATGAATATTCCGGCAAAAAACTGTTTGAAAAAATTACTTCCCGAACGCCAATTCCAAAAAAAGATTTGTGAGTTGGAATCGTTCGCAACATTATGGAATAAATCCCTGAAATTCCAATCTAAACTTTTTGAAATGGAAAAGATGGTAAAAATTACCGCACTCACTAAGAATAAGGTTTGCAAGGTATCCGTCCACACGATGGTTTTTATGCCACCCCGGAAAGTGTAAATCCAAATCAAAGCGATGGTGGCCACCACGGTAATGGAGAAGGGGATGTTGAAGGCATCGAAAAAAGCAATTTGTAGCACACCCGCTACCAGAAACAAACGAAATGCAGCACCAATCAACTTTGAAATTAAGAAGAAAAACGAACCGGTTTTGTACGAACGTTCTCCAAATCGTTGATCCAGGTAAGTGTAAATTGAAATTAAATTCAAACGGTAGTAAAGCGGCAAAAGTACGGCTGCCACCACCCAATAGCCCACAATATTTCCAAACACGAATTGCAAATACGAAAAGGCGGTATTCCCTACTTCGCCGGGCACCGAAATAAAAGTAACACCCGAAAGCGTTGCTCCCACCATTCCGAAAGCCACTACAAACCAAGGTGATTTTCGATTGCCGGTAAAAAAAGTCTGTGTATCGGCTTTGCGCGAAGTCAACAATGAAATTCCGATCAGCACAAGAAAATATCCAAGAACGATGGAAAGGACTAAGTATGGGCTCATTTATTCAAAATCAGGGTATAACAGGTATTTTTTCCTAATCTGCTTGTAGCTATCCAATTCCGGCTGAAAAGACCTTAAAATTTCTTCTTCTGATTTTCCTGCTTTGATTTCCTTAAGCAAAAGATCGGAGCCGGCAAGCAAATCGAACCAACGCTCACGGGTTAAAAAATCGGTTTTATTTTCATATTGGTTGTAAAATCCTAAGAAATATTTCAATGTAAACGGAGGTACTTCATCAAGTTCCCGAAGATCGACGCCATAACAAACCTTGCCTTTGTTCAAGGGGTTCATTGCCGCTCCGGGAATGTCTAACGGGGTAAATTGAAAAGGTCCGAGCGTTGGATTCAATCCGCCCAAAACCTGAAACGGAAATTCCGTTCCGCGTCCGACGCTCACGCTTGTTGCTTCAAAAAAACAAAGTGAAGGGTATAAACGAACCGAGAGATAATTGGGTAAATTCGGAGAAGGTTTCACGGGCAGTTTATATTTTGACGAATGGGTATAATTTAATACCGGAATAACCTGTAACCTGCAATTCAGTTTTGCTTTGTGCCATTTTTCACCGTCAATCATCGCCGCCAATTCGCCAACTGTGCAACCGTGTACAATCGGAATAGGATCCATGCCCACGAAAGATTCAAAACCCGGTTTCAAAACCGGACCGGCCACATAATCGCCATTGGGGTTGGGCCGATCAAGAACCAACAAATCGATATTGTTTTCGGCACAGGCCTCTATCACATAATGCAAAGTAGAAATGTAGGTATAGAACCGGCAGCCTACATCTTGTATGTCGAAAACAACGACATCGAGGTTTTGCAGATGATCTTTCGTCGGCTTTTTGATTTTGCCGTACAACGACAGCACAGGAATGCCTGTTTTTGTATCCACACCGTCTTTAATTATTTCTCCTGCCGAAGCGTCTCCTCTAAAACCATGTTCAGGCGCAAAAATCTTTTGAACGTCCACATCGTTTTTCATCAAGAAATCGACTAAATGGGCATCGCCAACCAACGAGGTGTGATTGACCACCAAACCCACTCTTTTGTTTTCGAGCAGCGGCAAATATTTTTCCGGCTGATCGGCCCCGGTTACAATTTTGTCTTCGCAGCCAAACGACCAAAACCCGGATAAAATAATCGTGATAAGGATTCCAAAATATTTCATCTCATTATAATTGTTTGTTTTTATTTGTATTCGATGTAACTCCCATGAAAATTATAACCATACTCTTGTGTGAATAATAAGTCATGGTCGTTTTAACATCATGTTATAAACCTTACATTTGCGTTTACGAAAATACCAATTGATATTTGCCAACAATAATAAAATGGACGTTTTTTAATTTTATCGTTTAAAATGTGATTCATCTATGCAACTCAATTTGAAAATTACCCTGATTTTCCTGTTCCTTGCGCTGCAAATCAATAAAACCAAAGCAACCGAACCTCCCTTTGTAAGGTTCAAAACTGATCCTTGGGTAGAGGAGAAGTTGGCCGGCATGACCTTGGAAGAAAAGATTGGGCAACTGATGACCATTGCGGTGTACCCTACACACGGGCAGAACAGCAAAGCAAAGATGTTAGAACAGATTGCAACATTTAAACCGGGAGGTATTTTAGTGATGCAAGGTACCCCAACAGAAACCACCGTATTGATCAACCGTCTTCAGGAAAAATCAAAAGTACCGCTTCTGGTTGCCATCGACGGCGAATGGGGTTTATCCATGCGCATTGATAGCGTGATGAAATTCCCTTATGCCCAGGCAATTGGAGCAGTTCAGGATTCGAACTACATTATTCAAATGGGGCGCGATTTTGCCGCACAACTAAAACTGATGGGGATACACATGAATTTTGCACCCGTGGCTGACATCAATACCAATCCCGCTAACCCGGTCATCAATTTTCGTTCGTTTGGTGAAAATAAAGTAAATGTAGCCCAAAAAGCATGGTGGGTGGCTTCGGGGATGCAGGGTGCCGGCGTAATTCCCGTGGCAAAACATTTTCCCGGGCACGGTGACACCAGCACCGATTCACACAAAACCCTGCCCTTCCTAAGTCATAACAAAGCACGGATGGATTCCTTGGAAACCTTTACATTCCGCTATTTATCGAACAAAGGGATAAGCGGGATTATGTCGGCACATCTGAACGTCCCGTCACTCGACGGATCTCAAATCCCCTCATCGCTTTCAAGAAAAATTATAAACGATTATTTAAAAAAAGAGATTGGATTTCAGGGTTTTGTAGTAACGGACGCCATTAATATGCAAGGTGTACGTACTGATGCGGGGAATGCCGAAAGAGAAGCAATTAAAGCCGGAAATGATATTATAGAGTTCGTGCCGGATTTGGGAAAAGCTATCCAATCGGTAAAAATTGCTGTAGAAAATGGGGAAATTAGCCTGAAAGAACTCAACGATAAATGCCGTACTGTACTGGCCTTGAAACGTTGGGTGAAACTGAACGAATATCAATCGGCGAAATTACCACAACTCACCGAAAAATTAAATTCACCGCTATTCGAAGTCACCAACCGAAAGCTGATTCAAGGCGCACTAACGGTTTTAAAAAATTCGGGGGTTTTGCCTGTTCAAAATTTAGACACGCTAAAAATCGCAAGCCTGATGATTGGCGCGAATGAAATTTCGCCCTTTCAAAAAATGCTGGAAAAATACACCCGTATGGACCATTTTAGCCTGTCCAAAAACGCGTCGGAGCAAGAATGGGCGAACCTGCGGATGAAGCTGGACAATTACAACCTTGTGCTTGTGGGCGTGCAAGGCATAAACATATATCCTGCAAGAAAATATGGTGCCACGGAAATACAACAACGGGCAGTTTCCGAAATCGTCCGTGAGAACAACGCTGTTTTTGTATTTTTCGGAAATGCTTACGCCCTGAAACATTTCGACAACATTCATCACGCCAAAGGCTTGATTGTGGCCTACCAAAACAATGAACTCACCCAGGAACTTGCGGCACAGCTTATTTTTGGCGCCTTCGACTCAAGCGGGAGGTTACCGGTTTCCATCGACGAACGTTTCAAAGCCAACGCCGGTGTTGCTATAAAAAAGAACGATTGCTTTGCCTACACCATTCCCGAAGAAGTTGGAATTAACAGCAAGCTTCTGCATAAAAAGATCGATTCTATTGCTTTTATTGGGTTGAACGCAAATGCGTATCCCGGATGCCAAGTATTCATTGCAAAAGACGGGAAAGTAATTTTTGACGAATGTTACGGGTTTCATACCTACGAAAAAATTCGAAAAATGCAGTCCGACGATATTTTCGATTGGGCATCCATCACAAAAGTTGCAGGCCCCTTGCCGGCAATTATGAAACTGGTGGACGAGAAAAAGATAAACCTTAAAGCACCCTTTAGTACCTATTGGCCGGCTTTCAAAAATAGTGACAAACAAAATTTGCGTGTCGATGAAATTTTGGCGCATCAGGCCGGCCTCTCTCCCTGGATTCCTTTTTGGCAGATGGCCGTGAACCGGAATAAAGAATTAGACCCCAATGTTTTCAAAGATCAACCTACAGATAAATTCAACGTCAGAGTTTCCGAAAAACTATATATGAATGAAGATTTCAGGCAAAACATGTACGACACAATCCGAAACTCCAAACTGCGCCCTACAAAAAAATACTTGTATTCGGGGTTGGCGTTCTATTTGTTTCCTCAAATTATCAGCGATCTTACGGGCCGGGATTATGACGAGTACATTCGACAAACTTTCTTCGAACCATTGGGCGCCTACACCATCGTTCATAATCCGTATAAGCAATTTCCAATTGATCGAATGCCGCCTACCGAAACCGACGATTTATTCCGGCGTGAAACCATGCAGGGTTTTGTCAACGACGAAGGTGCCAGTATGATGGGGGGTGTATCCGGAAATGCCGGTTTGTTTGGAACGGCAAATGATTTAGGAAAGCTTTTTCAGATGTACATTCAAAAGGGTTATTTTGGCGGAAGGCGTTACATTTCGGAAGAGACCGTGAATGAATTCATTCGGGTACAGTTTCCGGAAAATGCCAACCGCCGCGGACTGGGATTTGACAAACCACTGCTCAACAACAAGAAAAACAATATTTTAGACGCCTATCCTGCAATAGACTGTAGTAAAAATAGTTTTGGACACTCGGGTTTCACGGGCACATTTGTTTGGGCCGATCCGGATAACGGGTTGCTTTACATTTTCATGTCGAATCGCGTATATCCAACCCGCGAAAATCAAAAACTTTACAACCTGAACATCCGAACCGGGATACACCAAAAAATATACGACTGCATCAAAATCGGACTGAACTGATCCTTAAATAATGTTAAGTTTATTTTTGTTGTTTTGTTAAATAGAAGTGTTGAATTCGCGCTTAAATACTATCCGACAATCGCTTACCAAAAGTAGATGGAAATATTGTGAAGACAGATAACAATTCGAACACAAGGGAAAGAAAATACCTTCCATTTATACTTTTGTTATTCGACTTATTAATTCTATTTTTACGTGTGGAGTTATATTTTCTCAATATTCATTTAAAATCATACGATAATGACAAGTAAAATCACCTTTAACGAGTTGCGGAAAATCAAAGACAGTTTGCCAGACGGTTCCATAAAAAAGTTGGCGCACGAATTTTCAGTGTCCGAGGAAACCGTCAGGAATTATTTTGGAGGTGCCAACTATACCGACGGAAAGGCAGTAGGAATACACATGGAACCGGGACCAGACGGGGGCATTGTACTTCTTGACGACACTACAATTCTGGAACGAGCGATGGAATTGTTGCAAGCAGAAACCATTTAACAGCAAACATTAAGACACAGTAAAAATATTTACAAAACTGTTCTACACAAATAGGACAGTTTTTTTTAATAATTAATCTAAAGCACAATGAAAGAGTTATCTTATCTATTTGCATTTTCTTTTGTAATATTATTTTTCAGTGCATGCGAAAAACCATCGCAAACGCTTTTTAATGGCGAAAATCTCGATGGCTGGGACGTTTACGTTGGCCCAAAAGAAAAAGGTGAACCTCCAATTGGGTTAAAAGACCCGTTAAACCTATTTTCCGTTGTTGAACTTGACGGCGAGAAAGTCCTCCGTATTTCGGGCGAAATCAATGCTTCAATTGCCACAAAAGAAGAATTTGAAAACTATCATCTTACCGTTGAACTGAAATGGGGAGACGAAATCTACACGACCAGAAATTCCGGGTTATTGTATCATAGCTATGGTGATTTTGGCGTAGGGCTGGGGGTATGGATGAGCTCGCATGAATTGCAGTTGTGGACCGGAAATTTTGGAGATTCGTACCGGATGGGTAAATCTTACTGCAAAATTCCGATGCAGAAAAATAATGACGGCAAATATGTTTATACAAAAGGTGCCGAAAAAATCCCGTCAATCCCGGATACCGATACACGAGTAGTCGCAAAAGATGCTGATTATGAAAAGCCTGTGGGAGAATGGAACACCATTGAATTGTATTGCGTTGGAACCACTTCGGTGCACGTGATAAACGGGCATGCAAACATGGTTAACTACAACTCGGGCAAATACCTCGGCGAAGGAAATATTGAGCCTTTATCGAAGGGTAAAATTCAGTTTCAATCAGAGGGTGGGGAATTGTTTCTAAGGAACATAAAGATCAGACCGATTAAAAAAATTCCTGCCAAACTGTTGTAATAACTTTTTGCAAATTAAATGAGATAGTCACCAAAGGCTGCCTCATTTTTTTATTTGAACCCAGACGTACCATCGCAGTTGCTAATTTTCCATCAACATTTTTTCTGAAAAAATCAAAACAGACCAGTGGGTTCACGTTCTAAGCAGCCGTGCTAATTCCGCATCTGTTTTTCCGGCAAATATTTCCAGAACCTTCGTGGCATGTGTTGCCGTTGCAGTTTCAGATTTTTCCGCTCTCCAATGTTGATGTGCTTAAAATACGATTTCCATAATTGTTGGTAGAAGTCTTCGCCAGCCTCCAGCAATTCTTGTTTTACCTGCCCGTTTAAGCGGTTAAATTGTTGATCCGAAATCACCACTTCTTCCGCTTTCCCGTTTCCATAAAATACCCCGTAGTTCCGTTTTAAATCGTAAAGCAGCCAACGCTGGTCGGTAAAGCGTTGCTGAAAATAACTGATAACTAAGGGCAAAACATCATAGCACGGTTCAATCCCGCAGAAAAACACGCCGTCTTTCGTTCGTTGAAAACGCACGAACTGCAACATTCGCATGGCTTCCTGCTTTACCTTTCGTGAAGCTTGGGTGAGGTACAACACGTCTGAATCGCCAAAATCGGTTTCGATATTGAAATGCTCACTGAACAGCCGCCGCAGGAAACGGTAGATTTTGATTTCGATTCCGGGTTCTTCCGAAAGAAAAGCATAAAACGGCAATTGCTTGTTTTTCCCTGAAAGCTTGCTTTGAATGCCCTTCCAAACCCGTTGCGCTTTTGCTGAATCAGTTTGGATATCAATATTTTCGGCAAACAAATATTTCTGCTTTCCCATTCGTCGGCAAATTTCAACCGGAAACGATTTTCGGTTGTAGCTTTCGAAAATACAGGTTAAAAACCCTTCAAAGGTGTTGTCGTAAGTGTAAATTATCATAAAAAAACGGTCATTGGTTAATTGGTCATTAGGGAAAAGAGGAACTTGCCAAAACAGGTTTATAATCGGCAAACAAACTCAATTGCGTGTCGGTCGATTTACGGTTTTTTGACGTTGATTCGCTAATTAATTTATGTTTTAGCCGGTGCGGTTCCCAATCGGTGGTTGATGCGGGCAGTTCGTTGCAAGTGATAAAATACTTGGCACGTTTCATCACAACCCCTATTTTTTGCAGGTGCATCGAGTTTAGTTTTCGATGGCGGCGCGCGAGGATAATTTTTTGTGCCGAACGAACCCCAATTCCGGGCACGCGCAAAATCATTTCGTAATCGGCGCGGTTGATGTCAATAGGAAAATAATGCATGTTGCGAAGCGCAAAACCCAGTTTTGGGTCGATGTCCAAATCCAAAAACGGCTGATCGTCAGTCAAAATCTCCTCGGCTTTGAAATGGTAAAAACGCACCAACCAATCGCTTTGGTACAAACGATTTTCGCGCACCAACGGCGGACGGTTGATGGCAGGCAAACGTGCATCGTAGCTGTTCACGGGCAGGTAGCCCGAAAAATAGACCCGCTTCAGGTTTTGCGTTTTGTACAAACCCGACGACAAGAGGATAATTTGCCGGTCGGTTTCGGGAGAGGCCCCTACAATGAGTTGCGTACTTTGGCCGGCAGGTGCAAAACGCGGTGTTCTTCGGTATTTCGCCTGCTCCTCTTTGCACACCAAAATTTCGTTTTTTATTTGGTTCATTGGCGAAAGAATGCCTTTGTAATCCTTTTCGGGCGCCAACTTTTTCAAGTTTTGTTCAGTGGATATTTCGATGTTCACGCTTAAGCGGTCGGCCCACAAGCCCGCTTCGTGAATCAATTGTTGGCTTGCTCCTGGAATAGCTTTCAGATGAATGTAACCGTTGTAGTTTTTCTCCAAACGCAGTTTTTTGGCCACCTGTACCATCCTTTCCATGGTAAAATCGGGGCTTTTTATCACGCCCGAACTCAAAAACAAGCCTTCGATATAATTGCGGCGATAAAATCCAATGGTGAGCTCCACAATTTCCTCAACGGTGAACGTGGTGCGCGGCCGGTCGTTGGTGCGGCGGTTGATGCAATAGGCACAATCGTAAATGCAATGGTTGGTCATGAGAATTTTGAACAGGCTCACGCAACGCCCGTCGTCGGTAAAACTGCGGCAAATTCCACAAGCTATGCCGTTGCCAATTCCTTTTGTTGTGTTCTTGCGTTTGCTGCCGCTCGATGCGCACGACACGTCGTATTTCGCGGCATCGGCCAAAATAGCCAGTTTCTGTTGTACTTTTTCGTTGTCCATATATATCGATTCGATAATAATATTATCATTTTTGCGATAATAAATTAATCATTTCATTTAAATGCACAACATTTTTTTCTAATTTTGAGGAAATATTTTCAACATGAACCATTTCAACAGCAACATCAGACTGTTGCGGACACGAAAAAAGCGGACACAAAACGAAGTTGCCAATGCGCTGGAAATCAAACGCACCACCGTGAATGCGCTCGAAAATTCAATCAGCCAGCCAACGGTCAGCCTTTTACAATCCTTCTCGAAGTATTTCGGGATTGCAATTGATACCTTAATAAATACGGATTTAAACCAACTTTCGGAAAGCCAGTTTACCGATTTGCAAAATGGTTTTGATGTGTTTATCCGCGGCACAAATTTGCGGGTAATTGCCACCACGGTTGACCAAAACAACACCGACAACATTGAATTCGTAAACGAAAAAGCCAAAGCGGGTTACGTCACCAGTTTTGCCGACCCCGAATTCATCGGCAGCCTGCCCGTTTTTCAATTGCCGTTTTTGTCGAAGGAGAAAAAGTACCGCGCCTTTACCATCTCGGGCGATTCGATGTTGCCAATCCCGAGCGGCTCGGTGGTCATCGGCGAATTTGTGCAGAACTTTTATAACATTAAAAATGGCGAAGGCTATATTATTGTTACCCGCGACGAAGGAATTGTTTTTAAAATCGTGGAAAACTACATTTCTGAAAACCGTTCGTTGTTGCTTTCGTCGCTAAATTCGGTGTTCAAGCCCTATAAACTTCCCATCATCGAATTAAAAGAAGCCTGGAAATTTGTGTGCTATTTGAACACCGAAATCCCCGAACCGGAAACAGATATGCTAATAATATTAAAAACGATACAAGAATTAAAACAGGAAGTAATAACTAAGAATCATTAATTAATTCTCAGAAAGAAATTAAACAAAGTTTGTAGATTTATACTTTATAATCTGAAGCACTAAAATTATGAATTTCATTAAAATCTGTATTGCATTTATTGTAGCAATTGTAAGTATTGGTACTCCATTGGTTTTTCAGGTGATTTCAAAGTTTGAAGAAAGATATCAATCAGAAAAAATAATTGAGCTATTTAAGAAGGAAAGCTTTTTATGGTTATTAAAAACGTTGATTATCGCTTCCCCTTCTTTAGTTTTGATTTATATTGTAATTTTAAATTTTATAGTTTATAGCACTAATTCATTTTATACAAAAATTCTTACTAAACTATCTTACGTACTGCTATTTATAACTTTTATTCTTGTATTTCATTTTATATATTTTTCTTTTAAGGTTTTGAAATACAGCATATCTGCTTCATTCATTAAAGCAAGAATTAGGTTTCTAAAAAAATCTAAAACGCGAATTGAGAAGGAAGACAATCTTGCTGTTGTTAATAGTTTTTTCCTTTATTCTATTAGAAAGAACATGATAAATACTTGTAGTCTGATACCTGATTATATGTTTTATGTCTTTTATAATTACAGAGTGAATTTCAAGGATAATGTTATAATATTCCCAAATAAGTTTTATGAAACGACATACTTAATAACACAGGAATTGGTGCTTTCAAAAAGTATACAATTAAAAAATCTTGATCACATAGCCTCGGGCTTTAGTTGGCTTGTTGGTTCAGTTGAAGATACCTTGTTGGTTCAGTTGAAGATACAAAAATATCGAATGAAACATATAATTATCGGACTTTTTAATGAGTACCTGTACGAGAAATGATTAACGGGTTTTGGTCGATGCCAGCCCATGGACTTACAGGGCAGTTGGGCTATGGGCACAAAGGGTTGGTCAGCCTCGGTTACTTCGTTAGATGGTGATTCAATGTTAGAAAGGCCCGATTCCCTCCAAAATATTAAGCTAATCTGCTGGATTTGTCGGAAAAAAGTTATTTTTAGATTTCGATTTTCAGACATTAAAAATCATGAACGAACAAATACGCGAAATTGCCCAACGATTGGTTGGCCTGCGGGACTTTCTTGGGATTGAAACGGATGAAATTGCTGCGGTGTGCCACGTTTCGGAAGAAGAATACCTGGGTTACGAAAGCGGTGTTAAGGATATCCCGGTGAGTGCGCTGCAAAACATTTCGAAAAAATACAATATTGAACTGACCGCCCTACTGTTTGGCAGCGATCCTAAGATGAAAACATTTTTCCTTACCCGGGCAGGTCAGGGTACCGCGATGGAACGTACCCACGCCTATAAATACCAGGCTCTGGCTTCGGGGTTTGCAGGCCGCAAAGCCGATCCTTTTATCGTTACCGTTGAACCGTCAACCAAAAATATGCACCTGAATAGCCACAATGGGCAGGAATTCAATTTTGTGCTTGAAGGAAGGCTGTTGCTGAGTGTCGGGGGGCACGAACTGACACTCAACGAAGGCGATAGTCTTTATTTTGATGCCACCCAACAACACGGAATGAAAGCCCTCGATGGAAAACCAGTAAAATTTCTTGCCGTTATTTTCTAAACCAAACAATCAGCCAATCCATGATCGAAAAATTTCTGAAGCAGGTAACCTTTAAGGATTTCGAAGATTTTAAAACCAATTATGAACTTATCGTTCCCGGTGATTTCAATTTTGCCTATGATGTGGTTGACGGCTGGGCCGCTACCCATCCCGATAAACGGGCACTGCTCTGGACCAACGACAAAGGTGAAAGCCGTTCCTTTACCTTTGGCGAGCTGAAAGAAATCTCCGATCGAACCGCAGGGTTCTTTTCATCCATCGGAATCCGGAAAGGAGATATGGTTATGGTCATCCTGAAACGGCGTGTTGAATTCTGGTTCACCATTCTTGCGCTGCATAAAATAGGGGCTGTCATTATTCCGGCAACGCACCTGCTGACTAAAAAAGACATTGTTTACCGCAATAACGCAGCCAGTATCAAAGCCATTGTTTGTGTGGGAGAGGAACAAATACTGGGAGCTGTAAACGATGCCCTTTCTGAATCCCCAACCATTGAAAAACGGATTTCGGTAGGCTCTGTTGTACCCGAAGGGTGGGAAGATTTTACGAAAGGGATTGAAAATGCCGGTTACTTTGAACGTCCTGCTGAACCGACCAAAAATGATGATCTTCTTATTGTAAGTTTTACCTCGGGCACTACCGGCGACCCTAAAATGGTGATACTTGACAGTGTTTATCCTTTGGCGCACATCATCACGGCCAGTTTCTGGCACAACCTCAACGAAAACGGCCTCCACCTCACCATTGCCGACACCGGTTGGTTAAAAGCGGTTTGGGGCAAACTTTATGGACAATGGATTGCTGGCGCTACTGTTTTTGTTTACGATCACGATAAATTTATTCCCGGCGACATCCTCACCATTTTGTCGGAATATAAAATCACCTCTCTTTGCGCACCTCCCACCATTTTTAGGTTTCTTATCCGTGAAGATTTGTCGAAATTTGATTTGTCGCACCTCAAGTGGTGTACCATTGCCGGAGAAGCTTTAAACCCTGCGGTTTATAAACAGTTTTATAAACTTACCGGGATTAAATTGCGCGAAGGCTATGGACAAAGTGAAACTACACCCACCGTATTTACCACGCCCTGGGTTGAACCTAAACCCGGGTCGATGGGTTTGCCCGGACCGCATTTCGATGTGGATTTGATTACCCCGGATGGTCGCTGCGCGGAAGCCGGAGAACAGGGACAAATCATTATCCGTTATGGAAATAAATATCCGGTAGGGCTCTTTAAAGGATATTATCGCAACCAGCAACTTACGGATGAAGTTATGGTGAACGGTATATACTATACCGGTGATTTGGCGTGGAAAGACGAAGATGGATATTACTGGTTTGTAGGACGCACCGACGATGTGATAAAAAGTTCGGGCTATCGAATCGGTCCCTTTGAAGTGGAAAGTGCCCTCATGACACACCCTGCCGTTGTTGAATGTGCAATCACCGGTGTTTCCGACGAAATACGCGGACAGCTTGTAAAAGCAACCGTTGTACTATCAGTAGATTATAAAGACCGGGCAGGTGATACTTTAGTTCATGAATTACAGAACCACGTAAAACAGGTTACGGCGCCCTACAAATATCCGCGCATCATCGAATTTGTGAATGAACTGCCAAAAACCATCAGTGGAAAAATCCGAAGGGTGGAGATTCGTCAGCGCGATAGTCAGCAGGGTAGTGATTGTTCAAAATAAATTTTAAAGTTTTTGTCCTTCAACGACGCTGCAGAGGTCTTTATTGAAAATTCAAATTCTCACCATATGTTTGTTTAAGCAAAACTTTTCCTATTTTTAGGCAAACAAAATTTCAACAACCAACTCCTTTCAAAATGACTGAAGACCTCATTCAACGTTACAAGGAGATTAAACATAGCACAGGACATTCCGACGAGTTTTATAAATACGAAGCAATTCAACATTTTCAGGATAATTGGGATATTAATTCAGACAATTTTGCAGATATGCTGAAAAGCTCGTTGAGTAAATATTATAATCTGGTTTTTCCGTCTGCCTTCACGGCAATTAGCTATATGGCCGGAAAGGAATCTTCAAAAGTCAAGAATTTATTCAATTTGTTGTACGATGAATCAATTAACTTGGAGGAAAGGATTGCGACATTTGATAAACAAACGCATTCGTTGATTAAAAGTATCGATTCCACGTTAAACGGATTTCAGGACGAACGAACCGTAAGTGTTTACCTCACATTCAATACCCCGAAAAATATACCTTTTTTAAAGATTCCTACTACACGAAGTTTTGCCAATTGTTGGGCGAAAAGAAGGCTCGAAAAGGTAAAAAATATGTTCACTACCTCAAACTCATCCAAAATTTTAAAGCGGAATTTGTGATGGGTGATGAAGAACTTTGGCAACTTACCAATGCCACTTTGCCAGAAAATGCATGGCCTGACAAAGACCGAAATATATTGGCGCAGGATATTTTATATGTAACATTTGATCAATCCCCTGAACCCAATTATTGGGTGTTTCAATGCAACCCCGATCAATACGATATCTTTACGGAATGGCAAGGAAAAACAAAGGAGACATGGCGTGTTTCTACTCATAAAAAGGAAATAAAATCCGGCGACAAAGTTATTTTGTGGGTTACCGGAAAACAAAGTGGTTGCTACGGCTTGTGCACGGTTACCTCGGAACTGTTAAAAGATGGGGATGCTGATTATGTAGAAATGAGCATCGATAAAAATGCCATAAATACTCCGGTTTTAAAAGCATCGGTGGTTGATTTACCCGAATTTGAAAATTTTAGGGCAGGCAATCAGGGAACAAATTTAAGAGCCACAAAAGAGCAGTTTGAAGCGATTGGGAAGTTGATGGATTTGTCATCTGAGGAAAAGCAGCTTTTAAAACGGTTTAAGGAAATCAACGATGAACGAAGCGTTCGGTTTCACTTTGAAATGATTGATTTGTTTATCGACTCGTACCAAATTAATGAGGATGACAAAAGATTGGTTTTTTCTACACCAAATCATAAAGATGGTTTGACAATTACTGTAAACCAGCGATATGTCTTCAAAGCCACTCAAAACTCGTTTCGCATTAACTTGCCAATCAGCTTGCAATACAAATCTGTTAATGAGTCATCGTATATTGAACATGAACTTTTTAAAGAATTGAAAGGGATTGAAACACCTGCTTTTTATGTTTATTTTAAGAAAAACCAAGCCTTGATAAAAGGCTTTCAGAAGGACTGGTTGGAAATTTGTAAAGAAAACCTGGATTATGGGAATCAATCGGGATACTTAAAGTATGATAACCCTGCCTACCGCAGAGCCGTTTTCGACATACATTATCGCGAAAAAATGTTTGAGATTGCTTTTTCGAATTCCAAATTTATTGCTGAAGAACCTTCAACCCAACTAAAAGCCCTTACCATGAATCCAATAAAACTTCCCAAAAACTTAATTCTTTACGGACCTCCCGGAACTGGAAAAACGTATAACACGATTAACAAAGCTTTAGAAATTTGTGGTATTTCAATTCCTAAAGAAAGAAGAGAAGCGGTTCAAAAGTTTAAAGGACTCATGGACGAAGGGCAAATTGTTTTTTCCACTTTTCATCAAAGTATGAGTTATGAGGATTTTGTAGAGGGCATAAAACCTGTTTTAGTTGAAAACCAGGATAAGCCGGACACAAAAGAAATGATTTATGATGTTGAACCTGGAATTTTGAAGAGGATTTGTAATTCTGCAAATGAAAAGGAAATTGTGCAAAGAGATACATTGCTAAAACTTTCCAGCAAAAACAAGGTTTTCAAGGTTTCGCTCAAAAGTGATAACCAGTCGTATAATGTAAAAAGAGAATGTTTTGAAAACAATGAAATACGAATAGGTTGGGATGATACAGGGAATTTGGACAATATATTTTTGGAAGGTCAAAAAAGTGATTATTTTGAAAAATGTGGAAAAAATGATAAAAACTCAATTCAATACTTTTATGAATTAAAAGCTGGCGACGTTGTTTTAATATTCCATGATTTAAAAACAATAGATGGAATCGGAATCGTTGAAGATGTGCCATATTTCTTTAACAACAGCTATCCTGAATTTAAACATGTTCGTAAAGTAAAATGGATTTCCAAAAATGTACCAATTCCTATTTTTGAATTGAATAAAGAAACAAACCTGACTTTGCCAACAGTTTATCGGTTGAATCGAATTTCGATTGATGATATTGCAAAACTAATCCAAGAACAAGGAATAATTAACACAGAAATCAAAATTGAAAAGAACGAAAAAAATTACGTTTTAATTATCGACGAAATCAACCGTGGAAATATCTCCAAGATTTTTGGGGAACTGATTACACTTATTGAACCCGACAAACGGCAGGGCGAAGAAAACGAGTTAGAAGTTACACTCCCGTATTCGAAAACCAAATTTTCGGTGCCGCCAAATTTGTACATTATTGGCACCATGAATACCGCCGACCGCAGTATCGCGCTCATCGACACAGCACTACGCCGACGTTTCGATTTTAAGGAAATGATGCCCGATTCAAGTTTGCTTTCATCAGATGTTGAAGGAATTAACCTGCAACTTTTGTTGGATAAAATAAACGAACGCATCGAATTTTTGCTCGACCGCGACCACACCATCGGTCATTCGTATTTCATAAAAGCCCAAACAAAAAATGATGTCTGCGTCATTTTCAAAAACCGTGTGATCCCGTTGCTGCAAGAGTATTTTTACAACGATTGGGAAAAAATTCAACTCGTGTTGGGTGACAACTGGAGAAAAAACGAGCAAGAGAAATTAATTCAATTAAAGAAATCATATACGATTGAAGAGGAAAAACGATTGTTTGGTATTGATGTGGATGGGTACGAAGATGAAAAAATTTTCGAGATAAACGCGGCTTTGAGAAATGACAGATTTGAAGAAATTACGTCGGAATCGTTTATCCATATTTATCAAAAACCTGAAAAAACTGGACAACAATAAATGGCGGCAACCAAACATATTTGCGAATTCGGTACGATTTGGAATGCTA
Organism: uncultured Maribellus sp.; assembly: GCA_964572085.1. Taxonomy (GTDB): domain Bacteria; phylum Bacteroidota; class Bacteroidia; order Bacteroidales; family Prolixibacteraceae; genus Draconibacterium. Next base: position 175,053 of record CAZNEV010000001.1, on the reverse strand, counting down.
AAGAATTTCAGCACGAGGAATTTGAAGAACGTTTCGATACGATTTTTCTATCGATCAGGCGCACCTGAGAGCCAGTCGTTTGCCCCTTCTCGAAATCTTTATTTCCGTTTTTTTGAAGGAGATGGAAATTTTGTTGAAACGCGGGATTAAACATTTCTATTCGGCAGTTGAAGAAAATCAAAATTACCTGAAAGGGCGAATAGTTTTTCACGATAACCTGAAGCAAAATCTCATCCATCGCGAACGTTTTTTTGTGCGGTATGATGAGTTTAAATCGGATATCCCGCAAAACCGAATTTTGAAAACTGCTCTGGATTATTTGAGGGGCAAAAGCAAATCGACAAAAAATACCAGCGAAACAACGGCAGCGTACATTTGGTTTTGATTTATCCAAAACATAGCGATTTCGACAAACACCTTCATTTTGAATATGAAAACGAATTGCGGATTGATGCGATTCCATTTGATTTCTGGAAGGAAAATGAATGTTTGTGTATTTTCGGGGAAGACCATCGATCGTAGTTTGAGTAGATTCTTCTGACATTCGACTAAATTACTGGGGAACTATTCCTTATCCTTTTAAAACTCCTTGAGGATATTCTTTTCAATCCAAAAACTTAAAAGTGGGTCGATTAATTCCAAACGGGCATTTAATCCACACAGTGTGAAAGCCGGTTCACATTTTCTATCTTCATCATAATACACATGAACTCCAACGATCCAGGCTGGCACAGCTTATGTTTCTTTTGATAACATACCATGCCATGGTATCAGACTTATGTTTCTAAGATAAATTGAGGTTTCGCTTAGCGGTATGGTTATAAATCTTTCACGATACCGGCAAACCGTAGCCCTCCTTTTTTGCACACCGGGCAGTTGAGCTGCCGGCAAGGGGGAGCTTCCTTATTGCGCCAGCGTAAACCGGAAACTCACTCCAAAATTCGTGTTCGACGTTGGGAAAGAGAGTTGCGTGAATGGATTATTCAGAATTTTGTCGAAGAAAACACGCATCTGGAACCGGTCGCTCAACATATAATCAGCAGTAGTCTTAATGGTGAACGCGCTTTGCCCTGCCGTAGTTTGGTCATCATCGCGGTCCAATTGCCGTAGAACAGTTTTGTTTTTCCGAAAGGAAATGTCGGCACGTAAGTTTAAGTCGTTCGAGTAGGCTTGTTGCGAGCTCTTTGTTTTAATAATCAGATCCATTTGCGTGAAACGATACCCCACACCGGCGGTATATTCATTGCTAATGGTTTCGGTGAGCTGGTTGTTGGCAAACGACAGATTCAGGTTGCGCGAACGTTTCATCTCGGCCCGGGTAGTTAAGTCGCCCATCCACATAATATCCATATTGATCAGCGGGCTGAAGGTTTCCATAATGTTCACTGAATTGAAATCATAGGGTGCGATAAAATTATCGGAAATATCGCGAACGTAACTAAAGCCATCGTTTTCGGCCATATATTTCAGGTTTGTGTTATAGGCTCCCACATTGTAGCTTGAGCGGTAGGCATGGGTGAAATTTAACGAGCGCATGATACGGTTTAATCCCGGAATTTTAGAAACCATCCCCTCATACTGAATACGCCAGTTGGGGCGGATAAATTTAATGGACGGGAAAAGCCCCAGCGATACTTTTTCGGGGTCTTTATTTTGATAGGCGGCCAGAAAAGCCGGAACCAACACCTCTACCGAGTTTGGACCATACCCGTTGGGGTAGCCGGGAAATTCCAGGTTTGGAGCGCCTGGATTATATCCGAAGTCATTGTTCGCTGGTCGCTGTTCTGCCAAACGGTTGGCAATAATAACGCGGTATTCTTTCATGTTCTCGAATGCCTTCGACTGGTGCACCTCCCCTTTACCGATGGCAAAAAATGCGGTTCCCCAAGTCAATGTTGACATGCTGAAGTTACCTGATTCAGTAAAACTGTTGGCGTTGAAATTTCCCGTTCCCTGATCATAATTATAGAATTCGGTAATGTTCTTCGAGATTGAGCGGTCGGCGGTTACATCGATGCGCAAATCGGGTAGCGGCTCAATGGTCGCTCTCAGGTTAATGCGCTCCGTCTGGGTGAATACAAAGGGCATGTTCAGAGTAGAATCGGAAGTTATCCACCCGTTCCCGGCAGCTTTTCTGGCAAAATCCCGGTCCTGAAAACCTATAAGGAAAGGCATCCCCGGCGCAAAGCTTGTCGCATAGCTTTGCTTAAAATAGCGCGGATCGGGCGAATATTTCCCCGCTCCAAACAAGCTGGGTTCCGGTAAATACCCGGGCAGCGAAGTGCCCCCGGATTTGCTGTAGGTCCCCGAGATATTTTGCACGCCGATTAAAACCCGTGTGCTAACGTCAAGCACTTCTTTAAAGAAGCTCTGCTCACCGGGCTTTCCGCTCACCGTCAGCATAGCTTGCGGTGCATCAGTTGTGGCAGTTATTTCAATATTGTTGGCATCAAGGATATTTATTTTAACGGGTATTATTTTCCCTTCGGTGCCTGTGACCACAACTTTTACCTTTTTAGTGTTCAGCTTATGATTTATTTTCTGCGCCGTATTTGAGGTCAGTTTAATATTGTTGGTAAAAGTCTGCTCTTGTGTCCTTTGTGGCAAGGGATCATTCCCCTGGCTTTGTCCTCCGGTCGCACGGCGGTTCAGGCTGCCCCGGCTCCGGCCTGTTCGTCTGAATTTTTGGTTCACTTCTTTAAAGTAGGATACTTTGTTATAGAGGGTTGACAAAGTCATGTTACCCGTGTATTGAATATTCTTCGAGTTTTGTACCCGGTTGCCCAGCCGGATGGTATCGGCGGTAAGGGGCCCCGCCAACCAGTCATAAGTTCCCTGATAACGAATAGTACCCGACATAAAGTTCAACATTTTTATTTGGTTAATTGGCACCGTGTAGGTAACGTTCACGTTGTGATTGTAGATTGTCGGGCGCCCCAGCTCCCAAAGGTTATTTAAAATCGAATCCTTTTTCCACTTGTAATCATCATCTTTTCTGTTCATTCGCCCTTCCGGCTCGTCGATTCTCGAAGTGCTGCGCGAGGAGAAATCGAACTTCAACATCCGCGTCACATCATACTTCAAATCAAAGAAACGGTTCCATAAGAAATCTTTCTCATAGGTGGCCGGAAGAATAAAATTGGGGTTAGTGATGTTCCGTGTTTGTGTTTCGTGGTAGCGGCGGTACAAATCGGTACGATAGGAAACTTGTGTGGGCAGTGGGTAAAAGTTAAAATTACCAATCAATTTCAATGGCGCCTTTTGCAGGAACTTCACCTTGGTGAACGGCTGTATCAGTTTTGGCCTGCTGCTGTAATTATAAGAGAACATGGCCCGGTGGGTCTTGTCCATATTCATTTCGGTGTTTATGTCTCTTTTTTCAATTTCGTTGTAAGAATAGGTAAGTGCAAAGTTCTCGGGGTCCCAAAGGTAGGTTTTCTCTTTTTGCTTTTGAGGTTCAACTTTAACATTGGTAAAATTGATGCTTTTTCTTGTGACAAGATCCTGGGAAATATACTGTATGGAATCTCTTTCTGATTTTGAACCGGCATTTCGCAACGATTTTGAAAGTTCAATATCCGGATCTAACGGGTTATACTTGGGGTTGGCTGCACTGCGGGAATAGCCGTAATACAACGGTAGCCTCACACCGGTCTTTTCAGGAAAAAAGCGCCCTAAGTCGAGTGACACCGCCACATCAATTTCGTTTAAATCTTCGAGCTGGCGGCTGTTGATGTTTTGGCTCAAACTACCGTAACCGCTTGATCTAGTACGTCCGGCAACAATCACGCTACCAAGGTCGGCGAGGCGGGTAGAAACACGCGCGTTGGCTGCCCAGCCCCCATCTTCGTCAAAATCAGACAGGCGAAATTCGTTTGTCCACACTTCCACCGACTTAGGGCCTGTGTTAATTTGGCCTTTCCGGTTTCGGATGCCCATCATTACCACTTGCACGTTACCTAAATTCGGACTTCCTTTAATTCTAACCATGTTCCGGTTTTTGTTCCACCCTTCGTGCACCGTTTCAAAAATATCCTGGATACCAATTTCCGACCCTGCATTTCGAATCACGTCGTTTCGTTGGAGTTTTACGTCCGTGAACAAATCAAGGGGGATGTCCAACCGGTTTTGGTCGGGCCAAACAATGTAACGGTCGCTCTCGATGTCGCCGTTGTAACGGCCGGCCGGGGTGAGCTTCAGCGGTATTTCGTATTCGTAATAGTTATAGTTATAGTCGGAACCTAAGCGGATAAAGAAGTAAAGTTCATTGTCTTTCAAAGGATATTTCTCTATTTCTTCGGCATGCACCTCCATTTTCAGCCGTTTGTACCTTCTGAAATCCATGTTTAAGGCCTTGTAGGCAGCACGGGCATCGCCTTGCTCCAATTCGGTTACTTTCAGCACCATCGCCTGCTCGTTAAGGTTGCGTAATTGGGGGTTGGCCGGGTCGATAACCCGATCGATGCCGGGGGGCAGGATATAGTTCACCGGCACGCGGCTTCCATTTTCTTCGATGCTCACCGCCGAAATGTCGAAATTTGCGTTGGGCGAAATGGCGTCGGATTCACCAATTTGCCGGGTGTATCGTCTCCAATCGGCGCGCACCAAATCCAGTTCGGCAAAACGCAAAATAGTGGAATCCCGGAATCCGTGCATCAACATTCGCATAAAACGAATGGATTTAAAATCGCTGATGTTTCCAATTACTTCATCCGGGTCGCGAACAGGAATTTTAAACTGGTACCATTTAATGTCGGCCATCTGTTTGTTTTTCAGCTCCACACGGCTTTGCTTGATATCAGCAATATGGTTTTTTCCCAACTCCATATCCTCCTTGCGGATGCTCACCCGATATTGGTAGTAACGCTCATATTCATTCAGCGTATTGTCGTTGTTGATGTCTTCCGCATCAGGAAGCGTGGAGGCTGCCGTTGGGTAACTTTCCGGCGAATTTTCGGTGGTGGGCGAGTTCCCATCCGGGCCATTGTAGTGTTTGTACCGTTGCAAAATGGGCACTTCATCCCGGTCGTAATCCGAGCCGCGGTAGTAGTGATAGTTATCCCCTGAGGGGTCATTCAGAATTTTTTGATAGATATTGTCATCCACAAGGCCGAGAAGCGATTTAAGATAATCACTGAAATGGCTTCTTTCATCTTCATCGCGCAGCCCGTCAAGTCCAACGTCCTGATACATCCTTGCCTTCGGATCGTTAACGAATGCATTCACCAACGACTGAAGGGTAGAAACCCGACCCCAAACAGTGGTATCCACGTTGGTAACCAAATCGCTGGTGGGAAGTCCGTTCTCAAACGATTTCCGCGAATCCTTCAATATATCTTCCGAAATATCGCCCAGGTTGAAGTAAAGATCGCCACCACTGTGCTGTCCTAAAGTATCATATACGAAGGGATCCATCATCCAAAACTCAATAAACTCCACGTTTGCGTTTTCAAAGTCGCTGGTTTCAATTTTCCGCATTATTCCGCCCCACCGCGTTTCAGGATCTTTCAAAGTTCCATCGGGATTCATCCCTGCCGAATAGATGCTTGGTTTTGTATCGAAGTTGTACGGACCACGTTCGTAGGGATAAAATGCCACGTCGAACACCGGAATATTAGTGGGCTGCCCGACAGGTGATTCTTTAGCCGGAAAAATTTCTTTTTCAAAAACCTCACGTACAAAATGGTTCGATTGCTGGTCCCTGTCGCTTTTTATGTGGTCGGGCGTCAGGCTGTTGTTTCGCAAAAAGAGTGGATCGATGATGTAAAAAGCCAGTTTTGCACGGTTAAAACCATAGGCCAGATCGTTTGTCAAATTTCCTTCGGGGAAAAGTTTATTCTGAAATTGGGGGGTACTTGACAACACCCATGCCTGGCGCGCTTTTAACGAGATAGAGGTTTTTGTTCCTTCAAAGTCATCGATGTAGGCTGCACCTTTTGTAACTTTTGATGAGCCGGGAATCAACTGGGCAATTTCAGCTTCAACATTAATGGTAGAAGGTGTTTTGGTGCTGTAAAACGGAAGGGCGTCAACGGCTTTGGTCAGGAACATACTTTCGGTTGAAAAGCGGGTATCAAGACCTAACATTAAGTTGGATATGGGATCGTCACCGTAATTCACCTTTTGGGTTAAGGGGCGCTCGTGCATGTACAATGCCGTAGCCCCAATGTTAAAATTGTCGGAGAAAGCATAGTTGGCATAGGCACCCATCAGCGTTTTCCGCTGCATTGTAAAAAGGTCTTCACTCTCGGTAGAAACCTGAATCGGTGTTCCCGCCTCCAGCAAGGCCTGGTTGATTACTTTCACCCTCCCGAGCGTGTAGTCCACGGTATAGTCCACGTTTTCCACCAATTGCCGGCCGCCGGCCGTAACTTTTACCGAGCCTTGCGCAAGGTTCAGCGAATTCAGCATGATATCAGAACTGGATGCGCCTTTGTAGCTCCCCACCAGTTTAAACTTATTGTGCTCCGCGTCCTGTTCAGCAAAAACCCGTGTTGAATCGTAAAGCGACTGAAAGGTATATTTTTCAATTAGCCGGGGATCCTGAAGTGAATCGGCCAAATGACTCCCAAAAGGTTCCAGCACAGGAAATATGATTCGCCCGGTGCTGGGCTGCACCGTAATGCCCGGAATAAAGTCAAAAACACCATCTTTGTAGGGGTCCATTTGTTTGTTCAGCTTGTCTAAGTTCATCACCTCCAAAAGAATGTGCCCGTTAATCCTGCCCTCGGGGATGTAGTTGATGAACGTTCCAGTGGAATCGTTTTGATACACCACGTTCATTACAAATTCATCCTGTGTCAACTGATAAGCATTCAGGCTATAGATGTTTTTCATCATCAACTTCCAGGTTGGAAGCTTTGGCGAAAGGTTGGTGCCCTTCAGTAATTTCAGCAACAATGTTTTGGGAGCGCTGATTCCGTCCGTGGAAAACTCCCCTACCTGATAGGTTTGACCGTTGGAAGTATAGTTAAAAGCCACGGCCAATATCTCGTCGGTGTTCAGTGCCGAAGTGATGGAGATATAACCTAAGCGCTCGTTAATGGTATATTCCGAAGCGTTGAGTTTACGTGCCTGTTCAATTTTTTCAAAATCGCGACCGCCAATAAATTCGTTCCCGAACTGCGACATCACCTGGGTAATGTTTTGCACATCGCGGACATCGGAGTAGGTATTTGCCATTTGATAATACAATCCGTTGGCATCGTTAAACGGATAGAGGTTTTGCGGATAGGGCAAACTTTGTGTTTCCTGAAAATCCGCCACATCGTTATAGATGTTCGGATCGTGTTCGCCCAGGTCCTGAAAAGCAAGAATATTCCGGGATTCTTCAAACCTGTTCGATTTATTGGTTACCCACACCTCAATTTTGTTGATGTGTATGGGCGACATTGGAACCGCAGTATTTTTCAGCCATTCGTCATAATGATCGCGGAAATATTGCGCCAAAAAGAAGTGGCGGTTGGCATCGTAGTTGGCCGCCGAAATTTCAAAATTGGTAATTTGTGCCCCGCCTTCGGTTTCCATGGTTTGCGATTCGCCTTTGTGCTGCGAGAAAATGGTGGTGAGCGCAAGTTTTCCGAACTGCATTTCGGCTTTCACCCCGAAGAGGTTGGAGGCACCCGTAATCAATGTTCCGTTCAGGGGTAACGACACATTGCCGGCTTCAATCTTTTTTAAAATCTCATCCTCTTCGCCGCTATATTCGAGGTTCATTTTGTTTTCGTAGTCGAAAGTGGCTTCCGTGTTGTAATTCACCCGCATGTTCATCTTGGTGCCGATTTGACCCACTACGTTCATCTGTATTTTTTCGTCGAAATCGAAGGTGGGTACTTTACGCAGGCGCTCCGGGATCGCCGGATTTTCGGTAGCATTCATCTGGTAGCCGAAGCTCACTTCCACATATCCCTGAGGCTGAATGTTGATGGTATTTCCTCCAAAAATCCGGTTAAAGGCCTCACCTCCGATGGTCAGTTCAGGGATAAGCGAACTTTTTCTATCAAGGTCCTGAATCCGTGCACGTTGCTTCCAATAATTTTTTACCGATTGGTCGAAATCATAATCGATATAATCTTCGATGGACATGGTTTGTGGCAAGCGGTAGTTGAGTTTGCCAATTTTTTCGTAAAATATATATTGCCCGGTAATGGGGTCGAATTCCACTTCGTATTTAATATTGCCCGGCTTGTTGAGAAATAATTTTATTGAGTCCGGAGCTTCGTGTCCAAATGCTGGCTGATCTTTAAACGGATAATGAAGTTGCCCGGTAGTGTCGATAACTACCGTATCCTGCGGGGCATAAAAACGGAATTCCCCGACACCGGGTTCAGCCCGGCTTAAATTCGCAAAGGCAAACAGGAATGTCAGAAGAAAGAAGAGGTATTTGTATCGTAAACTATGCGCCAATTTGATTCAGTTTATAACCTTTTTAATGCTTGTTTTATCACACTCTCTACGGTTGTTCCGGGTTGTTCCTGCAAAATTTTCGACACTATTTTTTCAGCATCCTTTTTCATGAACCCAAGCATGACTAATGCTGATAACGATTCATTTCGGATAGTATTGTTTTCGGGAAATAAAATTTGGTCGCCCTCGTGTATTTTGGCAAGTTTGTCTTTCAGATCGATAATAATGCGTTGGGCAGTTTTTATTCCGATTCCTTTAACGCTTTTCAACACGTTCACGTTCTCGGTGGTTACGGCCGAAGCAATTTCATCGGCACTTAGGGAAGAAAGCATCAGCATGGCCGTGCTCGGCCCTACCCCGTTCACTGAAATTAGATTGCGAAACAACATTCGTTCTGCTTTTTCGGCAAAACCGTATAAAATGTGTGCATCGTCGCGCACGGTGAGGTGGAGAAACAAGATCCCCTCTTTTTGGGAGCCCAGTTTACTGTATGTATTTAGCGAAACATTGACGAAATAACCTATCCCTCCGGTTTCGATTATAACGTTTGCCGGATTTCGTTCCGCAATTGTTCCACGGATAAATTCGTACATATATTTGTTGATTTAGAGGTGGTCGTCGTCTTCTGTAAAATCAACGGTCTCGTCCACCTGGTTGGGGTTTACGTTGTATTTCTTAAGCGGGTTTTTTGAAATCTCTTCGTAAATCTGCCTGTTTTTATGAATATCGAGAGCCAGGTACAAGGCCTGCCTGAACGATTCGGGCGAGGCTTTATCTTCGCCTGCCAGCGAATAAGCAGTCCCATGGGCCGGTGAAGTACGGATTATGGGCAATCCGGCGGTATAATTCACGCCCCGTTCAAACGATGCCAGTTTAAACGGTATCAGCCCCTGATCGTGGTACATGGCCAAAATCGCATCGAAACGGCGGTAATCTCCCGAGCCAAAAAATCCGTCGGCAGGGAATGGCCCCATGGCGATTATTCCTTCTTTTTTGGCTTGAAGGATAGCCGGCAGAATGATGTCGATTTCTTCGCTGCCCAAGAGTCCGTTGTCTCCTGCGTGAGGGTTCAGGCCAAAAACAGCAATGCGTGGTTTACCGATTGAAAAATCCTGCCGAAGGGTGTGTGCTATAATCCTGATTTTGGAAAGAACCGCTTCTTTGGTAATGCTTTCGGCCACTTGCGAAAGAGGCATGTGGGTAGTTACCACGCCCACTTTCATGGTCTCGCTCACCATGAGCATGACGTAATTTTTTGCGCCAAAACGTTCAGCCAAAAATTCGGTATGCCCCGGGAAGTTAAAACTATCGCTTTGAATGTTGTCTTTATTAATCGGTGCCGTCACCAAAACATCAATTAAACCCTGGGAGAGATCGATACATGCCTGATCTAAGGCATTGTACGACGATTCTCCGGCTTCGCGGGTGGATTTCCCCAATTCCACGCGGGTATTGTCGTCGATGCAGTTAAGAATGTTGATTTTCCGGTGGTGCGATTCGTTGGCAGAACGGATATGATTGAAACTGATGTTGGTGATGTTGAGTGCTTTCCTATGGTAAGCCGCCACTTTCGGCGAACCGTAAACAATTGGGGTGCACATTTCGAGAATTAAGGGTTCTATTAAAGTTTTTAGAATCACCTCGTAGCTAATTCCGTTGATGTCGCCATGTGTTATTCCAACTCTTATTTTATCGTTTTGTGCCATTTTTTCAATTTTCAGATAATTCCAATTCCCTTTAAAAAAGAGCGGCAAAGTTACGTTTTTAAATTGATTTTTTTCAAAAAGTTATAAAGCAGGCGGGTACCGTAAGCTGTGCCGCCAACGGGTAAATAATTGTCTTTCTCGAACAGAAACGACACTCCGGCGGCATCAAGATGAATCCAGTTGTAAGCCGTGAAATGTTCAAGGAATTTTCCTGCAACGGTGCTCTGTGCCTCCCTGCCTCCGAGGTTGTTTAAATCCGCCACCGCCGATTTCAGAGGCTTCGCATATTCCTCCCAAAGTGGAACTTCGATAATCCGTTCGTAGGTTTCGGTTCCGGCTTCTTTCAGCTTTTGAATGTATTCAGCCGTATTTCCCATCCCCACAATAGCACAGTTTCCGGCAACAATTTCGGCGGCACCCGTGAGGGTGGCGATGTCGATTACCAGTTCCGGCGAATATTTTTTTGCATAGCTTAGTGCGTCGGCTAAAATCAAGCGGCCCTCGGCGTCGGTATTTTTTATTTCCACGGTGGTGCCGTCAAACATCGTGATGATGTCGCCGGGAACATAGGCATTCCCGTCGGGGCGATTGTCGGTGGCAGGAATCAGGCCCACAACATGCACCGGCAAATTATTGTTTGCAATCGCATAAAGCGTTGCCGCCACCACCGCGCCACCCGCCATGTCACACTTCATGTAATCCATGCTTTTGGCCGTAGGTTTCAGGCTCAGCCCACCCGTGTCGAAAACCACTCCTTTACCCACCATCACAATAGGTTTCGCGTTTTGCGCGTTTTCGGGTTTCCATTCTAAAATCGTGAAGGTTGGCGGATCAATGCTTCCTTTGTTTACCGCAAGCAGTCCGCCCATTTTTAGAGATTCTATTTTTTGTTTGTGAAAGACTTCGACAGAAAAACCAGCTTCTTCGCCCATTTTTTCAATTTCATTTGAAAATTGAACAGCCGTTAAATAGGAAAGTGGTTCGTTCACCAGGTCACGGGCATGAAACACGGCTTTGATCAGGTTCTGAATTTCTTCCAACTGTTCTTCTGCGATTTCACTTCCAACAATAAAAATAGCTTCAAGGCTGAAATCCTCCTTTTCTTTTTTGTATTTATCAAAGGTGTAGCCCGACAAAAGAAGGCCTTCAACCAAAGCAAGGGTAAGTTCTTGCTGTCCAAAACCCTTAAGCTGAATGGTTTCTATGCGTTCTGCTTTAAGCAAATCAAACAGTTTTGAACCGGCTTTTCGCGCAGCTTCGGCTTGTAAATGGATTTCTTTTTCTTCCTTTGCCTGATGAAAAAAATGGATTGCCGGATGATTGTGAACAACACATTCGCTGTCTTTTTCCAGGCGTTTTTTAATATAATCCATTTTCCCGGCGTAAGCCTGAAAGTTTGAAAGCTGTTCAAATCGGCTAAATAGAATAGCAGTTGAAGTGTTTTCCTTTAATTCTGTTATTTTTGAAATTTTTGGAATCATGGCACTATTATTTTTTTGGCTAAAATAACATATTAAAGTTTTTGGCGATGGAAATGCGAAATAAAGGCGGATTATCGCCAAATTTGAAATAGAGTTGAATGGGGTTTAATAAATTAATTGAAATAGGCATATCGTTGATATTCGAAGTTTTTTTTTGCACCGTGGCTTTAGCGCGGTGATTTGAAATTTTATCGATGTTTTCGCTTTAGCATTTAATTGTCGGGGCACTGTTTTTAAGGGAAATGAGGATTAATGGCTAAAGTCCGGATTTCAAGTACTATTTTAATCGCCAAGCTGAAGCATGGCGCTAAACAAAGCATAGAACAATGAGGACAGAAAATATATTAAATAAAGCACTCCGCTTGGAACCGCTGACTTTGGAAGAAGGAATGTTGATCTACGAGCAAGTCCCGACCAACGAATTGATGCTGGTGGCCAACGAATGCCGCCAAAAACAAGTGCCCGGGAATCGGGTGGGATGGATTATCGACCGGAATGTGAACATCACCAACGTTTGTATTTCGGGCTGTCAGTTTTGTAATTTTCATTGTAAAATTAATGAAGATGCGCAATACATTACCACTATCGACGAATATTGCGCGAAAATTGAAGAATTGCTGGCGATTGGCGGAAACCAGTTGCTCTTGCAGGGAGGAATGCACCCAAAACTTGGCCTGAAATTCTACACCGATTTGTTTTCGGAACTGAAACGCCGCTACCCGGTGCTGAAATTGCACACCTTAGGTCCGCCCGAAGTGGCTTTTCTGGCAAAGAGAGCGCGAAAAACTTTTCGGGAAACACTCGAGATTTTGGTGGAATCGGGCATGGACAGTTTGCCCGGTGCAGGTGCCGAAATCCTGTCGGACCGGGTACGTAAAGCCCTCTCTCCGGGAAAATGCAACACACAAGATTGGTTGGACGTGATGCGCGAAGCCCACAAAATGAACCTCGTAACTTCTGCCACCATGATGTTTGGGCACATCGAAACAAAAGCTGAACGCTTGGAGCATTTAATCCGTTTGCGCGAAGTTCAAAGTGAAAAACCGGAAGGAGACCATGGTTTTGTAACTTTTGTGCCGTGGCCGTTTATGGACGAAGGGACTGTGCTTCAGCAAAAAGGCATCCGAAACACCTCCACCGCCAACGATTATTTGCGCTTGGTAGCGATAAGCCGCATTATGCTGAACAATTTTAAAAACCTCCAGGCGTCGTGGCTCACGGTGGGGGCAGCTACCGGACAACTTTGCCTGCACGGCGGCGCCAACGACTTTGGCTCGATTATGATGGAAGAAAATGTGGTGTCGGCAGCAGGCGCAAAATACAAATTGAATGCGCAAGGTATTCAGCAAGCCATCCGCGATGCAGGCTTTGAACCGTGCTACCGCAATCAGGCTTATGAGGATGCACCGCTACCTTTGCAATTAGCCGAAATGAAAATCACTTAAGGTTGAACCTACTCCGAAAAGAAAAAAATAAAGATTCGATACGACGCCTCGAAAACCTGCCTATATCAGGCAGGTGTTTCAGGAGCTTTTTATAAATCTGTCATAGGCAGCCACAACCCAATTTTTCAATTGGCTCTAATGAGGGAACGAAGGCCGCTCGAAGCCACCATTCCCACGAAAGTGGGAATCTCTGCCTCATATACTGGGATTCCCACTTTCGTGGGAATGAGGATCATTTATTTTATCGACCGTACACAACGTAGAAGGATTTAAAAGCTCTTAATCTAAAGATTGATTTTCTGTGTTAATTTGTACACAAATAGAGATATAGTATTTTCATCGCTAACCATACGAAACATTATAGAGCCATATTATTTTTGCGGTACACCCATAATTGAAGTTTTCCAAAATCTTTGCGCCTTAGGGTCTTTGTGTTGGAATACTATTTTCGGAAACCTCTTAGCGTTTGAAATTGTATTTTTTGGAAATGTGTTCGATAACGGTATCCAGTTGCAAAATCTCGAAGCCATGAACTAAATATTCCAGTATAAACTGTTTAACCTTTTGGTTATCGCCGATATTTTGAACCACCGTGTCCACCGCTTTCACATAAGCTTTTTCGCGCTGTTCTTTGGTGAAATCGGGACTATTGTAGCTGGCCAAATATTCAAATACATTGTCGGAATAAATGGAGGAATGGATTAATCGTTCATCGGTGAAGTCTAAGGGCTTGAAAAATTCTTTATGGAACAAATCCAGGCGTTCCGAAGGGTTTAAATAGCCGTCGAGCAGCGGTCGGCGCTGGTTGCGGATATAGGCCGAAGCCATCAGATCGGGGAATTCACGGGCAGCTTGTACAACAAAATAATCGCGTTCCATTTGAACTGTATTGTATTCATTAGCGGTTTTTGTGGCGCGTTCGGTGTCATCGATCGAATAATAATGATCGAGCATTCTTTTCAGACTTTCAATGTCCTGCTGCAGGATGGCATCTTTCGACAGAAAGGTAAACCATGCTTTGTTTTCGTCCGATTCCAGAATTTCCAGCTTTGCGAAAGGTTCCTTGTAATCCGTTTTAAGCACGATGTTTTCGTTGTTGAAAATAAAGTCAAGCTGCTGGGCAGGTTCATCCATAATCTTGGCATAAGGAGTTTTTCCAAACACCACGCGGTAGGTGCCCGGTATTGCTTCTTCAGGGAATTTGAAAGCCACTTTCCCACTTTCGGGATAGAGGAACGAACTGTCGATGGCCGAAAAATCGTCGCCTTTTACCGATCCGAAAAGGATGTAATTATCCGGCTGATTGCTTACGGCAATTTCAACGGAATAAGTTTGGGAAAAGCCGGTGACCGTGCCCCACAAAATCAGGAACAAAGCGGCAACAATGGAAACAATTGATTTTAATTTAAGCATAATCAAGCATTCAAAATTCAAGGTTTTAAAGGTAATTATTTTATCGGTTTACAAAATCTGTGTTAAGACCTATGTAAATAAGGCATTGTTTATTTCCTTCTGCTTTGGAAAAAGAAATTCGCCAAAAAATTTTTTCTTTTACGAAAAGCTGCTATTTTTGCATCGCTTTTGAAAAAGCAGACGTTCAAAGGAAAAACAAATATTCCCTAGTAGCTCAGTTGGTTAGAGCGGCGGACTGTTAATCCGTAGGTCGTAGGTTCAAGTCCTACCTGGGGAGCCAAAATATAAAATAACTCGCTGATAATCAGCGAGTTATTTTTGTTTAAAGAGAGACTTAAAGAGAGATCCAAGATTGTAACCAACAGATTTGACAGAATTTCAGCATCTAAAACGCTATAATAAAAAGGGCAGAAAGCAATTATTTTTTATAAAAACCCATTGTCAACTATTATTGTGTAATTATCTTTAAATAAGTGCTTTAGGTGTCAAAAATAAAAAAGGAACGGACTTAAAGGCACGACCTCCCCCAAGCCTGCCCCATCCCGAAGGGAAGAAAAGGTGGCAGAAACATAGGAAATATGATTTACCTCAAATAAAAAAACCCATCAATAAATGATGGGTTTTTAAGAAAAAAAAATCACAAATCAACGAATCAATGAAACAAATCGGAAATATTATTATTTTTAATTACTGGCTTAGCATCGTAATTTCTCAACCGGTGGGCTTTAAACAAATATCGTTTGACCACAAACGGGGCTGCTCTTACTTTTGAAATTTCCAAATATTCTGTTAATGTGGCAAGCTCCATAATTCCATGTTTCGCAGGGCGTAAAATATCGTCTTCACACAAATCGTTAAGAGCTTCACATAATTTTTCAAACTTGGATAGAATTCTATTTTGTGCTTCGTTTTGGGTGAAGTTTGCAAAATGTTCATCGCGTGCAGACCAGAATTTAACATTCTCGGCAAAACTATCGGTTTCCATTTCATAAAATTCCCGAAGTGGAAAAAAGAAATTATTCCTTTTTACTTTTTCGATGGCTGTTTTGAATTTTTCAAGGGTGTTCATCACTTCAGGTAAATGCGGAATATCTAACATTTTTAATTCAATAATTTTATCGATGCTTAATCCTGACATATTGATTTTGTTATCGACAACAAATTTTTCTGAAATCCATTTTTCTGGATCACTTTGAACGAAATTTAAAAATCCATCAAGTGAAATTTTTCCCTTAATGCTTAAATGTAAATTAGACCTTAACCGATTAGTAACATCCAGCAAAGCTTCATAATCTGATTGTGCTTGCTGCGAATAACGTGCATTTTCGTCACCAATTTGTCGAGGCTCAAAATTTTGATTTGTTTCCATTGTTTAAATCTTTAGATATTATTATTGTAAGATACTGTCGAAAAAAAACGCCTTCCGTAATTCACCCTTTGATGAAAACCAACTAAGCAAATAATCTTCATCAAAATCCAGGGCCAAAACAGAATTAACATTCATAGGATTTATCTTTTCTGTGTCAGTTTTGGAATAAACAACGTCTCCCTGTTTATATCGTAAAAAGGGTTTTATTTTCCTTATCAATTCCTGTTCTTCTTGAAATTCAGTCTTATACATAGTTAGTAATTTAAATCAACATTTTTATTGTGCGGCAATTGGTTAATTGTATCCCAATCCACGAAACCTTTCGTTAATCTTCTTTCCTCTGCTGTGAATCCCGATTTTTCACTAAATGGTTCCAGTTGGTTTGCTCGGGCTGTGGCTCCGCTGCTATCAGTAACCTTGCGGCGGCCTTTGCTTTGGTAGTTTTCCAAAACATAGTCAATTATCGCTTTTGCAACATTTTCACCTGTTACGCTTTCAATCCCTGCAAGACCAGGGCATCCATTCACTTCAATTATGTACGGCTTATTCCCGTCTTTTGCATCGCGCATAATGTCCACGCCATGAACCCCACCGCCTAACAATTTGCTGGCATTAATTGCCATTTCTCGCTCTTTTTCTGTGAGTTTCACTTTTTCACCTTTCTTTGAGATGCTGTAATTGCTGCGAAAATCTGAATCAACGGCAAAACGTTTATAAGCAAAAACGCGTGGGGTTTTTGTTTCTGCACCAATTGTAATAATCCGCAAATCATTTGCCGGTGTGCCGGTGTCGATGAATCTGGTCAACACAATGTCAACCTGTGTTTGTTCCATCGCTCTAAGTGCCGTTGAAGCGGCCAAAACATCATTAAGGATAAACACGCCTGCACCCATTGATCCGCGCTGAAGCTTGGCCACACAGGGCAAACCACCAACCAAATCAATCAATTCTTTGTAATCGGTTGGCCGGTGTGCTAAAACGTGCCGGGGTGTCCTTATTCCTTGTTCCGATAATGTTTGAACGGTTAAAAACTTGTTGCTGCAAATCCTTAGCCCGGCATCGGTTGCGGTGCTGAAAATATTTAAATTGCGGTTGAGGTGGCGCAAATTTCCCAAACCAAAATCAAATCCAGTTCCGGCCAAACGTGGAATAACGGCCTGATAGTTCCGGGCTATCATTTTTTCACTTTTTTGTTTGCCGCGCTTGTAAATAGCATCGTGTCCCCGTATGGTTTCCGACACATAACTATAAAGGTCATAAGCAAAAACAACCTCTCCGGAAATTTCTTTATCGGGTGTCCGTTTGTTTGCTTTCTCAATTTCTTCCATAAGCCGGGTTGTACTGTGTCCGGGTTGTGAAGCATAAATTAGAATTTTCATGTTATAAATTATTTGTGATTAATACTCTGTTCATCCAATCCCTCAAAAATTCGCTTTTTGTTGTTTTGAAAACTTGGATCAGCCTCTCTAATTCTTGTTTTTCATTTGTTCCGATCCTGAATGAAACGACACTATCAAACTCCTTTATTTTCCTGCTCATTTCTTTTTTTGATTTAAAGGTAAACAGATAGATCGGTGGATAAAAGGACAGATTTGAAGCCGTGATTCTCCGGGGTTCCATCGGTCAACTATTTTTTTCAGGCTGCGACAACTTGGGTTATTTCGTGCGAAACAAGTCCTTTCCAGGACTCAATAATTTTTTTAAACATCGTTTTTGCTTCGTCCTTATTTTCAGCTGTAACAGTTAATCTGATCTGCCTGGCTTCGCCTGAAAACATTTTAATTGTGCCGGCAACAATGTAGCGGTTGATCGGTATAGGATACTTTCCAATTTTTAGAACTTCATAATTTCTAATGTCGTCCCAACTGTTGATTAGTTGAGACAAATTGAATTTGGCATCTTCAATGTTAACTCCGTAGGTTTTTACACAAATCATTACATTCCGGCAATGTTTCTTTTTGTAATGAATTAGAGTTTTGGCGTAATAAATTGAGGTCATAGTGTTTACTGTTATTTTTATTGCTTTTTATGTTTTATTATTTTCAAATGCCTTCTTGGATTCAATTCGTCCAATTCCCTTTCAAGTTTTTTTATATAATTATCCGGCTGTTGTTTTTTGGCTTTAGCATATCCATCAAAATCATCGCAATAAAAAATATACGCCTCCAATAAATTATGGCTTTTAATGATTGAATACAGTTGTTCTTTCATGGTCGCATATATAAGCAAGTCGGTTGCAAGTTCTCTTTTGGGCTTTGGGCTGTCAAGATATGGGACAAGTTGTGAAATAATAATTTCAATTTCTTTTGCAGAATATTCCCACCAAAGAAAATCAGCTGCCGACCAACATTTTTGGTATTCAAACCATCTGTATCGAGCTACTTCATTGATATGCAGTTTTAAAATTTCGTTCAATTTAGTTTGGGATGTAAACAATTCGTTTTCTGTTATTTTTGATACTGATTCCATAATGTTTTATTATTTTTGATTTGATATTTTTTTAGTAATAAATACCCAGTGCAACTGCGAGCACCCTATTTTGATGGGGTGCTTTTTTTATGGGTGTTTAAAATTCAAATAATCTAAATCCTCACGGCAATATGAAAGATTGGTTGCAATGTTAATAACGTTGCCCTTTAGTGTTTCTTTGTCAATTCCAGAATATCTATCTACCGAAACCAGCATATAGCAAACTGCATCAGCAATGTATTCTTTAACGGTTTCAATATTAACACCTCCAGATCCTTGGGCATCTTTAAGCTGTTCAAGAATCGACGGAGTTAATTTTGCTCCATTAATCTCAATAACTTCATTTTCTTTTAGTGAAATTTTCTTTTCCATAATTTTTGAATTTTAAATATTTAACAATTGAATTTATTTTTACTTTTTCACCCTGTTTTCAATATGATAAACGATTGTATTGAATTAAATAATCATTGAAATCGTTACAATCTGGATAAATGATTTTTGAAAAATCATGTACAATTTTGCAAGTGCTTTTTATTTTTTCTGTTGCTCTTTCACCGGTGGTATCATTGTCTAAATAGAGGTTTATATGTTGGTAATCTTGTAGACTTGAAATAATATTATCCAGATTGGAAACCGAATTTAAAATTATGCAAGTACTGACTGGGTTTGTGGTTTTATGAAATTCAAGTGCTGAAAGAAAATCCATAAGACCTTCAAAAA
Source organism: uncultured Maribellus sp. (assembly GCA_964572085.1). Classification (GTDB taxonomy): domain Bacteria; phylum Bacteroidota; class Bacteroidia; order Bacteroidales; family Prolixibacteraceae; genus Draconibacterium. The sequence continues at coordinate 156,044 of CAZNEV010000001.1, read as the reverse complement.
TATTGGCCGCCCGGTTGCTTCGTTTTATTGTGGTTATTGCTTTGGGGCTGCTACAACCTTTGAAATATTTGTTTCTCAATTCAAACCCGCCTTTATCGTTTTCAAATGCCAGGGCAAAATATTGTTTTCCGTTAACCTGGTAATAGGCCTCTTTTACAAAGTTGGCTGCTTTGTGTAGCGTTATTTTCCGGCTTGCAAGGTATTGGAGCAATGCCCGGTTTTGAAGTGGCTGAACGTGCTTAATTTGGATGTTTGATATAGGGTCTTTTTGCTGTTCAGAAAAAGAAAAAGTTTGTTTGGCAATTTCGGGTTTCTGTAAAGCAATTAGCGCCCCGGTAACATCTGTATTATTCAATTGCATTACTAAGTCTAAAATGTTGCCGCCGCTGCCGGTTCCGAAATCGTACCAAATATTATTTTGTCGGTCAACTTTAAAACTGGGTTTTGTTTCCTGCCGGAAAGGTGAGCAATACCAGGCAGAACTATTTTTTAAACCGTCGGGTTTAATTCCGATTGTGTTTAAATAGTGGGTAATCGGTATTTTTTTTGCTTGTGTACAGTTCATTTTTTTCTTTTTTGAATAGCAATCCTTTAAAAACATCAAACAACAATAAATCAAACAGATAGGTACTGTCTATATAATGAGTAGGTAAACTTTGTGAGATTGTGAGAAATCCTATAATATTCAGATAATCAAAATATTAAAGGCTCACATTCATCTCACATTTTTCTCACATTCTCACAAAAAAACAAATCTTTTACTTTTAGAAAATGTGAGTTTGTGAGAACTTTGTGAGAACTTTGTGAGAATTATAAAATACTTATATACAGTATATTAAAGCATATAATCTCACATCTCACATTTTTAACGAATAAAATCGGTTTTCTTGAAGGTGTAAAATCTTCCAGAAGTACCGTTTTTCACAGTACTGCAATTGCCATCGTTATCATATCTATAACTGTACCTATAGTAATACTCTGATCTATCGTTTGGCTTATATCCCCATTTATCACAAATAATGTTAGTTACATCGGTGAGGGTCACGCTAACATTATTCTCCGTTTTGAGTAGCCCAATAATTTCTTTTGGGATAAGTTTTATTTCGGATAACTCAAAGTTCAAAAGTTGGTCGATGATGAGGTTCTTAAGTTCTTTTTCGTGTTTTGAGTGTCCTGAATTAATAACCTTTCGCAAAGCATCAGTAAACAATTCGTGATGAGAAAACCACATTCGGGTTTTGTTTTCCGATTCTATTTTTCGATTTGTAAGAAAATATAAAAATGCCGGTATTTCATTTTTCATTTGTGTCAACAAATGGATGTTGTCAGTTTTAATAGTCGGCACTTTTCTGATCCAAAACCTTATTTCCTGTGGTGGGATTTTTATAAATTCAGTTTCGTTATTTGAACACAAAATAAACTTCCCATAAAATTCCTGCTCAATTTTATCTTTCCCTTTGGCTTCGCTTTTAATGCTTTTACTCGTTGAAAGATTTTTAATTCGTTCTGCATCTTCCTTTTTATCTAACAAAACTTCATCAACTCCAATAACCAATTTACTGGCCCATCCACTATTAAACTGGTTCCTGAAATCCTCATTTGTGTTAATGGTCATATTAAAACCAATCATTAGTTTCAGAAATCTCAAAAATGTAGTTTTCCCGGTGTTTCGTTCTGTGGAAACTAAACAAAGAATTGGTAAAATTTGAGTTGGAAATCTCCAAATAATTGTGAGGTAATCTAAACCAATTTCGTACTGTTCGCCAAAAATATGCCTTAGAAATAATTCAATGTGATCATATTTCCCTGGCTTAAGTTTCCATTCATTAGGCTCGTAAATGTTATACGAATTACCTACTACTCTCTGATAGCTTATATTGTCCGGGATATTACAAAATGAATCATATTTTGGAATCTTTCTTTTATAATCGGCTCCATGGTCATCATTTATATTTCCAACACTCCAGGGAATGATTTTCTTAACAATGTCTTTTGAGGCTAAAGGCTGTTGAATGATTTTAAAATAATTAGTTCCAACCCTTAAATATGGAGTACTCTTTTTATCCATGTGTTATTGGTTATTGGTTACTATTTGTTTTTAATTGCTTCAATCAGTTCAGATTTTAAAACAAACCGGGTGCGGCCTTTACCGTGCACCGGAACTTCACCGGAAGTAATCCGTTTGCACATGGTGGCATAACTCACATCAATAAAGTTGGCCGCCTGGGCCACGGTCATTTTTTCAGTTTCAAAGTCGGGTTCCTGCTTTTCGGGCATGTACTTCTCCAGGAAGATTTTTAAACCTTCTGCAATTTCCTGGGCTGTGGTGTAAATCATAACTTTTTCCATGTTTGCTCGGGTTAAAATCCAATGGTTTCTTTTAGTGCAAACCGGATTAGTTCAGTTAATTTAATGCCTCGGTTCCTACAGTAATCCATTATTTTTTTATGGTCACTTGGGGTTACCGGAACAAATAGTCTTTTAACTTTTGTTTCCTTTTTCGGAATAATTACATCTTTCATGATCCATATGTTTTAGAATGTTATATGCGCAAATATAGTAATTAATATATTGTATATCTCTTATCGAATTAAAATATAGTTATTAACATACACTTAAACAGTTGTTTTTATAGTTTTATCTATATTTTTGCACTTATGGAAACAATTGGAGAAAAGATAAAAAGCATAAGGAGGTCAAAAGGAATCAGTCAAACAAACGTTGCTGATGCTTGCAATATAAAGCAATCCTCATACGCTAATATTGAAAATGGTAAAACACAAAACATTACTATTGAGATTGGAAAAGGTATAGCCGGGGCCCTGGATGTTTCGTTTAATGAACTGTTTGAGATTGAAGACACAAATGTTACACGGCAAAAAGACCAGGCGGAAATTGATAGTATTAAAGAAATCCTTAAGGAAAAAAACAAGCAATTAGAACAAAAGGATTTATTAATAGAGTTGCTTTATAAGGAAAGGGATATTTACAAGGAATCTGCAATCAGGTCGATTAGTGGGATTTATGATGAGAAGATTAGAAAATTGGAACATGAACTAAACAACTCACAAACAGAAAAAGATAAAGAATTTCTTTTGGAAAAAATCAAAAGAATAAAAAATCAACGCGAGTTTATGTTTGAGAATTTTATTTATCTCGGGCTTTTTAACCAGCAAGATATTGACAATTATTATAATGCAATCAAAGAACATTACGAAACATTGACGAAACTCAATGTTTATCATAAGGAACAAAAAAGGAATAATTCTTAAAGTTTTCCAAACGCTCTTCTCATTGCTTCTTTTTCCATTTCCTTATTTGTTCCCATGTACCGGCGCAAGGTTTTATCCTGGGTAATCCCGGCGTTTTTCTTTGTTAGGTTAATATCCTTCGTATTGTTGTAAAAGTTGCTAATAAACGTCTTTCTGGCATTGTGGGAACCTATTAGTTCATATTTGGGAGCTATGTTTTCCGTTTCTATTCCTCTGGGAAAAGTTTTATAAACTGTTGGGGTTTCAATCCCTGCAATTTTGCAACATTCTTTAATGTACTCGTTAAATCGTTGATGGCTTATTTTTGGCAGTGCTTTATATTTGTCCTGGTATCGTTTTATTATTTCGATCGCCTGGTCTGGTAATTCGATATCGAGTGATATTTTTGTTTTATTCCTTAGTTTGGTCAATGTTCCGTTGTTAATATGTTGGTGTGTTAATGTGTCCAGGTCGGAAAATGCCAGGCCGGTAAAACAACCAAAACAAAATTTGTCCCTTACTTGGTTTAAACGTTTGCTTCCAAAGTCTTTATGATACAATGCAGAAAGCTCGCTCATTGTAAGGAATATTATTATCGGTTCCTTTTCGGTTGCTGAAAACTCTTTAAATCCTTTTTCGTTGTGGTATTTCATTTTTAAGCTCCAATTCATAAAAAACTTTAGCTTTTTAATGGCAGTTGCAAAAGTGTTCCAGCCTAAACCCTTTACATCAAGAATGTAATTTTGATATTTTTCAAAGAAATTATTATCGATTGTTGAATAGTTGATATAGTATTCTGTTTCTTTCTCAAATTCGCTTAGCTTATTGTAATAAAGTGTGTAATTCTGTTTTGTTTTTGGCTCTACTTTTCGCGTTTCTAAATATTCATTGTATGCCGGCCAGAATGGTTTTCCGGTAAAACTACGTTCACCTTTTAAGAATCGTTTTATTAGTTCCGGTTTTAGTTCTGTCTGGTCTAATTCGCTTTGCCTGGTATAAGCTTCAAACTCAAATTGAAGTAAATCGAGTTTTTTATTTATTAAATCGTGCCCGTTATGTTTTCCGGGTCGGGCTGGTCTAACTCGTTGTTGTTTTGGGTTCCAGTAGGTAGGCAGCACATGATCCACTATCCTGGTTATATTCTTGTAATTGATAGTTACGTTTGCTTTTATTGGTGCAAGTCCTAATTTGTTCCGGTTGCTCTTGTCAATATAGAACGTTACCTTTGGTTTAACTTGTCTTGACATGATATATGAGTTTTCACCAAAGATAAATAAAGAGAATCTAAAAGAGAGAATAAAGAATCAAATTAAACCTTTCAGCATTAAGTTAACATAACTAAAGAGGGGCAACAGTCAATATTACAGCGTTTTATATAACTTAATGCCAGTATGTAAAACCATTCAAAAAGTCCTACCTGGGGAGCTAAAACAACAAGTGAATTTAACTAAAATGCTTGAAATCAATCGATTTCAGGCATTTTTTGTTTACGGCCTACCCTGAAATTCACTGTAATGCCCGATGTTGAAGGTGTGAGATTTGGTGCCCCTTTTTGAAAATCCAAAAAGGGACACATAGACTCGCCTAAATCACTGATATATTGCATCATACTGCATCTCTTTGCACTTCCAAAAAACAGTAATTGGGAGTATATTTATTAACTAATAGGAAGTAAAATTATGCAGTACGATTTAAACGTTTTATTCTTTTTACGCAAAAAGAAAATGGATAAAAAAGGATTTGTCCCTATTTATTTAAGGATTACAGTGAACGGTGAGCGATGCGAATTATCGATAAACCAAAAAATCGAGCCTGAAAAATGGGATTCAAAGCTACAAAGAGCGATTGGACGTCTGGAAGATTCAGCAAGAGGAGGGTCGAACTTTAGCCACCTGGCGTGCGGAAGGACGTATCGAATACGTTAAGGTGAGCAGTAAAATATTATACACCAAAGAATACAGGGATACTTTCTTAAAAAGGCACACAGTAAAGCAAAAGGAGAAAGTGCCATTTGCACTGTGCGAAAATTAAAAGTGTTGTTGAAATAGTTTAACCACTTTTTGAATCGGGGTTTAGCTTCTGCTAAACCCCTTTTGGATAGCATGCTGTACGTCTCCGACTAAAAGCATTCTTTAAACTTTAAACGCAATGAATGCAATATAGAAATCCTCTATTAAGCTTACACATTTGATATGTGCAGAGCTTTTATCAATTGTTAATTCACGTTACATCCAAGTCTTGCACTTAATAATGTTTCTTTCTACCAAATTCTCACACAACCTTTATCTTGCTATCCATATGCCAGTTATTGGCATTACTTGTTGAGGGGTTTCGCCTATTATTCAACAGCTTCGTAATGAAACTGCCAACCCTGGCCGGTCGTATCTCCGTCGGTTACAAACCAAACCAACACCTCATTGCTTCGGGAAAATACAATTGGTGGTTTGTTCTGTCCACTAAATTTGGCGATTATATTTTCGGGTAACACCGTTTGTCCATCTACCAAATAAACAAAATCAATATTGCCTTGCGTATCCATCTTGTCAAAGGTGAACTTTATTCTTTTGCCAACAGGAACCGTAATCATCCATTTGCATGAGCAATGATTTGCATAATTATTTTCTGCACTGCCATCGTCAACACTTCCCTGCTCATGATTGAGATAACGTATGCCACTGCAATATAGCGTTGTTGAATCAATAGGTTTTCCGTAAAAGTTAATCCTGAATAAATCGTTCTTTTTAAAGGAGTTGCTTTGCATTTTTATTTTTAATGATGCGTAAGGAACAAATATTCTAACAGGCATATTGGAAAGGTAATAGCTATTCCAAAGCGTATCATTCACCAAAATACTAAAGGAATTTCTAGTTGGTTTTTTTACTTTCCCTATCTGTGGTTCCAAATAAAAACCTTCGTAACCACCTGCAGGATTAATTTCCAATATTTCAGAGTTGCTATTGGCATCAATCAGGATACTTCCTTTGGAGCGAAGTGATGAATAGTGTTGGCTTCGTTTAGATGCATTGGAAACATAATCAAGAGCTTTCTCCAGATTCACAATTCCAGCGCCCATTTTGCCTCCGAAATCGGAAAAATTCTCATTAAATGGTGCAGCGGTATTCAGCAAAGCTTCTTTTATATCCAAAGGTGTAAGTCCTTCGTTTTTCGACAAAAGTATTGCAGCACAAGCGGTTACTAAAGCAGCCGCAGGAGAAGTGCCACTCTCTAAGATAAATGCATTATCCGCTGCTGGATGCGCCCCTCGAATATCTTCTGCTGGTGCTGAAATATCTGTAAACATTCCAAAATTTGAGTGCTTTTCTTTTTCAAACTCCTTGTTTACTCCGGCAACGGCAAGTACTTCAGGAGCAAGTGCTGGATATGGGATTTCTTTTTCATTAAAATTACCCGTAGAAGCAATAATAAGGATGCCCTTTTGCTGTGCTTCACGAAGTATGTTCAGCTCTTCGGCTCCGGGGCGACCTCCGCTCCAAGCAAGACAAATAATATTAGCTCCATTGTCAATGGCGTATTTTATGCCTTTATAACCATCTTTTAAGTAAGTTGTTGGGGCATGATCAGAAAGCACCTTAACAGGCATTATTTGAATGTATTGATTTGCAGCTTTACCGAAATAGCGTGTTGCTACATTAGTAATAATACTGGCTATGTAGGTGCCATGATAAAATAATTGTTCGCGACCTTCGGGTACACCAACATCCGAATCGTTATCGGAAACATCCCAGCCATAAACATCATCAACATAATTGTTTCCATCATCATCGAGTTGGTTGCCGGGAATTTCAAACGGGTTTTTATAGCCAAAACCTTTGAGTGAACTGTGAGACAACCTGAAAGCATCATCCACCACGGCCACTATTACTTTATTGATTTTATTGTTGCTGCTTGTTTCTATTTGCGGGATATGCAAACTATCATAAGCCCACTGACTTATATTTTTGTCAGTGGGCTGTTGGGCAATAGCTTGCAAAGGTAAATAACCAGCAAAAAGCATAAACGTTGCTAATCGGACTATTCCCTTCATTTTTTATTCATAAGTAATTGTATGTGTATGCTGAGGCATTTGGTTAATGGTCATTGTATTTGTTTCGGCTCCTCCAGTTTGTCCTACAGATCTATTTGTTAGGCCTGGTCCACTACCAAAATGTATAGGTGCCCTGCCCCTTAAATCAGGAAGTGCAAATGTAGTTCTACCATCGCCACCATAAGTTGTTCCAACAAGCGCAAACAATGCAGAATACGAGCTGATTGGTAGAAGTTGCCCGTTACAAAAAGCCCAGTACTGTGGAGCGAAGGTCCCAGCAAATATTGTAATCTCAGCTATGGTAGGATCAGAAATTGAGCTTCGCATAGGAAACATACCCTGAAGAGCTATAATATAGTTAACGGCAATCCATGGTTGCATGTTGTTTTGAGCTTGACTTGAACCGGCATTTCCTATAAGAGCTTTTTGGGCCACCCAATTGGTGCCATCGTAGCTAATTAAGTTATTAGCATCAGCAATTGCAGGTCTTGTTATAAATCCACTTGCATCGGGAATTTCGCTGCGGACTTGTGCTGCGGAATCGCCCAAAGCGGTTTTGGTTGCCAATGCGCTTAAATCCTGGTCGCCGGTGTTAACGCCCGAAAGATTAGCCAAATTTGCAATGTCGGTTCCTGTGATATTCGCTGCCT
>CAZNEV010000001.1:42275-147998 GCA_964572085.1 uncultured Maribellus sp. | reverse complement strand
CTGCGGAATCGCCCAAAGCGGTTTTGGTTGCCAATGCGCTTAAATCCTGGTCGCCTGTATTTACGCCCGAAAGATTAGCCAAATTTGTAATGTCGGTTCCTGTGATATTCGCCGCCTGACTTGTTGTGTAAACAGGGTCGGTTTCGTCAATTGCACCGGTAAACGTTTCCGCTGTTTTGGCATGCAGGGCATAAGGTACGCTCAACAATTGACTGGTTCCTGTTATTGTGTAATTTGTTCCGCCGCTTGGGTCAGTTTCGGTTTTAATAAAGTGGATGTCGTTTGCCCAGTTAATGGAACCAAATCCAGCACCACCGCCTATTTCAATGCTCACCAAACCATTGGCATTGGTAGTTGGCGTATATGTTTCACTGTAAATTACCGTGCCGCTTGCCGAACCTTGCAGTATGCTTATTTGCATGCCAACTTTCGTGTTGCTTACTAAGGCATCGCTACTGTTGCGGATTACTGCCTGGTAGGTCATTTTTTGCGGCGTTTGAGCCCACACACTTGCAGTTATTATAACTGCTGTTAAAAAGGTGAAAAGTTGTTTCATTTTGTTTTTAGTTTTTAATAATCTTAAATGTTTTTACTTCTTTATTTCCTTGAATTACTTTTACAAAATAGGTGGCAGGCACAAAACTGCCCATTGAAATGCTGGTTTGTATATCTGTAATTTTTTCGTTTTGTAAAAGCTTCCCCTGCATATCGTACAACTGAAAGTTCAAAGTTGAAAGTTCAAAGGCATTTACTTCTAATGTGAGAAAATCGGTGGTAGGGTTGGGGTAGGCCTTAACGGAAAGGCTTATACCTTTGGCAGCTTCAAGTCCCGTTACAATCGAAATTTCGAATGGTTGTTGTACGCCTTGTGCCACCGAACCGTTGGTTCCGCTATTGGTCGTATAAACTACCTGCCCCACGGAATAGCTTGCCGAGCCTCCGCTGCCCGAAGCATTACCGCCTGTAGCGTTAATACTTTCTTGTGCGGTGGCAGTGGAAAAGAGAAAGGTACAAGCTGAAAGCACCATTGCTATTACCATAGTTTTACCTTTTAAGCTTCCTCTTTTTATTTTGTTTTTTTTGTGCTTCATTTTCGTCCTCCTTTATTATTTGGTTATTTTTTGTATTAATTTATCGTTTAACTTTCTGCTGACTGTACTTGGTTCGGTTTCTTCCAATGGACGTTTAAGCCCACATACACCGTAACATGCAGATATATTCGGACTGCCGAGGTGTACTATTTGCCAGATTAAAAACGTTTTTGTCGTAAAGCGTGATTTTGCGTCGAGATATTTTGTGCGTGATTTGCTATTTTAATCGATTGAGATTTTCCAAATGTAAAGTTATTTTCAGAAATTACATTATGTTTTCTATGATATTTTGTTTGTGGCTTGAGGTTTTGTTTCAATGTTCAATAGGAGGTCGGTAACTCAGCAGCTAAACCTTCTTTTGTTCCACACTTCCACAGAAACGAAGGTTTCTATTATTTCTACTATTTCAAGTTTCATAAAGACGTAACTTTTTTAATAACAATGAATTACAGAAGAACATGTGTACAAAATGTATAAAACGTGGGTACAAAAGGGATGAAACATGTGTACTCCGGGTATTGCACAAATTCAACGGTAACAGCGGTGTAAACTCCTCCCGAAGTGTCCATCCAATCAATAATGTTGTCAATCGCTATAAACTTTAATCATACCTTTTGCTTTTCTGGAGGGAAAAACTGTTGACCACCCGAAATACATCAGATAACTGAACGATGACCGTCAACCGGCAACTGTGAACAGTAGGGGGCAGAATTTGTGAATAAAGTGCATAATATGGTTATTGCGTGCAATAGCATTATTATAATATATCATTAAGATGCATTAATAAATAATCTTTTGCTTCTTCTGTAATTCTTAGCTTATCTTTTTGTCCATGAATCTTTTTTAACTCTTCAAAAGAGCTTTCTCTTTTGATTGAAGCGGGATAAGAATAATAACCAACTTCTCGTAACATATCAAGTAATGAAACACCCTCCAATAGTGTATTAACAAATCTAAAATTTTCGACATAAATGAAATATGGCCACCTTTTAAAATTCTCATTATGATCTTGTTCTTCTTGAGACATTACATTCTTGCTATTAAACTTACGTGTAATCCCAAATCCAAAAATCATAGGAGTTTTCTCTCCATTTTTATCCCAACTGTTTCGAGCAATAAAGACCAAATCTCCATTTTTAAATCCTGTAGGTTTTGTTGGAAAATGTGTCCGATAACAATTCTCTTTATCCAACACAATGTTTAGTGGAATATTATTTTTAGTTCTTCGAGAATCTGAATATCCTTCAAATTTAATCCATGCGGTTGTATTTAAAGTCTTAATTGATTGTTTTGGAGAAAGCAATTCCTCAATCTTGTCAAATTTTTTCTTAGGATTCATTTCTTTTCCAAAATCAGCTGATTTCGGGAATTTTGGCTTCTCAATCTCTCCAAGTGAGTTTAAGAAACTTATTTCTTCGTAAATCATTTCCTTAGTTATAAAATACTCCTCATCGATATTGATATTTATCTCATTGAAATATGTGATTCCACGATTTATAATATTTTTTTCATCCTTTATAAAAATATTTAATTCAATGTTTGAAATTAAGCCACCATCCGTAAAGTTAGATGAACCCAAAATAATAGCATTGTTATCAAAAATATATAATTTAGTATGGAGATTTTTTACTGCCTTTAATTCGCAACCCGCTTCTTTCAATATCTTAAGTCCTTCTATACTACTTGCATTGACATAGAAATCATTTCTTGAAAATCTAGTAATTATTATGGCTTCAAATTTTTTCCTAGTAATTATATTCGCTAAAATTTTAGACGTATTTATTCCAATAAATGGACAAATTAAGTAAAACGAACTATTCGTATTTTCTAAGAGATTCAGAATATCATCTTTGGTATTTGAGGTTATTAGCTTAATCATAATTTTATTTTGTTATTTAACATTACAATCTCTTGCATTGCATACAACGTCCGTATATCCACACATTAAGAGTACTTTCGAATCAAGTAAATATATTAACACTTTGATTTATACCACTTTTTATTTGAAATATGATTTCGTGTCGGAATATTTTATTCATATAGTTTTGTTTTATCGAGTTAGATTTCTCAAATGTAGAAAATATTTCAGTATGTAAATCCTGAATATCAAAACATTTAATTTAACGCGTAGAATTTCATTCGAATGTTCAATAGGAAGTTGTCATATAAACCCAAAAGCTAAACCCTTTTTTTGTCACTCTTACTTTTAGATACCGTTCTACAATTCACCGGCATGAAAGGTATGCAATACTTCAAATTTTTTACCGCAGGAAGTATCAAACTTTCGTCTTTTATGGATTATGTTTTGTTTCGCTTTCCGTTTTACTAAGATATGATGTACTTTAGGTGCCAAAATTTTCTAATACCGTTCTGTTGAACCAAAATAGTAAGTACTAAACAAACCGTATAACCATTATCATTATATGACACAAAACACGCATTCCGAATTGGTCGGATTGATTTGGAACATCGCAAATAAACTGAGAGGACCCTACCGTCCGCCACAATACCGCAAAGTAATGCTCCCGATGATTGTGCTGAGAAGGCTCGATTGTGTGCTGGAAGAAAACCATGAAAAGGTTGCCGAAAAATACGAGCAACTAATGAGCGAGGGGAAGTTAACACCCGATGCCATCAACAAAATATTGGGTAAAACCGCATCCGGTGATCGTGAGCATCCCTTATTCAACACCAGCAAATACACCTTTAAAAAACTCCTGGCCGACCCCGATAACATTGCCCGGAACCTTGTCGCCTATATTCACGGATTTTCGCCCAAGGCAAAAGAGGTTTTTGAAAAATTCAAATTTGAAGAAGAAATAACCAAGTTAGAAGATGTTAACCGCCTTTACATGATTGTAAAGGAATTTGTGCAAACCGAAGATGGAAGGCCGGTTGATTTGCACCCCGATCGTATCTCTAACCTACAAATGGGATATGTTTTTGAAGAACTGGTCCGGAAGTTCAACGAGCAAGCCAATGAAGAAGCCGGAGACCACTTTACGCCACGGGAGGTAATAAAACTTATGGCCAGCTTAATTTATACCGGTGAAGAAGAAGTTTACACACCGGGGATAATCCGCACCATTTATGATCCAACCTGCGGAACGGGAGGAATGTTATCCGTTTCGGAGGAACATATACGCGCCGAAAATACCAAGGCCAACCTTATTTTTTACGGGCAGGAGTATAACGATGAATCGTATGCGATTTGTTGCTCCGATTTGCTGATTAAAGATGAACCCTTGGACAACATTGTTCACGGCGACACGCTTGGAGATGGTAGGACAAGAGACGGGCATCCCAACATGAAATTCCATTACATGATGGCTAATCCTCCTTTTGGCGTGGAATGGAAACCACAAAAAAACACGGTGGAGAAAGAATACAACGACCTTGGTTTTTCGGGGCGGTTTGGCCCAGGCCTGCCCAGGATCAACGACGGTGCTTTACTGTTCCTGCTCCACATGATTTCCAAAATGCACCCAAAACCCGAGGAAGGCGGCGATGGTTCTAAAATTGCCATTGTGTTTAACGGCTCTCCCCTGTTCACCGGCGATGCCGGTTCGGGAGAAAGCAACATCCGGCGGTGGATCATTGAAAATGACATGTTGGATGCCGTGGTAGCTTTACCGAACCAACTGTTTTACAACACGGGTATTTTCACTTACATCTGGTTGGTTACAAACCGAAAACCTGCGCAGCGCTTAGGGAAAGTGCAACTTATAGACGCTACCAAACACTACCAGAAAATGAGTAAGAGTTTGGGGAACAAGCGCAACGAATTGTCCGAAGAACACATCAAGGAAATTACCCGTTTGTATGGTGAAAACGGACATGATGCGCTTACTAAATTTTTATGCGAAGGCAAACCCCAGGAAGGAATTGCTTCCAAGGTATTTGATAACCGGGAATTTGGCTTTTTGAAAATGACGGTGGAACGGCCTTTGCGTTTAAATTTTTTGGTGAACGATGAACGCATTGCAAAACTTCGCCGCGAAGCCGCTTTTGTTGCGCTTGCCGAATCGAAGAAACGGAAGCAGATGGACGTAATGGAACAGGAGATTGCTACAGGTAAAACCTTCCAACAGTCCTTACTAACGATGCTGGAAGGCATGAAAAACGATAAGCTGATTACCGACAGGGCGCAATTCCAAAAAACATTAAAAAAAGCCATAAAAGCCGCAGGATTAAGCGTTGACAACGCGGTGCAAAAAGCAATACTTTCCGCTTTATCGGAGAAAGACCCAAACGCCGATATTTGCAAAGATGCCAAAGGCAAGCCGGAGCCGGACCCCGTTTTACGGGATACGGAACTCGTGCCTTTACCGGCAGATATTCCATTGCCGCTGCCCGTGGACTATGATAAGAAAGCCAAAAACGACGACCTATTATCCTTGGTGGAAGACCATTGCGAAGCATACCTGAAAAGAGAAGTCCTGCCCCATGTTCCTGATGCCTGGATAGACCACAAAAAAACCAAAGTAGGTTACGAAATACCGCTTAACCGTCATTTCTACGTTTACGAACCACCAAGACCGTTAGGTGCAATTGAAACAGATATCGAAAGGGTAGAGAAGGAGATTTTTAAAATGTTGGAGGAACTGAAAATTTCATGAAGAGAGATTATAATAAATATCCCGATTATAAAAATTCTGATGTAAAATTCATGGATTTAATTCCTACTCATTGGGAAACATGGAAAGTTACTCATGGATTTCAAACAATTGGAAGTGGAACAACCCCTAAATCGGACAATCCCGATTTTTATGATGGTGATATACCATGGATAACTACATCAGAACTTAGAGAAAAGGTTGTGACTGATACAAGCCAAAAATTAACAAAATTAGCTTTAGAGAATGTATCAAGTTTAAAAATATACAAACCAGGTGCTGTTGCGATTGCAATGTATGGTGCAACAATTGGCCGATTAGGAATACTTGGAATCGAAAGCACTGTTAATCAAGCATGTTGCGTGTATGATGACCCTATCAAATTTTATCCTAAATTCTTATTTTATTGGTTATGGATGTCCCGAAATACATTGATTTCTTTTTCTTCAGGAGGAGGTCAACCAAATCTTAGCCAAGACGATTTAAAACAGTTGAGAATACCTATTCCGAAAATAGAGGAACAAACCCAAATCGCCAATTTCCTTGACCAAAAAACAAGTCAAATCGATAAGCTTATCGAGCAAAAAGAAAAGCTGCTCAACCTCCTGGATGAAAAGCGCACCGCCATTATTACCCAGGCAGTCACAAAAGGCTTAGACCCTAATGTGGAAATGAAGGATTCGGGGATTGATTGGTTGGGAGAAATTCCGAAGCATTGGGAGATCAAGAAGCTGAAGTTTGTATCACAGATTACCAATAGTAATGTTGATAAAAAAACCATTGAAGGTCAAAAATCCGTAAAACTTTGCAACTATGTCGATGTGTATTATAACGATTATATCGTTGAGAATTTAAACTTTATGCTGGCAACGGCAGCTTCTGAGGAAATTGAGAAGTTTACTCTTAAAGTTGAAGATGTAATAATAACAAAGGACTCCGAGTCTGCAGATGACATAGGGATACCAACTCTTGTAGTTGAAAACATAAAGGATCTTGTTTGTGGTTATCATCTTTCTTTGCTTAGAACATTAAAAAAAGAATTAAACGGAGCTTTCTTATTTTATTTTTTGAAATCAACAATAGCAAGCTCATACTTCGAGATTTATGCACAGGGCGTAACCAGATTTGGATTATCTTTAAACTCGATTAAATCTATAAACATACCACTTCCTCAGACGGATGAACAGATTAGAATAAGTGAATTTTTAAAAGAATTCACGTATAACACTAACAAAACAATTGACCTAATAAAAGATTCATTATCAAAACTCAAAGAATACCGCGAAGCCTTAATCACCGCTGCCGTAACCGGTCAAATTGATGTAAGAAAGGAGGTCTTTAATGAGTAAACATACCGAAATACGTTTTGAAGAAGCCATTGAAATTAGCTTGATTAACAACGGTGGGTATAGCAAAGGAGACCCTAAAACGTACGATAAAGAAAATGCTTTATTCCCGAAAGATGTTGTTGCTTTTATTTCGGAAACACAAACAAAAAAGTGGAACGCGCTGCAACAAATTTTAGGCAATCGCACGGAGGACACCCTTATTAACGACCTCACAAAACAGCTTTCCTTAAAAGGTGCGCTCCATGTCTTGCGCCATGGCTTTAAATGCTTTGGCAAGGCTTTTCGCCTTGCTTATTTTACGCCCAACAGCACCTTGAATGTGCAAGCCTGGGAAGATTACAAAAAGAACATTCTAACCATCACCCGTCAGGTTCATTTCAGCCCCAAGAATCCGCTCTTAACGCTGGACGTTGTCTTGTCCTTAAACGGACTGCCGGTGGTCACCATGGAGCTAAAAAACCACATGACGGGGCAAACGGTGAGTGATGCCATCCAGCAGTTTAAAGACCGCCAAGCCAACGAACCAATTTTCAGGTTTAAAGAACGGGCGTTGGTGCATTTTGCAGCAGATCCCGATTTGGTTTCCATGACTACCAAACTGGAAGGAGACGACACCCACTTTCTACCGTTCAACAAAGGGCACAACTCGGGAGCCGGTAACCCTCCCGTTGAGGACAACTATAAAACCGCCTACCTTTGGGAAGAGGTGTTGCAAAAAGATTCGCTTTTAGACATCCTTGCACGCTTTATGCACCTCGAAATAGACGAAAAGCAGGTGATCACCAAAAAAGGAATCATCCGAAGGACCAAGGAGACAATGATATTTCCACGCTACCATCAATTGGACTCCGTTCGCAATTTAATTGATAACGCGAAACAAAACGGCGCAGGACATAACTACCTCATTCAACATTCGGCAGGTTCCGGGAAATCAAATTCCATCGCCTGGCTTGCACATCGCCTATCCGGTCTGCATAACGATAAGGATGAAAAGATATTCGACTCCGTAGTAGTAATAACAGACCGGCTCGTACTCGACCAACAGCTACAGGACACCATTTATCAGTTTGAGCACAAACAAGGCGTAGTTCAAAAAATTGATGAAAACACCCAACAGTTGGCCAAAGCACTTTCGGGCAATGTGCCTATCATTATTTCCACCATCCAAAAGTTCCCTTTCATAGCACAAGCCATTGAAACTATGGGAAAAAGAGGCGAGGAAGTGAAGATTGACACCGCCGGGAAACGCTTTGCCGTTATCGTGGACGAGGCGCACAGCTCGCAATCGGGGGAAAGTGCCATGGAGCTGCGCAAGGTATTGAACCAGGACGGTATCCAATCGGCCATTGCTTCGCAAATTCTCGATATGGAAGATGAAGCACTTTCCGACGAAGCAAAAGAAGCCCTGTTGATGGAGATGCTGAAACGCCCACAGCAGAAAAACATAAGCTATTTTGCATTTACTGCTACGCCAAAATTCAAAACACTTGCCGTGTTTAACGAACCGGGGAAAAACGGGAAAGCACCTTTCCATGATTACAGCATGAAACAGGCCATTCAGGAAGGTTTTATCATGGACGTCCTGGAGCATTACACCACTTACAAAACGTATTATGGTTTGGTGAAATCCATCGAAGATGATCCGGAGGTGCCGAAAAAGAAAGCTGCGCTGGCCTTAGCGCGTTTTATGAGCCTTCACCCGCACAACATCACCCAAAAGGTGGAAGTAATCGTGGAGCATTTTATAACGTCCACCCGGCATTTATTGGGCGGAAGGGCTAAAGCAATGGTGGTCACCCGTTCGCGCCTTCACGCGGTAAAATACAAGTTGGAGTTCGACAAATACATACGGGAGCAGCAGGAGAAAGAAAAGCACGAGACCAAGAAGAGGTATGTCGGCATCAAGTCGCTGGTTGCTTTTTCGGGAACAGTTATCGACCCCGATTTCCCGGATATATCGTACACCGAAACAGGGCTAAATTTGGGCATCAAAGAAACTGAATTGCCCAGGAAATTTGATACCGATGATTATCAAGTGCTTTTGGTAGCAGAAAAATACCAAACCGGTTTCGACCAACCCTTGTTGCATACCATGTATGTGGATAAACGGCTTTCAGGCATTCAGGCCGTTCAAACGTTGTCCAGGTTGAACCGCAAAGCACCCGGGAAGGAAAATACTTTTGTGCTTGATTTCGTTAACGAGCGCGAAGAAATTTTAGAATCGTTTGCACCTTATTACGTTGTTACCGAGAAAGGGCCCGACACCGACCCGCATTTATTATACGCATTGCAACATAGCCTTCACGCCTACCGGGTTTATACCGATGAAGAAATTACCGCGTTGTGCGAAGTGTGGTTTAAAAACAGGCGCGAATCAACTCCCGGCGACCATAAAACAATGAACGTTATACTTGATAGGGCAGTAGAACGCTTTACCGCATCGGAGGAAGTAGACCAGGAGGAATTTAAAAGCAATTTGGTAAATTTTAGAAACCTGTATTCGTTCTTGTCGCAGATTATACCGTATCAGGATTCGGATTTGGAAAAACTTTACACCTACCTCCGGTTTTTACATACCAAACTCCCAAAAAGGGTGACAGGGAAATTTGAGTTGGAAGATGAAGTTATTTTGAAGTATTACCGGCTGCAAAAAATAAGCGAGGGAAGTATTAATCTGGAAGCGGAGGAAGGTGAACCTTTGTATGGACCAACCGAAGTGGGAACCGGTTCGGCCAAAGATGAACAAGTGCAACTTTCTACAATAGTGGATAAGCTAAACCAGCGTTTTGGGACGGAGTTCAACCTGGCCGACCAACTGTTCTTCGACCAGATAGTGGAAACGGCTGTTGGGGATGAAAAAATCCGGGAAGCAGCAAACGCAAACACCTACGATAACTTTATGTATTTCTTCGGAAAAACCTTGGTCGGCCTGTTTATCGAACGCATGGATGGTAATGAGGATGTTTTCACCAAACTAATGAACGATGACAAAATGATGCAGGTTGCCGCTAAGCAAGTAGGCAAAGACGTTTACAACCGGATAAGACAGGAACAAAATTGAATGGGGAATCAGGAAATATGGCTCCGGTATCCTTTGGGCACCCAGTCTAATTACCATTCTTTTTCAATCCACTTCACTGCATCATCGGGATTAAGGTCGTTCATGCACTTAAAGTGTTTTTTGGGGCATTTTTGGTAGCCGAGTTTGGAGCAGGGGCGGCAGCTTAGGTTTTCTATTTCAAGTATTTGGGAGGCCGGATGGCTTTGGTAAGGAACCATGCCAAATGCCGGAACGGTGTTGCCCCAAAACGAAAGGATTTTCTTTTTGAATGCCGCGCCAATGTGCATTAGCCCTGTGTCGTTGGTTAGCACAAGCCTGGCATTTCGAACCAAGGAGGCTGAACGGTTAAGGCTGATTTTTCCGGCGTAGTTCAGGATGTTCCCTTTCGACTGCGAGAGGATAGTTTCACCTGTGTCGAACTCTTTTTTACCCCCCAACAAAAGAACCGGAAAATCGATTTTTTGACAAATTTCCGAGACTTTTTCCAAAGGCAGTTTTTTGGTGAAATAGGTTCCGGCAATCACAAAAGCCACATATCCGTTTTGAAATGTCGGAGGCAAATCGCTGTTTTTAAACTCATCCTTTTCAGGGATAAAGTAGTCGAGGCCCTGCCCGTCGTTTTTAACATTCAGTGCTGCAACAGTTTCCATATAACGGTCAACGACATGCACACCGGGCAGGCGATCAATTTTAAACTGGGTCAGTAAATATTTCTCAAAGTTCAGTTTATTCACCGAAAAAGCTTTTGCTTTTATGTGGCGTTTAATTCGTGCGCTCCGGAAATTGTGGTGCAGATCGATGACGTAGTCAAACTTCTCATTAGCCAATTCAACAAAAAGCAGATGTAAATCATCGTTGAAAATATGGACTTTGCTGATATGTGGGTTGGATTGAACAATACAAGCATACTTCTTTTTGGTGAGGAAATGAATCTTGGCACCCTTCATCTGATTGGCGAGGCAACGGACAACGGGCGAGGTTAAAACAATGTCGCCGATAGAACTAAACCGTATGACGAGAATTTTCACTTTCACTCCCTTATGCCGATTCTACCAAAACGATTATGTGGTTTGCCTTATTTTCCACTACTCCGCCACCGATTTCAAAAAACAGCTCATTTCCGCTCATTTCCCGGACTTTTATAGTTCCTTTTTCGAGGGTGGAAATAATGGGGGCATGATTTTCCAACATCTCAAAAGAACCTTTACTGCCGGGCACCCGAATGAGTTTCACTTCGGCATCGAAGATTTTTTTGTCGGGTGTAATAATTTCTACGCGCATTGCAGGAGATTTTGAGAATTAATTATCGGAAAGCAGTTTTTCACCTTTTTCAATGGCATCTTCAATAGTTCCCACGAGGTTAAAAGCCGATTCGGGGTATTTATCCACTTCGCCGTTCATAATCATCCGGAACCCTTTGATGGTATCTTCAATGGAAACCAGTTTCCCTTCGAGCCCGGTGAAGTTGGTAGCCACAAAAAACGGTTGCGAGAGGAATCGTTGCACACGGCGGGCGCGATGCACCACCAATTTGTCCTCTTCCGAAAGCTCGTCCATGCCGAGAATCGCAATAATATCTTGTAGTTCGGTGTAGCGTTGCAGCAGCATAATCACGTCCTGCGCACAATTATAGTGTTCGCCGCCAACTACTTCGGGGGTTAAAATCCTCGACGACGATTCTAAGGGATCCACGGCCGGGTATATCCCCAGCTCGGAGATTTTACGGCTCAACACGGTGGTGGCATCCAAGTGTGCAAATGTTGTGGCAGGTGCCGGGTCAGTCAAATCATCCGCGGGCACATATACAGCTTGCACAGAGGTAATAGAGCCCTGCTTGGTTGATGTAATCCGTTCTTGCATCACCCCCATTTCGCTGGCCAGCGTGGGCTGATAGCCTACTGCCGATGGCATCCTCCCGAGCAGTGCCGATACTTCGGAACCGGCCTGGGTGAAACGGAAAATATTATCGACAAAGAAAAGGATGTCGCGGCCACTGCCCGCTGAACCGTCGCCATCGCGCAAACTCTCAGCAATAGTTAGTCCCGACAAAGCAACGCGGGCCCGCGCTCCGGGCGGTTCGTTCATCTGCCCGAAAACCATGGCCAATTTCGAGCTTTTCAGGTTTTCGGGATTCACTTTAGAAAGATCCCAACCGCCTTTTCCCATCGATTCTTTAAACTCTTTTCCATAGTCAACAATATCGGCTTCAATCATTTCGCGCAAAAGGTCGTTGCCCTCACGGGTACGTTCACCTACTCCGGCAAAAACTGAAAGTCCGCTATGCCCTAAAGCAATGTTGTTGATCAGCTCTTGAATCAATACGGTTTTTCCTACTCCAGCACCGCCAAATAAACCAATTTTTCCGCCTTTGGCATAGGGTTCAATCAAATCGATGACTTTGATCCCCGTATAAAGCACTTCGGATTCCGTGGTGAGATCTTCGTATTTAGGGGGTTTGTTGTGAATGTTCAGCCCATCTTTTGGCAACTGTCCAAGTCCGTCGATGGCATTGCCCACCACGTTCAGCAAACGACCCAGCGCCGCTTCCCCTTTTGGCATGATGATAGGGTTTCCAAGCGGCCTCACTTCCATTCCGCGACGCAGGCCATCGGTAGCGTCCAAGGCTATACAGCGAATGGTATTTTCACCCACATGCTGTTGACATTCGATAATCAAATTTTCTTTTTCCGGCCAGATAATTTCCAAAGCCTCATTGATGGCCGGAATTTCGCCTTCTGCTTTTTCAAAACTCACATCAACAACGGGTCCTATTACCTGAATGATTTCCCCAAAATTCTGAGCCATAAGTATTTAAATTTTGAAAACAAGGTATTAAATTTTTGTTTTGCCGAACAAATTTAACATTGTTTTTAGCTTGTCCAATACATTAACCTTTTTCGGATAAGTTCTTTCCTATTTATTTCCGACGGTGCAACATGTTGTTGCTTATAGCAATCAAAGATTGTTTTCGGTCGTCAGGCAGTTGAATTTGATCATAAATGGAAGATGCTTCCCGAAAATAAAAATCGATTTTTTGTTGCGCCAATTCCTTTATTCCCAACTGATTAAAAATAGCGGTTACCGCTTGTATTTTGTCGTCGCCTGCATCTTCCGGTTTTTCGATCCAATCCATCAATTCCGATTTGACCTCCGGGGTACTGGCCTCCAGAGATTTGATCAATAAAAAAGTTTTTTTGTTAGAAAGGATATCGCCGCCGATTTTTTTGCCGAACGAATGTTCCGCGCCAAAAGTGTCTAACAAGTCGTCTTGCAACTGAAATGCCAGGCCCAGATTCAAACCAAATTCATAGAGCTGATTCGCCGTGTCAGCAGGGGCACTGCCCAGCAAGGCACCCGCTTTTAAGCCGCATGCCAGTAACACTGCCGTTTTTAGTCGGATCATTTTCAAATATTCGTCTTCGGAAACCAGGATGCGCCTTTCAAAATCCATATCCATTTGTTGTCCTTCACACACTTCAATGCCCGTTTTGGTAAACAACTCAAGAGTTTCTAACAGTTTTTCCGATTGGCATTCAAATAGCAGTTGATAGGAAATGAAAGCCATTGCATCGCCCGAGAGGATAGCGGCATTATCGCCAAATCGTTTATGAACCGTGGGAAGGTTCCGGCGCATTTCGGCTTTGTCCATGATGTCGTCGTGCAGGAGCGTAAAATTGTGGAAAACTTCAATGGCAATCGCCGCCGGAAGTGCATTCAGTATATCGTCGGAAAACAGGTTATAACCCACCATCAATAATACCGGTCGCAGGCGTTTCCCGCCCATCCTGAGCGAATACTCCATAGGCAGATACAAACCCGTTGGGTTCAGTTTTCGCAAATTGGCCGATCGTTTAAGGATTTCGGCATTCACCAGGTTGTGCAGTTCCTCAATTGTTTTCATGGCTTTTCGATTTTTCTTCCGGTTGTGCTATTTCCAGAAATTCCAGTTCAATGTCTTCTTCTTCGTCGTAGATGTGCAGCAGCGGTTCTTTAAATGCCCGGGTTGTGGTGATGCGATCCAGTGTGAGCAATAAAGAGGGCAACAAAATAAGGTTGGAAGTAACGGCCACCACCAGCGTCAGCGAAACCAAAATACCCATGGCCCGCGTTCCTCCAAAATTGGATACCGAAAAAATACCGAAACCAAAAAACAGCACCACCGCCGTATAGAGCATGCTCACCCCCGTTTCCTTCAGCGCCTGCGCTACCGACTGTTTGATGTCCCAACCGGTAGCTATGAGCTCCTGCCGGTATTTTGCCAAAAAATGAATCGTATTGTCCACCGAAATCCCAAATGCAATGCTGAACACTAAAATGGTAGAGGCCTTAATGGGAATGTCGGCAAACCCCATGATTGCCGCTGTAAAAATCAACGGAAGCACGTTTGGGGTCAGCGACATTATTACCATTCGCCACGATGAAAACATCAGTGCCATGAACCCTGCAATGAGAAAGATAGCCAGTGCCAGGCTCGTGAAAAGGTTCCGCAGCAAATACTGTGTGCCCCGGAAAGAAGTGATGCTCGAACCGGTAATCGTAACGTCATACTTATCGGGAGGGAAAACGGAATCGACATCGGCATTAAAACCTGCTGTCAATTCTTCCATGCGATTGGTGCCCACGTCTTTTACCCGTATGCTAACCCTGGTGATCTGGCGCGCACTATCTAAAAACGAATGGAGCAGATCGGTATTTTTTTCGCCTGCAGAAACATACTGGAGGATGAAATTTTTCTCACGCTTGTTGGGCAGGCTGTAATAATCTTCGCGCCCGTTGTAAAAAGCCTGTTTCGAGAATTTCAATAAATTCAGTACCGAAGTTGGTGATGAAAGTTCCGGATATTTTGCCAACCGTTGCTCCAATTCATCGATTTTTTCGAAGGTTGGAAGCTGCATGGCACCATTTGGCTTTTTGGTGTCAATCATTATTTCCAGCGGCATCAATCCGTCAAAGTTGGCTTCAAAAAATTTCAAATCTTTATACACGGGGTCTCTTTTCGGAAGGTCGTCAACCATTTGCCCCGAACTGCGCATGAGCGTAATTCCATATACCCCAAGCCCAAGCAAAAAAACCGTGACAACATAAACTTTTGTCCGATGATGCTGCGTAATGTTCAACAATTTGCCAATCACATTTGAAATGAACTTACTGTCCAGATGCCGGATGTGCCTCGTCGAAGGCGGTTCAATAACGCTGAAAACCACCGGAATTAAAATGAGGGCCAGCACAAAAAGGCTCATAATATTCAGGGACGCCACAATGCCAAATTGTTTAAGAATATCACTTTTCACAATAATGAACGTAGCAAAACCTGAAGCGGTGGTGAGGTTGGTGAGAAAAGTGGCATTCCCTATTCTGACAATAACCCGTTGCAAAGCTTTTATCTTGTTCCCATGGTTGGCATACTCGTGGTGAAATTTGTTCAACATATAAATGCTGTTCGGGATTCCGATAACGATGAGCAAGGGCGGAATCATTCCCGACAAAATGGTGATTTTGAAACCAAATAGATGCAGCATCCCCAGCGACCAGACAACACCGGTGAGCACAATCAGAACCGGGAAAAAGACCGCTTTAAACGAACGGAAAAAAATGAAAAGTACCACGATGCAGATGGCCAAAGCCAGAGCACTGAAGAGATACAGTTCTTTACGGATTTTTATGGAATTGATTACGCGGATATAGGGCAGGCCGGAGTAATGAAGTTTCACCCCGTTTTCTTTTTCGAACTTGCGGCCGATTTTTTGGATGTTGAGGATCATCGCTTCCCGCGTTTTGGTGTGCATCTTGTCTTTGTTCACCGTAATTGCCAGGCCATAGGCATCCGTTTCTCCGTTATACACCAATTTCCGGTAGAAAGGCAGCGCCCTGAATTGTTCCGCAGCTACGTTGAGTTCGGCCTGACTGGAAATTGAATCGGGAAAAACCGGTTCTATTTCAAACTTCTTTAAGTCGGTGTTTTTTTCGAGATTGTAGGCGTTCGTTACCGACAAAAGGTTTTCAACGCCATCCACCGCGGTAAGCTCGTTGCACAATTGCCGCCATTTCTGAAAACGCTGGAAGTCGAAAAAATTGGAATCCTGAATGCCAATGATGATAAGGTTTCCTTCTTCCCCAAAAATTTCCACAAAATCCTGATAATCCTTGAAAGCCGGATCTTTTTTGGGCAGCAGTGAAGCGTATTCGTAGGACATTTCCACCTTTGGGGCATGGTAGGCAAAAAAGGCGGTAATCAGTGCCAACAAGGTGAGCAGTACTATTTTATTCCGTAGGATAACGCGGGAAACCCTAATCCACATAAACTTGAATATTTATAAATCCACGAAAATAAGACATTTATTTGGATTGCGAAAAGGGGTGGATTTTCAATAAAAAATCTGTTAACATTGGAATTTCAACGAGAGTTAATCTTTTTAGTACGCCTCTTTTTTCGCATCAATCATCGGCACAAAACGAACAGGCAATACCGATTTTTCACGAATTTTGCCTTTTCTTTTTTCCAACAAAACTAAATGTTGAACGTGAGATTCTCCCACGGGGATAATCATCCGCCCACCCTCGGCAAGTTGATCTTTTAGGGGTTGTGGAATGTGCGAGGGCGAACAGGTGACTATTATTGCATCAAAGGGAGCATGTTCGGGCCAGCCCTGATAACCATCGCCAATTTTGGTGTAAATGTTCCGGTACATCAATTCATCAAACACCTGTCGGGCTTTTATGCCAAGCGTTTCAAAAATTTCTATACTGAATACCGAGTCGCAAATTTCGGCCAAAATTGCTGCCTGATAACCTGAACCGGTACCAATTTCAAGGACTTTATCACTTGCTTTCAGTTTCAGCGTTTCGGTCATAAACGCTACAATGTAAGGTTGTGAAATGGTTTGTCCCTCGTCGATGGGGAGCGGATTATCTTCGTAGGCCCTTGAAAGGTAAGCAGGCAAAACAAAACGATGCCGCGGCACTTCCCTGAATGCTTTCAACACTACCGGGTCAGTAATTCCACGGGCTTCTATTTGCATTTTCACCATATTGAGTCGTTTACTTTGAAAAATATCCGGCTGCTGCGCCATAATGCACGACAGCACACACACCAACACAATCAATATAAAATAAATTGGCGGAAATTTTTTAAATCTATTTTTTTTCTTTGTTGCCATAGTAACTTTTTGAACGAACAATCTCCCGGAAAGTTTCCCGAGAAAACATTTAACCCTTTTTAGTGGGCTGATAAAGACAACTTTTGCGTAGACCACGTTTCCATTGTTCCAGTCCACTATTAGGATTCATAGCATGACTTCAAGCCATACTATGAATTTTCAAACTTATTTCAATTCTCTTTTTTTCTTTTCAACCGACCAGCCTAACTTACTAATTTTTTTGCCTATACCGAAATAGTGGCCGTGACTATAAATCAGCGGATTGGCTTTCGAGAAGCTGAATGCATTTTGTTCGTTTAATTATTACATTTGATTTTTAAAGCTTGGGCGCAAAAGTAAACAATTTATTTCCTCCTATCTTTGCACCAAATTCAAAAATATATTAAAGATGAATGACCGGAAAGTTCGTGTACGCTTTGCTCCAAGCCCAACAGGACCACTGCACATTGGTGGTGTTCGTACTGCTTTATTTAATTATTTGTTTGCTAAAAAACACGATGGCGATTTTTTGCTCCGTATTGAAGATACCGACCAAAACCGCTTTGTGCCGGGCGCTGAAGAATATATTCTTGAAAGTTTGAAATGGTGTGGGTTGAACCCGATGGAAGGTCCGGGAATCGGAGGTAAGTATGGTCCATACCGCCAGAGCGAACGCAAGGAAATCTATAAAAAATATGCCGATAAACTGGTAAAATCGGGTTGGGCGTACTTTGCTTTCGATACGGCAGAAGAAATCGAGGTATTACGAAAAGAGGCCGAAGCGAAAAACGAAACTTTTTCATACGGAATTGGCACCCGCGAAAAACTGAACAACTCGCTCTCGCTTTCCGAAGCCGAGGTTCAACAGAAAATTGCTGCGGGAGAAAATTACGCTATCCGTTTTAAAATGCCCGAAAACCTTGATGTTACCGAAGAAGATATTATCCGGGGAAGTGTTACGTTTAATACCACAAAAAGCTTAGACGACAAGGTGCTTTTTAAGTCGGACGGAATGCCTACCTACCATTTGGCGAACGTGGTTGACGATCATTTAATGGAAATCACTCACGTTATTCGCGGCGAAGAATGGTTGTCCTCTATGCCGTTGCATGTGCTATTGTACCGGGCTTTTGGTTGGGAAGAAACCAAGCCGAGGTTTGCACATTTACCGCTCATTTTAAAACCCGTTGGCAAAGGGAAACTCAGCAAACGCGATGGCGACAAAATGGGATTCCCCGTTTTTCCGCTGGAATGGAAAGATCCCGAAACGGGCGAAACATCAAAAGGCTACCGCGAAGAAGGTTATTTCCCGGAAGCGTTCATCAACCTCTTGGCTTTATTGGGCTGGAACCCGGGAACCGACCAGGAATTTTTCTCGCTTGAACAGCTTTCAGAAATTTTTAGCCTGGAGCGGGTGGTGAAATCCGGCTCACGTTTTGATCCGGAAAAAGCAAAATGGTTCAACAAACACTATTTCCAGGAGAAATCGGTAGCAGAACTTTCTGCATTGTTCCAACCCATTTTGCTTGAAAAAGGAATTTCTGCTTCTGAAGAAAAAATAAACGCAGTGGTTGCCGAAATTAAAGAACGTTGCGAATTTATTTTCGATTTGTGGAACCAAAGCAGCTACTTTTTTGAAGCTCCTGAAAGTTACGACGAACAAACCGTGAAAAAACGCTGGAAAGAAAACACCGGCGAACAACTTTCCGAAATTGCGGCACTGTTCAGCAAAGTTGAAACTTGGAAAGCCGATTCGATAAAAGCGTCGTTTTCTGAATTTATGAAAGAAAAAGAATGGGGCTTCGGGGCGATTATGAACCCACTGCGCCTTTGTTTGGTAGGCGGTAATGTTGGTCCAGATTTATTCGTGATTTGCGAATTACTGGGAAAAGAAGAGACGGTTGAGCGGATTAATGTTGGTGTGAAGAGGATTGGAGGGTAGCTTTCCTAAGTCCCTCAAAGGAAGGGGAAGGGACAAGGATTTTTCTCTCCAATTAATTCGTAACCACTTTAAAAAATTATCCGCTAAAATAAAGTTGGATCTTCACCGTATTTTATTCGTCCTAAATGCTTGTACGACAATTCAGTAGCTTCTCTTCCACGAGGTGTTCGTTTTATAAAACCTTCTTTAATCAAAAAAGGTTCATACACTTCTTCGATAGTCCCACTTTCTTCGCCTACTGCAGTGGCAATCGTTGTAATTCCAACAGGGCCTCCCTTAAATTTATCGATAATGCAAAGCAATATACGGTTGTCCATTTCGTCCAATCCGTATTCATCGATATTAAGTGCTTTTAGAGCATGTTTAGTAATATCCATATCAATGTTCCCATCGCCCTTCACTTGTGCAAAATCGCGTACCCTACGCAGCAGTGAGTTCACAATTCGTGGTGTACCTCTGCTGCGGAATGCAATCTCGCTGGCAGCATCGTCGGTAATTCCCACTTCTAAAATTCGCGCAGAGCGTTTAACTATTCCCTTTAAAACCTCCGCATCGTAGTATTCCAAATGGGCATTAATACCAAAACGGGCTCGCAAAGGAGCGGTTAACAAGCCCGATCGAGTAGTTGCGCCAATCAGGGTAAACGGATTTAATTCCAACTGAACGGAGCGTGCGCTTGGTCCTTTGTCAATCATAATATCGATCCGGAAATCTTCCATTGCCGAATATAAATATTCTTCCACAATAGGCGAGAGGCGATGAATTTCGTCGATAAAAAGTACATCGTGGTTTTCCAGATTAGTGAGCAAGCCTGCCAGATCGCCGGGTTTATCAAGAACCGGACCCGAGGTAATTTTCATTCCCACGCCCATTTCGTTCGAGATAATGTTCGATAGCGTAGTTTTCCCTAATCCCGGTGGCCCGTGCAGCAAAACATGATCCAGGGCTTCGCCGCGCATTTTTGCTGCTTGAACAAATATCTCCAGGTTCTCAACAATCTGTTTCTGACCTCTAAAATCTTTGAATTGCAGCGGTCGAAGCTTGTTGTCAAGTTCCAGGTCCATATCTGAAAAACTTTGGCTTCGTATATCCAAATTATCGTCCATTTTGCAATTAAATAAATTTGCTGATTACATCAATTAACTGTTGAGCTGTAAACGGTTTTGTCAGGTATTCATTCATTCCTGCTGAAATACATTTGTCGCGATCATTATCGTAAGTATTTGCTGTTAAGGCAATTATTGGGACTTCGTTTTCAAAACCCATTTCTTTTTCAAAAATTCTGTATTGTTTGGTAATTTCTAAACCATTCATTTCCGGGAGCATAATATCCATAAGAATCAAATCGTAACGGTTTTTTTTCAGTTCCTTCAATGCTTCCCGTCCATTTACAATGGCCGTAATATCGTAGTTCAACTTTTTTAAATTAAACATCACCACTTTTTGGTTCAGTAAATTGTCTTCAATCAAAAGTATCTTCAATGTATTATATTCTTAATTCTTAATAGCAAATATATAATCTAAATGTTACTTATTATATCCTGTTGGTACTTGTTAATTTCTATTTGTTAATTGTTATCCTGTTGTCTTCAACATTTTTTCTTCAACTTTTAAACATCCATTTTGTAATTTAAATTGTTATGCTATAATTAGTTATATTTTATATCAACATCTCTTAATTGTTTATCAGCATAAAAAATAAACAAATTAACAGGTTAATATTATGTGCATTAATTGACATAAAGTTTTTCTTTTAAATAAAGGTTTTTAATTCATTAAGGTTATATGGATAAAAAAATGAAGAATACAAATTTTGTTTTAAAAGATTACTTTTGTTTTTTCACCAGTTTATACAAAATTATTAACAGCGCACTAATTTCTATAAAATTGAGTAACAAAGATATACAATAAATGACGAAAAATTTTAACATACTTGTTGATAAGCTAAAATCGTTCCGCGTGAAGTACTATTCTTATCAGATTATGAAAGGATTAGTACTTTCGCTGTTTTTTATATTGCTGATTTACAACAGTTTGTCAGTCATCGAGTACTTTGTTTATCTTTCTTCGGAAGCACGTAGGATTATATTTTTTGGTTTCATCACTTTCTCTGTTTTGCTCCTTTTTCAGTTTATTGGAATACCGCTCCTTAAACTTTTACAGGTTTTGAAACCTATCGACGATAAAACCAGCACGGTTTTGATTCAAAAGCATTTTTCCGAAATAGACGACAGATTATTGAATATTATTGAATTAGCCGGCATTGGGGAAAATCAATATTCAAACCAAATCATTCTGGCCAGCATCGATCAAAAAATTGAACAGTTAAAAATATTTGATTTTAATGATGCGGTACAATTCAAAAATATAAAGAATGTACTTATTTCATTGATTATTAGCATCTTAGTTTCACTTGGGATTTTAGTTTCAAATAAAAAAATTTTCACCGAATCCACCAATCGACTCGTACACTACAACAGCACTTTCGTTAAACCTGCACCTTTTACGTTTCAACTTGCTAATACCGATTTAAAGGCAAAAAAGGGTGATTCCTTTACTATTCAGGCAATTACGGAAGGCAGTGAAATACCGCAATTGGTATATATTAATATAGAAGGGAACAATTATCTGATGAAAAATACGGATCCCGGAAAATTTGAGTTTGAAATGGTTTCGGTTATTAATCCGGTTCAGTTTTATTTCACCGATTTAAAACATAAATCCGAAAGTTATAAATTGCAGTTGCTTCCAAAACCCGGCATTACGCAGTTTAGAACCACTCTAGAGCCGCCCGTTTATACCGGAATGGTAAGTCAGGTATTGGATAATATAGGAGATTTACAAATTCCGAATGGCACAAAAGTATCGTGGAGTTTTAATGGAATAGATATAGACTCGGTTTTTATTGGATTTCAGGATACGGTGAAACTTCAAGCAAAGGAAGTTAATAAATGGTTTGAAATTGATACAAAGTTATATAAATCAACCGGATACAATGTTTTTATTCAAAATAAGGTTACGGAGCCCGAATTAGCGTTATCTTATTCCATTGAAGTAATCCCCGATTTGTTTCCTGAAATTGAAATCATTCAGATGACGGATTCACTACAATTAACGCGTTATTTTTTCAAGGGGGTTATCGGCGACGATTATGGTTTTTCTGCTTTGCGCTTTCATTATAATATAGGCAATGTAGATTCCACCATTTCCATCCCTTTTATCAGGTCGATGAGCGATCAGGATTTTTACTTTAGCTTCGATTTTAAAGAATTGAACCAATCAGAAGGAACTGTATCCTACTACTTTTCGGTAACAGATAACGACGCAATTAATAATTATAAAACAACTACTTCTAACAGTTTCATATTTAAGTTTCCAAATCGTGAAGAACTGATGGCGAATGAGAAAGAACAGTTTGACTTGTTGCAAAAAAACTTTGATGATAGCCGCAAATTGGCAAAGGAAATACAGAGTGACTTAAAGAATCTTCAGCTAAAAAATATGGACACCAACGTTTCGGATTGGGAAAAATCGCAAATGGTGAGCGACATTATATCGAAACAAAACAAGTTGGAAAAGTTGTACGAACAAATTAAACAGGAAAATGAGAATTTAAATAACTACATGAACTCGTTCAGCGGTGCAAACGAAGAAATGAAAGAAAAACAGCGACAAATTGAGGAATTGCTGAAAGATGTATTTACCGACGAGTTAAAAGAGCTGATGGAGGAATTCAATAAACTGGCCGATGAATTTAACAGCAAAAAACTGAACCAACTTTCGGAACAGATGAACTTAACGTTTGAAGATCTTCAGAAACAATTGGACAGAAACCTGGAAATGTTGAAAAAAATGAAGGTGGAACAGAAACTTCAGGATGTTATTAATCAAGTAAACAGAATTGCGGCAGAAGAGGAAAAGTTGGCACAAGAGATAGAGGAAAATAAGAATTTTGAAGAGGCAAAAGAAAAAGTAGAAAAGCATCAGAAAGAAACGAAGGAACTAAAAGAAAACATAGACGATGCTTTGAAGATTAATTCGGATTTGAAGAAACCCATGAATTTTGACAATTTTAGTGATGAATTAGAGGATGTAGATAAAAGTTTTGAGGATAGTAAAAAGGAGTTGGACAAAAAGAACAAAAAGAAGTCGGGCGAAAACACGAAAAAAACGTCTGAAAAAATGAAAAATATGGCCTTCGGGATGCAGCAAATGCTGGACATGAATACGAAGGAAGAAAACATGGAAAGCATTGAAAACCTGAAGCAAATTCTAAGTAACCTTCTTGTTTTATCGTTTTCACAGGAATCTGTCCTGATCGGGTTAGGTGGAATCGCCGATAAAGATCCGGCATTAATAGAATTAAACCGGGAGCAGAAACGAATTTTAGACCAGAGCAGGATTGTTCGGGATTCGTTATACACCCTGGCCATGCGAACACCACAAATTACCAGTTTAGTGAACAACGAATTGTTGGCCATGGAACTCAATCTCACAAAAGCCAACGACGAAATGGGCGAGGCTCTGTTTCCAAACGCACGGGTTAGCCAGCAATTTGTAATTACAGCAGTAAATAATCTTGCTTTGATGCTCAATGAAGCGTTGGAAAACTTGGAAAATCAAACGGGTGATGGCGAAGCAGGCGGAGAGGATTGCGCAAAACCGGGAAACAAGGGAAAACCGGGAATGAACATGTTAAAACAGGCCTCAGAAAGCATTAAGCAGCAGTTACAGAAAATGATTGAGCAAATGAAAAACGGAAATCCGGAAAACATGAGCCAACAAATGGGACAAAGTTTAATGCAACACGAAATGATGCAACAGATGCTGCGCGAATTGATGAATGATGGCGGTGTTGGCAGTGATGCTAAAAAGTCACTGCAACAAATCGATAACCTGCTGGAGCAGAACCGGAAAGAGTTGATTAATAAATCGATTAATGCACAAACCCTGGTACGCCAAAACCAGATTACCACCCGCTTGCTCGAAGCCGAAAAAGCGGAATTAGAACGTGAGTTTGAGGACAAACGGGAATCGCAAACCGCAGATAAATTTTATAGTAACCCTATCAAATTTTTCGAGTATAAAGAAAAGGAAAACTTTAGTATCGAATATTTGAATCGCAATGCACATCAATTGCATAAATTCTACAATAGTAAATACAAACAGTACTTGAAAAATATTGAAAATACAAAGTGATTCAACCACCCAAAATAATCTTGATCAGGTCGGATATAGCTCAATTGAAATTAGTTGAAACATTCCTTTTAGAAATATTTCAAGAGTATAATCTCGATCAAAAGAATTTCAATAAAGTTTTTTTGTGTATTTCGGAAGCGGTAGTAAATGCAATCGAGCACGGCAATGGTAACGATTCAAATAAAATGGTTTTTGTTGGTATTGATGTCAACGAAGATCTGATGGATATTTATGTTAAGGATGAGGGGAAAGGTTTTAATATCGAAAATATTCAGGATCCGACTGCAATACCCAATATTAAAAAAGAATCGGGTAGAGGGATACACATTATAAAGTCGTTGTCAAACGGAATTTTATTTAACAATAAAGGCAACTTTGTTCAGATTAAAGTAAAGTGCGAGTGAAAAATATTGAACTTTTTTATGAGGATATAATCCCTTTAAAACTACGCATTAAAATTGTAAAAACATTAGTTAATATATTGATTAATAATGAGGTAAAAGAATTAGGCAACATTGCTATTGTTTTTTGTTCCGATGATTATTTACTATCAATGAATAAACAATATTTGAATCACGACTATTATACGGATATAATAGCTTTTGATTATGTGGAGGAAAACCGGATCTCGGGAGATTTGTTTATAAGTATAGACAGGGTAAAGGAAAATGCCGAAAATTTTAAAGTGGAAGTGAAAAAGGAACTTTTTAGGGTAATTTTTCACGGCGTTTTACATTTGATCGGCTACAAGGACAAAACAAAAGAAGAACAGGCCCTGATGCGGGAAAAAGAGAATTTTTATTTAAGTGAAGTTGATTTTGAGGAGATAGAAATATGATGCCAGTTTATGATGTAATTGTGGTGGGGGGAGGCCATGCCGGATGCGAAGCCGCTGCCGCCGCTGCCAATTTAGGCTCCAAAACCTTGCTGATTACAATGGATATGACCAAGTATGCTCAAATGTCGTGTAATCCGGCAATGGGCGGTATTGCAAAGGGGCAAATTGTACGCGAGATTGATGCGTTGGGTGGTTATTCGGGAATTATTTCGGATAAAACTACCATACAGTTCAGGATGCTGAACAAGTCCAAAGGTCCGGCCATGTGGAGCCCCAGATCGCAGAATGATCGGTTCCGGTTTACTGAAATGTGGCGCGAAACACTCGAAAGCATTGAAAACCTTGATTTATGGCAGGATGCCGTGACTCAACTTATCGTAAAAGAGAATGAGATTCAAGGTGTGGTAACAAAAATTGGAATTGAGTTTAAAGCCAAAACGGTTATCCTTACCAATGGCACCTTTTTGAATGGGTTGATCCATGTTGGATCGGCACAAATGAAAGGGGGACGAATTGGTGAAACAGCTTCCTACAACATTTCGGAGCAATTAATGGATTTGGGGTTTAAGACCGGAAGACTTAAAACGGGAACACCCGTTCGGGTTGACGGTAGAAGTATTGATTTTTCCAAATTAGCGGAACAAAAGGGTGATGTGGGACATTATAAGTTTTCCTATCTCCCGGGAACTGAAAGTAAACTGAAACAACGGTCCTGCTGGATAACCTATACCAACTTAGACGTTCATAGTGAACTGAAAGTAGGTTTTGAAGCTTCGCCAATGTTTGATGGTACCATTCAAAGCTTGGGGCCAAGGTATTGTCCGAGCATCGAATCGAAGTTGATTACTTTTGCCGAGAAAGAAAAGCACCAGTTGTTTTTAGAACCTGAAGGAGAAAAAACAATTGAATATTACCTGAATGGATTTTCATCATCACTTGCCTGGGATGTTCAGTACAAAGGATTGAAAAAAGTTGTTGGTTTAGAAAATGCTAAAATATTTAGACCGGGCTACGCGATTGAATACGATTATTTTGAACCTACTCAATTGCACCACACGTTGGAAACCAAAATTATAAAAAATTTATTTTTTGCCGGACAAATAAATGGAACCACCGGTTATGAAGAAGCAGGGGCGCAAGGTATTATTGCGGGTATTAATGCACACTTGAATTGTTATAAACCCGGAGAGGAGTTTATCTTAAAACGGAACGAAGCCTACATTGGTGTGTTGATTGATGATTTGGTTACGAAAGGTGTTGATGAACCTTATCGCATGTTTACGAGCAGAGCAGAATTTAGGATTTTACTGCGGCAAGACAATGCAGATGCCCGTTTAACGGAAAAATCGTATAATTTGGGACTTGCTTCGCTGGAACGATTAAATTTATTGAAGGAAAAAACCGGATTAATTTCAGAAATTATAGAGTTCACGCATAATTTTAGTGTGAAGGAACGGTTTGTTAATCAGGTTCTTAGAGAAAAAGGCACTACGGAATTAAAACAAGGTGTCAAATTATTCGACCTTATATTGCGCCCTCAGATTTCGATATTTGATTTGATTGAACCCATCACCCCGTTTAAAACGTTTCTAGAGAGGGTTCCCGACACACGCAGGACTGAAATTATTGAAGGAGCTGAAATACTCATTAAATACGAAGGCTATATTGATCGGGAAAAGTCGCTTGCCGAAAAGTCATTAAAATTTGAAGATATTAATATCGAAAACAAATTTGATTACAACGAACTGAAATCCATTTCCATGGAAGCGAGACACAAGCTTAGCAAAATCATGCCTAAAACCATCGGACAGGCAAAAAGGATTTCCGGGGTTTCGCCTGCGGATATAAATGTGTTGTTAGTTTTAATGGGGCGATAATGTTTCACGTGGAACAATAAAAGAACGCCAATGAAATATTCAGCGCCAAATAATAATTCGGATAATCTCAAGTCGCTTGTGTCAGTACTTCCCGACCTGCCCGGAATCTATCAATATTTTGACGAGAAAGGTAAGATTATATATATTGGTAAAGCTAAAAATTTAAAAAAGCGGGTTTCATCTTATTTTTCCAAAAATCATGAGCACCGCAAAACGGCGATATTAGTAAGGAAAATTGCCAACATAAAACACATGGTTGTCGAAAGTGAGCAAGATGCCCTTTTGCTGGAAAATAACTTAATCAAAAAATATCAGCCCAAGTATAACA
Organism: uncultured Maribellus sp.; assembly: GCA_964572085.1. GTDB lineage: Bacteria > Bacteroidota > Bacteroidia > Bacteroidales > Prolixibacteraceae > Draconibacterium. The sequence goes on along the minus strand of CAZNEV010000001.1, from coordinate 120,561 downwards.
TTCAGTTAAAAGACGACAAGAGCTTTCCATGGATTTGCATAAAAAATGAACCTTTTCCACGCGTATTTCAAACCCGAAATTTGATTAAGGACGGCTCAAAATATTTTGGTCCCTACACCTCTGTTTATACGGTAAGAACCTTGTTGGAGCTGTTTAGAAGCGAGTACAAATTGCGAACATGCAATTATGTTTTATCTCCCGAAAATATAAAGAATAAAAAATATAAAGTTTGTCTTGAATACCACATCGGCAACTGTTTAGGCCCCTGTGAAGGATTAATTTCAGAGGAAAAGTACAACGAAGGAATTGCAGATATAACCGATATACTAAAAGGCAATGTTTCGGGGGTTATTAAGCATTTGAAAGAGCTTATGGAAACACACGCTGAAAATATGCGCTTTGAGGAAGCCAATAGGATAAAGGAAAAATACGAATCGCTTAAACGCTACCAAAGTCGCTCTACCATTGTATCTCCTAATATTACAGATGTAGATGTATTTAGTATTGAGGAAGACAGCAAGTTTGCCTTTATCAATTATATAAAGGTGATTAAAGGAGCGGTGATACAAACCTATACCCTTGAAATTAAAAAGGCCTTAAATGAAACGACAGAAGATTTACTCATAAGCGGGATCATAGAAATTCGGCAGAAAATTTTCAGTAATGCAAACGAAATTCTTGTTCCGGTGAAGTTGGAAAATGTGCTGGATAACGTGAAATTCAAAGTGCCGGCTCGGGGCGAAAAGAAAGCCTTATTGGAGCTTTCGCAACGGAATGCGCGCTATTTCCGATTAGAAAAAGATAAACACGCCGTTCTGAAAAACCCAAAAATACGCGAAGATAGAATTCTGAATACAATTAAAAAGGATTTGCAACTATCAGCAGTTCCTGTTCATATTGAATGTTTCGACAATAGTAACCTGCAAGGAAGCCAGCCTGTGGCTGCTTGTGTTGTCTTTCGCAATGGGAAACCCTTCAAAAAGGATTACCGCCATTATAACATTAAAACCGTGGAAGGGCCTAACGATTTTGCTTCGATGGAAGAAGTGGTTTATCGGCGTTACAGTCGTTTGATAAACGAGGAAAAATCCTTGCCGCAGTTAATTGTAATCGACGGCGGAAAAGGACAATTAAGCTCGGCAGTTGCAGCTCTCGAAAAGCTGGACTTAAGAGGAAAAATTTCAATAATCGGCATTGCAAAACGTTTGGAAGAAATCTATTTTCCGGGCGATTCGGTCCCCATATATTTAAATAAAAATTCAGAGTCGCTTAAAGTTATTCAGCAATTGCGCGACGAAGCTCATCGTTTCGGAATTACATTTCATCGCAATAAACGATCGAAAGACTTCATCGTTTCGGAGCTCAATTCGATTGACGGGATAGGGGAGAAGACTGCGCAGAAATTGCGGAAAGAATTCAAATCGGTGAAGCATGTTAAAGAACAAACAAAAGAGGCTTTAGCGAAAAGTATTGGGCTATCTAAAGCGGAAATCATATATCAGTTCTTTCATTCGAAAACCATAAATTAGCACGATTGTATTTCTAATGTAAGAATTTAACACGAAGACACTAATATCATGTTCCCACAACATAATAACGAATTATACCAATCGGCAACAGTGACAAGAGTGCATAAACCGAAAAACCACCCTTTTTTGACTTCAAAATTCTCTAACTCACAACAAAATAACACAAGTTAATAATAAGCAAGTGTGCAGTATATAACATTATTACGCATAACTCATGTTGTGGATAATCAGAGTCTCAGGGATATTGATGACGCTATTGAAAATGTGTTTTATATACCCAGATTGACGCCTTATGGTTTCTATATTTGAAAATAGCATAGAGAACAGCACAGTTTATTGCAAGCTGAAGGGACGATTCACACGATTTTGTTCCAACTTTTGAGAACGTAGATAATTTAGAGATTTGGAAGTGTACCGGAAATTAATGAGGCGGTCTGTATTTATCATCGGCTTCCAACAAACCCAAGTAGGAGATAAAACGTGATGTGGCAATTTCACCGTTTTCCACTGCTTCTTTCACGGCGCAGTCGGGCTCATGGGTGTGCGAACAATTGCTGTACTGGCAGTTTTCCGAAATCTTGAAAATTTCAGGAAAGTAGTGAGAAATTTCCCACGCTTCCATTTCCAACATTCCAAATGCTTTTATTCCCGGTGTATCAATAATGTAACCGCCAAAATGCAATTTATACAAAGCCGAAAAAGTAGTGGTGTGCCTCCCGGTTCTGTGGCTATCGGAAACATCCATGGTTTTCAACTTTAATCCCGGTTCCAGGATGTTGATAAGGGTTGATTTGCCCACACCGCTATGCCCGTTAATAACGTTGATTTTATCTTTTAAAGCCTCTTTTAGTGCATCGATGCCGACCAGGGTAACTGCCGAAGTACTTATGCACTTGTAACCCACCTTTTGGTACACCTGAGTTAATTCATCTAAGTCCGCAATTTCATCAGGATTGTAGCGGTCCACTTTATTGAAAACTAATAGCACGGGGATGCGATAAGCTTCGGCTGATGCGAGGTAGCGGTCGATAAAGGTGGTAGTGGTTACAGGGAAGTTCAAGGTGACTACCAAAACGGCCTGGTCGATGTTGGCAGCCATAATATGCGACTGTTTCGACAGGTTTTGTGAGCGGCGGATGATGTAATTCCTACGCTCTTCGATGCCCGAGATTAAACCGACTTTTTGTTCATTTTCTTTGCTTGATACGGGTTGAAGAGAAAACTCAACATGATCGCCAACCGCAACCGGATTGGTGCTTCTAATGCCCTTAATGCGGAACTTACCTTTTATTTTGCACTCGTACCTTTCCCCGTTTTCGGTTTCAACGGTGTACCAACTGCCGGTCGATTTTATTACAATTCCTTTTTTCAAGCTGAATTTTTTTCAAAAATAGCATTTTACTTTATCCCCAATCCAAAATAATCTTTCCGCATTCGCCGGCTTCCATAATGTCGAAGGCTTTTTGGAAATCGTCGGCGGGGAAGCGGTGGGTGATGATGGGTGAAATATCCAATCCGCTGATGAGCATCATCTCCATTTGGTACCAGGTCTCGTACATTTCGCGGCCGTAGATTCCTTTCAGGGTCAGGCCTTTAAAAATCAGTTTGCTCCAGTTGATTTGTGTGCTTTGCGGCAACAGACCCAGCAAACTTATTTTCCCGCCGTTGTACATGTGGTTCACCATATCGTTAAAAGCAGCGGGCGAACCCGAACATTCGAGGCCGATGTCGAAGCCGGCCACCATTTCGTGCCTTCCCATTGCCTCTTTGATGCTTTCTTTTGTGGGGTCAATTACACGGGTTGCGCCCATTTTACGTGCTAAATCGCGACGGTATTTACTCAGATCCGTGCCCATTACGTTGCGCGCACCCGCAAAGCGGCAGATTGCCGCAGCCATGGCACCAATTGGGCCACCAATACCGGTTATCAATACGTCTTCGCCCAGAATAGGAAAGGAAAGCGCCGTGTGCGTGGCATTGCCTAAGGGATCCATAATGGCCATCATCTCGTCGGAAATGCGGTTGTCGATGTGCAGCACGTTTTTCGCCGGAACTGAAATGTATTCGGCAAAACCACCGTTGCGGTTTACGCCAATGCCAATTGTATTGTCGCAGATGTGTTGGCGGCCGCGGCGGCAATTGCGGCAAAAACCGCAGGCAATGTGGCCTTCAACCGTAACGCGTTCACCCACTTTTACACGGTCAACTTCCGAGCCGGTTTCAACCACTTCGCCCATGTATTCGTGCCCGATTATAACGGGCGTTTTTATGGTGTTTTGCGCCCACTCGTCCCATTTGTAGATGTGCAGGTCGGTGCCGCAAACAGCCGCTTTTTTTACTTTCAATAAAATATCATTGGGCCCCACATAAGGTATCGGGGCTTCTTCCATCCAAATCCCTCTTTCCGGTTTGCTTTTTACGAGTGCTTTCATGTTATTTTGCTTTTGATGTCGAAAGGTAAGACAAAAATACGCACCAAATAGGATAGAAAATCAGGATATATTCTGGTTCAGCAAATACTTTTGTGAAATAAATTTTATGGGATACCACGATGCAAAAAAACCGATGACCAACACGGCCAGGAACACCAACAAGATATCGGTAAAAATGATTTGTACGGGGTAGCCGGTAATCAGAAACGAACCGGTATCGGGGAAAGAAATGATGTTAAATTCGATTTGAATCCAGCAGATAAGCAGGCCTAAAAGTGTACCCAACACGGCACCCACAACCGATATCAGCCAGCCTTCGAACAGAAAAATGCGACGGATAGTTTCCGCGGGCGCACCCATACTTTGGAAGATCATAATATCGTCCTTTTTGTCGATTATCAGCATCGATAAACTGCTCAAAATATTGAAAGATGCAATAACGAGAATCAAAATTAGAATTAAATAGGCCGCCCATTTTTCTGATTGCATGGTTTTATAAACCAGATCGTGTTGCTGATATTGGTTTTTCACGTGAAACCCCTCGCCAAGCAATTTTTGAATGTTTTTTTGGACTTTTTTTATGCTGGCTGAAGAAGAAATACCCAATTCAACCGATGAAACTTCGGTTCCGCTTTCAAATAAATTTGCCGCAAAATCATAACCCACCAGGATGTATTTTGAGTCGATTTCCTCCAAAACAGCAAACACACCGGCCGGGAAAACATAGTTTTGATTGGTTGCCTTTGCCGGGTTTAAACCTGTAAACTTCCCTTTTTTTGGGACATAAATCATAATGTGGTCCAGCAGGGCCGGCCTCACGCCAAGCCCAAGAGCTACCCCTTGACCGATTACGGCGTAATTAATCCCTCCTTCTTCCAGCAAATAACTGCCGTCTATAATCAGGGTGTCAATGTTGGTATATTGCGCATAGTTTTCAGGAACTCCCTTTACAACTGCGGGATACACCTGGTTATCGTATTTCAACAGGGCAACTTCTTCGATTATTTCGGCATAATTTGCCACCTCGGGCATCGATTTAATGCTGTCGAATTCAAATTCCACGGGGTCGAACATTTTGCCCCTGACGGAGGTAATCTTCAGGTCCGCATCAAAATTGGTGTAAAAAAGATTTATTATTCCGTTGAAACCGTTGAACACGGAGAGGATAATCACCAAAGCCGCAGTGCCTACAATAATTCCGCCTACCGAAATGGCCGAAATAATGTTGATGATGTTCTGTTTCTTTTTCGAAACCAAATACCTGCGTGCTATAAAAAACGGAAGATTCAATACAAGAGCTTTTATGAAAGTACGATACTACTACGATTTGATGAGTTTGTTGATGTTATCGATATAATCGAGGCTATCGTCGATATAAAACTGCAATTCGGGAATTACGCGCAACGACTTTCCGAGCCTTCGGCCCAAATCACCACGCAGCGATTTGTTCATTAACTCAATTTCCTTTAGAATTTCGGCACTAAATTCAGATGGGAAAATACTCAAATAAATCCGTGCGATGCCCAAATCTTTGGTAACGCGCACAACGCTCACGCTGATTAATTTTCCGGTGAATTTTGTTTTGTTCAATTTAAGCAGAATATCAGCTATCTCGCGTTGCACGAGGCTTGATATTTTGTTCTGGCGGGTACTATTTTCTTCCATGGAATGAATTTTTACTTTCGGTAAAAGTACGGAAATAGTTTTACTTCTTAAATGCGTTCTGCAAATCCTCACCGGGTTGGATGATGTTGTAGTTTTCCCAGAAACGTGGGTCGTATTCACCAATCATTTCCACAAAAATATCTCGTTGGTCAAGCGATTCTTCGCGGGCAAACCGCTTTAGTTCTGTAGTGTGGATATCGGTAATCAGCAAATCGGAAACGCTGTGGTACTCCGAATTTAACCGGTCGCGCTTGCTTTTCACCTTAAATTTTACGGAAGCCTGCACGTTTGCCAACTGCCATTTTCCATTGATGTATTGGTAATTGACCGAATAGTGCACATAAGTAGGTTTGGCTTTTACGCCTTTTGGTTTCTTTTTCACCAAAATATTTTCTGCTTGTTTTAAACCGTTTTTGGTCAGATGAAAGTTAATGTGCACAATGGCAAAGGTTTCACGGTGAACATATATTTCACCTGCAAAACCCTCTTCTGCTGAGTCGGAAAGGGGCCTGAACGACAGCACATACACCGGATTTTGGTTGTACCAAACCACTTTGCTGATGTTGTAGGAATACAGGAACTGATACTTCTCATCGAGAAAGGTTTCCATGGTTTTCACCGCATCTAATTTGGTGATGGTGAAGGGGCCGCCCTGCAATTTGAAATTCAGCCATTGAAAAGGTTTCACATCGGGGCTGCGACGGCCTTTCAGTAGCCTTACCACATCATTTCGTGTGTTGTTGTACGGGGATTTCAGTATTTCGATTACCGCTTCGGAAACGCTGATGTAATTTTCATCCTGGCGAACCGTTTCGCGATAAAATGCCGTCATTAAACGTGAGTCTTCCGGGTAATTTTCCGGTAAATTATTCCGTATGTTTTCAAGCAATTGCATGGGATTTATGGCGGTCACCTTCACCTCCTTTATGCGGATGGAAAAGGTGTTCATAACAATGATATCCTCGTCTAAAAGTTCATAAGCCGGCAGTAAAATCTGTTCAAACCCCATACTTGAAATAACGATAGAGTCGCGGATATTGTCCGGGTGAATTTTAAGCAGAAAATTACCATCGGTGTTGGTAATCGTCCCGATTGGTTTATGCAGGATTGAAACCGATGCGTAAGCAATCGGATCGCCTTTTTTATCGTCGATTATTTTGGCCGATATAAAGAAATACTTTACCGGGATGCTGCCTTTTTCGGTAACTAACGGCTTCTCAACGCTCAGTTTTCGTGAAATAACCACTTGATTTTCAAGTTCCGTAAATTTAAATTCTGAGGGGTCGAACAACTGGTTTAGCACGGTGAACAAGGATTTGTCGTTGGCTTGCACCGAAAAAACCCTATCGGGTTGTTGCAGTGCGGCATCGTAAGAAAAATATACTCCGGCTTGCCAGCTTAACTGGTCGAGAATGGTTCCCAATGTCCCGTTTTTTTGGCTAATGGTTACCCTTTTGCCCAAAACAGAGCCATCCGGCTGCTGTGCCCACAAAGCGGGAGAAAGCAACAGGATGGCCAGCCATATTGGGACTGTGCGAAGCATTAAAACAGCTTTTTCAGTTCAAATGAAGTTTTCAGCTCTTCGCCTTCGCGCAGCACAGTAAGTTTAATTTTCTTGTTCTCTTTGCTTTGAAGCAGCAAATTAATGTCGTTCAGTTCCATAGAGCGGTGGCTGCTGTTGTTGATAGACAAAATCTGGTCGTTTTCTTTCAACCCGGCGAAATAAGCGGGCGAGTTTTCGCTAATGTTCGATATGGTGAAAATGGGCAAGCCCGGCATGGGGTTGGAAATTTCCATTCCGCTCATGTTATAGTTGAAATCCTCTTTTAACTTGTTTGTCGGGCGCAGTGTCATGCGGCTGTTGCGGTAATCGAGAGTAACATGGAAGCGGCGCAGAATTTCGGCACCAATCGTCCCATTCCGGTTATTTGACGATAGCAACTGGTCGATGAGTTCTGAGTTGGGGAAAGCCACAATGGGTTGAGGCAAAATGAGAGGACCTACCCAAATCCCGTCGATTCGGCCTTTCACGCCATACAAGTCGCCGCTTAAGCCTTTCCCCAAAAATGTTTCGATGTGTTTTTCGGGAAACTGGATCCGTTCGTCCGACTTTTCGGAAAGCCAGAGCGCGTCGCTTGCCCCCGTATCGACCAACAGTTTTACGGGTACCTTTATCGAATCGCGGGTCACAATTTCGGTTAGAACAAAAGGCTTGTTGTTGTCGAATTGCAAAGGAATTACAATGTCCCTCCGGCGATCACGATACTTGTAATATTCCGGTTTGTTCAAGGTCAGTTTGTTGTTGATGTAGTCGATTTCAACCACATAATCTTTGAAAAGGTTGAAGCCGATAAGTCCGTGTACCGGGAGGCCAAGGATGTGCGAAATCTGGAAATTTTCGTCGATAATCATTTGCACTTCCTGGTTGCGTGCGGTTAAACCGGCGATGGACATCGTGTTATTTCCCGAGCGATAGGCAGTAAGCTCTTCACCTTCGCCCAATCCCTGAATCTGAACTGGCATCATATAGTTCAGGTTGAGTTTGTTTACAAAAGGCAGCTCGGTGATAATGGGATAGCGCACTCCAGTATCAAGAATAAAGTTCAGGGTGTCCGAATCGTTGATTTGAACCGGCAGAATAATTAAATTACTTGCCGATTTAAATTTTATGGTAACGGATTTCCGCGTTGGGGTTTCGAATAAAAAACCGCGGTTATTGGCAAAATACTGGCTTGGGCTTTGTTCCAAATCCATACTTTTATCCAAAGAAACATAGTCGCGAACCACCAAAATGTTGTCTTCGATTTCAAATAACAGATAAAAATCTTTCATTAGCTTATCGAGCACAAACTTTATGGGTTTGTTCGAGATGTTCAGACTGATTTTTTTCCCGGCAACAATTGCCGAGTTGTACGAGTAATCGATGTTCAAATACTTGCATATTTTTTCGATGATGTCCGACAATGGCTCATCTTCGGCGTATATGCTGATGTTTTGGTCCAAAGCTTGCGTTTTTGTCTCCTGGGCGGTGTTCATTCCAACCGTCATCACCAATGCAAGCAACGTAAAAATGAGGGCTGTCCAAAATTTATTTAATTGTGTTTTCATGACTTTATGCTTTTATTCTGTTTTACGACTTGTGAGTAAAAATCGTTCATCTTCAACCGATAAATCGAGATTAAATGTAAGTCGCAACACATTCATCACAAAATCAATCGGTTTTTTATCGAAATGAGCTTTTAGCAATAAATTATTTATTTCGGGTTCGGCAACCTGAATGTCAACATGATAAACTTTTTCCAAACATTCAATCACGTCGCACAAAGGCACTTCATCGAAAATTAAATCCTGAGTTTTCCAAGCGAGGTAGTTAGGGTCGGAATTGGTGCTTTTTTCCAGTCGGTTCTCTTTGCTGAAAAGCGTCACTTTTTCTCCGGGGAGCAAAAAAACTCCTTGCTCAGGATAGGTAGATTCTTCAACTCCTTGGTTCGTTACCTGCACTTTCCCTTTGGCCACAATCACCTCAACTTTGCCACTTTCGGGGTAGGCGTTTACGTTGAACGATGTTCCTACAACCCGCACCTGCGCTTTTCCTGCATGGATAATGAATGGCTTTTCCGGGTTGGACTGTACATCAAAGAATGCTTCACCTTCCACCGTAACTTCCCTGAAATTTCCTCTAAAATGTTTCGGGAAAGTCAACTTCGACCGACTGTTCAGCGTAACTAACGAGCCATCGGGCAAAAGGTATTCGTTTACCACCTGTTTTTCGGGTGAAATTACTTCGCTGTAAATTTCGCGCGTTTGATTCCTGAAACCGAAATAATACCCCAAAGAGGCCACCAACAGGGCAATTACAAGGATAGCAGCATATTTATAAAACAGGGTAAAAGCCTCCTTTCTTACTTTTTTGTTCGGAATAACGGTAATTTCAGGTGCAGTAATTCTTGAGCGTACCTTGCTCCAGGCAGCAGACGATTGGAATTTTTTTGCCTGATAAAAATCGTCCGTTTTTTCGAGCATCCAGCGGTTTTGCTCCAGCTCTTCCCGGTTTTCGTGCGATGCATCCAACCAGGTTTCCACTTCTAATTTTTCGCGGTTGTTTACCTCGTTGCAGAGGTACTTGGCCAATAACTCCCGGTTAAAATCTTTTAAGTTCATACTCTTTTCCATGTTAACCCTATGACAATTCAAAAAGGATTTACCCTGAAGGTGCAGCAGGATTACTTATTACGTTTTAAACTAAATCGGGAGTTATAGAGCGGGCTGTTGTAGGATTTAAACTGGATAAAACCAACAATTGCAACACTAATTTCAATTTCAATTTCTTCATATCATCCGAAATCTTTGAATCCACAATACGAGCATAAATCTGCGTCGTTTTCAACGAATCGTGTCCCAACATTTTTGAAACCGTTTCGATAGGTACTCCATTAGAAAGTGTTATTGAAGTAGCAAAAGTATGCCTTGGCACTGCATTGAAAGGTTCTTATTACGATGTTATGACTGGTTTTGAACTCCTGTCCGGCAACATCGCGGATGATAACCCTCGAACTCAAGCCATCGGCAACCAATTATCTTGGCTGTAATCCCGGCTTCTGAGTTTATCAATTTATACGGTCGATTAAAAGCTTCCTGCGAAACTTTAAAGTATTCGGAAAGCGCACGGATAGTTTCTAAGGGAGGCCTCGAAATCGCCTGTTGAAAATGAGTTTTAATAGGACTTGCCGAACGGGATGGTAAACCCCAGCCACGGGACGGCAATAAAGGCGTCAATCTCGGCAACGGGCATGACCAACCCAAATTCGAGTGCAGCTTTTTTGATTATCCAGCGACCACCCAACGAAAGTATTACTGCACTTTCGTTGCCGGCATTTATGTAGTAATTTTCGGTGATAATGTAGCCGCGGCTGGCCACCCTGAACATTCCATTTATGTTTATCAGGGGTGAGCGTGCCCATTCTCCGCCCGCAAAACCGTAACCCATTCCAACAGTTACATTATTGTCGTGCGAACCAAATGTCGAAAGTCCATAAACAATTCCAAAACCGGTTTCTTCTTCACCCAAAACGGTGCCGACGATTGCGCCTGCCCCCAAATTAAGTTTTTCCTTTTTAACCGGAATCGAAAATTTGGCAGTGCCAAAAACTGGTGTTGGTGCGCCCCCAAACAAAAACAAAGGGATTACTCCTCCACCCACCGAAAAATTATTGGTTACACCATAAGAAAATTGATTCCATAAAACCCAGATGTTTTGATAATATCCTTCCCCTTCCTTCAAGCCATAACCATTTGGCGACCAGAAATAGCGGGTTGATTGTGGATTTGGAAACCAATATTTACCATCTTTTATTTGTTGGATTTCAACAGTGTTGAGTTTTTTTATATCCACCTTGGAAATGGAGATTTCGCCCAGCTTTTCGGTTTTTAAAATAATTTTTAGCGAATCTTCCAGAACTACCTGACCTGTAAACTCATTGCCGTCAAGGGTTACAATATTAACTAAAATAGAGTCGTTTGTTGTTTGTGTGCGAGCCGAAAGGGTTAAAATGAATGCGAATAAAAAAAGAAAAATAATTTTTGTATTCATAATTCCAGATTTTATCGATTTGAAAAATTCAAATCTGGAATAAAAGGTACGATTATTTTCCAATAGTTTTTAATTAGCTATGCAAATTGTTTATCCTTTGTGAGACCTACCCTTGTAATTTCGTGAAGGTTTTCCGCCTTTTGCACCTTTTTTCCTTTTCGGGAAACCACCACTTTTGCGAAAAGGGCGACTGGAACTGCTGATTTTCCAGGTCGGACCTTGGCCAAAATGTTCGGGCAATGGAATTTTAAATACTTCGCGTTCAATCAGTTGCTCAATCTGGTGGAATTTGTACATGTCGTCTTCGTTCACCAAGGTAAGCGCAACGCCTGTTGCATCGGCACGGGCAGTCCGTCCTACGCGGTGAACGTAATCTTCGGCATCCTGAGGCACATCGTAATTAATCACCAAATTAATGTCTTTGATGTCAATCCCACGGCTCATCACATCGGTGGCCACCAAAATCCGTGTTCGTTTTGAGCGGAACCCCAGCAGCACTTCTTCACGTTGTGCTTGCTCCAAATCGGATGAAATGGCTTCGGCTTCAAATCTCTGTTTCTTTAAGACCCGAGCCAATTCGTTCACTGCGCGTTTTGTGGAACAGAAAATCAGGATGCTGTTGTATTCCGGGTTTTCTTTGATGAGGTGCGCTATCAGTCCATTTTTTTGCTGATTATAAATGAGATAGGCCGCTTGCAACACACCCTCGGCAGGTTTCGACATGGCAATATTAATCTGCTCAGGATTCTTTAATACCGTAGCCGCCAACGTACGTATTTTTGGCGCCATGGTAGCACTAAACATGAGTGTCTGCCGCTCTTTTGGCAGGTATGAAATAATTTTTACGATGTCATCATGGAAGCCGATGTCCAACATTCGGTCGGCTTCGTCGAGGATGAGAAATTTTATAGTGTCGAATTTCACATAACCCAGGTTCAGGTGCGAAATCAGTTTTCCGGGAGTGGCGACTACAATGTCGGCACCTTTAGTGAGCGCAATTTTTTGCTGGCCCCAGTTATCCCCATCGCCGCCGCCGTAAATGGCAATCGAATTAATGCCCATGGTGTAGCCAATTCCCTGTACTTGCTGGTCAATTTGTATGCACAATTCGCGGGTAGGTACTATGATTAAGGTGGTGGTTTCGCCACCAGGTAAGTCGGCCAGCAAATCCAAAATTGGCAATATAAATGCAGCGGTTTTACCTGTTCCCGTTTGAGCACAGGCGATTAAATCTTTACCGTCGAGAATAATTGGAATCGCTTGTTCCTGGATTGGAGTAGCCTCCTTATATCCCATGTACGAAATGGCGTCTAATAGATCATCGTGGATTCCGAGTTCTGAAAATTTCATGTAATAAAAATATTTTTAGCGATGTCAAAAGTACAGGAAAATAATGGATTTTTGGAAGTTTAAAAATAGCTGCGAATTTTTTTGATGATTTCAAGTCCGGCGTGGATTCCAGAATCGGCAAATCAATTTCGAATATGGATGTTGACAGTTGTTCCGCAGTTTTTACAAACAGTGTCATCAAGAAATTGGGTGGTCTCAGTGCGATAACGTTTTCGGGAAATTAATTCTACGCCGCATTTGGCACAATATGTCGCCGACCGTTTTTCGTCGCTTACATTCCCAAGATATACATGGGGGAGCTGTTTTTTTGCGATGTCGTAAAACAATTCCAGTTTTTTGATTGGAGTGGGGGTAAGCTCCAGTTTGTATTGAGGATAAAACCGGGAAAGGTGCAATGGGGTTTTCTCGCCCAACACCGTTACTATCCAGTTTATCATCGATTTAAATTCTGTTCCGTCGTCGTTTAATCCCGGAATAACCAAGTAGGTTATCTCCAGATGAGTATTACTTTCTGCAATTGTTTTTAAAGTTTCCAGTACCGGGCTGAGTTTCCCTTTGGTGTATTTCTTATAAAAACTGTTGGTAAATGATTTCAAATCGATATTAAAAGCATCAATGTAGGGGAGTAATTCTTTTAATGGCTCCTGATTAATGTATCCGTTTGAGATCACCACATTCTTCAATCCATTTTTGTGTGCCAGTTTTGCGGTGTCGAGCAAAAATTCATAAAACGTCAGCGGTTCGTTGTAGGTGTATGCAATCCCGACGTTATGTGGTGTTTTAAGTGCTTCGCGCACAATTTGTTCGGAGGTAGCCGCTTCAAAATTTAAATAACTGCTTGCGTAGCATTGCGAGATATGGTGGTTTTGGCAGAAAGAGCAAAGCAGATTGCATCCTACTTCGCCAATGGATAAGATGTTTTTGCCCGGGTGAAAATGATAAAGGGGTTTCTTTTCGACAGGATCGACACCCATCGCCGCAACTTTATTGTAAACTTCCGTTATAAGTTTTCCGTTTTCGTTGGTTCTCACTTTGCATATTCCAGTTTGACCGGGCTGCAATTCGCAAAACCAGGGACAAAGGTCGCAACGTACTTTGCCGTTTTCGAGCTTTTGATAATAGAGTGCTTCGTGCATTTCATTTTTATTTTTCGAATTTTTAATTGATGTTATATTTCATCGAAGGGTTTAACCTCTTCAATTTTACTAGGTAATCCACTTTCCTCATAACCATGTGACACTCGAAAAGCAATTACTTTAGCACTTTTCTTCCAACAAATTTCAGCATTCATTTCAATTGAAATTAAGACTTTATTGTCCAAATCTTCACTTGGATCTACTTTTTTAAGGATTTCCTTAATATCTTCTTTTTCATGAAGATCAATTATAGTTGCATAAATATTCTCTAAAATTTTCTCTTCTTCTTTATATTCCATTTTGAGCTTGGAAACAGGATCTTTGAAAAATAATAAAGGCAAATCGGATTTCTTAAGAATAAAAAATGTACCGCCAACTATAAGATTATTACAATTCCATATATCAACTAATTTAACGCTTTTATAATAATCATTGCTTAAACCAGAAACGTTAAGAACATTTTTGTAATACTCTAAGTTTATAGCAAAAGAGTATAATAATAAAATCCTCATGTTTATCTTCAATCTTTAGCAGATCAATTGCCGGGAATAAGTCTTCTTCTTTCAATAAAAAGCTCTGAGAACTCGCGAATAGAAAGGTTTCTGAAATTGCATCACGAATTTTATTAGATAAGCTTTCAGCAACAAACGAATCAAAGTTAAAATGCTCAAATTCTTTTTCTAATTGATCTTTTAAATTATCAACGAAAATTAAAGGAGAAACTGTGTTTGTTTTTTCGCACCATTCTGGGGTAATTTGGTCAAATCGTAAGATTTTTAAATATTCATTATTGGATAAGATATCTTCCAACCCATTTTTAAATCCCTGAATATTTTCAATCCAGTGTTTTTTCCCTGCCTGTGATTCTGGCAATTTTGGTAACCCTAAAAAATCTTGATAGACATAGTATTTATGTAAAGTATATTGTCTAATAAAAAGTAAAATTAAATATTTGCGAATCCAACTGTGAATAATCAAATCAAAATTAATTGAATCAACTCCTGGGAAGTTGAATCTCAACGATTTTTCCCATAATCGTTGATTAAAACTGCTGCAAAATTTAAAATATCGGGTAAATATTTCTCCCATGGTCGAGGGCAAAAGTGAATACCTTGGAGGTTCGCTGGTTGTATGATCCCAAATTCTACGAATACATTTAATACGATTTTTAAAATATAATAATCCTCCCAAATAATAATGAAACTCAATAAATTCTGATCGTTCCTTGTCCCGTTCAGAAATTTCTGTACTATTGATTTTCTCTCTATTTGTTGCTGATTTATATTCTACAACAATATTTCTTAGATTATAATCGAAATGATGAACAGCTTGTTTCCAGTATTTAAAAATCCTATCATCGTTACTGTGTTCTGCTATTAGACGCAAGTTAGACCATAAGTTGTTTTTCGATAGCATTTTCATCTGTGGGTTCTTTTTCCACTGGTAAAGACTTTTTGTAATACGCGATTTCGTTTTTTTGAACGTCAAAAATAAAAGCATATAGAGTGAGATTCGATTTTATTGGAGTTGGAACCGCCATTCCGAGTGTCAAAATACCAACTGCTGCTCCTTTTGCAACTTGACCACCATAGTTTCCTTTTCTTCTGCCGAAACCTGTTGCTACTGTAGCAAGCGCAAATCTTTGATTGCTGTTTTTCAAGACTGAGTCAATTGTAAAGGGCAGAGCAATACCATCAAGATTAATAGGTTTCTCATTTTTTTTGTTTTATTTTTGGTTAACAAATTTCCGCCGATGTTATGGCGTAAATTGCATTATTACCTATCTCCAATTTTTAAATATAAATCAATTTGGCATTGTTAAGATACCCATACTGATATTCTGTTTCTCCAAAAACGCCAAAGAATAATTGATGCCTTAGTGTGTCATAAACAGGTGTAAAGTATTTATTCTTATCTGCTGTTGCTTCAGGATTCGTCAATTCAGCACCAAAGAACTTAATCTCTTTTATTAAATAATGTTCTGTCGAAAAACAACTATTCAATATTGAAAGTGAAAAACCTATTAAGATGACAATTAATATTTTTCTCATAATTATTTCATTTATATAAACACTTTAATTTCAAATCTTACCTGAGTCAATTCGTTTATCACCATCTAACAAAGTACCCGAGACTGATTAACCCTTTGTAGCCATAGCCTAACTGACCTGTAAGTCCATGCGTTTTACCCCAGGTAAAGTTGATTACCTCCGCATGAAAAAAGAGGTTTATATCCGTACTTTTACTTGTGAAGGAGTCCTTTACAATATCCTCCTGGTTAATTAAAACCATGGACACGCCAATAAGACTGCCCAAACGAAAATTCTCTTTTTGTATATATTCATATCCCACTTGCGGACCAATAAAAAGCCAACCTTCTTTATTTGACTGTTCATAGGTCGTTGTGATCCAGTCGTATGGAGGATGAGGATTCTGGTACGATTGGGTTATTGTACCCGACACTTTTTCGTGGTCATAGGTCGTGTTGACCCCTAACTTCAGCCGGGGTTTCACATAGCGCATGTAATCGATCATAAATGCACCCGTGTAATTGGCGCTCAGGCCATCGAAATCTTTGCCCCAACCGTCCATGCGCTGAAGTGATACGGGGGAATACATTACTTTGATTTCATTTTTTTGGGCAAATGCATTGATTGACAGCAAGCTGATCAATAGAGGGAAGAGGAACTTATACATTGTGATGAAATTTTGGTTTATAATGTAATATCGTGTAGTTAAGACTTTCAATACGAGATTGTGGGTATTATGCACCCTTCGACTACGCTCAGGGTGACTGTCAGACTGAGCGTAGTCGAAGTCTGGTTTCGTTTACTAAACGACATTAGTTTATAATGGCTAATTCTTGTTGATGTTTTTTTGGCAAAAAAGGAACATTATTTCATTATTCAATACATGATATAGCGAAGTCAGGTATTTTAGAACCTCTCTAAATAATTAGCTCTTCAAGAATCCCTTCCATAAAATCAGAAAAAAATTGAGCAGCAAATAAACTGCTGCTCAATTTGAACCGTCAATTAATGTTGATGGCCTTCGTGCGATCCTTCCGTTTTTTTGTCGGAACGGTCGTACTTACAGCATCCGGGCAACTCGTCGTAAACTTCGGTGGACGCTTTGTGATGCGATGTGTCGTGGCCCACTTTGGCAATTGCCATTTCGATTTTATCCAAATCGGTTTTTTCTCCTGCAAAAACCGAAACTGCGCCCAGCATAAACAGGGCTACTAAACTCAAAACTTTTGTTTTCATCTTTTTGACAAGTTTATATCATTACCTGTTTATTAGATGCAATACGAATGACAGATTCTAAATGTACTTCATTCCCGCGAAGGCGGGAATCCCAGCATCAAAGGAAGGGATTCCCACCTGCGTGGGAATGGTTGCTTCGAACAACCTGTCATTTCCCCATTATGCCCATTCAAAAAAATAGGTGGCGACTCAGGGTGACTGTCAGACTGAGCGAAGTCCTCGTCTGACCGGACGGGCAGGGAAGTCTGGTTTCGTTTACTAAACGACATTAGTTTATAATGGCTAATTCTTGTTGATGTTTTTTTGGCAAAAAAGGAACATCATTTTCATTATTAAAGGCCTTGACATAAGGGAAGCAGATCTTTTAAAACCTCTCTAAATAATCATTCCATCAAGAATCTACTCCGAAAAGTCTGCTTGCATACATATTCATCTATTTTATCCCTGACCCCTAAAGGGGAACGTTCTAACAATCAGCGTGTTCCATTAGGCATAACCAATAATTTATTTAACTAAAGTGGATAGGCAGTTTTAATAATTTAAACCTTGCGATAGGTCTTCAAGCAAGTCTTCAACATCTTCAATTCCCACAGAAAGTCGAATTAAATCTTTGGTAACTCCAATAGCGTTTCTTTGTTTTTCAGGAATAGAACCATGAGTCATTGCTGACGGATAGCAAATCAATGATTCGACACCTCCTAAACTTTCTGCAAGCGATATAATTTTCAACTTCCTAAAAAAAGAATTTACTTTCTTTTCATCCAGATTTCTAAACCGAAAGGAAATCATACCGCCAAATCCGGTCATTTGTTGTTTAGCAAGAGCATGAAAAGGATTTGATAATAATCCGGGATAATATACCTGGGAAATCGCTGGATGGTTTTCAAGGAAACTGGCTATTTTATATGCGTTTTCCTCATGTTGTTTCATCCTGACCGAAAGAGTTTTTATACCTCTCAGCATCAGCCAACTGTCGAAAGCGCCAGGAATTGCACCAATGGCATTTTGCAAGAATTTTAATTTAGTAAACCATTCTTCATCATTAACAATTATTGCCCCTCCTATTAAATCGGAATGGCCGCCAATATATTTTGTGGTACTGTGCACAACTAGATCGGCGCCTAACGACAATGGTTGTTGAAAATAGGGGGAAGCAAACGTATTGTCAACAACAACTTTTATATTTTTCGAGTGTGCAACTGCCGATACACCCGGAATATCGATAATGCGCAATAATGGATTTGTTGGCGATTCAATCCAGAATAGTTTAGTTTCTGGCTTAACTGCATTCTCAAAATCATAGATATTGCCGTTAACATAACTGAATTGAAGACCGTAAGGTTTAAAAACATTTTCAAACAACCGATAAGTACCACCATACATATCTTCGGCAGCAACTACATGGTCGCCGGGTTTTAACGTTGATAGAACGGCATGTTCAGCAGCCAACCCGGATGAAAATGCAAGAGAAAAGCGGCCATTTTCGAGGACTGCAAGGCATTCTTCCAAAGCTTGCCGTGTAGGGTTTCCTGTTCGTGAATACTCGAACCCTTTGTGTACATTTACTCCATCCTGTTTATAGGTTGATGTCTGATAAATGGGAACTACCACAGAACCTGTTCCTTTGTCAGGTTCCTGACCTGCGTGAATCACTTTTGTTGAAAATTTCATCCAATTAAAATTAAAAGTTTTCAAAGGTATTGGATGTAACTCCCTCATTTTAATTATGCTTGTTTGTGAAGCATTTCTACATGGTCGTTTCATAATTGAAAATTTTTAATTGTTTTAAATCGATTATTACTTTATATGATTTCTGAAAATCCATTATCATGGATCCAGGAATTGTCGAACATTTTTGTCAGGTATTTATTGCCGGTGTCACAAACAAACGTCACTACGTTTTTCGGATGCTGTTGCTTCAGGCAATATTTTATAGCCGCAGCAATGAGGGTTCCCGATGAAGAACCTGCAAGAATCCCTTCTTTGCGCAGTATTGACCGTGCGGTTGAAAAACTTTCTTCATCGCTGATTGTATAGGCTCTTTTTGTAAGGGAAAAATCAGCTATTTGGGGTATGAAATCTTCCCCAATCCCCTCAACGAACCATGACCCGGCTTCGCCAAAAGTACCTTTCGTAATAAAATCTTTTATAACGGAACCTTGAGGATCGGCAACAATCATCTCAACATCAGGTTTAACCCTCTGAAAATAATGGGTCAACCCGGTAAGAGTGCCTGACGAGCCAACCCCGCAAACAACAGCATCAATCTTGCCTTCAAGCTGTTTAAAAATTTCAGGACCTGTTGTTGTTTCATGAGCAAATGGATTTGCCGGATTCCCAAATTGATTGATATAAAAAGCATTTGGGGTTTCCTTAGCTATTCGTTCGGCCATATCCTGATAGTATTCAGGGTGGCCTTTATTAACATCTGTGCGGGTCATAATAACTTCAGCGCCCATAGCTTTCAGATGTAAGATTTTTTCGCGGCTCATTTTATCAGGGATAACAAGGATTAGTTTATATCCCTTAACAGCCGCAACTAAAGCCAAACCTAACCCGGTATTTCCGGCAGTGGCTTCTACTAAAACAGAACCCGGTCTAATCAATCCCGTTTTTTCAGCTTCTGTTATCATAGATAAACCGATCCTGTCTTTGATTGAACCGCCCGGGTTAGCGCTTTCAAGTTTTAAATACAGATTACAAACGCCTGTATCAATATGGTTTACTTTTACCATCGGGGTATTTCCAATTAAATTTAATACTGTCTGATTCATAATTTTTGTATTTTAAAAAAGTGAATAAAAAAGCCCCTCACGAACGTGAAGGGCTTAAAATGAATTGTATTTATTTCTGTCTTTTATCAAATTTGGACAATACAATATCCCCTCCACGCAATAATTTTACATGTACAACAACAAGCGTAAACATTGGAAAAGATATTTCTCATTTATTTTTTGGGTAAAAAAAAGCCCCTCACAAAATTTGTGAAGAGCTGTATGATGTATTAATCTAATCTACTTTAAAATAACTATCAAAGCATGATATCACCCTCCACATGTTGGACCAACATACAACAACACATACACATCATGTTATTTATGGAAAGCGATCTATTTATCATTTGACTTTATAATTTATCCTGCCATTACAGTAGAATACAAACGTACTTTATTTTTTGGAATGCGCAAATTTTAATTTTAATTTTTTAACAGTGCTTTAATTTCTTTTGAAAATTACATTCATGACAGGTTATCACTGAATGAAGGATAATTTCTTTCATATTTCGGATCAAAAAAAGGGAATTGTCAGCTTTTTGACAATTCCCTTTGGTTAATATCAACCGAGCATTAATGCTGATGTCCTTCGTGCGCACCTTCCATTTTTTTGTCGGAACGGTCGTACTGACAACATCCCGGAAGCTCATCGTAAACATCTTTGGACGCTTTGTGATGCGGTGTGTCGTGGCCCACTTTGGCAATTGCTACTTCGATTTTATCCAAATCGGTTTTAGCGTCATCGAACTTTACCTCAATCATCTTGGTCTCTTTGTTCCAATCGGCTTCCTTAACGCCGTCAACTGCTTTTGCGGCTTTTTCGATGCGCTTTTCGCACATGCCGCAATTTCCTTTCACTTTAAACTTTTCGGTTTTTTCTGCTGCAAAAACCGAAACTGCACCCAGCATAAACAGGGCTACTAAACTCAAAACTTTTGTTTTCATCTTTTTTAATTTTTAAAGGATTCATACTATTTATTTTCTTCTTAAACGCAAAGCATTTGCAATCACCGAAACCGAACTAAAACTCATGGCTGCAGCAGCAATGATTGGGCTGAGAAGAATTCCGAAGAATGGGAATAAAATCCCTGCTGCTATCGGAACACCTAAGGCGTTGTAAACAAATGCAAAAAACAAGTTTTGCTTTATGTTGCGCATCACTTTATGGCTCAGGTCACGGGCCCTAACAATTCCGTTTAAATCGCCTTTAACCAAGGTAATTTCGGCACTTTGCATGGCAATGTCGGTTCCGGTGCCCATGGCAATGCCCACGTTCGCCTGTTCCAATGCAGGTGCATCGTTTATTCCGTCGCCGGCCATGGCAACAATGCGGCCTTGATCCTGCAACTCTTTCACCCGGTTATATTTGTCTTCGGGGAGGCAATCGGCGGTGAAGCCGTCTAAGCCCAGTTCGCTTGCCACCGCTTTGGCCGTGTGTTGGTTATCGCCGGTGAGCATGTGCACTTCCACACCCATTCTTTGGAGTTCGGAGATGGCATTTGCCGAAGTCTCTTTTATTTTGTCGGAAGCACTGACCATACCTTCTACTTTTTTGTCGAGGACGAGGTACATCACGGTTTGGCCGGTGAGTTGCCACTCCTGGGCCATTTGCTTTTGTTCGTCGTTTAAATTCGCCCCAAAATCTTCCATTAAACGGTGGTTGCCTAATCCAATGGGTTTTCCCTTATAAATGGCTTTTACGCCTTTTCCGGTAAGCGATTCAAATTTGTCGAGTTGCAGCAATTCGAGGTTTTCCGCTTTTGCCCCGGCAACAATGGCATCGGCCAGGGGATGCTCGCTGTCGGCATCAACAGAAGCGGCCAGTTTCAAAATCTCCTGGTCGCTTAAACTGCCAAAGGATTTATAACTGTTCAGGCTGGGTTTTCCCTCGGTAAGTGTACCGGTTTTATCAACAATGAGGATATCCACTTTATTCATTTCTTCCATGGCGCGGGCATCTTTTACCAGAACACCCGATTGTGCGCCGCGGCCCATTCCCACCATAATCGACATGGGCGTTGCAAGCCCTAAGGCACATGGGCAGGCAATAATCAGCACCGCTACGGCATTTACAAACGCATAGACATACGCCGGCTCCGGCCCCCAGATTGCCCAAACCACAAAGGTTATAATGGCAATGAAAATTACAATTTGCACGAAATATTTGGCAACGGTATCGGCCAGTTTTTGGATGGGCGCCCGCGAACGGCTGGCCTTATTCACCATTTCAATGATTTGTGCCAACAGGGTATCGCTGCCCACTTTCTCGGCTATCATTTCAAAAGCGGTTTTACCGTTGATGGTGCCGCCGGTGATTTTGTCCCCTTTTGATTTCTCCGTTGGAATGGGTTCGCCGGTAATCATGCTTTCGTCGATCACTGCTTCGCCAAGGGACACCGAGCCGTCAACAGGGATTTTCTCTCCCGGCCTCACTTTCAGTATATCGCCCACTTTCACTTCTTCGAGCGGGATTTCGGTTTCTTCGCCGTTGCGAACCACCCTTGCTACCGGGGGAACCAGTCCAAGCAGTGCTTTTATGGCCGAATTGGTTTTGCTGTGCGCCCGCAACTCCAGCACCTGGCCAAGCAAAACCAGAGTCAAGATAACAGCGGCGGCTTCAAAATAGAGGTGAACATTGCCATCGGCATCCTGAAATTGGGATGGAAACGCGGATGGCACGAGCAGGGCAAAAACACTGAAAAGATACGCTGCCCCCACACCTATGGAAATGAGTGTCCACATGTTGGGCATCCACCGGACGATTGAACTCCAGCCCCGCTTGAAAAAGTCCCAACTGCTGTAAAAGACTACGGGTGTTGCCAGAATGAATTCAAGCCAGCCCCAAACTTTTTTCGGAGCTAACTCATACAAATGCAGAAAACCAAAAACATCCGACATTTCAATTATTAAAACCGGAATGCTCAAGGCGACGGCAATCCAGAATTTCTTTTTCATTTTCTGATAAGCTTTTTCTTCGTCGCTGGTCTCCACGCCTTTTTCTGGCACCAAATCCATTCCGCATTTCGGGCAGCTTCCGGGGCCATTCTGCTTAATTTCGGGGTGCATCGGGCAGGTATAAACTACTTTTGACGGCGATGCACTTTCCTCTTTGTTCAGGTGCATTCCGCAAACCGGGCAATCTCCCGGCTTTTCGTAGATTTTGTCACCCTCACAATGCATGGGGCAATAATATTTACCTCCTTCTCTGCCCTTTTCTTCGCCTCTGCCTTTGCCTTCGCCTTCCCTCATTCCCGGAGCAACTTTCATATCCTGAAAGTCCATTTTGGGAGCCTTCTTTTTCGCGGAAACCGGAACAAGAAACATGTTGCACACCGGGCAGCGGCCAGGACTGCTGTACGTTTTTTCGCCTTCGCAGTGCATGGGACAATAGTATTCAGTAACTTTTCCACCTACAACATGGTTTTTAGGAACCTTATCGCTTTTGGAATTTTTATCTGATTTATTTTCTTCCATGGTTTTTAATTTTAGATGTTTACCAATCGCAAAGATACAACCGACATGTATTTAAAGCATTACATAATTCATTGATTGATTTACATGATTTATTGATTTCTATACATAGTGAATTGATTTGCGATTGTGTTCCCTGAGGTTTTTGAAATAAGTGGTGGTAAACCCGGTAACTTTTTTAAATTGCTCCGACAAATGGGCCACGCTGCTGTAGCCCATTTCATAGGCAATTAATAAATCCCACCATAATATTTCATAAACTGCATCCGCTCAAAAACTTCAGGATTTTTGACGTTTTTGTTGCTCATCATCCCTTTAACCTGGCTAAGCGAATTAAATCCCTTTTCCTCTATCCATCCTTCCATTTCTTTCAGTAAAACGTTTAAATGGTCAATCCCGTTTTTGTATAAAACCGAAACTACCTGAACGGCATCGGCTCCGGCAAGGATTTGTTTTAAAGCTGCTTCGCCTGTATGGATACCTCCTGACGAAGCAATACCGCAGCCGATTTTGTCAGAAAGCAGGGCTATCCAACGTAACGATTTTGTATAATCCTGTGGCGAACTATAAATATCAGCAGAAACCACTGCGAGCTTATCCATGTCGAAATCAACCGAAAAAAATCTGTTGAACAACACAATGCCACGGACACCCGTTTTGCTAAGCTCCTGAATGGTATTCCCCAGGTTGGAATAATTGCTGCTGAGTTTTACCGATACGGGAATTGAAACTGTTTTCAGGATTTTTTCCACAATTTGAACCGACAGTTTTTCAACATCCACTTTTTGGAAACCGGTGGGGTTGAAAAACAGGTTCAATTCCAACGCATCAGCTCCGGCGTCCTGGATTTTTAAGGCAAAGTCGGTCCACTCTGTATCGCTTACACAGTTGATGCTTGCAATAACCGGGATCAAAACTTCTTTTTTTATTTCCCTGATAAATTGCAGGTAGTTGTCGAGCTCTTCGTTGCGTGTATGGATATCCAAATAGTCGTAGGTTTCGGAATAGTCGTAATACAGGAGCCTATCTTTTGAAGCGTCTTTGATTTTTTTGTCGAGGGAAAGCAGGATTTCTTCTTCAAAAATGGATTTTAAAACGATGGCACCGGCACCGTTCCTTTCCATCAGTATTATATTTTCAAGTTTGGAAGTCAAACCACAACTGCCTACAATAATCGGGCTTTTGAGGTTCATCCCGAGATAGTTTGCTGATAAATCGGCCATAATTTATTTTTTATTTTGTTGGTTTTGCTGCTTGTTATCCTGTATTTCCGGGTTCGCTTCTTTTTGTAAATACTGATGTATGTTTTGGGCAGCCTTTCGCCCATCGCCCATTGCAAGAATTACGGTAGCGCCGCCACGCACAATATCCCCACCGGCAAACAGGCCCGGAATACTGGATTGCATAGTATCGGCATCCACGGTTATCGTTTTCCATTTTGAAGTTTCCAATTCCGGCAGGCTCATCGGAATAAGCGGGTTAGGGGAAACGCCAATACTTACAATCACTAAATCAACTTTTATGAAATATTCGGAACCTTCCACCGGGACCGGCCTGCGCCTTCCGGAATGGTCGGGTTCGCCCAGTTCCATTTTTTGAAGTTTCATTTTATTTACCCTGCCGTTTTTGTCGGCGAGGTATTCCACAGGATTATTGAGCACCAGGAATTCAATCCCTTCCTCTTTTGCATGTTGAATTTCTTCGTCCCTGGCAGGCATTTCTTCCAATGACCTTCTGTAAACGATCATGGCTTTTTCGGCCCCGAGCCGTTTGGCTGTCCTTACTGAATCCATGGCCGTATTTCCGCCGCCGACAACTGCCACATTTTTTCCTTTCAAAACAGGGGTGTCGAAACCTTCTTTTGTAGCCCCCATTAAATTTACACGTGTCAGGTATTCGTTGGCAGATAAAACACCGATAAAATTTTCCCCGGGAATATTCATAAACATCGGCAAACCTGCCCCGCTGCCAACGAAAAAGGCGGAGTATCCTTCTTCTCTCAGGTCATCGAAATCGGCTGTTTTCCCCACGATAAAGTTTTTCTCGAAATTCACTCCCAGCTTTTTCAAATTGTTGATTTCAAAGTCCACTACTTCATTGGGCAGCCTGAATTCAGGTATCCCGTATTTCAATACCCCGCCAAGCTCATGGAGCGCTTCGAAAACGGTGATCTGATATCCCAGTTTTGCCAGCTCTCCCGCCGCGGCCAGGCCTGATGGCCCCGAACCGATAATGGCCACTTTCCCATCTCTTTGCACAGATATTTCGGGTATAAAATCTTTCCCTGAATTCCGCGCATAATCGGCGGCGAAACGTTCAAGGTGACCAATGGCAATGGCTGGTTTGTTTAATTTCGTTTGATAAAAACAACTGGCTTCGCACTGGATTTCCTGCGGACAAACTCGCCCGCACACGGCAGGCAAGGCATTCGTATCTTTCAATACCCTGATGGCGTTGTCGAAATCAAGCGTTTCTATAGATTTTATAAACCCCGGGATATTGATACTTACCGGACATCCTTCGATGCAGGTCGGGTTTACACAATCAAGACAACGCTGTGCTTCAATAACAGCCTGTTCCTTGGTCAGCCCCGAATTTACTTCCACATAACTTTTAATCCTGGACAAGGGGTCTGCTTCGGGCATTTTTGTCCTGTCAATGGCAATCCTCTCCTTCGTTTTCAACTTTTTCCGTAAGTCCAAACGCCATTCCTCATTCCGTCCGCTATATGTTCCTAAATTACTTTCGCCCATCACATTGTGCTATTTCTTATTTTTAAGTCAATAGTTTTTTATATGCCCCTGCTTCCTCGTTTTTGTAAGAGCCCAACCGCATCAATAACTCGTCAAAATCAACATCGTGGGCGTTGAATTCCGGCCCGTCCACGCAAACGAACTTTGTGCGCCCGCCTACCGACACCCTGCACGCCCCGCACATGCCGGTGCCATCCACCATAATTGTGTTAAGGCTGGCCAGTGTGAGAATGTTGTATTTTTGGGTGAGCATGCTGGCGTATTTCATCATTATTGCCGGGCCGATTACGATTGCCTGGTCTATTTTCTCCTGTGTTATGGCCATTTCCATCCCATCTGTTACCAGTCCTTTTTGGCCGTAACTCCCATCATCCGTCATAACAATTACCTGGTCAGAAAAGGCTGAAATTTCTTTTTCAAGGATTAACAGTTCCTTATCACGGGCAGCCAGAACCGAAATTACTTTGTTCCCGGCCTTGTGCATGGCTTCAACAATGGGAAGCAACGGTGCAACGCCTACGCCCCCTCCGGCACAAAGTACTGTCCCCACTTTATCTGTATGTGTTGCATTGCCCAAAGGGCCAACAACATCAGTCACTTCTTCGCCCACTGCAAGTTTTGACAATTTGAGGCTCGTTACACCTACAATTTGTACCACTATTGTTATCGTACCTTTTTTACTGTCGGCCTGGGATATTGTAAGCGGTATCCGTTCTCCATTTTTGTCAATCTTAACAATCACAAAATGCCCTGCTTTGCGTTTTTTCGCAATCCGTGGTGCTTCAATTTCCAGTTGGACCACCTTTTCTGACAAGTATTTTTTAGAAATTATTTTTGCCATTTTTTTTTATTTATCCCATCTTTTATAAAAAAAATTATAGATGGGAACAAACACCAAACCCGTGTAAACACCATACAGGAAACTTTCTGTCAGCCCCAAAAGAAATCCCCACCAGGTCAGCCATTTGAAAGCTGGCAAAACCGACTCAAGGAATGTATGCATGTGGAAACTATCGGGTGTTACAAGGCCATAAATGACACAAACTATAAAACTCACGGCTGTAAAAGTTCCCAACGACCAGGTTACAATTTTTATTTTTAGCATGATATATTTCTCCTTTCTTTATTATTAATGATGATGATGACCAGACCCGTCTGAACTTTTCCGCTCCCGTTTCTCATCCTTGTAATTTTCAGGTCTTTCAGTTTCTTCATGATTTCCATGTCCACCATGTCCTCCGTGCCCAAACACGTGCATAGCAACAAATGCTATCGCAAATAAAATCCAAAGCCAATTTTCTGCCAGCCATTCCATATTCGTACCTCCTTTCTAACTTTTACTTATTCGATGGTAATGTCATCGGATGAGCGGTATGTAATTTTTTTAAGTGATTACATTGTGGATGTTTTAGCAGCAGCCATGGTTGTGTTTATGTTTGTCATGCGAACCCTTGCTGTCCACCGGGACCAGTTTCATGTTGCAGTCCGGGCAATAGCCCGGGGTATTGTAGGTTTTTTCGCCTTCGCACTTCATGGGGCAGTAATACCGAGTTTGAAGCCCGGTAACTCGCGTGTTACCATTGTTTTGAACCATTTCTCTCTCTTTTCCTCCTGTAAAAAAATTTCTAAGTGTTTTCATGATATATAATTTCAAATGTTTAACTATTTCAAAGATACAATACCCAGTTATTTGATGTGTTACATGATTCATTGAATGATTTACATGATTTATTGATTACTATACATCGTGGATTGACTTGCGGTTATATTCCCTGAGGTTTTTGAAATAAGAGGTGGTAAACCCGGTAATTTTTTTGAATTGCCCCGACAAGTGGGCCACGCTACTGTAGCCCATTTCATAAGCAATCTGGCTCAATGTTTTTTCATCGTAAACCAATAATTCTTTTACCCGTTCTATTTTTAGGCAGATCATGTATTTTTCGATGGTGGTGCCTTCTACTGAAGAAAAAAGCGAACTCAGGTAGGGATAATCCAGGTTGAGTTTGCCGATAAGATAATCCGAAAAATTCATCTTGTTTTCCCCTGAATAGTGGTACACATAATCGATGGTGATGTTTTTTATTGATTCGATTAACCTGCCCTTTGAATCGGTGATAATTTCGAACCCCATGCTTTTCAGGCTTTCGTTCAGTTGTTCGAGTTTTTCGGGAGTGACTTCATCCGTGGTTTTTACTTTGCCCAACTGTATGTTTTCAGTTTTTATCCCGGCTTTTTCAAAAGTTTGTGAAACCACCATAATACACCGATTGCACACCATATTTTTAATGTTGATATCCATTTTTCCTTATTTTTGGTAAAATAATAATATTCTGTAGCCAAGGGGTTTATTGAAGTGATTCCTTTAATTTCTTTAAATATTCAATCAAGGCTCCTTTGCTTTCTGCTGATAAGCGGGCTTCACGATGGATGAAGGTATAGGAAGCCAAAGGCATTTCACCATCTTCAACCTGGCTCATCATCGAAGTTAATTTGCTTTTTTGTTTCCGGCCCGAGTACGAGCCAAATTCACTAAAGTTAAGTTCCTCCTTTCCTTTGTTGATATGGTTTTCCAGAAACCAACCAACGGGCTGCACCCTGCTGTACCAGGGATAGTTGGTGGTGTTGCTATGACAATTGTAGCAGGAAGAATTAAGTATTTGTCCCACCTGTTCGGGAACCTCAAATGTTTTTATAAAGTCGGTTGGCGGCACGGTTGTGCTTTGGTTGGACCTGGTGGGAATGAATTGCAAACCCACCAAGGCCACCAACAGTACTAATCCTATAATTTTCAGCCACTTCACTTAATGGAAATTTCTTGTTGAACACTGCCGCATTTCAACATCTTGTTACCATAAAAAGGATTCTTTATTTCACTGGATGCACTCAACCACATACCACCTTCATTGTTGTTGTACATCGGGCAAAATGCCTGATATAAATTCCGGTCGGAGCCTATAATGATTACCATATCTTTAATATCCATGCTCAGGATTTCAAAGTGTTCCCTTTGATGCTCGATGTTCCCTTTGTTTTCCGAAATATGTTCGGCATGTTCCCTGGCATCTTCTATAATTTCACCCAATTCTTTTTGTTGAGATTTTGCTTGGGCTGAAATATTGAATTTTTCGAAAGCATCGAACAGCTTTTCCCCCGAGCTTGCTGCCTTAGTGCTGTTATCGGCCACCAGTGCATCTTTTAAAGCAAGGTAATTGTCGATAATGGCAGTTGCCGATTTAGAACGTTCAACGTTAACAGAAGACTGAACCATGGATTTGTTTGCCATTTTAGAATCCATATTGGAATGTCCTTCAGTAGAGTGTCCCATTTTGGAATGGTCGTGTTGTGCAAAAGCTCCCCAGCTTACTAAAGCCAGGCTGAGCAAAATAATTGTTTTTTTCATTGTACTTACATTTTAAATTGTTTATAACTCTTCTTTTATTTCACCACATTTTGGCATTTTGTCCCCAAAATATGGATTTTGGATCTCTCTGTTTTCACTTATCCAGTATGCCCCTTTCTTATCGAATGCCATCGGGCAATAAATCATCGGTCAAACCGCCAGAATCCCTTTTTCATCGGTTCTCACTTTATAAACCTCGTCAACCGGTGAAATGACAATCATCCCATCGCCGCGGTACCCTGTCCGTGCGTTCTTACGGATAAGTTCCATAACCGGGTGTACATGCTCCCCTGCCACGAGTACTTCCAGTTTGATTACCCGGTAAGCAGCGGCAAACGGATATTTATGGCTGATATGTTCCTTTTCGTGGTCGGAATATTGACCTGTGCCTTCGCACTCCGCAAAGGTCATACAGCAAAAACCTGCACTGTTTAGCGCATTGTAAACTTCTTCTAATTTACGGTACCTGATATAAGCTTTTATAAGTTTCATAATTATTCATTTATTTCAAGATTTCCCTGTTCTCACCACATTTCAACATCGCATCCCCGAAATAGGGATTTCTGATTTCTTCGGAACTGCTAAACCAATATGCCCCTTTGTCCTTTTCTGCCATTGGGCAATACTGGTAGTAAGCGGTAACGTTATCCAAACCAAATGCTTTGATACTTTTGTAAAAGGCAATATTGAACTTCGCAAATTCACCGCGTTGTTTTTCAATATCCATTAGTTTGCTCATTGAAGTTGCTGTTTTTTCAAGTACTTCAAGGTACTCCATCCAGGCCCTATGTGCATCGCCTTTCAATAATCCCATATCTACATTTTTTAAAGCCGCGGATACATCACCTGCTGCTGTCATCACTTTATGGGCATCGGATGCGACAAGGGCATCCTTCATAAGCAGGTAGTTTTCATAAACTTTGGTAAGTTGGGCTTTAAATGCAGGGTCGGTTGTTTTAGTGAAGGTTTCACTTAAAGTGAAACCCTCACTTGGGGCGGGCCCCCCGCCCGCTGCAGCCATTTCCGTTCCGCCATGGTTATGCCCTGTCATTGCAGGGCCGCCTGACGGGCTCATCATGCTTGGTTTTCCCGCAAGCTGCGCGGCCGCATCAATACTAAATGTTCCGTTTACCGCTATTTCTTCTCCGCCTTGCAAACCACTTTCTATCACATAACTTTCACCCAATGCAGGGCCCAAATTCACGTCGCGCATCATAAAATTGACGCCTTTATCGGTTTGTGATTTCACATAAACCACCGAACGTTCCCCGGTCCACATGACGGCTGTTTTTGGAACAACAACGGCATTGGACCGATTGGGGAGTTTTGCCTCTACCGTGCCCGATGCGAACATCTCCGGCTTCAGCCTTAATCTGCTGTTTGCCATTTCAACCCGGGCTTTTGCCACCCGCGTTTTGGGATCGATTACCGGATCGAGGAAAGAGATTGTGCCGGCAAATGCTTCGCCCGGAAGGGAGGCTACGGTAAATTCAACCTTATCGCCTTTTTTAATCCAGGGCATATCCGATTCATAGACATCAAAAAGCACCCATATTTTTGACAGGTCGGCAATTTGGTAAATGGGCTGCCCCCTTTGGATGTAATCGCCCAAGTTGACCATTTTTTGGGTTACGTAGCCCGAAACATCAGCCTGTACATCAAAGGTTTCTTTAGTAGTTCCCGATTGCAGGATTTGCTCAATCTGATTGTCGGTTAACTTCCAGTTTTTTAACTTTTCTTTGGCTGCATTGAAAAGCTGTGGCTGTGTCTCCTTAATTTTTTGGGCTTCAAACAACTCCTCCTGTGCTGTTACCAATTCGGGGGAGTAAACCGATGCGATTATCTGGCCTTTTTTTACATAGTCGCCTGTAAAATTTACCATCAGGTTTTCAATTCTGCCGGGTATGTGGGAGGATTGTGAATACACCAAACGCTCGTCGGATTGTACCTTGCCGTTTAAGCGTACCATTTTTGCCGGGTTCATGGCCCCTACTACTGCCGTACTGATATCGGCCAGTTGCATGGCTGTGGGCGACATGCTGATGGCCATCGGATCAATTTCGCTGTCCTGCTCATCTTCCAGCGGGATTAAATCCATCCCGCAGATGGGGCAATCGCCCGGCTCATTTTGGCGGATTTGCGGGTGCATGGAGCAGGTCCAGATAACTTCGCCTGCAACTTCTACTGTTTCATGTTGGTGTTCGTCTTTGGCTTTGTTGCCCGACCCGCCAAATATCAACCAGCCCAGCAACAAACCAATTGCCAGTGTTGAAACAGCGATAATGATAGAATTTCTATTTGTTTTCATTTTTAATCTATTTTGCCGTGATGTAATTTAATTTTGCCAATGCAATCTGGTATTGAACTTCCGCCGTAGCCATCATTTTTTCGTATTTCAACAATTGTTGTTGCATGCGCAATACCTCCTCAAATTCTTTTCCCGAATTGCCGTAAGCGCTAAACAAAAGGTTTAGTGCATGCTCCGACACCCGTATTTGCTGGTCGTACAGTTCAATCAACTGTTGTTGGCGCCGGAGTTCGAACCAGGTGGTTTCGTAATTTGATATAAGCATGTTTGCGGTTTCTTCTTTCTGAAGGGCGTAACTTTCCTGCATCAGTTGCGCTTCTTTTTCCGCCGCTTTGTATTTCTTCCTGAAAATGGGGATGCTCGCGGAAACCATGGGCATCAGCACATCATTGCCATTGTCGGTCATACCGCCATTGGAGTTTTTATCCATGACCATATATCCCAAACCCACGCCCAGTTTTGGTAAGCCTTGTTTTTGCGCTGCTATTTCGCTTGCTTTGCTTGACTGCACTTTCAATTCGAGTGCCTCCAAAAGTGGGTTTCCCGTCAGCAGCGAATCCTTTCGGAACTCGTTCCCCACGAATTCAACTGCCAGGGAGTCGGCAATTTCAACTTTCGCATTTTCGTTTCTGTTGAGCAGTTTGTTGAAAGTGGTAACCAGCGGTTTTTCTTTCTGGTTGAGGATTTCAAGGTTGGTGGCAGCATCTTTGAGCATAATATCCACGCGCAAAACATCCACCATGGGCGCCATGCCATTTTTGAATTTTGTGTTGGCAATGGATTTATAGGCTTCCAGTATTTCGATGTTGTCCCGTTCAATCTGTTGCCAGCGGTTCAACTCAAACAAAGGATAAAATGCAGCCGAAACCTGAAAAAACAGTTGGTTCCGGGCATCTATAAACGACTGGTATTTGGCTTTTGCCGTTAAGCTTGCTGCGTCGGCCTGTGCAGCGAGCGTGCCAAACCAGGGGAACATCTGGTTGATGGTCAGTTCTGCCCGTTGCGAGCCCATTTTCGGAACTAAATATCCGAACGAAAAAGTGGGGTCGGGAAGGGAGCTCACCTGCGGAACTTTTTGAAGCGCAGCTTCAAACTCCTTGTATTTGGCCTGCAGGCCCGGGTTGTTTTCGGCTGCGATTTGAAAGTAATCATCCAGCGTTTGGGCCTGACTTGTTGTAATTCCAAGGAATATCAGTAAAAGACTATTTATAATGAACTTCATGATTGTATCTTTTTTAGTTTCCGTTCTTCGCGCATGCTGTAAAGCACTGGCACGATAAAATAGGTTACTGCTGCAAAAATCATCCCCCCGAAAGCCGGAATGGCCATGGGAATCATGATGTCAGCACCCCGACCGGTAGAAGTAAGGATGGGCAGCAGCGCGATGATGGTTGTTGCCGAGGTCATTGCAGCAGGCCTGATTCTGCGGTAGCCCGCTTCCACCACAGCCGCCCGTATTCCTTTCAGGTTATCGGTTTTACGCCGGGCGAAGCTTTGATCCAAGTAAGTGGCCATTAAAACACCGTCATCAGTAGCTATGCCGAAGAGGGCGATAAAGCCGACCCAAACGGCCACACTCAGGTTGATGGTGTGCATCTGAAACAGCTCCCGAATATTGGTGCCAAAGATGGAGAAATCCACAAACCAGCCCTGCCCGTAGAGCCATATCATCATAAAACCTCCGCTAAAGGCCATGGCAATGCCCGAGAAAACCATCAACGATGTGGAGACCGACTTAAACTGGAAGTAGAGAATCAGAAACACAATCACCAAAACCAACGGTACAATGATGGAGAGGCGTTTTTCTGCCCGTACCTGGTTTTCATAACTGCCCGAAAACTTGTAACTGACTCCGGCCGGTACGTTTAAATCGCCGGAATCGATACGGGCTTGTATCGTGTTCTGCGCATCATTGACAACGGTTACTTCTGAAAATCCTTCCCGCTTGTCGAACAAAACATAACCCACCAAAAAAGTCTCCTCACTTTTAATGGCCTGGGGCCCTCTAACGTACTCAAAATCGACAATTTGGGAGATAGGAATCTGAGCTCCCGTTGGTGTTGGTATCAGAATTTTACTTAGCGATTCGGGGTCGTCCCGAAGCTCGCGCGGATAGCGTACCCTTACCGGAAAACGCTCGCGGCCTTCAACTGTCGAAGTGATTTTCATTCCTCCAATTGCAGTTTCTATCGTTTGCTGCACATCTTCCACATTCAATCCATAACGCGAAATCTCATCGCGGTTAATATTGAGGTGCAGGTAGGGTTTTCCCACAATCCGATCGGCAAATACCGCCTCGGCTTTTACCGAAGGCACTTCTTTCAACACCTCTTCCAATTGCATCCCAAAATCTTCGATAGTACTTAAGTTGGGCCCATATACTTTAATCCCCATGGGAGCACGCATGCCGGTTTGCAACATCACCAAACGGGTTTCAATGGGTTGCAATTTAGGGGCAGAAGTTACGCCCGGAATCTTCGCTACTTTAATAATTTCATCCCAAATATCATCGGGCGATTTGATTTCCTCCCGCCAATTGCGGTAATAATTCCCTTTGGCGTCCGGTATCAGATCCTGATGGCTTACCCCACTATGTAAGGCTTCCGTATTGCTTAGCGTATCTCCGTTGCTCAATATAAACCGGTCATTTTTATCTACTTTAAACCTTTCCCGGTGCCCTTTTTCGTTGAGCATATATTCCGACCGGTAATTAATAACGTTTTCGTACATGGAGATGGGTGCCGGATCGAGTGCCGACTCTACCCTTCCTAATTTTCCCACCGTAAGTTCAACTTCCGGGATGTTCGTGAGCAACATATCCAATTGCCCCAGAACTTTGCGGTTGTATTCAAAACCTGAATGCGGCATGGAAGTAGGCATGAGCAGGAAGCTTCCTTCATTGAGTGAAGGCATAAATTCTTTCCCGATGGCGGGGAAGGTGTGGGTCAATCCCGACCACACTTTGGTGGTGCGCACATTCCATCCAACCTCGTCGAAGCCTTTGGCCACAAAACCAAAAATGTTGCTGAAACCTATCCAGGTGGTTACCCCGAAAAATATTAAAAAAGAAGGAATCAACAGGAAGGTGACTTTATGGTTTAAACACCACCGGAGTATCGGTTTATAGAAATATTCAAGGATTAGGAAAAAACCTAAGATAATTGTTACGAGCAGGGCAACAAATAATACATTCATTACCAGGCTTTTGGCAGGTCCAAGTGGAAGCCAATATTTGGCCAGTAACCAAATGACACCAATAAGCACAATTAGGACCTCAGCATGATTGAGAGCCCAGAAGGCAAATGACTGCATTCGTTGTTGCACTGTTGAACCAGTGGGTGCGGTACTATTACCTGTTTCTGATTTCTCCAGGGCAATGCCAAAGCGTTTTCCGCTAAATTCTTTCACTACCCCGACAAGGCCAAACGCCAGCAATATCAATCCGCCCCAAGTCTGTCCGGCAATAAGCGCGGCAATTCCGATGGGGATCAATGCGATATTCAGCCACTTTCTAATTTTTTCATTTTTAATTTTCGCACCAAAAAACCAATGCGCCAGCGTGGGCATAATGAACAATGAAACGATAAGCGCAGCAATCAATGCAAAGGTTTTGGTAAACGCCAGCGGGCCGAAAAGTTTGCCTTCGGCGGCCTGCATGGTAAACACCGGTATAAAGCTGACAATGGTAGTGGATACAGCGGTAAGAATTGCAGAGCTAACTTCGGAAGCTCCATTATAAATGGTGGTTATGAGTTTCTGTTCAGGAGGAGCTTCGTCGGTGTGTTTGATGATGTTCTCGGACAGGATTATCCCCAAATCGACCATCGTTCCAATGGCAATGGCAATACCCGACAACGCCACGATATTGGCATCCACATGAAAATAGCGCATGGCGATGAAAACCATTAGCACGGCGATGGGAAGCAAGCTGGAAATTAAAAAAGAAGCCCTGAGGTTCAGCACCATTACGATGACCACCAGGATAACAATCAGAATTTGAAGCGAAATGGCTTCTTCCAGCGTTCCCAGGGTTTCATAAATGAGACCGGAACGGTCGTAGAAAGGCACAATGGTTAACTGGCTTTCTACCCCGTTGGCCAACATCTTTTTGGGCAACCCGGGCGAAATTTCCTTAATTTTATCTTTTACGTTGTTGATAACCTGCAAGGGGTTCGCTCCGTAGCGGGCTACCACCACGCCGCCCACCACTTCGGCGCCGTCTTTGTCCAAAGCACCCCTACGCGTTGACGGCCCCAGGCTGACCACCCCAATGTCCTGGATGCGTATCGGGACATTCTCCTGCACGGCAACCACGGCTTTTTCAATGTCTTCGGTTTTTTTGATGTAACCCAATCCCCGCACTAAGTACTCGGCCTGGTTGATTTCGATGGTTTTGGCACCCACATCCCGGTTGGATTTTTGAACAGCCTGCATCACTTTATGAAGCGGGATATTGTATGCTTTCAGCGCATCAGGATTAACATCGATTTGATATTCCTGCACAAAACCACCAATGGAAGCCACTTCCGAAACACCTTCGGTAGCGTTCAGCCCATATTTCACATAAAAATCCTGCACGGTGCGAATTTCATGCAAATCCCAGCCTCCGGTGGGATTTCCGTCTTTGTCGCGACCTTCGATGGTGTACCAGTAAACCTGCCCCAAAGCAGTGGCATCGGGGCCGAGCGCAGGTTGCACCCCTTCGGGCAATAAGCCGGAGGGCAATGAACTCAGTTTTTCCAGTATCCGCGAACGCGACCAGTAAAACTCAACATCATCCGAAAAAATGACGAAAATGCTGGAAAAGCCAAAAATAGATGAACTGCGGATGGATTTTACCCCCGGAATACCCAATAAATAGGTGGTAAGCGGATAAGAAATCTGGTCTTCAATGTCCTGAGGCGAACGGCCCATCCATTCGGTAAATACAATTTGCTGATTTTCACCAATGTCGGGGATGGCATCTACCGGGACGGGGTCGGAAGGCAAGACGCCAATTTGCCAGCCAAAAGGGGAAGTAACAATTCCCCAGGCTACCAAACCCGTTAAAAGTAGAATGGTAACCAATTTGTTTTCAAGAAAAAAACGGATAATTTTATTTAACATGTAATTTCAATTATGGGTTTTATAATGATCGCTGAAATATATAGAGGGTTTCTGCACTTCGCAAAAATCTCCTGTTAATCATAATAAAATCATAAAAGATATACCTGCTTCAGGGAAAGTGTTTTTTGGATTGGGAGTAAGGGGGGTGTTTCAATATAATTCAGGCTTGCAACTTCCGCTTTAGGGACATTTAATAATCCCTCTACCAACAAGTTATGCCCTAAAATATAAAATTCTGCTAAAGCTGGAACGTTTAAATTTACAGGGACTGAAAAATCCTCCTTGACCTGATATACCTGTGTTTCGTTGTGGCAGCAGTTGTCCATGTCGCAACAGGAATCATTGTCACCGCCCCCGAACACCGCAACAGAAACCAGACTTTCTTCGCAATAATGTTTCGACACAGCCATCCCCATTGTTGAAACCAACAAGACAAGGGACAAAATAATATGACTGATTCTTTTTAACATCATCTGGCAAATAAAACAAATAGTTTCTAAAAATGTTCTTTACAACCTTTTTTTACAGCTACAAATGTACGATAACAACAAATCCCGTTGTTATATAATTTTAGAAAGATGTTATATAGTTTTTGAATTTTGAGGGTTCAAGAGACAAAAAGCTTTCAGGCTGTTTTTTATATTCTGCTAGGATTAAAACCGTATAGTTACACTGCCACCAGTGCTAAACCGGTTGTCGCAATTCTTGTTTTACAAATTCTTGATGACCCTTTCAAGTTTTCCTTTTATTTCGCTGGCAATGGATGCCAGTTCATCGCTTTCCACGGCCTGCATCGAAGCTACCGGGTCAACGGCAGCCACTTCGGTTTTGCCGTTATCCAATTCCTGAACGATAACATTGCAGGGCAGCATGGTTCCGATTTTATTTTCCGCCTGAAGCGCTTCATACGCTTTGGCCGGATTGCAGGTCCCTAAAATCTTATACTTTCTGAAATTCACACCCAGTTTTTCTTTTATTTTTTCGTGGATGTCAATTTCTGACAATACCCCAAAACCTTCTTTCTTCAATTCTTCAGTCACTTTTTCTACTGCTTCGTCAAAAGAGTAGTTTGCTGTTTTTTCGATGTAATACTTCATGATATTTTAATTTTGCAACATTCCGCCCTGGACATGGTTCATCATTCCATCATGTTTTTTCATCATCCCATCTTGTCCCGGGTTCATCATCCCACCTGTTGCATCATCCTATTTTTCAACTGTTCCTTTTGGTCGTTATTCAATACAGCTTTCATTTTTCCGGCGGTTTTATAAGCGGCCAATTTCATGCTGATTTTGGTGGCGGCACAGTCCTGCAACTGTTGTTCAACTTGGTTTGCAGGAGCCATGTCATCCAGCAGGCTTTTCAACTTCATTTGCTTTTTCTGTAACTCAGATTGGAAATCAATTTGCTGTTTTTTAAAGTGGCTTTGCAGGTCATTCAGTTGTTCCACCTGTTTGTCGTTCAACGATAATTGCTGCTGCATATTTGGCAGTTGGTTTACCAGCATCCCGTACTTTTTTATGGGCATGTTTTGATCCATCATTACTAGGTTGATTATCAATTAACTGATATCCCGCTGCTTCCCATGCATTCATGCCACCTTTCAAATTGTATAGATTTGAATATCCTGCATTAGCAAGCTCTTTTGCTGCAATCGTACTCATACGGTCGCTACGGCAGTACAACACAATTTTTTTATCTTTTGCAGGCAGCTCGTTCAGATGCCCGCTAATTTTGTTATACGGGATAAACAAATCCGTTTTAGGGATTTCCCCGTCGTACGGGATATGCACATTCACCAATGTGAAATCTTTCTTTTTTATCATTTTATGAAGCCGGGATACTGGTATTTCATTCACGCCCTTTTCCTGCAATTCCCCGGATTCTTTATTCCCGGCATAAAGCAAAATGAATGAACCCATAAAAACGATAACTATCGAAATAATCTTTTTCATAATAAGCACAATTAAGAGTCCACTCCGAAAAGTCAGAGTTCATTTTAAACTTTAAAGATTTTTGAAACCATTTGGGTTTATTGGATCATAATTCACACATTCGCACTCCCTAATACTTAGTTCCGAGTTTCATTCCTCTTCTCCTACTACTGCCACTTTCATTTTTCTTTTCAGCAACTGAGCATTCAGAGCCACAATAATAGTGCTCAAACTCATAAAAACTGCCCCCATTGCGGGACTGATTAATATTCCTGAACTATATAAAACCCCCGCTGCAAGCGGTATTGCCACAACGTTGTATCCAGTTGCCCATACAAAGTTTTGTATCATTTTTTTGTAAGTTGCTTTTCCAAAAAGTATAAGCGTGGTAATATCTTGCGGATTGCTGTTTACTAATATTATATCGGCAGTTTCAGCTGCCACATCCGTTCCGCTACCTACGGCAATGCCCACGTCGGCTATTGCAAGTGCGGGTGCATCGTTGATTCCATCTCCGGTCATGGCAACAAATTCACCTTTTTCTTGAAACTCTTTTATTTTCTCCAGTTTCTGATCAGGCAACAAACCCGAATAATAACCGTCAAGTTGTAACTCATCACTCACACTTTTGGCTACTACTTCGTTATCACCAGTCATCATATAACATTTGATATTATTCTCTTTGAGCGTTTTAATTGCATCAAAAGACTCTTCTCTTATCTCATCTGACATGGCTATAAACCCTGCCAACGTGTTATCTACTAAAAGAAATACCACAGTTTCTGCTTCATTTTTATATGCATTGTCGGGTATTTCAATCTTCTTATCTTTGAGATAGCCTGGGCTTACAACTTTTATATTCTTGTTTTCAACTTCTCCTTCAATCCCTTTACCTGTAATAGCATTAAAATTATCAACTTGAGGAATTTCAATTTCACCTTCCTTTACTTTACGCATAATACCCATAGCGAGGGGATGTTCTGATCTAGATTCAAGAGCGCCTGCATATTTCAAAATATCATTGTCATCAAATTCATCTATGAAACTACCAAGACGTGTAACTCCGAAGTTTCCTTTTGTAAGTGTACCAGTTTTATCAAAAACCATCATCGTTATTTTTCGGGAATTTTCAAATGCCGTTCGGTTGCGAATAAGCAACCCGCGCTGAGCGGAAATAGCGGTGGATATGGCAACTACCAATGGCACTGCAAGTCCTAAGGCATGGGGACAGGCTATAACCATTACAGTGGCCATACGCTCCATTGCAAAACTGAATTCTTTACCTAAAAGAAGCCACGTTGCAAGTGTGGCAAACCCAACTGATAGAGCAATAATTGTAAGCCAGAATGCAATTCTATCAGCCAGGTTCTGAGTCCTGGATTTCACGCTTTGTGCATCGCGCACCATATTAATAACCTTGTTGAGATAGGCATTCTCTCCCACTTGTTCTACCTTAACAGTGAGCGAGCCATTACCATTGATGGTACCGCCGATAACCTTGCTATTCTTCTCTTTTATCACTGGTTTTGCTTCACCTGTAACCATAGATTCATTTACATTGCTCTGTCCATCTGTGATTATACCATCTACAGGTATTTTTTCGCCGGGAAGAACAAGCACAAGGTCGCCTTCTTTCAGATCTTCCAGCTTAACATCAACAGTATTACCATTTTTAAGAAGATGAGCTTCAGAAGGCATTAGCTTCACCAATTCTTCCAG
Source organism: uncultured Maribellus sp. (assembly GCA_964572085.1). Classification (GTDB taxonomy): domain Bacteria; phylum Bacteroidota; class Bacteroidia; order Bacteroidales; family Prolixibacteraceae; genus Draconibacterium. The sequence goes on along the minus strand of CAZNEV010000001.1, from coordinate 80,128 downwards.
TGAACGTGATGCACCCAACACAGATTTCATCTCAATCCAGTGACCTAAGAGCATAATATCAACCAACGTTGCTAGTTCCCAGAAGAATGATGCTCCTTCCAACCCGAAGGTTGTAGCAGTACTATAACCCCAGGCCACTGTAATTGCAACAGCAATAAGTGTCATCATGCCGGGTTGTTTTTCCTTTAACTCATCTACAATACCTTTGAGAAAAGGCCAGCCACCATAAAAGAAAACAATAGTGGAAAGTCCAAAAAGAATGTACTTATCTATTTCTCCGAGAAACGAAAACTCAAACCCAAATAGATCCTGAACCATTGGCGAGAGCGCCAATATTGGAAGCGTAAATATAAGAGATATCCAAAATCGGAGTCTAAAATCTTTTATCATCATTCTATGATGATCAGTGTGATCATGGTCGTCATGATCATGATTTTGCTTTGTATGTTGATGGCTTTCGTAATCGTATTGATTCATATTATTATCAGCACTGTTTTTCTTAGAATGATTGTGCTGTCGATTCGATTTGCTTTTATTTGCCATGATTATTTTTATTTTTAAGTTTCTAACTTTTGGTGCAAGTAACTATCAGCCAAGCAAGTTCGCAACAGGACTTGCACTCTTTACACCATTCTTAACTTTCATCCGTCACTGAGTTTGTTGAAATATATTTTCAACTCCCATCCTTATCCCTTTTCTTATCAAAGACTCAAAATAAGTTGTCGGATTAAACTATTTAACAACTTCATAATTACGCATCATTCCCATGTCTTCGTGTTCCAGATTATGACAATGATAGAGGAAAATGCCGGTAAAATTTTCGAATCTTAAAGCAACTTTTACACGCATACCCGATAAAAGAAGAAAAGTGTCTTGCCAACCTTCATCAATAAAACCATCTTTCATGGAGTTCCAAACAGCAGGCGGAACTGCTGAAACATCTCGTTCTATAATCTGAAATTGCATACCATGTATGTGAACAGGATGAGGCATACTCATCATGTTGCCCATCATTCCGCCACCACTGCCGCCATTAATAAACTCCCATACTTCGGTAGTGTTCAGTTTTACTTTCTCCCAATCTGCCACTTCATTCATTTCAAAGGTTTTTCCATTAATGAGCCACTCCATACGTTGGAAGTGAAAATTAAACTGACGTGGTGAATCTCGATTAACAGCTTCCGATAAATCAAATTGCTCCATCGGTTCAAACTCTGTAGGCAATGGAACCACTTCGCCTTGTTTGTTCGAAACAACAAAGTTGTACAATGTGAGTGCTTCGCCATTATCGACATACGAATCAGATGGATTGTTACTGTTTTGCATACCTCTTCCTCTCATCATACCTCCGCCCATTCCTCCACTGCCCATCATTCCCATGGTGGTACCGCTGTTGAATGCGAGACTGTTAAGTGAAATTTGCTCAGCAGATTTGGTTGAAGAAAAATCGCGCCAAACTTCTATACGTTCGCCAGGACTCAACATCATGTAAGGTTTCTCTGTTGGTTTAGAAAGTAAGCCTCCATCGTTACCAATAACCGTTAAATCAGCCCCATCGCTCCAGGCTAGTTTGTAAATTCTTGAATTAGAACCATTCAACACCCGAAAACGGTAGGTAGCTTTATCTACTTCCATCGAAGTGTCACTTTTGCCGTTGATTATAATTTTATCCCCCAAAAATCCAACCATCTGGTCCATTCTATTATCTTCTAAATATATGAGTTGGTTTGACGAATCGAATCTTCTGTCCTGAATAACAAGAGGTACTTCATATTTCTCGGAAGGAAGGTTGGTTTGACTCTCTTCCACAATAAACATACCTGCCAATCCTTTATAAACCTGATAACCCGTTAGACCATGTGGATGTGGATGAAACCAATAAGTGCCAGGGCGATTGTTCACAACGAACTCATAAACAAATTGCTCTCCATTATTAATTACATATCTTGGATGACCGTCCATCTCTTGTGGAACATGCAATCCGTGCCAATGTATTATGCTCTCGGTGGAAAGCTCGTTGTTGTAACGAATACGAATTTTCTGATTGGGTTTAACACGTATAATGGGACCAAGATATGAGTTGGGTATTTGTTGAATCGATGAACTTTCACCTTTAATCAGCTCGGATTTATAGGTGTAAACAGCCGTTTTCTCTCTTTCAAAAAGCTGTATTTCTGCTGGTGCAGTAGTTAAAGAAATATCAATGTCGGGATCAAACGATTCTGTAATTGTAAATTGGCTACTTGATAGTTTTTGTTGTTTGCTATTTTGACAAAAGGTAAACGAGGGTATGATGACCAATAAGATCAACACCCTCGTTATCTGTTTTAATTTATTCTTTTTCATTTTTATTAGAAGTATGTAAATTCAACTTCTTTACACTTGTAAAAGTATTGACAAGCGTCTGTCGGCATTGGTTCTACCTTCTTATGTCCGCATTCCGGGCAAGTAATTGTTGATTGTAGAATTATTATTTTTGCTTCTCCCTCTTTTCAAAGTTCACTTTTCACCAATTACCATAGTCTGAATATTTATAATGCAAGAACTACCCGTTGCAATTTTTCTTTTATTTCAGTGGCGACTTCAATTAATTTCGGGTTTTCGACAGCCATCATAGAGGCCACCGGATTTACAGCTGCAACTTCAACTTTCCCATTATCCAACTCCTGCACGATAACATTGCAGGGCAACATTGTTCCTATTCTATTTTCAAACTGAAGAGCTTCATAGGCATTGGCAGGGCTGCAGGCGCCCAGGATTTTGTATTTCCTGAAGTCAATGTCTAACTTTTCTTTTAGTTGTTCGTGGATGTTGATTTCTGACAATACGCCAAAACCTTCTTTTTTCAATTCTTCGGTCACTTTTTCAACGGCTTCGTCAAAAGTGTACTCTGTTGTTTTTTCAATATAATACTTCATGATATTTTGTTTTTATTTTTCAATTCAATAATCTGACTTTGTTCCGGCATCCCTACCGATACTACTTTATCATCCACAACTAAAAGTGGCGATGTTTTTAATTGATATGTTTCAATTAGCTCTGGATGATCTTCGAAGTACAATAATTCATATTGCAGTCCGGCATCTTGCAATTGTTCTTCGAGTTTTGGCCGGTGTGAGCATGTTTTGGTAGCTGCTATTGTAATTTTCATTCTATATCTTTTTTACGTTCGTCAAACTCCTGTTTGTCGATTTCTCCCTTTGCATAGCGCTCTTTTAAAATATCAAGCGCCGACTTTCTTCCCGGTTGGTTGCCGGGACTGTTGCTTTGGTTCATTCCTTTAACAACCGCCCACACAACGGCAATTATAATAATGAGCCCGATAATCCACCACCAGCCCATTCCCATTCCCATTCCCCAGCCGTGTTCACCAAATCTGTGCATCATAATAAGCTCCTTTCTTTTTACTTATTTTGGTTTTGCATCATTCCGCCCTGGCCCTGATTTTGGTTCATCATTCCACCGCGGTTTTGCATCATACCACCCGGGTTCATCATTCCGCCAGTACCTTGCATCATTCCGCCCTGTTGCATCATCATGCTTTTCAATTGCTCTTTTTGATCGCTGTTCAACACGGCTTTCATTTTACCCGCGGTTTCGTAAGCGGCTATCCCCATGTTTATCCGGGTTTCCGAGCATGCTTTCATCTGATTTTTTACCTGGCTGGCAGAAGCCATATCGTTGAGCAGGCTTTTCAACTTCATCTGCTTTTTTCGCAATTCTGCCTGATAATCGATTTGCTGCTTTTTAAACCCGGACTGTAAATCATACAGTTGTTCCACCTGGTCGTCGGTAAGCGACAGCTGTTGCTGCATGTTGGGCAGGCGGTTCACCATCATGCCGTACTTTTGTATGGGCATATCCTGGTTCATCATCTGACCAAACATGGGGCACATACCGTTGTTCATCATGCCCTGCATCATTCCGCCGCCCTGCATCATACCACCTTGCATCATACCCTGATTTTGTCCCTGTTGGCTCTGCCCTGTCATCTGTGCGTTTGCCGTGTACCCAGCCATAAAAAGGAGGGCTGTTGTGATAATCATTAACTTTTTCATTTCACTAACTTTTAAATTATTATACAAAGTACGTGATAATTAATTGCTTATGTGTTACATGATTTTTAGAAAATGTTACATCATTCACATATTTTTGAGGTTAACCCAAACTGAGCGATTACTAAAGTTGGATGAGAATTTCATTTTAAAAACGATTTTATTCTTTTCTGTTGTTGATCCGGATAAGTTTTACAATATCGAGCCACAAATTTTCAACTTTAATTTGTTCAGGTTTGAACCCGGCGTTCAGCAGGTTTTGGTATGTTTCGCGGTTGATGTTTGCCCCGTAAATGTTCAGCGGGATAAAGTTGAAGGCATCCATCAACGGGCCAATTATTTTTTTATGGCTGCGCACATGTTCGAGCATGAAAATTTTGCCGCCGTTCTTACATACCCTTCTAATTTCCTTTAGTCCCTGAATAGGGTCGGGAACCGAGCAAAACACGCACGAGGTAACTACCGTGTCGAAACTGTTGTCGTCAAATTTCATGTTTTCGGCATCCATTTCCATCAATTTAATATTTTTGCCTCCTGCAACTTTTTCTTTGGCTTTTGAAATCATTTTTTCACTGAAGTCGATTCCGGTTAAATCAACATCAGCAGGATAATAGGGGATATTTTTCCCCGTTCCGATGCCTACTTCCAATGTTTTGCCCGATGCGTTTTCCAGCAATTTTTTGCGCCACTTTGAAAACATATTTTCCATTGGCGCTTCCATCATGTCGTACATTCCTGCAATGCGGTTGTACCGTTTTTTAATTTTATTTGTCATGATTATATTACCTCGTAATTCCGCATCATGCCCATATCCTCATGTTCTAAGTTGTGGCAGTGATACACGTATATTCCTTTAAAGTCTTCGAACTTCATCATTATCTTTACTTTCATTCCCGGCATGAGCAGGAAGGTATCCTGCCAGCTCCGAGTACTTGGGGTCGCACGCTCACAAGTCCAAATTGGCTGCAACCTCAAAAATTTGGGATAAGCACTGCATTCAGTCCTTAATAGCTTCAATTTTTTAGCGTTGCAATCAATTCACTTGAACGTGCTACTTCGTGGAAAACCCACGAAGAAATCATAAAAGGTAAGCCTGTTTTTTGGATAAAACAATTTGGATCTTTGGCGGTCGGGGGAGATCGGCCACATAAAACGGCGCCGCATCTTGTGATTCAAAAACGAGGCTGTGCAGGGATAGCACTGCAAAAGCGAACAACTCAAATTGAGCGGCTTGGGGTGTTTGTGAATACGGTGCAATGGAAAAATCATCGTGGAGTTGATAAAATTGCGATTCACTTTGACAGCAATTATCGTCGTCGCAGCAGGTTTGTGCTGCCGAAAATAAGGCAACTGAAACCAGGTTCCCGCTGCAATAATGTTTTGAAATGGCCACGCCGATTGTTGATAACAACAACAGCATGGAAAGAATAATATGGCTGAATTTCTTTAACATTCGTCTTACGCTGTAAAATGCAACAACATCTATTTCAAAATGTTCAGCATCTAATTTACAAAGGTAAAACATAACCTCGGGGAGTTGTTACACAATTTTGGCGTTATTCTACGAAATTTTTGGTGATTGCATTTCAGAATCAGGAGATAGGGTTCTCTATTTCAATCCGCCTCGCACGACTAACTCCACACCACAATCCCTTGTTTCACGGCATACTTTATCAACTCGGCAGTGTTGTTGAATCCGAGTTTTCGCAAAATGTTATTTCGATGGGTTTCTATGGTGCGGTGGCTCACACTCAGCTTATCGCCCACTTCTTTAGCAGAATGTCCGTCACATAGGTGCTGTATAATTTCGATTTCACGGGGAGTAAACACGGTTTCTTCTTTTGAAGCGAATAGCCTTTTTTTGGGTGTTATGCCTGTTTTTGCCAGATAAACATCGTACATAATTTTGGCTACACTTTGTCCGTAGTAATGGGTTCCTGAAATTACGGTGCGAATTGCTTTTTCTATATCGCCCATTTGTGCCATTTTGCTCAAATAACCCTCCACATCTATCTCCAGTAGCTCGCTAACCGTTTCTGCTGAAACTTCTGAGGACAACATAATAATTTTGATTTGCGGGTATTCTATTTTCAGGCGGCGGGCTATGGCAATACCGCTTTCGTCGGGCAGACATATGTCGAGTATCACCAGGTCGGGTAGGCTCTTTTGCTGAAGCAATAGCGTAAACTCGCTGCTTGAACCACATTCGCCGATAATGTTAAGCTGGGCATCCATGGCAGCAATAGTGGAACGCAGACCAATGCGGTACAACGCGTGGTCATCTACCAGAACAATGCGGGTTGGAGGCAATGGAATCATACGTTTTGCAAGTTAAATGAGAATGTTGTTTTATTTTCGCGGCTTTCTATTTCAAGCTGGCTGTTGTTCTTTTCGAGTAATTCTTTACAGATAATCAATCCCAGTCCGCTGCCTTTTTCTCCGTGTGTGCCGTCTTTCGAAGTAGTTTTTCCATCCACCAGCAGTTCCTCTATCTGTTGCTGCGGCATGCCCACGCCCTTATCGCTTATCGAAAAACGCGTAAAATTGTTGTTACCGGAAACAGCCACACGAATCATCCCATTTGGCTCTGAGAACTTTACTGCATTGCTAAGCAGGTTGCGGATAATGGTGTTTATCATTTGCCGGTCGGCTTGCACCATGCAGTTTTCGGGTAAATCGGAAATAAATTGCAGGTTTTTGTTTTTTGCCGATACGGCATACAATTCCAGGTTTTTGTCAATAGTTTCGCAAAGATCAAACGGTATCGGGTTGTAGGTCATTTTACCTGTCTGCATGTTCGCCCAATTCAATAAATTTTGCAATAACGCTAACTGCGATTCTGTAGCATGGTTGAAAGCGTTCAGCATCATCAATGTTTCCGTATCATATTTATCTGCTTGCTGAATCATGGTGTCAATAGCTACCTTTTGTGCGATAGCCGGGCTTTTCAAATCGTGTGATATGATGGAGAAAAGCTTGTCTTTGGTCTCGTTCAGCTCTTTGAGTTTTCTGTTCTTTGTACGGCTGCGTCTTCGGTTGATAACAAGCGTAACAACAAGAATTGTTAGCAACAGTAAAATAACGGCAAGAAAAGCTTGTTGCTGATGCACGGTTTTCAGCTTCTGTTTATATAAGGCCAACTCCGATTCACTTTCCTTGCTTTTGTATCGAATTTCAAACTCATGAGTTTTTTCCAGCATTTGGCGGTTCATTAGCGTATCGGCCAGACTTTCCGATTTTTCGAGGTACTCATAGGCCGACTTATAATCTCCAGCCTCAAGAGAGAGTTTGCTTGCTGTCTTCAAAACTTCTTGTCTAACCCGCTCGTATCCTGTTTGCAGGGAAAGTTCTTCAGCTTGTTTCAGCATGCTTGCAACTTTGTCCATTTCCCCGGTTTTAGAAAACAACACACCCAGGTGCATGTAACACAAAGCAATGATTTCGTTGTCGCCAATTTTCTCGGCAATATCCAAGGCTTCGGTTAAAGGCCCGAAAGCCTCTTTTAGCTGGTTTTGTTCCAAATGATTGGTTGCAATGTTCATCAGGCAGTTGCACATAGATGCGCTGTCGGCCAGTTCACGTTGTATTTTTAGTGCTTTGTTATAGAAGTCAAAGGCTTGTTGTGGCTGCTGTTGTTTTTGGTAAATGTTTGCAATATTGTTGTAGGCAATGGATACTCCTTCTTTGTTCTTTAGCTTTTCGGCAGTATTCAGCGCTTGTTGATAGAAGTAAAGTGCCTGATCCCATTTTTGTTGAAAAAAATACACCATTCCTGTTTGCATCAGGGTACGGGCCCGCAATGTTTCGTTTGGATACTGCTCCGTTTGATTTAAGGTTTCGTCTAAGGCTGAAATAGCATTGTCGTAATCGCCTGCGTACGTTGCCATTACGGAATATCGGTATAATAATGACGAAAGTTTATCTCCTTTATTTTCCGATTTACGGCATAGGGTTACAGCGTGTTGATAGGCTTCGGCAGCCTCCGCTGCTTGATAGGTGTTTTCGAACTCCTCACCCAGCAATTCATAGGATGATAATTTTTCCGCATCGGTAAGTTTAGGATCCCGAAGCACACTGTGCAGAGAATCAATGCGAGTTTCTGATGCAGACGAAACAGAAAACCATAGCAACAAACTTAGCAGCAAACAGCGAAATGTAAGATTCATGGGCCGATAAAATTATCACAAGTACAAAATTGGTTAAAAGCGAATGTGGCAATAAATATAGTATAAATAAATCAAAACAGAGTTTTCTGGCAGACAAAAGTTCATATCTTGAGCAGAACAGTCATTCCCTTCATTTTTTTATTCGAATCTACGCAGAAATACGTAGAAAGGATAACGTATAAAATCGTATTGATTCCGGGTATTTACCATCCTATTTTTGACTATTGTAAGATAAACATGAAATGAATTCCGACAAATCGACAAAAGAAGCCCTTCTGCAACAACTCAAATCCCTCAGTAAACGCTACGAGGAGTTGCTGGAAAACTTCGATGAAACGGAGCACCCCATGCAGAGGCCAGCGAAGCACAAACGATCGTGGGCTGCTTTCTTTAAAAAGGATGTAAAAAAACGCCAAAATAACACTACCCAATGATGAAACAGGTTAAAACATACGCATGCACGGCTGCTCAAAAGCTTGCTATTCTGTTTGTTGTGATGGCATTGCTGAACCAATGCACCTCACCCGAAATGCAAACGGAGGAAGAGACCAAATATCGGAAGGAAATTTCGTCAAAACTTTACAAAATCCGAAACGAGGATACCCTTCAGATAGTTTTACAACAATATATTGATAAGAAGGATGACGTGGGTCAAATGATTTGCTATAAGCAATTAGGATCACGTCAGCGCGAGAATGCCCGTTTTTCCGATGCCATCAGCAGCCATCAGCAAGGTCTGGAAATAGCGCTAAAGTTGAATGACACCATCGAAATAGTGCAGGCGATGAACAACCTCGGCACCAACTTCCGACGTATAGGGGCGCAGAGCGAAGCCTCCCAATACCACTATCAGGCACTGCATTATGCCGAAGCCTGGTCGGGTTTGCATACGCCTGCCGGCACTAAAAACCGCGTAGTATCTTTAAACGGAATCGGAAATATTAGCCTCACGCTAGGCTACTACAACGATGCCGAAAAACACTTCCGCGAAGCCCTGAAAGATGAAATTGCCCTGAAAAGCCCGATAGGACAGGCAATTAATTACGCCAATCTGGGAGCTGTTTTCGAAGAACGTCAGCAATACGATTCAGCATATGTTTACTTTCAAAAATCGTTAGAACAAAATAAAATTGGCAAATCGGATATGGGCATCGGGCTTTGCCTGATACACCTTGGCGAAATTTATGAAAAGGAACAAAAGTACGAGTTAGCAAAAGCCGAATATCAAAAAGCGTATGAGCTGATGGACCAGATTTCCGATAAATGGCATTGGCTCAATGCTTGCCTGTCCATTGCCCGCATTCATTTAATTACCGGTAATAACGCCGAATTTAATCGTTACATCCAATTAGCAGAAAGCACCGCAAACCAAATTAAATCGCCTGAAGATCTTGCCGAAGTATATATGCTCAAACACGACTATGATATCAGGCAAGGCAATCACCAGCTTGCACTTCAACATTACAAGCAGCACAAAGCAATGCAAGACAGCGTGCAGGGCATACAAAAGGCAAATCGCTACATGGATATACGCCTGGGATATGAGCAGAATAAAAATGCACTGCGATTCCAACAAATGGAAGCAGCAAGTAAAATGGAGCAACAAAAAAAGCAATTTGTTATCTATATGTCGTGGTTAGTTATCATAATTTCATTCATCATAACGGCATTGCTTTACTACGCCTACTGCCAACGCACACGCAGCAACAAAATACTGCAAAAAATGGAACAAACCCGAACTGACTTTTTTACCAACATTACCCACGAATTTCGTACGCCGCTTACCGTGATTCAGGGATTGAACCGCGAGATGCAGCAAAAGCAAAGTCTTTCGGAGAAAGAAAAAACAGCCTTCAGGGCAGCCATTGACCGGCAAAGCAACAACCTCCTTAATCTGGTGAACCAATTGTTAGATGTTGCAAAAATGAAGCGAGGATCAGATGAACCACAATGGAGACGGGGCGATATAGTGGCATACCTGCAAATGACTGCAGAGTCCTTCCGTTTATATGCGGGTGAAAAAGAGGTGAGCTTTTTGTTTTACAGCGAAATTGCTGAGAGCGAAATGGATTTCATTCCATCCTATATCGATAAAATTGTGTGCAACCTGCTTTCCAATGCCATGAAACATACGGAAGCGGGCGGTAAAATCGATTTAGTGGTCAGCAAGGGATCGCGCCCCGACACCATTACCATCCGCGTGAGCGATACCGGCGAAGGTATTCCACGGGAAGATTTGGAGCGCATATTCGATTTCTTTTATCAGAGTCCAAAAGCCAAAAATACTTCGGGAACAGGAATAGGCCTGGCCTTCACACAAATGATGGTTGAAAAAATGAAAGGAAAAATAGAAGTAGAAAGTCAATTGGGGCAAGGAAGCGTTTTTTCCGTTAACTTACCCTTGAACAACAGCCAGTTGCCTTCTGTTCTACCCCTTAAAGAAGATGAAAAACCGATTGCTGTTTTACCCGAAAAACAACAGGTATTCATCGAAAACGAAGAGCAGCCGGAGCTATTGCAAGATGAAGCCGGTCCTGAGCAAGCCCTTATTTTGATTGTAGAAGATAACAGGGACATTGTTTTATACCTAAAATCACTCTTAGTAGATCGCTACAATGTAATTACGGCAAGAAACGGTGAGGAAGGATTAGAAGTAGCAGAAAAAAGTATCCCCGATTTGGTTATTACAGATTTGATGATGCCCGTGAAAGATGGGTATCAATTTGCCTGCGACATGAAACAAAACAGGCTACTCAACCACATTCCGGTTATTATGCTTACCGCAAAAACCTCGGTTGAAGACTGTATAAAGGGTTTACGTTGCGGTGTAGAGGCCTATATTCGTAAGCCGTTTCAACAGGAAGAATTACTTATCCGCATTGAAAACATTTTTGAAAACAGGCGTATTCTCAAAGAAAAATACATGAGCGCTATCACACATAGTGCCTCGGAAAATAAATTGGACAACGATGCTAACCTGAAATTTTTGCAAACTATCGCCAATATCATCCATTCTGAAATAAATAATCCTGAATTGAATTCAACCTTTCTTGCCGATAAAATGGCGATGAGTATATCGCAACTCAGCAGAAAAATTAATGGTATTACAGGTTATTCCACCATATCGTATGTGTTGCAGCTCAAACTCAATAAGGCTAAAAAGATGCTTGCTGACGATAACATACCCGTTGCCGAAGTGTCTGATGCTTGCGGGTTTTACGATGCCAGCTATTTTTCACGGGTATTCAAGAAAGAATTCGGAGTATCGCCATCGCACTATCAAAAAATACCAACTTTAGTGTAAAATGAATATCAAGCACGGTTCAACACATTTCGGGGCTTTGCCCTGTAAAACTCAATCTGCTCACTTGTATATATATATAGTGCTAACTATCAGTCATTTAAGTGAAAAAGATGCGCAAATAGTCCTAATGGTATCAATTGTTAATGCGCAAATAGTCCTGATTTTTGGGTAAATAATACAACTCGGTTTTCATAAGAACCCTATGTTAGCAGCCATATCACGGGTAAAAATTACCCTTACAAATAGTAACCTATAAAAAAGGAGGTCAAAAAAAATGAAACAAGAAAAAAGAGGAAAAGGTAAAAAGTGGAACGTAGAAAGTGTGGTACTGCCCGTGCTGCTATTATTTTTCACCTTTTCGCTTTCTACCGTGCAAGCACAGGAAAGCGTTAACGCCACAGGGGGCGATGCTTCGGGCAGTGGAGGCTCGGCGGGTTATTCCGTTGGGCAAGTAGTTTACACCACCAATGCCGGAACTACAGGTTCCGTGGCACAAGGCGTGCAGCAATCGTTTGAAATTTCGGTAGTAACGGGACTTGAAGCAGCCAAAGGCATAAACCTAATGGTTTCGGCCTACCCCAACCCCACTACCGATTATTTAACGTTGGAAGTAAATGCCTTTGAACTTTCAACTTTAAACTTTCAACTCTACGACATGCAAGGAAGGCTTTTACAAAGCGACAAAATCACAGGAACCCAAACCAGCATTTCGATGGGCGGTTTAGTGCCTGCCACGTATTTTGTAAAAGTAACTGAAGGAAAAAAAGAAGTAAAAACCTTCAAGATTATAAAAAATTAAAAAAAAAACAAAATGAGACATCTAATTACCTTTTTAACAGCAGTTTTAATAACTATGAGTGTGCTGGCTCAAACACCCGAAAAAATGAGCTATCAGGCGGTAATCCGCAACAGCAGTGATGTCTTGGTAAGCAACACGAAAGTAGGAATGCAAATAAGCATTCTGCAAGGGGCTGCCGATGGCACGACCGTTTATACCGAAACGCAAACGCCCACCACCAATGCCAATGGCCTGGTGAGCATTGAAATAGGCGGCGAAGCAGGTTTTAGCATCATTGACTGGACAAACGACATCTATTTCATTAAAACTGAAACCGACCCCGAAGGCGGAACAAACTACACCATTACAGGAGTAAGCCAGTTGCTGAGCGTTCCTTATGCCCTACATGCCAAAACAGCGGAAAGGGTTACCGGTACGCTTGACGAAACCGACCCGATTTTCAGCCAATCAACAGCAAAAGGGATAACCGCTGCCGATACCGCACGGTGGAATAAAAGCTCGGACAACACTGCCGAAACCGACCCTGTATTTGCGGCGTGGGACAAGTCAACGGGCATTCAAATCTCCACTAGCCAGGTGAACGGCTTAGAAAATTACATCGATGAGGAGAGCGACCCCGTGTTTAAGAACAGCTTTGCGGCATGGATTAAGGAAACCGACATTACAAAACTGCAAAACCTTTCGGGGAAAAACAGTGGCGATGAAACCAATGCAAGCATTAAAGCCAAGTTGGGCATTACCACGCTATCGGGCGTTAACACGGGCGACCAGGATTTAAGCGGATTGGCAACCAAAACCGCTCTGGAAAATACCACAGCACAGCTTCGTTCGGAAATCCCCGATGTGAGCACATTTTTAATTGCCGAAACCGACCCTGTTTTTAATGCCTGGGATAAAGATTATGCAGATTTAACAAATACACCAACTACTATAACTACAGTCCAGGCTGATGCCATTGTAGCAAACACAGCCAAAAACACTTACCCCGAAGCCGACAAAACAAAACTTGCTGGCATAGAGGATGGTGCTCAGGTAAACGTACAAGCAGACTGGGATGCTACAACAGGCGATGCACTTATTCTAAACAAGCCCGAAATTCCTGAAGCAGCCGACGGCTCCGAAACCAAAGTAACCGCCGGCACCAACGTAAGCGTTACAGGTGCAGGAACAACAACAAACCCTTATGTGGTAAATGCAACAGGAGCAGCAGGTTCACCCACCGGCACTGCACCGGGGCAAATGCAATACTGGGATGGAACTAAATGGGTAACAGTTGCAACAGGTAACGAAGGACAGGTTCTGACTTTTACCGGCGGCGTACCAACGTGGACCACAACAGCAGGGTTCAGAGATGTTCAAAACCCTGTAACAGGCGCAATATGGATGGACCGCAATCTTGGAGCCTCACGGGTTGCCACAAGCCGTGATGATGAAAATTCTTACGGCGATTTGTACCAGTGGGGGCGTGGCGCCGACTGGCATCAAAAACGTACTTCCGGTATAACCTATGCCTTAAGCGGTAGTGCTACCCCCGGGCATAGTGATTTTATTGTGTCAGAAAGCGAGCCTAAGGATTGGTTAATCACACAAAACGACAACTTATGGCAGGGTTTAGATGGAATAAATAACCCTTGCCCTGATGGTTATCGTGTACCAACCAAAGCAGAATGGGAGGCTGAAATAGCCACCTGGGATGTTTTAGGCGCATCAGGTGGTATTAACTCACACCTTAAATTGCCCGCTGCAGGGGCTCGTAATAGCTATCATGGTGGATTAATAAACGAAGGTAAGGTCGGCCATTATTGGTCAAGTACGGTTAGCGGTATTAATAGTTTTTGCCTTGATTTCTGGTCTTCAGATGTGACCGAAGTAATCACGCAAAGCCGAGCGCCCGGTATGTCCGTGCGTTGCATAAAAGATTAAAAATACTGTCTGAACCTTGATTTAATGATTTCCTGATTTTTCACTTTACTAATCAAGGTTCAGACAACTAATTGGATGAAAAAGAACATAATTATAATCGTTTTTTTACTATTCACCTCTGTTTTTGTGTATTCGCAAAACACAATCACAGGTACTTTTTCGGGGCTTACCAATCAGCAGGTTAAACTGCTTGGCTTTAATGGCTTTGCTACTTACGCCATCGACAGTGTGCAAGCTGATGGGAAGGGTGTTTTTAAACTGCGGTACAGCAAACAGGATTTTGGCATGGCTTATCTTTTGTCAGAAAATGAAAAAACCTTTGTTGTACTATTGGCTAATAAGGAAAACCTTAAGTTGAAAGGCCTAAGCCTTGCTTTGCCTGAATCGCTTAAAATTATTGAAGGCGAACAAAACATTCTGTTTGGGCAATACGCTACTGAACATCCGCGTCGCGAACAAACCCTGAGCGCATGGGATTACTTAGCAAATATTTATCAAAAGGATTCTCTTTTTGCACTACATGAAGTTCCCAAACAGGCCATAGAAAAGGAAAAACAACGCATCAAAAAAGAAGATAGCTTGTTTTTGGCAACTTTGCCAAAGGGTTCTTATGTGAGTTATTATTTACCCCTTCGCAAACTGGTAAGTTCCGTTGCTACGGCTGCGCAATACCGCACCGAAGAAATTCCGGCTACCATAAATGCTTTCAGGGAAATTGATTATACGGACGAACGACTTTACAAAAGCGGTTTGTTAGGCGAAACCATAGAAGCTCAATTTTGGTTAATTGAAAATAGCGGCCGCTCTTCAGATTCTGTTTATATCGATATGGCAAAATCCATTGATGGTTTGATAGACAACCTTTTGGCAGACGAACAGAAACTCAATGAAATAAGCGAACATCTATTTAAATTTCTGGAAAAACGCAGTCTGTTTCAGGCTTCGGAGTATTTGGCGTTAAAATTATTAACTGAAAATGCCTGCACTGTAAACGATGATTTTTCTGCTCAGTTAGAAAGCTACAGAGCCATGAAAAAAGGCAACATTGCACCCGACTTTGAATTTCAAGGCGATGTTATTGCTCCTGGTTTTGAAACTGCCCATTTTCCTAAAACACTGTCAGCAGTTAAGAGCGAATACACGGTTGTAGTTTTCGGAGCAAGCTGGTGCCCAACCTGCCCTCAGGAGTTGTTGCAAATTTCAGGCTTATATGAAAATTGGAAACAACACAACGTAGAAGTGGTTTTTGTGTCATTAGACGAAGACGAAACAACATTTAAAAGTTTCGCCGGAGTATTCCCTTTTATCAGCACCTGCGATTACCAAAAATGGGAAAGTCCGATTGTGAAAGACTATCATGTATTTGCCACACCTACCACATATCTGCTTAACAATAAACAAGAGATTTTGCTTCGCCCCAATTCTGTCAGTCAATTAGATTCATGGATAGATTGGTATTTGGTGCAGGGAAATAAATAAGCGAGCGGTTTAACCAATTGAACCTACTCCGAAAACAATATTTTAACACAAAGGCACTAAGGCACAAAGTTTTGAAAATTCTAAGTTGCTAATAATAAACACTTTGTGTTTATTTATGTCTGCCTACCTTCAGGTAGGCCTTCGTGCCTTTGTGTCTTCGTGTTGAACCTTTATTTCTGACATTTCGGGGCCTTGCCCCTTGTGGAGCATATTTTCTGCACCCACAGGACTGCACCCTGTGCTTTTACATTTCGGGGCTTTGCCCCTGCAAAACTTAACAAATTGACTTTAGCTTCCCGTGCTGATTATCGTCAGGCAAGTTATCGCGTTAACCAATTGAACATATTTAAACACAAAGACCCTAAGCCACAAAGTTTTTGAAAATCTTAAGTTGCTAAGGAAAATATTCAAAATAATTTCCCCAAAATTAATTGAGTTCAATTACACAGAAAATTCTGCCACAGATTCACAGATTGCTTAATAAATAATAAACACAAAGTGTTTATTTGTGTCTGCCTACCGTTAGGTAGGCCTTCGTGTCTTTGTGCCTTCGTGTTGAATCTTTATAACTGACTTTTCTGGGCTTTGCCCCTGTAAAAGCTCAATCTGCCTACTTGTATATACTATACGCTGAATACCTGCTACTTACCCCAATAAAGTGCGCAAATAATCCTAATGGCATCAAATGTTAATGCGCAAATAGTCCTAAATGTTGCGCAAATAATACAGACTATTTCTTCACAAGCACTCTATGTTTACAGTCGTAACAGGTAATGAAATATCAGTGAGCAACTATTTATTCAATCATAAAAACGACCAATTATGAGCTTATTCAACAAAATCAAGCAAAAAGCATTCAGTGAGTTTATCGACATCATTGAATGGACCGATGACACCGCCGACACCATGATTTGGCGCTTCCCGCGTTATCATGCAGAAATCAAGAACGGTGCACAACTCACCGTGCGCGAAACCCAGGTAGCTGTATTGGTGAACGAAGGCCAGTTTGCCGATGTGTTTCAGCCGGGGCGCCACGTGCTCGACACCAGCAACATGCCCATCCTCACCACGCTGAAAGGATGGAAATACGGCTTTAACTCGCCTTTTAAGGTGGATGTCTATTTTGTGAACACCAAACAGTTTTTGAACCTGCGTTGGGGCACAGCAAATTCCATTATGATGCGCGACCCCGAATTTGGACTCATTCGCATACGTGCCTTTGGTTCGTATTGTTTTCGCATAGAACCCAACCCCATTAAATTTATACGCAATGTGGCGGGAACTGACGGGAATTTCACTACCAACAGTGTAACAGAGCAACTGCGCAATTTTGTAATTACCAAATTCACCGATTATCTCGCTGAATCAAAAATTGCTGCGCTTGACCTTGCAGCCAACCTAAACGAGTTTTCGAGCGAACTTACCATTGCACTGAAGCACGATTTTTCTGAATACGGTATAGAACTCACCAAGTTTTTGGTAGAAAACATATCGCTGCCCGAAGCGGTGGAGGAAGCGCTCGACAAACGCACCAGCATGGGCGTTATTGGCAATATGACCACCTATACACAAATGCAATTTGCCGATTCGTTAAAAGATGCAGCAAACAACCCGGCAGGTGGCGGAAACCTTGCCGGCGATGCCATGGGTGCAGGAATCGGCCTGGCTATGGCAGGAAAAATGGCGCAGGAAATGGTAAACCCACAAAGCCAACAACCTCATAATACTGTCGGCGCCAATCCGCAACAAGGCACGCCACCTCCCATACCGCCGCAGCAAATGTACCATGTTGCTGTGGGTGGTGTTCAACAAGGGCCGTTTCCGCAAGCGCAACTGCAACAAATGGTGCAGCAGGGGCAACTTACTCCCGACACCTTAGTGTGGACAGCAGGAATGGCGGGCTGGGCAGCAGCCAATTCAGTGCCTTCCTTATCGCATTTGTTTGGAGCAGTTCCACCACCATTGTAATACCATTTAATAATCACATAAAAATTTACAATCATGAAAAAAATTTATTTACTTCTAATAGCACTGCTACTTAGCACATTTTCCACTTGGGCACAAGACCTTTCATTCACTATTTGGCCAGAGGAGTCTGGCGAATTTATAATTTGGTATTCTACTTACAAAGCTAGTGGCGTGGCTGTTCAGGTAGATTGGGGCGATGGGATAAAAAAAGCTTACGGCAAAGCAGAAACTGGTTCCGACCCAAGTGCGCTGATTAAAGAGAATGCAACTAAAGGCAAACCTATCAAAATATATAGTGACTATTTAGATGCCATTTATATAGGAGGAAAGGCTCAGGCGATAAGTTGCGAGGCAAACAATCCTCAATTACAGTACATCTATTATCTTCATGACAATTTAAGTCCTGAGAATTTAGAATCTTTATACTTGACATTAAAAGACAGGAGTAGCAAATCTAATTGGGGGGAATTGCATTTGACGATGGAAACATATCCTTCAAATATCAGCAATAACATCAAAAAATCAAATGCCTTTTTAGCTATAGACAAGAAATGGGCTATATGCTCAATGAAAAAATACATAGGGATTGTTGCAGAGAGAACACATTGGTGGATAAATAGCGAAGTTGCTCTTAAAAGCATTTTAATTCCTGCCATAGAAATTGCTACACCAACAACTGCCAATATAGAACTGCGGCTTGGTATAATGCCCGATATGTCGCACCCGGCGTTTCTCCCTTTTTCCTTTGTAAGAATTGATGATGGTACCAGTAATCATAAATCGAGGCAGGTACGCATACACACTTCCGAAACCTTCTGGAACTCGCAAAAACTTACCGTCAAAGGAACAGGGGCATCTGGTATTATCAAAATTTATGGTGCAATGGTGTCGCATCTCATGACGAGTGGAATCAGCTCGCTTAATTTTAGCGGTACAACAAATATGCGACATCTTCGCATCGACAATAGTAGTAATTTAAATACATTAAATGTTAATGGGTGTGATAAATTAGATATTGGCGTACTAAACGTACTAAAAAACTCAAAAAAATTAACCGAAATATCTATTGGAAGCATGGGATGGGATGCCTGTGCTCTAGATGAAATATACAGGAATCTATATTCACCTGCACCATCTGGCGCTCAAATTTATGTAGATGATACTTGTGATCCTTATGTAAACTTTAACGACTATGAAGGCAGTAACAAAACCATTGCGACCAATAAAGGATGGAAAGTTATGCTTGAATACAATTGTGGTGCTGAAAAACAACTTACAGGCGATGGCGGTGGCTGCAAACCGGGTGCAGTAACTTGTTTGTCACCAACTAATGGAGCTACTAACGTTTCTGTAAATGATGTAAAATTGATGTTTGGATTTGGGGCTAATACAAGTCAATATCAATATAAGTGGGGCAAAGACTCTAATCATTTCAGTAATGTAAATTCTTACAAAACTACAGGAGGCAATACTGGTTTTGCACTTGCAATACCAAAATTAGATTTCAATACCACGTATTACTGGCAAATAAACGTAAAAGATAAAAATGGTAATGAAAGAATGGGCGAAATATGGAGCTTTACAACAGAGGCTGACTCAAAAGCAGCTGCTGCAACTTGTTTAGTCCCTATAGTTAATGGAAATAGTGCATTATTGAGCATTACGTTTGGTGCCAATACAGAAAATTATGAAGTAAGGTGGGGAAAAAATAAAAGTTCTCTCATATCTACAAGCGGCTGGAAATCAGCGGTCGGGATGTCAGGCAGTGACTACACATTTGTGAATTTGGATTACAGTACAAAATATTATTTTCAAATAAATACAAGAAACAAATTAGGTGATGTAACAAATAGCAATGTATGGGACTTTACAACAGGTGCTCCTGCTGCCGCCAAACCAGGCGCTGTAACTAATACCTCTCCAGCGGATGGTGCTACCGATATAGAAAATGGCGAATTGTTGAAATGGACATTTGGTGGCAATACAGGTGAACACCAAGTGCTGTTAGATACAAAATACCCTCCTGCCAACGTGGGGCGTGCTTACCAGACCAAAATGATATCATCATATGAACTTACCAATTTAATACCCAACACAAAATATTACTGGCAGGTAAACGCAAGAAATGCATCGGGCATTACACCTGGCACGGTATGGAGTTTTACTACTGCTTTAAACACGGACATTTACAGCCCCGAAGATTTAGAAGCCATTCAGGTATATGCTTATTGCAATGCACTTCATTTGGTCACCACTTCCCAGGATGATGCTCAAGTAGATGTGTATAACATTTCCGGTCAGTTGGTAATGCAGGGCAAAACCAACGGCAATACGCATTCCACCTTCAACACATCAGCTTTGAGCAATGGAATTTACGTGGTAAAGGTAGTGCAGAATAACAAAGTGGTGGTCAGCCGCAAGGTGCCCATCCAAAACCAATAACAATAAATTATAAATTATAACGAGATGAAAACAAAATCAACAACAAACAGAGTATTAATGGCGATAGCCTTTGTACTTGCATTCGGTTTTGCATCTGAAGCACAAATCGACATTAAAAAACTTGGCAATCAAATGAAAAGGTCTGCCGAGCAACAGGTTGAACAAAAAGTAAAAGAAAAAACGGCGCGCGAAACCCGGGAAGCTTTAGACAGAGGGGAGAAAAAACTTGACCAGGGCGTTTCCAATGCCTCTTCCGGCGGGGCATCCTCGGGCAATAAAGCAGTTAGCCAGGGCGGCGAAATCCCACAAGGGACAAAAACCTTGTATGTGTCGGTCAGCAACGGCAGCAACCGCAACGACGGCAGCCAGGCATCGCCGATAAAGGACTTGCAAAAAGCCATTGATGTAGCCCCCGAAGGAGCCGTTATCTGCGTTGCCGAAGGCAATTATCTGGGTTATTTGGACCAGGGATGGGTGAAGGTAAACAAGTATGTGTCGATAGTGGGCGGCTATTCCAATGATTTTTCGCAACGCGACCCCATAAAGTTTCGCACTACAATGCGCCCGGGTGCTGAGCAGATAATGACATCGGGCAATCAAGGGGTGATGGATATTCGTGTGGTAGGAAAGCGGAACGGTGTAGTGCTTGTAGATGGTATCATTTTCGACCGCGGACAAATCAACTTGTACATAGCTCCTATACACGACGATGACAGAGCCGCTGCACCCGAAGGGTGTGAAACAGGACGTATTGTAAATGTTGACGAAACTCCTCCATTGCCAGTAGTTGAACCCGCAGGTATGAAAAGTGCTTTTCAACTTATTAGCGGTGAAATGGAAGGCAATTTAACTATTAGAAATTGTGTATTCCTCAATGGGTACCACTTCGGCATACAGATGGCTTGCAGAGGCGGACATTTTGATGTGCACAACAATGTGTTTGTGGCAAACCGAATGGCTGCCTGCGAAGTGCGTGGAAGTTTGGCTCAACCCAACACATCGTCCTTAGCGTTTCACGACAACACAATACTATTTACCTGGTGTCGCACCAAACATATGGAAGACATGGGCTACGGGTTCCGTTATATGACCGGCATTGATGCCGATGTATATAACAATATAGTGGGTTGCAGCAACTATGGAGGGCTGGACCGTGCCTATGTGGATGCCGACAAAGCCAAGGAAGCCAAACGCGTAACCTCAGCCTGGAACAACCTGTTTTTTGGCAACCGGAATGGCGATATGGTACTGCCATCGGGTGGTGGTGGATGGACGTTTGTGCTTGCGAAAAACTTTGAAGATGTGAACCAGCTTACGAAATACGAGAACAACCGCGAGATGAACGAAGCCGAAGTAAATGCCATTAGCAGTAAAATAGATGCTCCTTATTTGAAAGGATTTATAGGGATTACGGGCACACAAACCTCGGAATTCAACCCCAACTCATCGGTAAATCAGTTCAGAAATGCATTGGGGATGAATATGCAGGGCACAGAAACCGTGCGCGTTTCCATGTATGGCAACCGCTATCCATATGAAAAAGTGTTTGACCTGTTTGGTGCTATAGAAGGCTACGGAGCACAAACCATAAATTAAAAGACATGAGCGAAATCGAAAAATTAACAAAAGAGCAATTTGCCGAAGAAACTACAGCAATCAATATCCATACGTTTCAGGAAATGGAAAATCTGCTTGACAAACACACCAAAATAGAGGCGGATTTTGAAAAGGAGATCGATAAACTGTATAAGAGCTCGGTGGGTCAAATGGTGGAATACGGAAAAGTTCTTGCCAAAAAAGACGAAGAAATAAGGGATGACTTTCTAACGGAAAGCTTAATAGCTGCGGCGTATGCTATGGAGAAGATGGAGTCGGAAGTAGAAGCTTTTGAAAAAAAGTTTGACGAGAGGCTCCCTGAGTTGCAAGCATACGGAAGTGAGAAATTAGGACGAATATTTAAACATTTATTCGGCATAATGGACTTTATGGATTTCGAAAGGATAAAAGAAGATTATCCCGAAACTGCGAAAGAATTTGGGATTCAGTAATTAAAAGGCAAAACAATGAACGAAACAAAACAACCCATAAGCGATGCGCTGCAAACCAAGTGTAAATCGTGCGGTGGCATCATGCAGTATTCGCCTGCCGATGAAGATTTGAAATGCGTGTATTGTGGAAAGAGCGCAGATTTAGACCAAACTGCCGCTGAAATTAAAGAAAACGATTTCAACTACTGGAAAGACCGCGCTGATGAAAACAGCGAGGAACAAACCGTAGAAGTGACCGAAATAAAATGCCGGCAATGTGGTGCTAATACAACATTGGCACCCCATATTTCGGCAGCCAAATGTGTGTTTTGTTCTACGCCGCTTATCTTAAATGAAGCAGCGGTAAAACGTTTCTGGCAGCCGGAATACCTGCTCCCTTTTAAAATAACCGAGAAAGAGAGCGGCACAAACTTCAAAAAATGGTTGGGCAGGAAGTGGTTTCTGCCATCGGAGCTAAAGAAAAGAGAAGTTGACGCAGATAGATTCAAAGGCGTTTATCTGCCGTTTTGGACTTACGATGCAAATACCACTACTGACTATAGAGGTGAGCGAGGTGAAGACCGAACCGAAACTTTCCGCAACAACAAAGGCGAGGATAAACAACGCACCGTCACCGATTGGTATCCGGCACGGGGAACCGTATCGATACCGTTTGACGATATAGTGGTGCCCGCAGCAGCAACCCTTCCGGCAAAAATTATGGACCGGCTTACCAATTGGGATATGATGAACTGCGTGGCTTACCGTCCTGAGTTTACGGCCGGATTTACCACAGAAATCTATCAAATCGATTTCAGGGACGGTGTGGAAAAAGCCAAAGTAAAAATGGATAAGGTCATTGAAAGCGGCATTCGATCGGATATCGGGGGCAATCGTCAAAAAATTCGCAGTAAACATACGCAATACAACGATTTAATGTTCAAACTGCTGCTGCTGCCCATATGGATCAGCGCCTTTAAATTCAACGGCAAACTGTATCAGTTTGTGATAAACGGACGCATCGGACAAGTTATCGGTGAATATCCGAAGAGCACAGCGAAGATAATAATGCTGATTGTAGCGATACTAACCATTATAGGGGCGTTGATAATGATATTTTGATGAAAAAACAGGAAGCAAGCATTCAAAACAAAAACAACTATGGGCAAAAAAGCAATTATCTGGTTTTCGGTTTTCATCGCTTTATTATTGATTGTTCCTTTTTTTTGGGGTAGCTACAATAAGCTGGTAAAACGCGAAGAAGTCGTAAAAACAGCCTGGGCACAAGTAGAAAACCAATACCAGCGGCGAAGCGATTTAATACCGAATTTGGTGGAAACGGTAAAAGGCTATGCGGCACACGAGCAGGAAACATTTACAAAGGTTATTGAAGCCCGTGCCAAACGTGGCCTCAGTTCATTGTCGATCTCCGAACATCGAGGGTAAACATGTAGGGGGTAAACCAGCGGGACCCGGCCACGGCAGTTGTGGCTAATTCATCTAAATTGTTTTTCTGTTCGTTCTCCATGTCCGTACCCGCGAATACGGTAAAATAATCGTACAAATACAAGAGGCTCGGCACGCTCAGTTTGCTTGCAGGGATAGATCTTCATACGGGAACAGTGATCCCTTCGGTCGAAGATCAGCACAGGAGTGTGGAGTTTGTAAGCTTCTTGCAAAAAGTATCAGGATAATATCCGTAAAAAGGCAGTCAATGATTTCTTTGAAAACAAAGTTTGGCTGGAAAAAGAGTTTGAAAATATATTAACAGACAATTTTCAAATAATTAAACCCAATTTTTCGGGTTCCTATTTGATTTGAGTATATTTGGGATTAGAATAATTATACCATGAGCCAAGAACAAATAAAAAACCGGATCGCAGCGTCAATTCATCACAAGGACCCGAATGCCGAAGCGTTTCTGTATGGTTCGCGGGCACGTGGCGATTATAGACCTGACTCGGACTGGGATATTTTAATTCTTGTGGACGACCCTAAATTCACCAATGACCTTGATGAGAAGTTCAGGGATGAATTGTATGATTTGGAACTCGAAACGGACCAAAACATTTCAATCCAGATTTATCCAAAAAAATATTGGCGTGAACGGCTTATTTATTCTCCGCTTTACCATAATGTTGCAAAAGAAGGTGTGCGTTTATGAATTTTAGTAAAGAAAACTATGTCAAATATCCGAAAAAGTCCCCAAGTTTATTACTGAAATTAAGAAACACATTTAAAATTCCACAGCTTATGGCTCAAAGCACAACGCCCGAAGCTCAAAAAAGAGGCAAACTCATTATATTTTCTGCTCCGTCAGGAGCGGGGAAGACTACAATTGTAAGGCACCTGCTTAAAAAAAATCTAAACCTCGAATTTTCAATTTCGGCAACGAGCCGATTGGCGCGTCCCAACGAAACACAAGGTAAAGATTATTACTTTTTGACCGATGTCGATTTTAAACGAAAAGTGAGCAATGACGAATTTCTGGAATGGGAAGAAGTTTATGAAGGCATTTCGTACGGTACGCTGAAAAGCGAAGTGGAACGCATCCTAAACTTGGGCAAAAACGTAATTTTCGATGTAGATGTGGTGGGTGGCCTCAACATTAAAAAGTATTTTGGGGATGAAGCGCTTGCTGTTTTTGTGCAACCGCCCTCGGTGGAAGAGCTGAGAAAAAGATTGACTGCCCGCTCCACCGAAAGCGAAGAGAAAATTGCGGTTCGCATTGCAAAAGCCGAACACGAAATGACATTTGCCCAACAGTTCGACTTAATTATTGTGAACGATAATTTGGCAAAAGCATTGGTTGAAATAGAGAGGGTAGTAAGAGAGTTTTTGGAAAGTGATAAATCTTAAAAACAAAACAAAAGATAAGAAAAGAAAAAATCAAGAAAATCATGGAAGAAAAATTTAAAAATTACTTATCAAAAACTGGACTGAAAGGAGCTTCAAATAATTACCCTCAAGCTATAAATTTGATTTCCGAACACTATACAAACCATACTGGAAAATACACGGATATATATTCAATTAAAGATATAAATGTGTAAACATGAGCAATCTAATTGAAGATATTCTTTCCCCCAAAGGCATCAGGTTAAAAATAGGTTTGTATTTTGGCTCCTATAATCCTATCCACATCGGGCATTTAGCCATTGCAAATTACATAGTCGAGTTTACCGACATCAACCAACTTTGGTTTGTGGTTTCGCCGCAGAACCCGTTTAAAAGGAAAGTAAACTTACTGGACGACTACCAACGTTTGGATCTCGTTTACCGGTCGGTAGAAGGTGACGATCGGCTGCGGGCTTCCAACATTGAATTCGGTTTGCCAAAGCCCAGCTATACGATTGACACACTTGCCTATTTAAAGGAACGGCACCCCAAATATGAATTCGTGGTTTTAATGGGCAGCGATAATTTGGAGAACCTCCACAAATGGAAAAACTACGAAGCCATACTTGAAAACTATGGGATAATTGTTTACCCACGACCCGGTTTCGACATTGCAAATGTTCGCAAACATAAAAACATCACTATTGCGGAAGATGCGCCTTTAATGGAAATTTCGTCGTCGTTTATCCGGGAATCTATTCGGAAAGGAAAAGACATCCGCTATTTTTTGCCTCAAAAAGCTTGGCAATACATAGACGAGATGAGTTTTTATAAAAAATAATAGGTTGAAAACATGCCTCTTGTAAAAAACAGCGACATTCTGTTTATCATCAATCCCCACTCGGGACGGCGAAAAGCAACTTCAATTATAAATCAGGTAGCTGCTGTAGAACCCGATATTTCGTCCCTCATTACACAAGATTTGAACGAACTGAAAACGGCATTTCAGGAAAACCTTGAAAAATATACGGCATTCATAGTGGTAGGTGGCGACGGTACTGTGAACGAAGCCGTTCAGTATTTAACCGGCAGAACCGATAAGATTATGGGCATATTCCCGGCCGGTTCAGGAAATGGTTTTGCGCGTGAATTGGGCTTCAAAAAAAACCTGGTGACGTTGATTGAAGATGCAAAAAAAGGCGAATCAACAGAAGTAGATGTACTTTCGGTGAACGGAAAAAATTGCATTAACATGGCCGGGCTGGGCTTCGACAGTTTTGTGGCGCATCAATTTCAGCGAAGCAAAGGGCGCGGACTGAAAAACTACGTACTTTCTACCCTAAAATCGGCATTTACTTTTAATCCGTTCCACGCAGTTTTGCAGGTTGACGGAAAGAAAATGGAAGGACTTTTCCAGATGATTACCATCGCAAACACACGTCAGTTCGGAAATAACGCCATCATTTCGCCCCAATCGAAACCCAACGACGAGTTGTTTGAACTGGTTTTGGCCCGGCCTTTTCCTTTTTATTTATACCCGAATTTTATATTGCGGATGTTTTTAGGAACGTTGAAAGAATCAAAATACCTTTCGTTCATCAAGGTGAAAAGGACGATTGAAATTGAATCTGATTTCAAGCAGTACCACCTCGACGGAGAACCAAAAACCTTCGACAAAAAGCTTTCGGTCCGGCTTTTGGAAAATAAAGTGCGGGTATTAAAAACAAGGAATAATTTGTTGTGAAACAACTTTTCAATTCGCTGCTGCTGCTACTTTACCTTGTCATTTCGACGATGAAGGAGGAGAAATCCCTCTCAGAACGATCGGATTCCTCTTCGTATTTCATGGCAATGATAGATTTGTGTTATTGATTGTATATCATATGCTTTACGAATGATAGATCCTAAACGCACTTCATTCCCACGAAAGTGGGAATCTCAGTATAGGAAGCAGGGATTCCCACTTTCGTGGAAATGGTGGCTTCAGGCTATCTGTTTTTTCCTTATTGTGCCAACCCCAAAAACCATTCAACAGGAGCGCTATCGCGTTTTCGTCATATCTTGCACAACACAAATTGTGAAATCGGCTTTGCCTGTATTTTCGGATTGCAGTTCGGTAACATCGGCTTGCGAAACAGTGTGAATGGTAACGATGTTCAAATTAGGGTTGGCCTGTTTCAAATACCAGTAAATGCTCTCAAAGTTTTCGGAATGGTAGGAGCCATGGAAGTGCAACAACAATTGTCCGGGCGACCAATTTTTCAAAATAAAATACGCCATCGTTGCATCTTTAATGGCTTGTGCCTTCGGGAAATTTTCGGTAACGTGGCTGCCCATTCCTTCCATTTCCATCATGCTTTTGTAACAATTCAATGTCGAATCATAGTTGATGGGAAGTGGGGGCAGGAAGGTTTTGGCTTCGTCTGAAAGTTCTTCCAAACCCTCGAAACCTTGCTTGTTTACCAACGCGGCGTAACGGCGCGGCACGTTCGTAGCCACAAAATTCAACTTGTTCTTTTTGGCAAATTCAACCAGTGGCTTGTAATCCGTTTTGTAGTTGGGCCAGAGCCGTGCTTCCGATTCAAAACTGTTTTGCACGATTTTACCCTCCAAATACTCATTCAAAATCACCTGATTATCGCTCTCGAACATTTCGGCGCCCAACACCAATTTCTCGCCTTTCATTTCAAGTAAATCACGACTAACTTCCAACTCCAACCAATGTGAAATAGGATTGTCATGGCTTTCACCAAACAATACAATATCAGCATCTTTCAAGGATTTTATCATTTTTTCGTACTTCATGGGTTTGCCCTTCTTGTCGAATAAAAAGTAGGCAGGTTTATCGGATTTGAATGCTGAAAAAATGAAAAACAGGATAACAAATGACAGTTGGAATTTCTTCATTTTGATTTTTTTGAAAACATTTACTACAACAAGTCAAAGCGATTAGGGTTTACTTATTGTAGCTATTTTGAATTAGTGGAAAAAAACGTTTTTCAACGAAATATGGTAGAATCAGGACTATTTTATGCAACGGTATTGGACCCAATTTTGGCCTCCATGCGGAAACGGGTGGCAAAAGAAATCAAACCGAACCAAAAGATAATCGACATTGCCTGCGGAACGGGCGCTCAACTTTTTGAAATTGCAACGAATGCAGAAAAAGTAACCGGGGTGGATTTGTCGGAATCGATGATAGCATTCGCTAAAAAAGCCGCCAAAAAGGAGGGAGTTTCCAACGCGGAGTTTATGATTTCGGATGCTAGCGATCTTACCCAATTTGAAGATAATAGCTTCGATGTAGCAATTCTGTCGCTTGCTTTGCACCAATTTTCACCCAATTTGCATTCGCCCATTTTAAATGAAATGAAACGGGTGGCGAAAACCATCATTCTACTGGATTACGCTATTCCACTTCCTCGAAATTATGTAGGAATGGGTTGTCGTGTTGCCGAATTTCTGGCCGGAGGCGAACACCACCGCAACTTCAAAAAATATTACCAACTGGGCGGATTAAACGAAATTTTGCCTGCAAATAACTTATCGATCAAAAAATCAAGGTTTATGGCAGGAGGGGCTTTTCAACTGGTGGTTTGTGGGGTGGAATAGTTGATTCATTTATCGTAATGAAAACGACAACTGTAAATTAAAATTTCATTTTCATTTGCTCAATCGATTTGTACAACCTTATAGCATTGGTTTTGGAACTCAGCAGGTGCATGGTTTCCATAATAGAATTGTATTGGTCCAGCGAAATCATAACCGCCCCTTTTCCTGTTTTTCGCTTAACAACCAACGTAATGTTATTATCCTCAACTCTTTCGAGATACATCTTTAGATTAGTTATAAATTCTGGAAAGTTAACGATTTCCATAACTGATTTCTCTATGTATAAGACAAAATAATTACAATTTCCCCATCTCTTCTTTCAGCCATTTTGGGCGGTTGGTGGTGAGCCCGGTTACACCAATTTCGGTGAGGCGTTTGGCTTCTGCAGGGTCATCAACCGTCCAGGTCAGCACTTCCAAATTGTGCTTTTTTGCTTGTGCAACAACATCTTCGTCAATTATCGAATATTGCAGGTTTACGCCGGCCAGACCGTTTTTGGCTGCCTGCTCCATTTTTTTGTCCAAGCCTGATTTTGACGAACTCAACCAATAGCATTTATTTTCCGGAAATTCTTTCTGGGTATCCAATATGGTTTGCCAGCCAAAACTAATGAACACAATTTGATCTTGCTTTCCGCTTTTCTCGACAAGTCGTGAAAGAGACGGAAGAATTTCGCTGCCGCATTTAATTTCCACCACCAGCTTTTTCCCATCCGGCACAGTTTCGATAATCTCACTTAAATACGGGATTTTTTCGCCTTTGAATTCTTTTCCTTTCCAAATCCCTGCATCCAGATCGCGCAACAAAACGGAAGGAGTTTTCGCAATGGATAAATTCTTTTTTCCGGAGCAAGTGCGCTTGGTGTCGTTGTCGTGAATCACCATTACGCGGTTGTCTTTTGTGAGGTAAACGTCCACTTCTACTGCATCGGCTCCAAGTTCCCAAGCTAATTTTGCCGAAGCCAGGGTATTCTCAGGAGCTAAAAACGATGCTCCACGGTGGGCGATGAAGGTATTCTGAGCAGTGATGTTCATAACGAAGAAAGAAAAAAGCAAGATGGATAACGATTTCATAGCACGTAAATTTATTGTCCAAAGATAGGCAGGATAACAAGATTCTCATCAGGTGTTACGTTAAAAAATGTAGTTTTGCTTTTCTTTTTGAATAATGGAACACAAGCTTTCTACACATATTCAGTTGTTCTTTTTGAGACTACTCGCCAAATTGCCATTTTGGTTAATTTATTTCCTGTCCGATATTTTCTACTATGCGATTTACTACGGTATTGGTTATCGCAAAAAGGTGGTGCTAAAAAACTTAAGAAAATCATTTCCGAAAATGACCGAAAACGAACGGAAAAGAACAGCGAAGAAATTTTTTCGTCATTTTTGCGACCTCACATTAGAAACCATCAAGATGCGCTCCATGTCGGAAAAGCAGTTCAGGAAAAGGGTGAAAGCGGTGAATCCGGAGGTTTTGGATCCCTATTACGAACAAGGCAAAAGTGTCGTGATTTTGAGTATGCACTATAACAATTGGGAGTGGGCCGTTTATCTTTCAAAATATGTAAAACACAAAGGAGTTGCTGTTTACAAGCCGCTTCACGATAAACAATTCGATGCATATATCAACCAGAACCGTTCGAGGTTTGGAGCCGAACTGGTGAAAAATGCCGAAGTCTTGCGGCGTGTCATCAAAGCGGAGCAACAAAACGAAATTATTTTTCTGTGGTTGGCCGGCGACCAAACTCCACCCGGGTTCCACAAAACATGGTTTAGGTTTTTAAACCAGGATGCTCTTTTTTACCCGGGTCTTGCCGTAATTGCCAAGCGGTTTGCTTATCCCGTTTTCTTTCAGAAAATGGAAAAAACCGGACGTGGAGTTTACGAAACTACCTTTGAATTACTTTTTGAAGGCCCAAGCCACATCAGCGAAACCGAAATTATAAAAACTTACATCCGGAAATTGGAAGAAGTTATCAGCGAAAAACCGGAGTTTTATTTATGGTCGCACAAGCGGTGGAAACACAAACGCCCGGAAAACATTCAACTGCAATGATACAATGAAATTAAATGATTGATAAAACGTTGGAAAAACACGACAAGCGTTTCCATGAGAACTTTTTGAAAAGAACAGTGAACTCCACGTTGGTAGGCGTTCTGATTGGCATTTCCTATTTGCCATTTTGGATACTTTTCGGGATGTCCGACCTGTTTTATGTGCTGCTGCGCTATGGGGTGAAATACCGAAAAAAAGTAATCACCGAGAACCTGCGCTCCGCTTTCCCAGAAAAATCAGAAACGGAAATTGGGGTCATCCGGAATAAATTCTATCGGCATTTCTGTGATGTTATTGTTGAAACCATCAAAGCCTACAGCATGAGCGAGAGGACTTTTGACAAACATCTGAAATTTCTGAACATAAGCGAGTTTTTGAATGATTTCGACGAGAACCGGAGCCTTGTGTTATTGGGCATGCACTACAACAATTGGGAATGGAGCAGTTTTTCGCCCGCGAGGGGCAAACACGATGCGATTTTCGTGTATAATCCGATTCGTGGAAATGCAGCGTTCGAGCGGTTTATCACGCACATCCGCACCAGGTGGGGAGCTACAACAATTCCGGTTCACCGTTCGTCGCG
Source organism: uncultured Maribellus sp. (assembly GCA_964572085.1). GTDB lineage: Bacteria > Bacteroidota > Bacteroidia > Bacteroidales > Prolixibacteraceae > Draconibacterium. The sequence goes on along the minus strand of CAZNEV010000001.1, from coordinate 48,874 downwards.
TATTGTGCTCACCTTCGGAAAAACTAAAAAGCCTGCTGCCATTTGGCTTGGCGCTGACCAAACTCCCCCGGCAAGCTCGAAATTCTGGACCATTTTTTTCAACAGCGAAGCGCCTTTCTTCTCCGGCCCTGAAAAAATTGCCTACATCTCCAACCAACCCGTTTTTTTGCATGTGACGCGTAAAGTTGCCCGTGGAAAATACGAAGTGGAATTTATTAAGCTTTTCGACAAGCCAAATGAAGTGAAGGATCCGAATGAGATTCTGCTAACCTACATTCGTAAAATGGAAGAAATCATCCGCGAAGCACCCGAATATTATTTGTGGTCGCACCGGCGATGGAAACATGTGCGCCCTGAAGGGATTGAGCTTACTTTATAGAGGAGGTAAAAGGGCATTCACACAGAATGTTATCTTTGCGCTCTTGTAACGAAAATTATATATGCCAAACCTGTACATAATTGCGGGATGTAACGGCTCCGGGAAGACTACCGCTTCATTTACCATATTGCCCGAGATGCTGAATTGTGATGTATTTATCAACGCTGATGAAATTGCAAAAGGATTATCGCCGCTGAACCCCGAAAAAGCCTCCATTGAAGCAGGAAGGTTGATGCTCACCAAAATTGATAAATTGATTGCGGGCCAGCATGATTTCGCTTTTGAAACCACATTGGCCACGAGAAGTTATGCCTCCAAAATTTCGAAAGCCCGTGAAGCCGGATACATAGCCACATTATTGTTTTTATGGTTAGATTCACCGGAACTTGCAATAGAACGCGTAAAAATGCGCGTTTTGGAAGGAGGACACTATGTAAAAGAACATGTGATAATCCGCCGCTATTATGCGGGGTTAAAAAACTTGTTTAACTTGTATATCCCGATAGCCGATTATTGGATGATTTTTAACAATTCGGGCATGAAATCGGAGTTGGTTGCCGACGGATATACTGACAAGGAAATCGATGTGAAAAATAATATTATCTTTGACACCTTAAAAAAATTGTCGAAAAATGACTAGAAGTACAAATACGATAAAGGAAAAAATTATCAAAGGATTGGAGTTAACTCATAAAAAATTGCTTCAATCAAAAAAGGATTGTAATCAGGACTTTGTGATCTCACTGGAGGGCCAGATAGTGTGGGTAAACGGAAGAGATCTAAGAAAAGGGAAGCCTGTTTTATAACCAAGAAAAGGCAGAGAAAACCCCTGCCTTTTACAAACCACACAACCAATAGCCTTTAACCCTTAAAATTTAAAAATCAATCAATTTTAAAAATTGCCATTAATCAATTGCTTCAAACTACATGGTCATTTACGGACGAAAAGTTTGAAAAGTTGTACAGTAAAATAGGTTTTAAGGATTTTTAACCCATTTAACATTTCAACTACCAGCTTATCCTATGCCAGTTGCGCGAAAACCTTTTCAAGTAGATTTTTGGTGGCAATAACTCCATCTCTTTCAGAGAGTTCACTTCCTTCATATTCCACGTCAACATAGCCGCTGTAGCCCGAGTCTTTCACAATTTTCATCAGGCGGTAAAAGTCCATTTTTGTTTCATTCCCCTCTGAATCGAAAGCCCATGACTTTGCGCTCACACCCTTTGCATAAGGCATTAGCATTTCAACACCCTTGTAGCGGTCGTATTCTTCGCCAGTTTGCCGATCGATAACGAAGTTTCCAAAATCAGGGAGCGTACCAACCCGTTTGTGATTAGTCAGCTTCATTACGCCCACCAACCAATCGGCATTGCTCGACAAACCTCCGTGATTCTCAACAATTACGTTAATTTTTTTCGAGTCGCCATATTCGCACAATAGATGCAAACCATCGGCAGCATATTTCATTTGTTCGTCGTATTCACCACGGCTGGCAGCGTTCACGCGGATGGAATGACAGCCGAGATAGGCAGCGGCATCCACCCATTTTTTGTGATTTTCAACCGTCTTTATGCGTTCTTCTTTCTCCGGGTGCCCGAGCATGCCTTCTCCGTCGCACATGATCAGAACGTTATCCACTTTTTCGTTTTTTGTGATTTTTTTCAGCTCGGCCAGGTATTTCTCGTCTTTGGCTTTGTCTTTAAAAAACTGATTCACATATTCCACACCGCCAAAGCCTAACTCACGGGCAACAACGGGGAACTGGAGGTTCGTCATTTCGTTCGCAAACAATGCTTTGTGAAACGACCATTCTGCCAATGATACTTTGAAAGGTGATTTTTTTGCACCTAATCCTGCCAGTGCAGGAGAAACCAGCATGGTACCGGCTGCGGCCGCCATGGTAGTTTTTAGAAAATTTCTACGGTTCGGATTGTTCATTGCTTTAATTTTTAAATTGAACTTAAAAATACAGTTTTATCTGATAGCGTAAGTTTTTAAACGTACTTAAATCGTTTGATGTTCTTTTTTGGCGTTTTTTCAAATTCCTCCGTAACTACTTCGATTTTACTGATCTGTTCGTATTTGTGCAGGTGTCCATTGGCTTTTTTACGGTTTTCTTCCATAATTTCCGGCAATTCTTCTACATTGATTCCTTCCAATTTAATCGCCTCAAAATCGGGGTAAACAAATGCGGTTAGTTTCCCGTCCCGCTCAGTCACTACACATTCCGCAATAAAGGGAAGGTTCGACATTTTTGCTTCTATCTCTTCAGGATAAATATTTTGACCTGAAGGTCCTAGAATCATGTTTTTTGATCGGCCTTTGATGAAAATAAAATTGTTTTCATCGATTATTCCCAGATCACCGGTTTTCAACCAACCATCTTTCGTGAATGCTTCTTGTGTGGCTTTTTCGTTTTTGTAATAGCCAAGCATTACATTTTCGCCTTTCACCTGGATTTCACCCACCACGCGCATCGGATCTTCCGAATCAATACGCACTTCCATGCGGTCAACCAACCTTCCTGCCGAGGCACTCCGGGTTTTGTCCCATGCCTCGTAGCTGATAAGCGGACCACATTCGGTCATGCCATAACCAATGGTGAACGGGAAATTGATGCGTTTGAAAAATTTCTCCACATCTTCGCTCAATGGTGCACCGCCAATTACAATTTCGAAGAAACGTCCGCCGAAGGTATCCACTAATTTTGTTCGTATTTTTTTCAGAAGGATAGTAGAAATCCCGGGTAGGGCAAGCAGGATTCTCATAATCGGTTTCTCCAAGGTAGGCAACAAACGTTTCTTGTAAATTTTTTCTATCACCAGCGGAACTGAAAGCACAAGGTGGGGTTTCACTTTTCCGAAAACTTCGGTGATTACTGCCGGCGAGGGGATCTTATTCAAAAAAGTGATGTGGCAACCCGTAGAAACCGGAAAAAGAAACTCGAATAAAAGTCCGTAAACGTGGGCCATTGGAAGAAAAGACACAATTTTGTTTCCTGGCTCTAAAGGCATGTGTTCACGGGCATAAACGATATTTGAAGTGAGGCTGCGCTCCGGGATCATTACTCCTTTGGTGAAGCCCGAAGTCCCCGAAGTATAGGAAATAATGCAGAGGTCGTCCGGTTCTAATTCTTCAAAAGCAAAGGCTTTCTTTTCAAGTTTGTTTTTTGTGTAATATTCAAACGAATCCGTCAATTTATAACGAACGTTTTTATCCTCTGCCCAATGAAACGAAAAATCCTCAAGCACAACTACCGTGTTAACATCGGGCGATTTAGCAAGGTCGAGTTTAGCGAGCAGTGGTTTTGAACACAACACAATCTTTGCCTCTGAGTGATGAAGAATGTGGTTGGTGTCATTTTCGTTAAAATCGGGCAAAATGGGTACAATAACCAATCCAGCCGAAATTGCCGACAAAAATACGGCGCCCCAGTTGGCAGAATTCCTGCCTAACAAAGCTATTTTATCGCCACGCTGAATGCCCATTATTTGGTAAAAGAGATGCAGCGATTTTATGGTTATTGCCGTCTCCCGGTAGGTAAAATCTGAACCTTGATAATCTGTAAATGCTAATTTTTCCCAATTATTTTGGAAGGAAGCAGTATAAAGTGTGGCAAGCGAATGTTTTTTCATCGTTCTTGTTTTTTTGTGAAGATCAAATTTATAAAAATAAGTGAGACTAAGGCAATCTGTAATCGTCATCTTTCTTGTTCTTTCTCCCTCCCCTTAGGGGAGGGCCGGGGAGGGGCTTCCTACTTAAACGCCTCAATCAAAACTTCCAAAACCTTCTTTCCTGCAGCGGCAACGCTGGTTCCGGGGCCAAAAATGGCAACCGCACCGGCATCGTACAAATATTGATAATCTTGTGCCGGGATTACCCCACCACAAATCACCATAATATCGTCGCGCCCCAGTTTTTTCAGTTCTTTGATTACGGCTGGAACTAAAGTTTTGTGGCCCGCTGCCAACGATGAAACGCCCAAAACATGCACGTCGTTTTCAACGGCTTGCTTGGCAGCTTCTTCGGGAGTTTGGAACAGCGGCCCCATATCCACGTCGAAACCAATATCTGCATAACCGGTTGCTACTACTTTTGCTCCGCGGTCGTGGCCATCCTGACCCATTTTGGCAACCATAATACGTGGTTGGCGACCTTGCATTTCGGCAAATTGTTTTGCCAGTTTTTGAGCTTCTTCAAACTCACCTTTTCCTTGTGCTTCTGATTTATACACGCCTTCTATTGTTCTGATTACTGCTTTATAACGTCCTGCAAATTTTTCGCAAGCGTCGGAAATTTCACCTAACGATGCGCGTTTTTGTGCCGCATCGATGGCCAATTCGAGCAAATTGCCTTTCCCTGTTTCGGCAGCTTGAGTAATCGCTGCAAGCGATGCCTGAACTTCTGCTTCGTTACGGTTGGCACGCAAAGTATTCAAACGTTCGATTTGTGACAAACGAACTGCGGTGTTGTCGATGTCCAGGATATCAATCGGATCTTCTTTTTCCAAACGGTATTTGTTGATGCCCACGATGGTTTGTGCACCACTATCGATTTTACCCTGAGTACGCGCGGCAGCCTCTTCGATGCGCATCTTCGGTACGCCGGTTTCTATTGCTTTTGCCATTCCTCCCAGTTTTTCAACCTCTTCGATCAATGCCCATGCTTTGTGCGCAATTTCATGTGTCAATGTTTCAACATAATACGAACCTGCCCACGGGTCAACCGAGCGGCAAACTTCAGTCTCCTGCTGAATGTACAATTGCGTATTTCGTGCAATTCGTGCTGAGAAATCGGTTGGTAAGGCAATTGCCTCATCCAATGCATTGGTGTGCAAGCTTTGTGTGTGCCCCAGAACGGCTGCCATTGCCTCAATTGCAGTGCGGCCAACATTATTGAACGGATCCTGTTCGGTTAACGACCAGCCCGAAGTTTGTGAGTGTGTGCGCAAAGCCATCGATTTTGGATTTTTGGGATTGAATTGTTTTACCAATTTCGCCCAAATCATGCGAGCTGCACGCATTTTTGCAATTTCCATAAAATGGTTCATGCCAACTGCCCAAAAAAACGACAAGCGAGGGGCGAAAGCATCAATGTCTATACCGGCATTTATTCCGGTACGGAGGTACTCCAAACCGTCCGCAAGTGTGTAAGCCATTTCAATGTCGGCGGTAGCACCGGCTTCCTGCATGTGGTAGCCCGAGATTGAGATTGAATTGAACTTTGGCATTTTTTGCGAAGTGAATTCAAAAATATCGGCAATAATCTTCATTGAGAATCCAGGCGGATAAATATAGGTGTTGCGCACCATAAATTCTTTCAGAATATCGTTTTGAATGGTCCCGGCAAGTTGCTCTAAAGTAGCTCCTTGTTCCAGTCCGGTTACGATGTAGAAGGCCAAAATGGGCAAAACTGCACCGTTCATGGTCATTGATACCGACATTTGGTCAAGCGGAATTTGATCGAACAAGATCTTCATGTCGAGGATAGAATCGATGGCAACACCGGCTTTCCCCACATCTCCCACCACGCGTGGATGGTCCGAGTCGTAACCGCGGTGCGTAGCCAGGTCGAATGCTACCGACAAACCTTTTTGACCAGCAGCCAGGTTACGGCGATAAAATGCATTGGACTCTTCGGCAGTTGAAAAACCTGCGTACTGACGAATGGTCCAGGGACGCATAGCGTACATTGACGAATAGGGACCACGGAGGAAAGGTGCCAGCCCGGCAGCATAATTCAAATGCTCCATTCCTTCTAAATCTTCTTTGGTATAAACCGGTTTCACCGGAATTTGCTCCGGCGTTTTCCAGTTCTTTTCAATTTTGTTTTCGGCAGCCCATTTTGCAGCATCTTTTTCGGCTGCTGCTGCTTTAATATTTATGTCTTTAAAATTTGGTCTCATAATTTTTATTTTTTTAACACGAAGACACTAAGTCACGAAGTTTTATTTTTAATTATTCCTATTTCGTTTTTAAGCTTTTAAAATTTCACTTTGTGTCTCTGTGTCTTTGTGTTTCAATTTTTTTAACACGAAGACACTAAGTCACGAAGTTTTATTTTTAATTATTCCTATTTCGTTTTTAAGCTTTTAAAATTTCACTTTGTGTCTCTGTGTCTTTGTGTTTCAATTTTTTTAACACGAAGACACTAAGTCACGAAGTTTTATTTTTAATTATTCCTATTTCGTTTTTAAGCTTTTAAAATTTCACTTTGTGT
>CAZNEV010000001.1:16377-42175 GCA_964572085.1 uncultured Maribellus sp. | reverse complement strand
CTGTGTCTTTGTGTTTCATTTTTTTTTAACACGAAGACACTAAGTCACAAAGGTTAGAGATATCCGTTTATTTTTCGCTTTATTCCTTGTTTTATTAGCGGAACATTGAAATTGATAAGATAACCTAAATAAATGTCTGCCAGTTTCATGTAAGTTAATGTTTGAACTTCGTGTACAGGCATCAAAATTTCTACAGCTTTCAATTCAATTAAAACGCTTTTCTCAACTAACAGGTCAATCACATATCCCTTTTGGAGTATTTTCCCTTTGTAAACAACAGGGAGTTGAACCTGTCTTGCAACCAAGAGGCCACGGGTTTTCAGCTCTTCCTCTAAACAAATTTCATAAACCGACTCGAGCAAACCAGGACCTAATTCAGAATGTACCTCAAAAGCAGAATCTACAATCTGTCTCCCGATATTTTCTATTTCAGTTTTTGAAATCATTTTTCTTTTATTCTAACACAAAGTAACTAGGCCACAAAGTAGAGGTTTTTTATCTTTTCTTATTTTCATCTTTGTGTCTCCGTGTCTTTGTGTTTAAATTATCTGTGTCTTAGCGTTTAAATCCCAAGCTCATCCTGATACGCTTTCAACTCTTCCAAAATGTTACTCTTCACATTAATGAAATTTGTTATTCCTTTCGCTTCCAGCTCAGATTGGCAAGCAGGCGCTCCGGCAACAACCAAAATCTCATCCTCTAACAACTCAGCCACTTTGGGAGCAATTTCGGCATATTCATCGTCGGAGCTGCAAACCACAATGATATCGGCTTTTTTAGCTTTTGCTTCCGCAACACCCTCTTCAGCAGTTGCAAAACCATTGTTGTCGATTACCGTGAAACCAGCCACTGCAAAAAAGTTCGTGCTGAATTGTGCACGTGCTTTGCGGAAAGTTAAATCGCCGATGGTAAGCATAAAAACTACCGGGCGTTTGTGCCTTTTCGAATAAACATCAGTAGTGTAACGCAATGCCTCAAAAGCCTGTGCGCCTCGGTACGGTTTCAGCGTTTCCACTTCTGCACCTTTTTCCGTCAAATCAATCGCTTCGAATAAAGAACCATCAAATTCTTTGTCTATTTTTTCGGTGAAATTCGGGAATTGGTTGGTTCCCAATAAATTCTCGCGGCGCAACGCAATGTTTTTATCGCGTTTGGCAGCCATTTCTTTTATTTCTTTTTGAATGAATCCTTCACGGAAAGAAGCAATAAAGCCACCTTTTTCCTGTACAGTAAGGAATAATTCCCAGGCTTCGTCAACCAAAGAATCCGTTAAGTTTTCGATGTAATAGGAGCCTGCTGATGGGTCTGCAATTTTATCGAAATACGATTCTTCTTTTAGCAAAATTTGCTGATTACGTGCTACGCGTTCGGATAAAGCAGTTGGCTCTTCAAAAATCGCGTTGAACGGTAAAACAGTTATAGAATGGGCACCGCCCAATGCGGCTGACATTGCTTCGGTTTGGGTACGGAGCATATTTACATAGGGATCGTAAATCGTGAGGTTGTACCGATTCGTTTCGCTGTGTGCAATCAATTTTGCCGAGCTGTCGCTTTCGAAACCATAGGCTTTTACAATTTGTGCCCAAAGTAGGCGTGCAGCACGTAACTTGGCAATTTCCATGAAATAGTTGTTGCCGATACCAAAGTTGAATTTTATCGCTAAGGCGGCATCATCAACTTTCAAACCTGCTTCGGTGAGTAGAGTTAAATACTCCGCACCTTGTGCCAGCGAGAAAGCTAATTCCTGTACAATTGACGAACCGCTGTTGGCGAAGAATTTGCCATGAACACCTACCACGCGGAATTGAGGAACTGCTTTTACTTTTTCAATGGCAGGTTTTAAAGCGGCCAGCGTATCGGTATCTAATTTGCCTTTCAAAATAAACGTACCAATTGGGTCGATAGCCGATGAACCCACAACACGAGCGTTGTCCCATTTGCCTTCCGAAACATATTCGGCGAAAACTTCGGCTACTTTAGTGGTATCGTCGGGGCAAACAAAGTTCACCTCGGCGGCTTCCAGTCGAATGCCTTTTAATAAGATGTCTAAATTGGCTTTATTTACGTTTGCACAAGTATTAAAGTAGAACCCCAGCGAGGTAGCGCCTTTGCCCAACACTTCGAGTGCCTTTTTATTGGCGGCTGCAAAATCCGAAACCATAATGTTCTGACGGATCAGCCAGTCGTTATTGGTTTTGCGGTTTCCGCGCGCAAAGGGGAATTCGCCCGGCAATGTATCCAAATAGTTTAAACTGTCCAGGTGTTCCTGGCGGTAATACGGGCGAACGTTAAACCCCTCGTAGGTTCTCCAAACGAGTGCCCTTTCATAATCCCTGCCTTTTAAATCGGCATTAATTCGTGCCTCCCATTGCTCGGTTGTAACGGGTGCAAAATCAGTGAAAAGTTTTTGCTCTTTTTCTGCCATGTTAAAATTGTTTTTTAAAATCGAAGTGCAAAATTAGCCTATTTAAATCATTGACCAACAGAATATATAGGTGATTAGCGCAAATGTTAACAAAAATCATGTTTAGGGAGCATCTTGTGCAAGCATCAAAATTAAAAAAGGTTAAAACCGTCATCCCTCTCAAGTGGTCAATTTTATTTCGACAATATTTTCATAAATTGCAATTCGTTACTTTACGAATTAAGGTTCAATGGAAAAGCTGCTGTGGACGAAAGATATATTCGGATCGAAGTTGGAACTGAAGCAAGGGAATGAGCAAATAGGCAAAATTCAATGGGGAAATATGCTGAGTTCAAAAGCACAGGCTATGATCAACGGTAAACTCTTTACCCTCAACCGTGAGTTCTTCCTGTCGAAATTAGAAATTTACGATGCAAACGACCAGTCGCTGTTAGGCACCGTAATGGTTAACATTTTCAATCCGCACAGCGAAGTGCTGATCAATGGGAAACGTTTTGAGCTCGAAATCCGGAACTTTTGGCAATCGCGCTGGTCGTGGAAATACCATGGTAGCGACATCATCACTTTCACCTCCAATGAATTTATTACCAAAGACAAAGGCGAAGTGGAGCTTTTCACCTCCTGTACTGATGAGGTGGAGGTACTCATCCTTCTCGGATTGTTTGTCCGCAACCAGTTTATCCTTTTTATACTGCTTATTTTAATGGTTGTTATAGTCATTGTAGTTTAATCTGCCAATCGGGAAATCGTGAAGTCAATTGCAGTCGTTACCCCAGGCAAACTAATAATTGCCAACAATGATACTTTTTCATTCACAACAAAACTTCCGCCGGCACCCACAACCCCTGCCCTAAATATATCGTTCACTGGCATCGAAGGTAATTCAATGTGTGCACATTGGACAAAATCTGAATCCCAATCAATTATTTCTCCATTGCAGGTTTATATTTATATACTTTTGCAACAATGATCGATCATGCTACCATAGAACGGATTTTAGATGCGGCGGAGATTACGGATGTAATTTCCGACTTCGTAACCTTGCGCAAAAGAGGGGTTAACCAATTGGGCTTGTGCCCGTTCCATAACGAAAAAACGCCTTCGTTTACCGTTTCGCCTGCCAAAGGGATTTTTAAATGCTTCGGGTGTGGGAAAGGAGGCAATGCGGTGAATTTTATTATGGAACACGAAAGCCTTAGCTATCCGGAAGCATTGAAATGGCTGGCGAAGAAATACCACATTGATGTGGTGGAGAAGGAAGAAACCGACGAAGAAAAACAACTGAAAGACGAGCGTGAAAGTTTGATGATTGTTTCCGGGTTTGCCCAAAAGTTTTTCACCAACTATTTGTGGAACGAAAACGAGGGGCGGACCATCGGTTTGAGTTATTTCCGTGAGCGCAGTTTTCGTGACGATGTGTTGAAGAAATTTGAAGTGGGCTTTGCCCCCGACGGCAAAACGCCGTTTACCGAAGCCGCTCAAAAGCAGGGTTATAAAATTGAATTCTTAGAAAAAACGGGACTGACCATTAAACGCGACGATTGGATGCGCGACCGTTTTGCCGGGCGGGTGATGTTTCCTATCCACAACCTGGCAGGGCGCGTGACTGCTTTTGGCGGGCGGATTTTGAAAGAAGATAAAACTGCCGCGAAATACCTTAATTCCCCCGAATCGGAAATCTACCACAAGAGCAAAGTTTTGTACGGCATTTTTCAGGCGAAACGTGAAATATCGAAAGCGGACAAATGCTATTTGGTGGAAGGCTACACTGATGTGCTTTCAATGCACCAGGCCGGCATTGAGAATGTTGTGGCTTCGTCGGGCACGGCGTTAACTGCGGAGCAAATTCGTTTGGTGCGACGCTTCACGCCCAATATCACTATTATTTACGATGGGGATGCTGCGGGAATTAAAGCCTCCCTGCGCGGTATCGACTTGGTGCTGGAAGAAGGAATGAACGTGAAAGTTTTGCTCCTGCCCTCCGGCGATGATCCCGATTCGTTTGCGAAAAAAATGGGTGCAAGCGGTTACCTGAGTTACATCAAAGAGAACGAAACCGATTTCATTCAGTTCAAAACACGCCTTCTTTTAAAAAGTGCTGAAAACGACCCGATTGCCAAAGCCAAACTCATTACTGATATAATTCGTTCCATTGCCGTAATCCCCGACACGATTACCCGCTCGGTTTACATAAAAGAATGCAGCAACCTGTTGAGTGTGAACGAGGAGGTGTTATATGCCGAAGTTCAAAAACAAAAACGTAAACAAAGCGATGATTTCAGGAAAACTGAAATTAGGGATAAAGTACGAAAAGCGGCACAACCTCAGCCAGCACTGCCGCTCCTTGTCAACCCAAGTGATTTTCTGGACGAAGAATTAGTTTTCCTGCGCTTTTTACTGAAACATTGTAATGCACCACTTTTTGAGGTTGAAGGCGAAGATGAAGAAGAAGCCCAGATCATTAAAGTGGGCGAATTTATGGTGGAGGAATTGGAAAAAGACGATCTGGTTTCGGAAAACCTGTTGTTTAAAAAGGTGTTCGAGGAAGTAAAAGGTACTTTGGAGAAACCTGATTTCGACCTTTGGAAGTTTTTCGTGAATCACCCCAACAACGAAGTGAGCAAGCTCGCCATCGACTTATTGACCGACAAACACAAGGAAAGTAGAATCTGGAAAAAGGGCGGCGCTTTTGCCGAGGACGAAGAAGAAATTCTGGATTTGCTCGTCCCGAAGGTGATCAATGAATACAAATCAAAAAAAATACGGCTGATGCTGCCCCGAATCGAGGATGAAATAAACAAAGCATATTTGGCTAACGATTTTGAGCGTGTGCTTGAAGAGCAATCAAAATACATGAATTTGAAGCAAGTACAAAAGGATTTATCGGATAAGCTCGGTAGCCGGATGATTAATTGAAGGTTTTATTCAGCAAAAATTTGATTAACTTTACTTCCCCCAAAAGTGATTATTGAAGGAATTATTATGGATATTAGCACAACAAATAAAAAAGTAAACAGTTATTTCAGGCTCATGAAAAACTGGGACAATAAATCGAAAAAGGATTTGATTATAAAGTTGACGGAATCAATTGACTATGATCCAATTAACAAAAATGATTTTTCCGCTTGCTTTGACGCCTGGGAGGATACTAGAACGGCAGACGAAATAATAAACGATTTGCACGCCGACCGAGTAAACAACAATGAAATTGAAGAATTCTGATGAAATATTTACTTGACACAAATATTTGCATCCATTACTTCAAGGGTCATTCTATGCTTAAAGAAAAAATTGAACAGATAGGATTTCATAATTGCGCAATTTCTGAAATCACTCTGGCAGAATTAATTTATGGTGCGGAAAAAAGTCAGCAAAAAGAGAAAAACTCAAAAGTGGTGGATGATTTTGCCGATAAAATCCCAATTATTCCGATAATTGATTCCATTCGGATCTATGGAAAGGAAAAAGCAAGATTAAGGTTGCAAGGAAAAATAATTGGAGATTTAGATTTGTTTATTGGTGCAACAGCAATTGCGAACCAAATGATTATGGTTACCCGAAACACACGTGAATTTGAACGATTGGAGGGAATTAATATTGAAAATTGGATTGATGTGTAAGGATTTTGACTGGTAATTATTTTTGAATTTATTTTTTAGACAAAACCCTATTTCCATCAATTGTAAATTTTAGTTAAAGCCGTCAAAGTCCAAACAAAACTTTTCAGCATTATGCGCACACTCTTCATCGAAAACTGCGACGAAATCAATAGAATAATTACCGCTTGCAGAACTTGTTATCTGGCCATGGCAGAAGGCAACCAACCCTATGTTTTGCCCATGAATTTTGCACTCGACGGCGATTTCATTGTACTGCATTCATTAAAGTTCAATAGGAACGCCATTATAAAAATCCAGGATTTTTGTACGGAAAATATATTCGTATTTCGATTGTAAAAATTGCGACTGTGCCGCCGTCAATTCGTTTTTGCTTTGGTTGTATTCCACTGAATTCACCATGCCCACATTGTATTTTTCCTCCACATAGCGGAAGGCCTCTTCCATGGAAACCACCGCCTTTTCGGAAGAGAAATACCGGTTGAGCGCCGCAACGGCATTGGTATAAGCTTGTTCGATTTCCTTGCGAAGCACGTTAGATGCCGATTGCAACCGGTATTGATAATCGTAAATTTGCAGGTTGGCATTGGTTATGGAATTGCGTACCTGAAAGCGATTAAATACAGGAATATTCAACGTTAACCCCATTCCCGAACGAGCATTGTTTTTGAGCTGTTTGCTAAACGTGATGTCATTGCCGTTGAAATCGGAGTATTTGTTGTTGTATAAGTTGTAGTAGTTGGCACCAAAGCTCAAATTGGGATATAAATTTCCTTTAGTGATGTCCAATTGTTTTTCAGCACTTTTTACGCGCAGTTGTGCAGCAATTATTTCCGGGCGGGCGTTCATGGCGTTGTTATACACGTCGAGGGAATTGGCCATGCTGATGTTGGCTTTTATTTCGGGCAAAACCGGTTTTTCGATTTTGAAGTTTTCCGCAATCGGGAGATCGAGCAATTGGTAGAGCGTGAGGTAGGCCAGTTGTACCGTGTTTTGATCGTTTACCAGTTGCAGCTCTTCGCGGGCCAGTTGTGCCTGGATTTCGAGCAACGCACCTTTTGCCAGGCTGCCCGCATCCACCAACTGCCCGGTACGATTGATTTGCTGCTTAGTGATTTCTATTTGCGCCTCCGCAATCGCCACGATTTCCTCAGCAAATAATATTTCAAGGTACGAACGGGCGATATTCAGCATCAAATCGTCTTTTGCTTTTTCCAAATCCTGAAACGAGGCTTGCAAATCGAGCTGCTGCCGTTTTACTTCATTGTTCAGTGTGAAACCGTTCCAAAGCGTAACATTGGTGCTGGCCCCGCCCGATAAGCTGGTAGAGTTCACGTTTTGGTAGGTGTTGTCGTAAGTGAGCGAACGGCCAAAGCTATAATCGTTGCCCAACTGGGCATTCAGGTTGGGCAAGCGGTTCATTTTTGCCTGTTCCACCTGGTTTTCGATATAGTTGGTGTTCAACTGTTGTTGTTTGATCTGAATGTTATTCTGCAGGGCATAATCAATGCACTCCTGCAACGACCATGTATTTTGCGCACTACTGTTAAAGCTGATTGCTAGGAAAACTATTCCGAAAAAATAGATGAAAATCTGCTTCATTTTATTGAGTTTTTGTCGCGCTAAATTAAGTAAACTTATCGAATTGCGTTTTACCCTCTTGCCAATTTTGATTCATTTTTAAACTACCACATTAATTATCCGTTTTGGAACGATAATGAATTTCCGGATAGTTTTTCCTTCGGTCCATTTGGCGCTGCGCTCATCGGCCAGCACGGCGTTTTCGATTTCGTTGTTCGGCATATCCACCGCTAATTTCATCATAAACCGGGTTTTACCGTTGAAGGAAACGGGGTATTCAAAGCTGTCTTCCTGCAATAAACTTTGATCAACCGAGGGCCAGGGTTCGTAAGCCAGGGTTTTTTCGTTGCCGTACATTTGCCAGAGTTCTTCTGCTAAGTGCGGTGCAAAAGGCGACAGTATAATTGAAAACGTTTGTGCGGTATCCTTCGTTACTTTTCCCTTTTTGTAGGCCAGGTTGTTGAACATCATTAAGGAAGAAATCCCAGTGTTGAATTTTAGGTTCTCAATATCGTGCTCCACTTTTTGAATGGTTTGGTGCAGCATTTTTGCAGTCTCTTTGTCTTCTTCGCCATCCACTATGTTTGCTGGGTCGGCAAAGAAACGGTACACGCGCGACAAGAAATTGAAAACGCCCTTTACGCCATTTTCTGCCCAGGGTTTGCGCTCATCAAGCGGGCCCATGAACATTTCGTATAACCGCAACGAATCGGCACCGTATTTTTCGATTACATCGTCCGGGTTCACCACGTTTTTCAATGATTTCGACATTTTTGCCACAATCTGTTTCAGCTCTTCACCGGTTTCGGTATGTAAATAGTTGCCTTCTTTTTCTTCTACCAAATCCGATGATACTTTTGCGCCGGTTGCCGTTTCGTAGGCAAACGCCAGAATCATTCCCTGGTTGAATAGTTTTTGAAAGGGTTCATCCGTTGAAACTATGCCCAAATCAAACAGCACTTTGTGCCAGAAACGCGAATACAACAAATGCAAAACCGCGTGTTCGGCCCCGCCTACATACAAATCGACCGGCATCCAATATCGTTCTTTTTTTACATCGAAAATATTTTCTGTGTTATTAGGGTCGATGTAGCGCAAATAGTACCAGCACGAACCAGCCCACTGCGGCATGGTATTGGTTTCACGGCGGCCTTTACGCCCGTTTTTGTCCACCACATTCAACCATTCTGTAGCATTTGCCAAGGGAGATTCACCACTGTCGCCCGGGTTGTATTTTTCCATTTCCGGAAGTTCCAAGGGCAAATCCTCGTCTTCCACTAAGGTAACTTCACCATCTTCCCAGTGAATCACAGGAAACGGTTCGCCCCAATAGCGTTGACGGCTAAACAGCCAATCACGCAGCCTGAAATTTACCGTGGCTTCACCAATATTTTTGGCCTCTAACCATGCTACGGTTTTATCGATTCCTGCAGTTTTATTCAATCCGTCAATATCTAATCCCGTTTCTTCGTTTGCGGAATTAATGTACTCGCCATCTTCTGTCCAGCAAGCATCGCCTGCTAAAATTTCGTTGCGGTTTTCAGCATTTTTTGGGTCTAAAATACAGACAATTGGAATGTTGAATTCTTTGGCGAATTCAAAGTCACGGCTGTCGTGCGCCGGAACGGCCATAATTGCGCCGGTTCCGTATCCTGTTAAAACATAATCAGCCACCCAAATCGGAATTGGCTCGTTGTTAACCGGATTTATTGCGTAGCGACCCGTGAAAACTCCTGTTTTACCTTTGGCTAAATCGGTGCGCTCCAAATCCGATTTCAGGGCTGCGGCTTTGATATAATTTTCTACCGTTTCTTTTTTGTCGGCAGTAACAATTTCGTTCACCATTTTATGTTCGGGTGCGATTACCATGTAGGTTGCACCAAACAAAGTGTCGGGACGGGTGGTGTAAACCCGCAGTTTTTTGTTCAGCCCATCGATTTCAAAATCCACTTCGGCACCGGTTGATTTTCCTATCCAGTTGCGTTGCATGTCTTTTATACCGGCAGGCCAATCCAAACCTTCCAGACCTTGCAACAAACGTTCGCCATACTCAGGAATCCGCAGCAGCCACTGTTTCAGGTTTTTACGGGTAACCTGATGGCCGCACTTTTCGTGCGCACCGTCGGTTAAAACCTCTTCGTTGGCACAAACGGTTTTGCACGAATCGCACCACCACACCTGTGCATTGTCGTAATAAGCCAATCGTTTGTCACCGATGTGTTTCTTTACAGCATCGGGGCCTTCAGCTTTAATTTTTTCAGGAATCGGCAATTCAGATATTGGCCGCCCTTTTTGCAATTCATCATCGAACCAGGTGTTATACAACTGCTTGAAAATCCACTGTGTCCATTTGAAATACTTGGGGTCGGTGGTGTTGATTTCGCGGTCCCAATCGTAGCTCAAACCAATGGCTTTAATCTGACGGCGGAAATTGTCGCAGTTGATTTGCGTGGTAACGGCAGGGTGAGTTCCCGTTTGCATGGCATACTGCTCGGCAGGCAGGCCAAAGGCATCATAGCCCATAGGGTGCAACACGTTGAAGCCTTTCATGCGTTTGTAACGGCTCAGAATATCGGTGGCGGTGTAGCCTTCGGGGTGGCCAACGTGCAAGCCTGCACCGGATGGATAGGGGAACATATCGAGGATGTAATATTTTTGCTTCGAGTAGTCGTCCTCCGTTTTAAACGTTTTGTTTTCTTCCCAATATTGTTGCCATTTGGGTTCTATTTCCGCGAAATTATAATCCATTTTTATTGAATTGAAAAGGTTGTGAAATTCAAGCCGCAAAGATAGAAAAATGATTTAGACGGTTATCTTTTTTGGGTGCGGCGGATTCTCACAAAGTGATTCCTTTAATCATTTATTTTCTATCTTTGTTTTATGCAAAAAGAGTTGAAAAATAAAGAGCAGATTTTTGAGATTATCCAGCTTAACAATCAGACAATAAAAGGTTTTGGAGTTAAGAAGTTAGGTTTGTTCGGCTCGTATGCAACAAACAAGCAAACGGATTTGTCGGATGTGGATTTTTTGGTTGAATTCGATAAAGAAAAGAAATCATACAAACACTTTATTAAGCTCGCGTTTTTTTTGGAAGAATTGCTTGGAAGGAAGGTGGATTTAATAACCAATACTTCTTTAAGTCCCTATTTCGGTCCTCAAATTTTAAAGCAAACAGAATATGTCCCGCTCGGTAATTGAATTTTTTCAACATATCAAAAACGAACTGGATTTTTTGGAAAACAATTCAAAGAATTTAGATTCCGATTTGTTTTATGAAGATGAAGTTCTTAAGCGTGCTTTTGCCCGAAGTCTTGAAATTATTGGAGAAGCGGTGAAAAATGTTCCAGAAGAAATTCGTTTTGAATATCCTGAAGTTGAATGGAAATCTATGGCCGGAATGAGAGATAAATTAATACATCACTATTTCGGTGTAGATTACGAATTAGTTTGGGATGTTGTTGAAAATGAAATTGAAGAATTGAATTTTCAAATTGGTAGGATCATTGAAGAAGAAAAGGGAAAAGTATAAATCTTAATTCAATGTTGTTTAGTTGAGACTTTCAGTACGAGGATGTGGGTATTAAACATCCTTTCCCGAGTACTCGGGACTGCCTATGACAGAATCACGTAAAATGTTGATTATCTGCAATAACCAAATTTAGTTCGAAAGCTAATTTCTTGACTGTTTTCATCTTATTTAGCATTATCTGTTCTTCATAATTTTTGATCCCTTTCTCGGCATAGTCTAACCCTTTTACCATAACACGCCAGTACAATACGGCGAGTTTTCTGGCCATTGCCTTTATTGCTATGCCGGGCCCTTTCCTGCCCCTGAGCCGTCGTCCAAAAGCCCCAATTGCCACATCTTTGCTATTTAACAGCCCTTGGGCAATTACCCTGAATATCTGCCCTGCTTTTGGTCTCCCCTTTTTTCTTGCATTCCTGTTTTTCTTGCCGGAGTTGTTTTGCCCCGGGGATAAGCCCAGCCAACTCGTATAATGTTTTTCACTTGGCCATTTTGTTAAATCAGAACCACATTCCGACAACAGTTGCAACCAGGTGTAGTCTGTAATACCTGAAATTAACGTGGCATCTTTGTCCCCAAATACATTTAACAGGTTCGGCCCCAGGTTTTCAACATCGGGCTTGTTATGTCGGATGGGTTTACGCTTTTCCTTTAAATCCTGCCCTCCTCCTGAATGGCCGAGTTTATTGCTTATGGCATTGATTTTTTCATCGCATTCTGCCTATGACAAGTTTATATCATTACCTGTTTATTAGATGCAATACGAATGACAGATTCTAAATGTACTTCATTCCCGCGAAGGCGGGAATCCCAGCATCAAAGGAAGGGATTCCCACCTGCGTGGGAATGGTTGCTTCGAACAACCTGTCATTTCCTCATTATGCCCATTCAAAAAAATGGGTGGCGACTCAGGATGACTGTCAGACTGAGCGTAGTCCCCGCCTGACCGGACGGGCAGGGAAGTCTGTTTCCGCTAACTAAACGACCCTAACTCTTAATCTGAAAATCACCATCTAAAACTTCCAGGTTATTTTTGCCCCAAACATACGGGGTGCTCCGGGTACAAAGGTTGGCACCCCAAATAAGCTGCCTGTATTTCCTGCACTTGTGATAAACTGCTGATCGAGCAAATTTGTTCCGTAAACCGAAAGAATGAGATTCGGTTCCGAAAGTTCCAATCCCCCGTTGATGTTCAGCAAACCGAAAGCATCCTGATCAAATCCTTCTTGGTTGGCGTCTTCAAAAAAGATATGTGATTTGTAGGAATAGGAGGGCGAAACGAAAAGTTGAATATTCGGTGTGACATTGGCACGGGCGTTAAAACCTACCGTAAAACTATGTTCCGGAGCCAAACGGAAAGTATTGCCTGCATACTCCTGTTTCAAGCCGTCAACATCGGTGGAGTCGAAAGTGGCATGTAACCAGGCGTAGTTCGCGAAGAAATCCAACTGCTCAATAACGGCAACTTTCATAGTGGCTTCCGCTCCATAGGAGCTTGCTTTTCCACCATCTTTCACTTTGTAGTTGAACTCGCCCCACTCAGTATCTGCTATCCAGGCACTGGTCTGAAAATTTTTGTACAATTGGTAGAAGCCAAGGACGTCAACAAAAACACGTTCGAAAAACGATGCTTTAAAGCCAACATCGAAGTTGTTCAGGATTTCGGCATCCAGGATTTCTTTTTCGCCGATAGAAGTGAACTGCAAAACATTGGGTCGTCTGCCACGCGAATAGTTGACAAACATATTCCCGTATTCATTGAATTTGTATTTCAATCCGGCACGACCGGTGACCGAAAGTGTTTTTTTAGAAATTTCCTGCAAAGGACTGGGCCTGAAAAATATATTTGGATTGCTGCCGGTGAACCATCCCAGGGTAGATTCCGAACCATCACTAAACGTGGACTCACTGTTAAGTATATAGCTGTCGTACGTTCCGCGAATCCCACCGCTGACAAACAGTTTGCGGGAGAGCTGATAGGTGAAATCAACAAAAATTTCCGCCGCCTGATTGGTGGCTTCGCTACTATTTTCTTCCTGATGATCCGTGGGCAAAGGCATTCCGGCAAGTTGCCCCAATTGCGGAGAGTCGGGCAATGCCGGGAGCGAAACGGGTTGTCCATTGGGCATCACTAAATAGGATGGATCCAGGAATAGATGCACCAAATTTTGTTCGTTGGGCGAAAACCAATAGGTTTGGTCGGCTGTTTCGCGCCAGTAACTTGCACCAATTGAGCCGAGAAGTCGGCTGTTTTGAGCAAAATCGCCGCGAATTTCCTGGTAAAACTGTTCGGCACCGCTGTATTCAGCCATGTCGATTGCTGCCGCTGCTGTGCCGTCGCCATCCCAGCGTGCCGACGCATTCCCGGTACGGTACGAGGTAATGGACGACCACGATGTATGTTCGTCGATAAAGTATTTGTAGTTCAACGTGGCATCAAAAAAATCTTTTGCCGTGCCAAGGTTTTCACCTTGTTCTAACGAGGCTGTCCCGCTAAACACATCGGTTACCCCATTTGTATTTGGAAACCTCCGGCTCATAAATGCAATTCCGGGCGTATCGTCATCTTGGTAATTCAGCACCAAATCGAGTTTGTGGTTATATTCCGGAAGGAAACGTACGGCTAAGCGTCCGGCGGTGGTACCTTTTCCGTTCAGTGTTCCACCAAATGTGTTTTTAACATAACCGTCGCGTGCATTGTAAATTCCCGCAGCGCGAATAAAGAGTTTATCTTCAATGAGTGGAACATTTACTGCTGCGCGAAATTCTTTTTCGTTATAGTTTCCTGCGCCGGCAGTTGCATATCCTTCGAATTGATTCACCGGTTTTTTGCTGATAAAATGAACCGCACCCGCTTGTGCTCCCCGCCCGAAAAGTGTGTTTTGCGGTCCGCGTAAAACTTCAACACGTTCCATATCGAACAATTCCACCGAAGCCCAACTGGCCCGGTTGATAGGTACGTCGTTGTAATAAGTTGAAATTCGGGGCTGGGCGCTGGGGCTTACTTCGTCGCTGGTTAAGCCGCGAATCACAAAGCTGGGACGGTTGGCACCCTGTTCGCGGATGATCAAACCCGGAACAAACTCGCTCAACTGCCCCAATTCGGTAATGTTCGACTTCTCTATTTGGGCTGCGCCGACGGATGAAATCGCTGTTGGCACATCCAGAATTTGCTGCTCGCGTTTCTGCGAACTTACAAAAACCGGCTCAAGGTGAATGTTGCTTTGCCGCAACATGATGTTAAAATAGTTCTCCCCTGGCCGCAATTCATAATCAATGGTATTGGTTTCATAACCAACAAACGAAACACGAACGCGGGCTTTTCCCGTCATCAGGTTTTCAATCAAAAATTCCCCGTCTTCGTTGGTGTTCACGCCTTTTCGTGTTCCATCAATGGTGACATTTGCACCCGGCAAAGGGTTTTTGTCCCAGTCGTATATTTCGCCACGAAGATAAACGGGAATCGTTAGGGTAGCAGCTTGCTCCACGTCGCGGTATTTACGCTTTACTTTTCCCTTGGTTTTTTGCTGGCTGAAACCTGTAGAAACCAGAATCAGCATTATAAAAATAGTCAAAGTGTGTTTCATCGTTACCATGGCCTTAAAGATATTCATTTGTCTATTTACACCCCGGCAACTGTTACCACCGGAGCTTCTAACAACACTTTATCGCCTTCGCTAAGGCCGCTTTCTACCAGAATGAATTTTTCGTTATCGAGGCCGGTAACAATCACTTGTTTTTTCGGGCCGTCAGGGGTCTTTAGGTAAACGTATTTTGTTCCATTCCCGCTAAATACAGCATTCACCGGAACAGAAATGGCGGTATCGATCTTGGTTAGAACAATGTCGTTGTTACTTGTCATCGCGGGTTTCAGTCCTTCGTCGCTGTGGTCGAGGTGAATGATCACTTTAAAAACTTTCATGTCGAAGTCTTTGTGGTCTTCACCAACGCGCGCAATGTTTTTGATGTTCCCGTTAATCACCAAACCGTCGATAGCATCAAACGAAACGCGCACACTGTCGCCGGTATTAATTTTAGCGATATCGATCTCTTTCACATAAATTTCCGAAATCACCTTCGACATATCGGGTAAAGTGGCAATGGGCGGGGCATACATGTGCGTGGATACGTTATCGTCCTTGCTGTATTTCTTTCCGTTCCAGCTTTTCCCGAAAATTACAATTCCGTCTTCGGGGGCCGTAATCCGGGCGGCTTTCATAGCTTCCTGAAATTTCACAATTCGCTCGTTACTTCGCTCAACCTGTCTCACGTAGCGCGAAACCCGAGTTTTCCGGCTGTTTTGTTCCAGCAGATAATCCCGTTCTTTTTTTGCGATTGCATTTTCCGCCTTTTGGTAGCTCATTTGTGTCTTGCGCTGGTCGGCTTCCGATTCGTAAACCGATAATTCGAGGTCGATTTTGTTGTATTCCAGATCGAGCATGGCATTTTTTATTTCTTCGCGCATTTGGGTCAATCGCACCGCGCTGTCGATTTTGGCATTGTTCAAATCGGCCAGGTATTTTTCGTTGTTCTGCTGTTCTTCGCGCATTCCCGATATTACCTGGCTTTCATCTAGTTGCAGGAGGAAATCGCCTTTTTTTACCGTTTTGCCGTCGGGGGCCAAATCCAATATTTTCATCGACCATAACCTTAAATCGTGATCGCCCAATACCGGCGGAGCTTTTATCTCGGTGGCCATCAAGCCATTTATTTCGCCTTTGCAAGAAAGAACGGCTTCGAACGGGCCTTTTTTCACTTCGTAATATTTATCGGCTTTTTTGGTCGAAAAGGTTCCGAGCGCCACTGCCAGCGAAACCAGGACAACCACAACAATAGCAACGGCAAGAATATACAGGTTTTTTTTTGTCATCTTGTTATTTCTCTAAAATGTTGTCATAATCCACCAGCAAGGGTGTTTTCGTTTCAAAATCGAATAGCGTGAGGCTCCTCAGCCTGAAATAGGAAGTCCAGTAATTACGCAGGCGGTTCAGATAGGCAATCCGCGCCGATTCTTGGTCGTTGCTGGCGATGTTCAGTTTAATTACGTCGATTTTCCCGATTAAAAAACGCTGGAAGGTAACCTCGTAGCCCATTTTTGCCACCGTGTCGGCTTTGGCGGCGTTATGCACCTGCCCGGCCTGTAGATTGAACTCCAGTACACTCTGATAAACGTCCTGCTCAAAATCGATACGCTCCTGGCGGATAGTTGCCATGGCTACTTCGCGGTTGGATTTAGCCATCAGGTAACGGCCTTTACGGCTTCCCCAATCCACAATCGGGATGTTCATACCAATGCTCAAACGCTGGCTTTTATCGGGCTGGTCATACACATCTCCAAACTTGTCGGACGACTGGCTCAAACCGTATAAAGCAAACAGCGAAGTGTTTAAACCGGTTCCCGCTTTTGCACGGGCCACGTTTTCGTCTTGCTGAAGTCCTTGCTGAAGATGCCCCATCATATCCGGGTTATTTTCAGTTGCCTGTGCCAGTGCTTCGTCCGGATCGATTTTTAAAGCCGGAATTTCGCTGGGCACAATGCACTGTATTTCGGTGTCCTTATCCAATCCCAAAAAGGAATTCAAATCGGCCTGGGCGCGTTTTTCTTCAAGCTGTGCCATGCTCAAAGCCTGTTCCGCGTTTAAAAAGCTAAGTTCTAATTTCAGCAGTTCGTCCTGGGTTACCGTGCCCACCTGAAAACGGCCGCTACCGATTTTGTATAGCGTGTCGGCATTGGCATAATTGGTTTCGGCAATTCCTTTTTGTATTTGTGCATTAATCAATCCGAAGAAACGTATGGTTGACTTTACTCGAAGGTTCTCAATGTCTTGAATAAATTCTTTTTTTGCTTTTTCGTATTTTAGTGGTTCAATTTTCGATCTCCATTTTAACTGGTTGTAGCCGTTCAATTCCTGAGAGTAACCAACACTGATTGGTGTGGACGAAAATGAGGTGTTTTTGTCGCCGCCGAGGTTTTTTACCATTCCAAGGTTCGACCTGAGAAAAAACTGGCCGCCGGTCAGTGCTACCCTCTGATTCAACGAGAGGGAAACATCGGAATTGAGGTATTCGCGCAAACGATAAACTTCTTGGTTGGTCTCAAAACTATATTCGATTTTGCGGTAGCGGTTAAAATCAATGGGGTTGGAACTTAAAGCCAGCCCGGGGAGTCGGTCGGCCTGATAGAACCGGAATTCCCAGTAGCTGGACAAGTACATGTTTTTGTTGCGAAACGCATCGATGGACTGGCTCGCGGCAATATTGATCACATCCGGCAAACCCAGTACAAGTTTGTCTTGTGACTTTGCCGGAAAGAAAAGTGAAAGGATAAAAATGGATAGAACTATTATTTTCTTCATGATTGTAGTTTTTTTATGAACGCAAGGAAACAACGGGATCGTTTTCGGAGGCTTTTTTCGCGGGCAGATAGCCAAAAGTGATGCCTATTACTACCGAAACGCCAAAAGCGATAAGGATGCTGAACAGCGAAATCACGGTTTTTATATCGAATACAACCGTAATGATGCGCGACAGAATAATGCCAAGAATGATTCCGATAATACCTCCCGTTAAACTGATCAGTGTGGATTCGGCCAAAAACTGGGCGATAATGTCTTTTTGTTTGGCACCAATGGCTTGACGGACACCAATTTCGCGAATGCGCTCCATCACCGATGCCAACATGATATTCATAATTCCGATTCCGCCTACAATAAGTGAAATTCCGGCAATGGCACCTAAAACCACGTTGAAAATGTTTTTGGTTTTTTGTTGCTGTTTTAGCAGAAGTTCGGGAATAGTAACTTCAAAATCGTACAAATCGGAATGGCGGCGCAAAAGCATTTTTTTTATTACGTTGGCCGATTGGTTAAGCTGTTCGGTTTCTTTGACCTGCACAATTATTTTGTCCAATTGGTTCAGGTTATTGTCGGTGTCGACCGGTGTATCGGTTTGCTCCGCCCCGCCAATAATGACCACCATGCCGCCACCTCCGGAACTTTGATTAGCTTTCTGAATTTCATCGGCACGCAATAAAGCACGATTTTTAAACCGCAGCAACATCGTTTGCACAGGCACAAATATTTTATTGTCGGAACTGCTGATTCCTAACTCGTCGGAAGCCGAAGCGGTAAAATCGCGGCGTTCGACCACTCCAACCACTTTCAACCAAATTTGTCCGCATTTGATGTATTTCCCTATGGGGTCGTCTTGCCTGAAAAATATGTTTTTAATGTTGTTCCCAATCACGCAAACCGGCAGCCCGCTTTGGCTTTGTACTTCGTTAAACGGGCTTCCTTCGGCCAGTTGCATATTAAACAGTTCAAAATAGCTGTTCTCGATTCCTTCCAAAACCACCGGTTTGCTAATGCCATCGAGCAAAGCCGAATAGTTGAAGGAGATAACCGGTGTAATTCGTTCAACGCTGGGCAGAACTTGTTTTATGGCTTCCACATCCAATAACGTAAGCCCTTTTGAAAATTTTGTGCCGCTGGCCTGGTTGCTGCTACCGCTTCCCTCGATATTGCCACCCTCCTTTACCGAAAAGGTGCTGGGTGTGATCACGATGTTGTTCACACCCACCAGTTTTATCTGTTCAAGGATTTCCTGTTCCGCACCGTTGCCGATGGCCAACATGCTGATAACGGCTGCAACGCCGAAAATAATACCAAGAGCGGTTAAAATTGATTTTACGCGGTTGGCAAAAATTGCTTCCACCGCAATCGCTATATCATGTAAATATCGTTTAATGAACATTTTTCTTTGCGTTTAGCGGTTATTTCTGACTGGCCGAAACTCTTGCACTTGCGGGCAACTGCATTCCTTGTGGTAGTTCAGCAGGCTTTTTTTCCTGTTGCCGCTGCTTTTCGAGTTCTTCTTTTTTTGCTTTCTCCGTTTCTTTTTTGTGCAAAATATCGAGGTAGATATCGTTTCCTGAAAGGGCGAAAGTTTCGGCATTTTCCGGTTCAGTCAGGTAAAGGGTTTGGTTTTCTTCGAGGCCTTGCAGCACCACCACAAAGTTTTCATTTTTTTCGCCGGTTTCGATGATTTGTTTTGTTGGCTTTCCATCTGCAATATAAACGTACGACATACTGTCGTTGGAGAATACGGTTTCGATGGGGATAAACAATACATCTTCAAAATAATTGGTTCGAATGTTATTGCTGGTGGTCATTGCCGGTTTCAGTACCGGATCGGAGCCATCTACTTTAATCTTTACCTCAAAAACTTTGGCGTCACTTTTTGGCATTGCCTGGCCCATGTTTGCTACCGACATCACTTCGCCCAGCAATTCTTTGTCGGGGAAAGCATCGATACCGATTTTTACTTTCTGCCCTGTTTTTATGAGCGAAATGTCGATTTCGTTGATGTAAGTTTTTGTGACCAAATTATCCATGTTGGGGAAAGTGGCGATAAACGGGTTCCATTGCGATACCCTTGAGCCGGTTTGTACTGTTCCGCCAAACGGATATTGATAGTAGGATATAATGCCTGAGCGTGGCGAATAAATAATGAGGGCATCCATGAGTTTGCGCAATACTTCCACCCGTTCGCGAACTTGTTTATAGTTGATAAACCTTCGGGCAACCTTATTGGTTTCCTGCTGGGTAATTAACTCATAAGCTGTCTTCTGCTGTTCGAGTTTACGTTGAGCTTTGTCCAAATCCATTTCTACTTTTCGTTGAATTGAAGGTGCCTCATAAGCCGACTCCTGAACTCCAATTTCCTTCTCTTCCAGTTCCAGTTTCGCATTCACAATTAAATCGCGCTGGTTGCTGAGGGTCAGGTTCGAGTCGATTTTGCTGTCTTCGTATTCAGAAAGAATTCTTTCCTGGTCATCTAAGGCATCTTTTAGTTGTTCTTCTACTGCCTGATGGTCGAGCGTTGC
Organism: uncultured Maribellus sp.; assembly: GCA_964572085.1. Taxonomy (GTDB): domain Bacteria; phylum Bacteroidota; class Bacteroidia; order Bacteroidales; family Prolixibacteraceae; genus Draconibacterium. The sequence continues at coordinate 22,142 of CAZNEV010000001.1, read as the reverse complement.
CACATAGTCGCCTGAATCAACATAAGTTCCCTCATCCACAATATCGGTTATGGTTAAGTTATTGATACGTGCCTGCCGATTTTTCATGATTTCCGGGATTAAAATATTGTCGGAATTTTCTGACTCCAACTGCCCGGTGGAATATACCACAACCTCAAACGGGCCTCGTTCAACCTTAGCGGTTAATGCAGTGGTTTCGGATGAAGATTTGGGGAAAACAAGGTAGGCAATCAGTAAAACGGCGACTACAGCACCGGAGATTAGCCAAAGTTTTTTATTCATGGTTTTTATATCTTAAAATTAAACGTTTGGTTTATGGCGAACATCTGTTTAACAAAAATTATACCCTTTTATTGTTACTGCGAATGCTTTTTTTTTAGAAAGCCAGCTTGTGCAAAGGTTAAAATAAAAATTCCAATTACCGTAATCATTCCGCCGATGATCTGGTGTGCTTGAGGCAACATACCAAAAAACAGGAACGAGCCCAACAAAACAAATATCCCCTTTAAACTTTGCACTATGGATGAGCGCGAAACTTCAATGTATTTAAATGAATAATAAATCGTTAAAATGGCAATAAATTCGAGAAAAGCGCCCATGGCAGTATTGCGGATTGAATGATCCGTGAAAACTGCCGATTCGCCTAAAACAAAAAACATGACGATTGAAAAGATCAGCAACCATATCGAACGGTTGAGATTCAGCAGTTCCGGACTCAGATTTTTTACCTGTGCTTTCACCACCAAAGTGGCGGTAGCGGCAAACATGGCGTTGAAAAAAACAATTCCGGTGCCTTTTATAAACATAGTGCCTAATGATGTGCCTCCGCTGTAGCTAATAATAAACGCACCAGCAAGCGCCAGAAAGCCGCCAAATATTTCCACGGGGCCAAAGCGTTCGTGGAAAATAAAAATTCCGCCCAGCATCACCAGCACCGGATACATATTGCCCAAAAACGAAGTGATTGCCGGATCGGGGATGATGGAAATTGAAATAAAAAACGAAGTAGTGGTGATAATTTCCAGTATGCCTAAAGTGAGGAAAACTTTTATCTGGTGCGATGTCAACAGCCTTAGCTGCCCCAGTTTACGATTGAAGAGTGCGAACAAAAAGCAGCACAGCGCAACCAACGAATACCATAAACTACCAAACTGCGCCAGAGGAATTTCATTCAATGCTGCTTTGCTGAAAATGTAAACATGCGAAAAGGCCAGCGTAGCAACAGTGGCAAACAAATATCCTTTAAAAGTGGGTGATCTCATGCGTCTTTTATAAAGAGCGACGAAAGTACAAAAAATGAACAGTATAAAAACATCAACCGTGATTCTTCATATTCCATTATCTTTGTGTTCTCAAAATCATGGTATCACTCAAAGTGATGCTATGATTGGTTAACTGAACAAATAATCATTAAATAATAAAAATATGTTACCGAAAATTAATCCGATGGGCACCGATGCCTGGAATAAATTAGAAGAATATCATTTTGAGTTCGAAGGAATGCACATGAAGGACCTCTTTGAAAATGATGCAGACCGGTTTCAGAAAATGTCGCTGAAATTTGAAGATATGCTCGTCGATTTTTCAAAAAATATTGTTGACGGCAACGTTCGCGAATTGCTCCTTGAATTGGCTCATGAATGTGGATTGAAAGGTGCCATTGAAAGCATGTTTACCGGTGAGAAAATTAATGCTACGGAAGATCGTGCCGTGCTTCATGTTGCCTTGCGCAATCGCAGCAACACTCCGGTTTTAGTGGATGGCAAAGATGTGATGCCTGAAGTAAATGCGGTGCTGGAACAAATGAAAGTTTTTTCCGAAAGTATCATTTCAGGTGATTGGAAAGGGTATTCAGGAAAAGCGATTACCGATATTGTGAACATTGGCATTGGCGGTTCCGACCTGGGGCCGTTGATGGTAAGCGAAGCATTGAAACCCTATAAGAAAGAGAACATCAACCTGCATTTTGTGTCGAATGTGGATGGTACACACATTGCCGAAACCTTGAAATTAGTCGATCCGGAAACCACCTTGTTCATTGTGGCATCAAAAACGTTTACAACCCAGGAAACCATGACTAATGCCCATTCGGCAAAAGATTGGTTTCTGAAAACGGCCAAAGATGAAGCTGCGGTGAAATTCCATTTCGCTGCAGTTTCCACCAATGAGGATGCCGTTTCTGCATTTGGTATCGATACAAAAAACATGTTCCGTTTTTGGGATTGGGTAGGTGGCCGTTATTCGTTGTGGTCGGCCATTGGGCTTTCCATTGCCTGCGGGATTGGTTTCGAGAATTATATTGAACTGTTGGAAGGCGCACATGCCATGGACAAACATTTCCGCGAAACCGACTTCAACGAAAATATTCCGGTTATTTTGGCGTTGATTGGAATCTGGTACGGGAACTTTTATGGCGCCGAAAGCGAGGCCATTTTACCGTATGACCAGTACATGCACCGTTTCTCAGCCTATTTTCAGCAAGGAAATATGGAGAGCAACGGAAAATTTGTTGACCGCAACGGCGAGCAAGTGGACTACCAAACCGGTCCGATTATCTGGGGTGAACCAGGAACAAACGGGCAACATGCTTTTTACCAATTGATTCATCAAGGAACCAAAATTATTCCGTGCGATTTTATTGCTCCGGCAATCAGCCACAATCAGTTGGGCGATCATCATCCGAAATTGTTGGCCAATTTTTTTGCACAAACCGAGGCAATGATGGTGGGAAAAACCGAAGATCAAGTGATTTCGGAATTAAAAGCTGCGGGGAAATCGGAAGCCGAAATCGAAAAACTTGCACCCTTCAAAGTTTTTCTTGGAAATATCCCCACGAACTCTATTTTGCTGAAAAAGCTGACACCACGTAGTTTGGGCGTATTGATTGCGATGTACGAACATAAAATTTTCACACAAGGCATAATCTGGAACATCTATAGCTTCGATCAGTGGGGCGTTGAACTGGGCAAGCAATTAGCCAACGCCATTTTGCCCGAACTCATGACCGACGATCCGGTAATTGGGCATGACTCCTCCACCAACGGGCTGATTAATGCCTATAAAAATATGCGGTAGGAATAACATAAAAAGGGGTTGCTGAATCGACAACTCCTTTTTACATTTCACATCCATGAAACCAATGTTGCCTGACATTTATCTGTTCAACCCAACTTGCGAATATGCCATTGCCAATGGCAACCCCAACTGGCAGGCAAATCGTTTGTTGCAAAAAATGGAGTCCGACATGGCCGTACTGCCTACGTATTTTGCGCAAAGCAAGGATATTGTTTTGGTGAATGAGCTACCATCTTCCCAATTTTTGGAATCAATCAGCAGGCTGAAAACTGATATGCCCAATTTTGTTTTAAAGTCGGAAATCAACAAAAATGAATTTTCTGAACAAGCCAAAAATAAGCTTTTACCCTGGGGCTGGAGCCCGGCGGTGCATAAATTTTTACAACCCTTAAAAGCATCTTGCTCCGAAGAATTTCAGCGTTCACCTGTTTTTAACTGGCAAACCGAATACCGCCAAATTTATTCACGTGAGTTTGCATTAGATATTTTAAAACAATTGGTTGCAGAATTAAATCGGGAATCAATAATTGCTCCTGCTCATCTCCCTAAGGTTTGCAGGTCACAGTCCGAAATTGAAATATGCCTGCAAAATTGGGGTGTTATTATGGTGAAAGCACCCTGGAGCAGTTCGGGAAGAGGGTTGCAACCGATTACAAAAACACCCATACATTCGAAAGTTTGGGAAAAACTGCTGGGCATCGTGAAGGAACAAGGTTCTGTTTTGGTGGAACCGTTGTTAAACAAAAAAATGGATGTTGCTTTTGAGTTTGAAATGAAGAAAGGGAAGGTCAGTTTTGTCGGACTGAGCTACTTTTCTACCGACAAAAAAGGTCAGTACCAAGGTAACTGGCTTGGAGGAATGCCCGACTTCACAGAGCCTGAAATGGGCGGATTTGTAAATTCTGAAATCAACACAATTTTGCCAGTACTGATGGGTGTTTTGGAACGGAGTAAGTTGGCGACTTTGTACGAAGGTTTTTTTGGCATTGACCTCTTGGTGTATCGCGATGAAAACAAGCGGTTAAAAATAAACCCCTGTTTGGAAATTAATTTGCGCTACAATATGGGATTGCTTGCGTTGCAACTGGAAAAATTTATTATTGTCGGTAAGCAAGGCGTTTTTCGCACTTTTTTTCAACCCGGAAAAACCTTTTATCAATTCAAAAAAGAGATGGAAAAGCGACATCCCTTGAAAATTTCCGATCAGAAAATGGAATCCGGTTTTTTGGCCTTAATCGACAGCAATGAAAGCACCGTTTTTGGGATGTATTTAATGATTTGAAATCAAGCCGCTTAAAAGTTAATTGATTTTTTACTACATTTAAAGTTGTCAAAAAAACAACGAATATAAAACAATCCAAAATCAATAAAAATGGAAGATTCAAAATCAAAATCGTCCGGAAAAAAGCATCTCTCGTCGAAAGCATACCAAAGCGAACTGAACAAACTTCAAATTGAATTGGTAAAACTTCAGGAATGGATTAAGCAGGAGAAACTGAGGGTGGTTGTAGTTTTTGAAGGCAGAGACGCTGCGGGGAAAGGAGGCACGATCAAACGGATCATCCAAAAGTTAAACCCCAGGATTTGCAGGGTTATCGCCTTGGGTATGCCCACCGAACGCGAAAAAACGCAATGGTATTTCCAGCGTTATGCAGCACAATTGCCTGCAGGGGGCGAAATGGTGCTGTTCGACCGGAGTTGGTACAACCGTTCAGGCGTGGAGAAAGTGATGGGTTTTTGTACGAACGATGAATACTGGGACTTCCTGCGCGCTTGCCCCAATTTTGAGAGAATGTTGATCCGTTCGGGTATAATCCTGATAAAATATTGGTTTTCGGTGAGCGAAGAGGTACAGGAAGAACGGTTTCAAGCCCGGATAGACGACCCTACCAAACGCTGGAAACTGAGCCCAATGGACTTAAAATCGAGAGAGTTATACGTGGACTATTCAAAAGCCAAAGACGAGATGTTCACCTATACCGACACAAAAATCAGCCCGTGGTACACGGTGAATGCTGATATTAAAAAACATGCGAGGCTAAACTGCATCCATCATTTGTTATCTAAGATTCCTTATAAAGATTTAACTCCGGGGCCTATAGAACTCCCTCCGCGAAAAGACAGCAGGGGATATGTTCGGCCTCCGTTGAGCGAAGTAACTTATGTGCCTGAAGTATATTAAAACCAGGATGTAGCAATCACACATTTTGCAGAAATAAAAAAGGACACCTTTCGATGTCCTTTTAAATTTTGTGGGCGATGACGGATTCGAACCGCCGACCCTCCCGATGAAATCGGGATGCCCCCTGCCTGCCGGCAGGCAGGTGAACCAACTGCCTACCGCTCAGGAAGGTAATTGCCAGGATTATCCTTTATCAATTGTTCGATAGCAGTTCTGTTCTTCCATTTCTTCAATTGCAATTCGCGTTGCAGTGCCTCGGACTTTGTTTTGTATGCTTCGGTATATTTTATTATCCATGGTTTTCCGGTGGACGAAAATCCTTTATTGGAAGTATTGTGTCGTTGAAGCCTTCCGTGCACGTCGTTTGTGGAGCCGATATAGTATTTATCAAGCTTTTCGGAATACAGGATGTAGCAATAAAACATTTTGTAGAAATGAAAAAAGGACACCTTCCGATGTCCTTTTAAATTTTGTGGGCGATGACGGATTCGAACCGCCGACCCTCCCG
>CAZNEV010000001.1:16109-16277 GCA_964572085.1 uncultured Maribellus sp. | reverse complement strand
TTCCGATGTCCTTTTAAATTTTGTGGGCGATGACGGATTCGAACCGCCGACCCTCTGGGTGTAAACCAGATGCTCTGAACCAACTGAGCTAATCGCCCTAATTATCTTTTACTTTCCAAGAACCTTCGACCCTCCCGATGTAATCGGGATGCTCTGAACCAACTGAGC
>CAZNEV010000001.1:0-16009 GCA_964572085.1 uncultured Maribellus sp. | reverse complement strand
TTCCAAGAACCTTCGACCCTCCCGATGTAATCGGGATGCTCTGAACCAACTGAGCTAATCGCCCTAATTATCTTTTACTTTCCAAGAACCTTCGACCCTCCCGATGTAATCGGGATGCTCTGAACCAACTGAGCCCTGCCTACCGTCAGGCAGGTAATACGCCCTTTCTCTTAAAGCGATGCAAATATAGAAGCTATTTTCAGTTCTACAAAAAAATCGAATAAAATTAATTATAAAATTTCGCCCACCACAAAAGTGCTGCCGCCGATAAAAATAAAATCGTTTTTGTCCGCGTTTTGCCTGGCTGTCCGCAATGCTTCCGCAATCGAAGAGTATGCGGTTCCACGTAACCCGAAAGTAGCTGCTTTTTGTGTGAGTTCCTTTTCGTCCAAGGCCCGTGGAATATTGGCCCGGGTGAAATAATAAACTGCGTTTTTTGGCAAAATGCGCAATATGTTATCCGGATTTTTATCTCCAACCGTTCCAAAAACAAAATGGAGTGTTTTGAAGGCTGTGTTTTCGATTTGTTTCAGCACCATTTTAATCCCGTCTTCGTTATGTCCCGTGTCGCAAACTATTCGCGGGTTGTTGCCGAGGATTTGCCAACGACCCTTCAGGCCTGTTAACGGAATGGTTGACTTTAATCCTTCGAAAATATCTTGTTCGGTAATTTTCCAGCTCTTTTTAATTAAAATGTCCAGCGTTTTCAAAACCGTTGGTAAATTCTTCAACTGATAATTTCCCAATAAATCAAGTTGCAATCCGTTCAGAACATTTTCCCCATTTTTTTCTACCCGGACCATTTGCATCCCGTCCATTGTCAAAGTAGAATAAACAGCTTGATATTCATTGTCGGCAAAAAAGATTGGGGCATTTAAGGAGTTAGCCTTTTTCTCAAATACCGATTTTGTTTCAAATTGTGTCTCACCAATCACAACCGGAACATTTTCTTTGATGATCCCGGCTTTCTCAAAAGCAATTTTTTCAATTGTATTGCCCAATAAGTCGGTGTGGTCGAGGCCGATATTGGTTATCACGCTCGCTTCCGGAGTGATGATGTTCGTAGAGTCCAAACGGCCTCCCAAACCAACTTCAATTACCGCCATATCAATCTTTTGTTGCGCAAAATAGTCGAAAGTCATGGCAACCGTCAATTCAAAAAAAGAAGGATCTATTTTCCACTTTTCATTTTTTGACATGTAATTTTCGACCCATTCGCTAACGGCACTTTCCGGGATCATTTCCCCATTTATGCGTATTCGTTCTCTGAAATCTTTCAAATGGGGGGATGTATAGAGGCCGGTTTTATAGCCTGCCGATTGCAAAACCGCGGCCAACATGTGCGAAACGGAACCTTTTCCGTTGGTTCCGGCCACATGTATTGTTTTAAATTTTTTATGCGGATGGCCATAATGTTCATCCAGAGTTAATGTGTTCTCCAAATTATTCTTGTAGGCTGTCGGACCACTGCGCTGAAACATGGGCAGTTGCGTGAAGAGGTAATCTAATGTGTCGGAATAATTCAAGGTAAAATTTATTTATCAACCGTTGCAAGTTTATTAATTTTTGCGTTCTACTTGCTTAATTGTGGATAAAATAAATACTTTTAGAAAATTCTAAAAAAATTGCAGATGCTAAGCAAAACTAAGAAAAGCAAAATCTTCATTCTCGACACAAATGTGATTTTGCACGACCACACTTGCATTTACCAGTTTCAGGATAACGACATTATCTTGCCGATTACCGTACTTGAGGAACTGGATAAGTTTAAACGTGGAAATGATTTGATTAACTTTCAGGCACGGGAGTTCACCCGTCTGCTCGACGAGATTGTTGGAGATGAATTGTTTAATGGCGGAAAACCCCTTGGACAGGGAAAGGGAAAATTGCGCATCGAAACCGGAAAGCCTTTCTCTGAAGAGATGAAAGTTTCCTTCAGGGAAGATATTCCGGATCACCGGATTCTGTCGATAGCCGATTACATCTCAAAGGCTTATCCAAAACGGAGAACGATACTGGTGAGCAAGGACATTAACCTTCGCATGAAAGCCAAATCGCTTGGCATTCAGGCCGAAGATTACAAAACTGACCAGGTCACCGATGAAAACATACTGGACAAAACAGTTACCACGTTCGAGAATTTCAGCGATGCAGTAATCGAATCGTTGTATAATAACGGCTCCATTGCCACCGAAGAGATTAAAGAAAATTTTACACCCGAGCCCAACGAGTGTTTTATTTTCAAAGGAAGCTCATCAAGTGCTTTGGGGCGTTTCGATGCCAAATCAAAACGAATTTTCCGTATCGAAAAAAGATCGGCTTACGGTATAAAACCACGCAATGCCGAGCAAACTTTTAGCTTGAATGTTCTGCTCGATCCTGAAATCACCCTTATCGCATTGACAGGAAAAGCCGGGACAGGGAAAACCTTGCTGGCTTTGGCGGCGGCTATAGAACAACACAGTTCCTACGAGCAAATTTTGTTGGCGCGCCCGATTGTAGCACTCAGCAATCGCGATATTGGCTATTTGCCCGGCGACGCATCCGAAAAAATAAGTCCGTATATGCAACCGCTGTTTGATAATCTATCCGTAATAAAACATTCCTTCAATCCACGAAGCAGGGAGTCGCAGTTAATCGACGAGTTGCAAAAAGAGGGAAAGCTACTGATTACTCCACTGGCTTTTATCCGCGGTCGCAGTTTGTCGAATGCTTTTTTCATCATCGACGAAGCACAAAACCTTACGCCACACGAGATAAAAACCATTATTACCCGGGCAGGGGAAGGGACAAAAATGATCTTCACCGGCGATTTGCAACAAATTGATTCGCCCTACTTAGACATAAAATCAAACGGTTTGTCGTATATGACCGACCGGATGCGCAATCAGGAGCTTTTTGCACACATCAACTTGTTGAAAGGGGAGCGTAGCTATTTGGCTGAATTGGCGAGTAACCTGTTGTAGAAAGTAGCATCTTTTGTTTCCTCGCCTAATCGAAGCTGTCATCTTCCGCATAGCGATGCCCATGGCAGACAAAGGAGCGATCTATCACCATTTGAACAGATTTCTCCATCTACGTTGTGCCAATGACAGATTTATCTTATTGCTTGTATATCAGATGCTTTACGAATGATAGATTCTGAATGCACTTCATTCCCACGAAAGTGGGAATCCCTGCTCCCTATACTGAGATTCCCACTTTCGTGGGAATGGTGGCTTCGGACAGTCTGTCATCTCCTCATTTATACCCAATCAAAAATTGGAAACTTCTTTGCAATGATACCAAAATGCAGCTTTTTTCTACCTTTGCATCTTATTTAGAATTATTCAAGATAAAGAGATGGATTACAAGGGGAAGAAAGCGGCATTTTACACCTTGGGCTGCAAACTCAATTTTTCGGAGACATCGACTATAGCCGGTTCATTTAAAGAGGTTGGTTTTGAGCATGTTGAATTTGAAGAGAAGGCCGATGTATATGTTATAAATACCTGTTCGGTAACTAACCAGGGCGATAAAGCCAGCCGTAACATCATTAGAAAAGCAAGCAAGCAAAACCCTAATGCTATGGTGATTGTAGTGGGGTGTTATTCTCAATTAAAACCTGATGAAGTTGGGCACATTGAAGGTGTTGACATGGTTTTGGGGACACAGGAGAAATTCCACATCCCGGGCTATTTGGGCGATCTCTCAAAAAAAGAAACGACCGAGATAAAAACTACCCGGCTCAGCGACATCAAAAGCTATCATAAAGCATTTTCGTGGGGCGACCGTACCCGCAGCTTTCTGAAGATACAGGATGGTTGCGATTATTATTGCTCGTTCTGCACCATCCCTTATGCACGCGGGAAGAGCCGGAACGACAATATTGCCAACACGGCCGCAGAAGCAAAAAAGGCGGTTGAAAAAGGATTTAAAGAAATTGTATTGACCGGTGTGAACATCGGCGACTTTGGAAAATCTACAGGGGAAAACTTTTTGGATTTACTGACGGCGCTGGAGAATGTCGAAGGGTTGAAACGGTTGCGCCTGGGGTCCATAGAGCCGAATCTTTTGAAAGACGACATCATTGAAATGGTGTCGAAATCGGCGGTAATTATGCCCCACTTCCATATTCCTTTGCAAGCCGGGTCCGACGAAATTTTATCGTTGATGAAACGGAAATATTCTACCGGTTTGTTTGCTCACCGAATTCAGCGGATCCGTGAAATTGTGCCTCACGCATTTATTGGTGTGGATGTGATTGCGGGCACCAACGGCGAAACCGAAGAACTTTTTCAGCAATCGTACGATTTTATAAATGGCCTTGAAATTTCACAACTTCATGCGTTCACCTATTCGGAACGCAGCGGAACGCAAGCTTTGAAAATCCCTTGGAAAGTGGAGGTGGAGGATCGTAAGCACCGCACCCAAAGGTACATCAACCTCTCGGATAAAAAACTGCGGGCATTTTATGAAAAACAATTGGGCAGCACGCAAACTGTTCTTTTTGAGACGCCAACCAAAAGTGAAAACATGGCGGGTTTCACCGAGAACTATGTGAAAGTTGAAACCGCGCACAACGAAGCATTGGTTAATCAACTGCAAAAAGTGAAGCTGAAATCCATTTTGCCCAATGGGCATGTGGCCGTTGAACTGATTAATTTAAAAATACGAATTTTATGAATTACGAAAAGATTTGTCTCCAGGTCCAGGATATTGCCCGGAATACGGGTACATTTATCCGCGAAGAAGGCAAAAAAGTTACCGCTTCCGATATAGAACTGAAAAGTCGGTCAAGCTTAGTAACCTACGTTGATAAAACTGCGGAAGCCACCATCGTGAAAGCGTTGCGAGAATTGATTCCCGACTCGGGTTTTGTGGCCGAGGAAGGCACTGCCAGTTCAAACAACGAAAAATATACCTGGTTTGTGGACCCCCTGGACGGGACCACCAATTTTATCCACGGCATATCACCTCATTCGGTGAGCATCGCTTTGGCTGAAGACGATGAGCTCGTTCTGGGTGTGGTTTACGAAGTGGGCCTCGATGAAATGTTTTATGCCTGGAAAAACAGCCCCGCATTTTTAAACGGGAAAGAAATTAAGGTGGCTACCACATCACAATCGGAAGATACGCTAATTGGCACCGGATTCCCCTATTACGATTTCGACCGTGTGGAAGACTACATTGCTGCCATGAAGGTACTGATGAAAAATACCCGTGGATTGCGCCGGATGGGTTCAGCGGCGGTTGATCTCGCGTATGTGGCAGCAGGGCGTTTCGATGCATTTTTTGAACATGCGCTTCATGCCTGGGATGTAGCCGCGGGAGGTTTCATCCTGCAGCAAGCAGGTGGCAAAGTCTCCGATTTCAACGGAGGAAAAAACTGGTTGTTCGGTGGTGAGATTGTTGCAGCCAGCAGCAACTATTTCGGGGAATTTTACGAAATAATCAATCGACATTTGGGGAATAGGTAATTTTAATGTGCATTATTATGACCTCACTTATCCCTTTGTGCGTTTTCTACTATTTTTGTTAGATGAAGATGTTAATTTGGAAATTCTAAATGAAGAGTGTACACCAAAAATAATATTTTAACACAAAGACACTAAGTCACAAAGATTTTGGAAAGTTTAAATTAAGTGCTTACTCCGAAAAGTAGAAAAGAAGAAAATGCCACAAAAACACAAAAACACAAAAACACAAAAACATAAAATTTCATAAAATTCAGATATTCAGACCATTGAAGTTTAGTGGGTTTTGGTGCCTGCTTGACGACAGACAGGTTTTAGAGATATTGCCAAAGGCATCACTTTGTGGAGTGGCAAAAAGAATTTTTCAGAGTCGGCTCAATTATTATTACTAATAATCATCTTGAGTTTGTGTCTTCGTGACTTAGTGTTGAATCTTTATTTCTTACTTTTCGGAGTAGGTTCAAATGAATGATTTTGTACCTTTCCCAAAAAACAAAAATATGGCAAAAAAAGAAATCGCCCTCTTAAAAAATCAAATTGAACGGCTCAACGAAAAGGACTTCGATTTGGAAGCCTGGAAAAACCATACTCTTATTTTTATGGAAAGAATTTTCGGGAAAGACAACTCGAAAATCAGGATGATCAAAGATTTAACCTACGACTATTCGAGCTGGAGTTTGCGTGACACGGCCGCCGTTGGGAGAACAAAGGGGAAAGACCCAATTCGTGCCCAGGCGGAAGAAATTTTAAATGCAACCATTGCCGAATTGGAAAGCCTTGGGTTGCCCACAACTAAAAAGGAAAGAGAAAAAATTTGGGAATTATTGCATGACGAACTCACTGGGAAACAAGTAAAGGAGATAGAAAAGATTTTGAAATCGGAGGAGAAAGAAAAGACCGGGCAAATTTCCAATATTCTCGAAAATCTGGAAACCGAAACCCTCGCAACGATGATTGCCAAACTTCTTAGCGCTTAATTTATGGGGGCTTCGAAAAGAACGGCGATTGTAATTTTGAATTGGAACGGCGAAAAACTATTCGACAAATTTATGCCTTCCGTGTTTGAGTATTCGCAGGATGAAGACACCGAAATAATTGTGGCCGATAACGGTTCAACCGACAATTCAATTTCTCACCTAAAACAACATTTCCCATCGGTTAAAATTATTGATTTAGAACAGAATTATGGTTTTGCTGAAGGATATAACCAAGCTATAAAACAAATTGAAGCCGACTATCTGGTTTTGTTGAATTCAGATGTTCAGGTTACTGAAAAATGGATTGAAACTTGTCTCTCTCATTTTGAAGCGGATAAAGAAATAGTTGCTGTTCAACCCAAAATATTAAGTTATAATACACCGGACCATTTTGAATATGCGGGTGCCGCCGGTGGTTTTATCGATAAATTTGGTTATCCGTTTTGTCGGGGCCGGATTTTGAATCACCTTGAAAAGGATGAAAAGCAATACGACGAGGCCACCGAAATATTTTGGGCAACGGGTGCGTGCCTGTTTATCCGTACCGATGTTTTCAAAAATGCAGGTAGTTTTGATGGCGACTTTTTTGCACACATGGAAGAAATTGATTTATGCTGGCGATTGAAAAACCAAGGCTACAAAATCGTTTACGAACCGCAAAGCACGGTTTACCATCTTGGCGGTGCAACGCTAACCTATGGCAGCCCGCAAAAAATTTATCTGAATTTCCGAAACAACCTGTACATGCTGTACAAAAATCTACCGAAAAATAAATTTAAACGCATATTTTTTTTCCGTATGGTTTTGGATGGTGTGGCAGCAGCAAAATTCTTGTTAGGGTTCAATTTCAAAGAATTCTGGGCGGTAACAAAAGCACATACTTCGTTCTATTGTAATCTCCTAAAATTAATTCGAAAACGACAAATCATTCAAAAAACGGTGATGGAAACGGAACATCCCGAAATCTATCCAAAAAGTATTATGTGGAAGTTCTTCATTCAGAAAAAGCATAAATTTTCCGATCTGAACTTTCATCCCAAAAAACTGTAAAAAACAAGGACTAATGACAAATCAAAAGAAAATACCAACTGTTCAAAAACTGACCTTCGAAGAAAAAATATATACCTACCACATTGATTTTGTGGGACATGTAAATAACATTATCTATATTCAGTGGATGGAAAACGGCCGGGTGAAATTGTTAGAAGCTATGGGTTTCCCAACCTATGAGCTGGCAAAAAATGATGGGGTAGTACCCATTTTAACTGATACGACCATCAAATACAAAAGGCCTTTTTTCCTGAATAACACGGTGAAAATCGAATGCTGGGTTTCCCAACTTAATAACGCATCTGCTATTTTAGAATTTCGTTTCTACAACGAGCATGGTGAACTGTGCGCCACCGGCCATCAAAAAGGATTGTTTATCGACCGTCAAACCATGCGCCCATCGCGTCTTGATGAAAAGCACCGTGCCGGATTTGAGCGGTTTTTGACGGGAGAATAAATTCAAATTTTGTCAATTCAAAAATCCGTTCTACCTTTGCCGTGATATTTATGCAATGGGGTGCCTAATAAATTTAGGGCTGAGATTATACTCACAAAACCTGATCCGGATAATGCCGGCGTAGGGAAAGCAAAACGGGGATTCGTCCCGCTCCATTGGTTATTATGTAGCCAAATTTCTAAAAATGAAAAAGTTAAGTGTTGCGCTGTTGTTGCAGTTGCTAATGTTTGCCGCAATCGGGCAAATCAATCTCCGTGGTGTGGTCACCGGCAACGATGAACCACTTGCCGGTGCAAGTGTTGTATTAACCAATTCGATGTACGGTATTTCCACGATGAGCGATGGCAGGTTTGAGTTTAAGAACTTGCAGGAAGGCGAGTATATTTTGCAAGTCTCGTTCATCGGTTTTGAAACCGAAAAGCTGGAATTGAAATTAAGGGCGGATCAAAAAATCAGTGTGAAAATGCATCCTAACGTGGTAATGACCGACGAAGTGTTAATTGCTGCCACACGCGCCAACAATAAAACGCCAATGGCCTATAACAACATTTCGGGCAGTGAAATCGGTAAAAAAAATATGGGGCAGGACATTCCCTATTTGCTACAACTTTCACCGTCGTTTGTGGCTACTTCCGATGGCGGTGCAGGCGTGGGTTATACCAATTTCAGGGTTCGCGGAACCGACATGAACCGGATTAATGTGAGCGTAAACGGAATTCCGTTGAACGACGCCGAATCGCACGGAACCTGGTTTGTGGATCAACCGGATTTGGCCTCGTCGCTGGAAAATGTACAAATTCAGCGCGGTGTGGGGACTTCAACCAACGGAGCTGCAGCTTTCGGTGCAACCATCAATTTGCAAACCAACACTTTAAAACCTAAAGCGTATGGCGAATACAAAACTGCTTTTGGCTCGTTCAATACCTTGAAAAATACGGTTTCGGCCGGAACAGGATTGATTAATAAAAGATTTTCGGTGGATGCACGTCTATCGAAAGTTACTTCCGACGGTTATATCGACCGCGCAAGTGCCGACCTGAAATCATTTTTTGTTTCGGGCGGTTACTATACTGCAAATACTGTGTTGAAACTAAACATCTTTTCAGGCTTCGAGGAAACCTATCATGCCTGGAACGGCGTTCCTTCGGAACTTTTGGAAACCAACCGGACCTACAACGGCTCAGGCGAATATACTGACGAAAATGGGAAAACCCAGTATTACGAGAATCAGGTGGATAACTTTCAGCAGGATCACTATCAACTGCATTTCTCCCAAAAAATCAACGAGAACCTGAATGTAAATGCTTCCCTGCACTATACACACGGCTTTGGTTATTACGAAAACTATAAAGAAAATGCAAAACTTGCCGACTATCAATTATCCAACCTGATCTTTGAAACAGACACCCTTAGAAAATCAAATTTGGTAAACCGAAAATGGTTGGATAACGATTTTTACGGAATAACGACTTCGCTGAACTATCGGAAAAACAAAAGCGATTTTACGCTCGGCGGTGCATACAACACCTACGATGGAGACCATTTTGGGAAGGTGATTTGGGCGCGGTATTATGGCAGCGCAAACCCTGACCACGATTGGTACAGCGGCAACGGGCTGAAAAAGGATTTTAATGTTTACGCGAAATACAACTTTCAACTTTTGGAGAAAATTAATTTATTCGCCGATCTTCAATATCGAAATATCGATTACAGCATTACCGGAATCGACGATGATTTGCGCGACATAACGCAGCAACATGATTTTAACTTTTTCAACCCGAAATTTGGTGTGTTTTACCAACCGACACAAAATCAGGAGATATATGTCTCTTTTGCAGTTGCCAACCGTGAACCTAACCGCGATAATTATGTGGATGCCGAGCCGAGCGGGAAACAGCCCGTTCACGAAACTTTGCGGGATTTGGAAGTGGGCTATAAGCTCAAGTCCTCACGCTTGTCGTTTTCTGCCAATTATTACTACATGAACTACAAAAACCAACTGGTGCTTACGGGTGAGATAAACGACGTAGGCGCGCCTATTATGGTGAATGTTGACCACAGTTTCCGGACGGGTTTGGAATTGCAGGCAGCCGTTCAAATTATGAAGAAACTGGTGTGGAACGGCAATGCAACTTTCAGCATTAATAAAGTTAAAGATTTTACGGAGTACGTTGACAACTGGGATACATGGGGGCAGGAAGCCTATAGTTTGGGGACAACTAACCTTGCTTTTTCACCTAATGTGGTGGCTAATTCGCAATTTGTGTTTACGCCTGTTAAAAATTTCGATGTTGCCTTGGTTACGACATCTATTGGGCAACAATATATCGACAACACTTCAAATGATAATCGCGTTTTAGAAGCTTATTTCATTAATAACCTGAAATTGGATTACACGTTCAAAACTAATTTGTTTGAAGAAATTACGCTGCACGGTTTGGTAAACAACTTGTTCAACGAAACCTACGAAAGCAATGCGTGGGTATATTCGTACATTTCGGGAGAGCAACGTTTTAAAATGGACGGCTACTTTCCACAGGCGGGAACGCATTTCATGTTTGGAGTCGATTTTAAGTTCTAACAGGGCTATTCCAGTATGACTTTCCCTTCAATCTCCACCAATAAATCATTGCGGCAGATGTCTGCAATAATGTAAACAACAGGCAGGTTGCCGAAATGCTTTTTGAAGGTCTTTTTGATGGCGGCAAAATCCGAACGGTTTTTAATGTAAACACGGGCATGATTGTATTTTGGTACCGTGTTGTTTTGGCCAATAAATCTAAGTACTTCAGGAGAATAGAGCTTCTGGATATTTGCTATGGTGGTTTCAGTTTGTGCCGTTGCGTCGCCAGGCCCGACGGTTTTTTCTCCTCGTATGGAGGCTGTCCCGGAAATGAAAATCAGTTTTTTGCCGAATAGCTCCAAGTAGCGGGCGCGTTCAAATTTAGGCGTGGTTTTTAGTGAACAATCTTCACCAAGGAGAACTTCTTTGCTGTAATGGTGCGCGGCAATTTGTTCCGGATTGTCGATTGGTTTTAAAATACATTCTGTGGATTTCACCGCAACGAACTCAACGATTACACCGCCCTGGTTCATTCCTATTCCGGTTGCGGCAGGGTAGCCGTTTTGTTCAAAAGTAGTCCCGTAAACGCCTGAACGGACATTGTTAAACGCCTGATAGCGTTGTTCATCACTGTCAAAACCCAGGATGCTTTCGATATAATTCCATTGCCGTACAATGGAAACTAAGGGAAAGTGTGCGGTGTTGAAAAGGCCGATGAGTTGACCAAATGCACGTTCTGAATTGAGCTTGCATGTACTGAATTTGGCCGATTGGACACTCCCGATAAGCACTTCGGTGGATTCCTTACTAAACTTTGCTGCACCATTATTCCCTGCTACAATAAATTCAATTTGCCATTCCTTCGGGTCGTAAAAGCAGGCTTCAACAATGAGCTTGCAGGTGAGCGGTGGTTGCGCAATAACGCCATATAAAACAGGGTAGGGGAAATGGTCGGCTATTTCCCGTGCAATACGTTT
Source organism: uncultured Maribellus sp. (assembly GCA_964572085.1). Classification (GTDB taxonomy): domain Bacteria; phylum Bacteroidota; class Bacteroidia; order Bacteroidales; family Prolixibacteraceae; genus Draconibacterium. The sequence goes on along the minus strand of CAZNEV010000001.1, from coordinate 4,529 downwards.
TTGAAAATCCAAATAGTGAGATTCCGCGCTGGCGTCAACGAAAAAATTAAGTTTGAAAATTTCTTTTTCGGAATTGATTTGAGACACCTGTTCTAAACAATTTTGCAATTGCTCGTTGAGTGTGCCACATTTTTTTTCAGCATGGATATAATTCCGGTCGCCATTTAAAAAATACATAGATGTTCCTTTTTTGAAGGGAAGACAAAGGTGGTTGATTTTTTGGTGAAAAAAACGCAAGAGATAATAAAAATTCAGGACCCTATTCCGTAAACGCTTTAAGCAATACCCTGACCGACGACACGGATTCTACTTTGTAGTGTGCTGCGGTATTTTTTAAACCTACTTTAATGGTTATGGCACTTTCGGGTAATTTGCGGAACATGTACTCGTCTGTCCAATCGTCGCCTATCGCCATGATGAAGTCGTAGTCCTCGTTGTTCAAAAAACGCAATGCTGCCATCCCTTTGTTTACGCCGCCTGCTTTTATTTCTACTACTTTGTTGCCTTCCATAATTTCCAGATTATCGTTGGCGATCATAGTAAGCAATTCGTCTTTCAGTTCGTTGGCGCGAAGATCCCCCTGTTCGTGTTCAGCCTTACGGAAATGCCATACCAACGAATAATTTTTCTCTTCGATAAAGGATCCCGGAGTGCGATCGACGTAGGTTTCCAGGATGGGACGGATAAGTGGTTTCCAACTGTCGCTTATATTGTCAATCATTGTCCATTCTCCGCCTGTTTTTTTCAGCCATACACCATGCTCAACAATGAGGTTCATCTGATGTTTGCCTACCCAACGTTCCAATGTTTCCCGATCGCGTCCACTGATAATTGTAACGGTATTTCGCTCGTCGTTTTCCAATGAACTCAGAAGTTCGTGCAGTTCGGCATCCGGTCGTGCAGCTTGCGGATTGTTTTTGAACCCTACCAAAGTGCCATCATAATCCAAGAATATTGCACGTTTTTTCGCTTTTTTAAATTGCTTCAACAAGTCTTTGCGCACACTGGGCGTGATTAGTTTGGCCAGAAATTTTTGTTGAACGGTATTCACCTTTTTCAAGGCTTTTACAAATTCAGAAGACCATTTAAATACATCGTAGCGGCTAATGCGGTCCTGTAAATATTGCATCCGTTCCCGCTGTTCTTCCAAAGGCATTTCCAATCCTTGCGAAATCGCATCTGCAATTTCCGAAATGTTGTTGGGGTTGATGATAATGGCTTCTCCCATTTCCTTCGCCACTCCGGCCATTTCGCTGATAATCATCACGCCTGTTTGATTCACCCGGGAAGCAATATACTCCTTGGCAACCAGGTTCATACCATCGCGAACGGGCGTTATCAACGCCACTTGGGACATCGCGTAAAGTTCAATGAGATTATCGAATGGCAACGAACGATAGAAATACCACACCGGTGTGTAGTTTACACCTCCAAAGCGTCCGTTGATTCGGCCAACCAGTTCATCTACTTCGCTTTTTAACAGTTTGTATTGCTCCACTTCGCTGCGTGATGGCACTACGAGCATAATCAAGGTCACCTTGTTCTGGTATTCAGGATGACGCTCTAAAAATAATTCGAAGCCATGCAAGCGATTGGGGATTCCTTTTGAATAATCTAACCGGTCGATAGACAAAATAAGCTGGCGCTCGGGAGAAACTGTAAAGTATTTTTCGAGTTCCAGATGTAATTCGGATTTTTCAGGTTGGGTTCTTTGAGATATTTCTTTGGCTTTTGAGTTGAATTTTTCATAATCGATTCCCATAGGAAAGGCATCGGCCAAAATAATCCGGTCTTCCAGGTGGATTTGGTTGAATGAAATTTCGTAGCCAAGCAAACGTCGAACGGAACTGAAAAAATGCCGCTCGTAGTCGTAGGTGTGAAAACCAAGAAGGTCCGCTCCCAACATGCCGGTTATCAGTTCTTTGCGCCAGGGTAAAGTGCGGAACACTTCAAATGAGGGGAACGGAATGTGCAAAAAGAATCCAATGGTAACGCCCGGTTTTTTTTCTTTGATCATTGCGGGTACCAACAGCAACTGGTAATCGTGAATCCATACGGTGTCCCCGTCGTCGATAGTTTCTATTGTTTTATCGGCAAACTTTTGATTGACAGACTTATAGGCTTCCCAATATTCTTCATTATATACAATAAATTGTGAAAAATAGTGAAACAAGGGCCAAATCACGTTGTTGCTGAACCCTTCGTAGTAAAGGTTGATTTCTTCCTGGTTCAAATGAACTGCAAGACAACTTTCTTCTTCCAATTTTAGATCAATTTCCTTCTCGTCGGTTTCTGTCAAATCATCTGAATTGATGCCTGACCAGCCGATCCATTTTCCGCCATATTCTTTGTAGATCGAGCGCATGCCTGTGGCAAGCCCTCCGACGCTTGGTATTAGTTTTAATTCGTTTTCGTCTCGCTCGATGCTCAATGGCAAGCGGTTGGAAACAATGTGCATTTTACTCATAATCTTAAATTTTTAAAACATCATCGGCGTTTAAACTGTTTTATCCACAAACCATGTTATAGGGGTGGCTTAGACAATTGCTCAAAGCCGTTTATTGATCAAACACATCAATATAAGGTTTTTTTTGGAGAAATAAAGTAAAAATGGCATATTAGTATATTGCTGAACATATAATACAGAAACATAATACATGAAGAATTTAAACTACGGGGTGGTGGGCAACTGCCGGAGCGCCGCAATGATTTCAGAAAAAGGGAGTATTGATTGGATGTGTCTTCCAGCATTCGATTCGTCGAGCATATTTGCAAAACTACTTGACGAAGAGAACGGTGGCAGTTTTGAGATTGTACCCACTCATTTAAGATCCGTGAGCCAGTCGTACATTATGCGCACTAATATTTTGGTGACGCGTTTTATTTGTAACGACGGCATATTTGAAATCCAGGACTTTATGCCCCGATACAAACAAAGTGATAACGGAAATTTATATACCCCGCCGGATCTTGTGCGCTATTTCAAGCATCTTGTGGGCGAACCGGAATTTACTTTGCACTACCGTCCAAGGTTAGAATATGCAGAATATTTCACCAAAAATGTAGTGGAAGAACATTACATAAAATCAACCACCGAAAAAGGGGCTTACGATTCGTTGTATATGTATTCCAGCTTTAAACTCTCCGACATTTTGGAAAGTCGTCCTATCAAGTTAAAAAGCGACGGGTTTTGCCTGATTAGTTACAACCAGAAATTATTGTTTCAGGATGTTCGCCGCTCCAACCTAAAGCTGGAACGTACCAAAGTATATTGGTTGAACTGGACGGAAAATACGACTGAGTTCAAAAAATTTGAGGAGGAAATTATCCGTAGCGCCCTTACACTAAAAATGCTTAGTTTCGACAAAACGGGGGCGATTATGGCGGCGATAACAACTTCACTGCCCGAAACAATTGGGGAGGAGCGCAACTGGGATTATCGTTTTTGCTGGATACGCGACGCGTCCATGGTGGTGAAAATAATGGCAACTCTGGGACATTACCGGATGGCACACCGCTATCTCAACTTCATTTTGGACATTTTGCCCGACAAAGACGAAAAAATTCAAATTATGTATGGTATCCGGGGGGAGAAGAAACTGACCGAACATAAGCTTAAACATCTCGCCGGCTACGAAAATTCGAAACCTGTCCGCATTGGTAACGCAGCCTATAAACAAAAACAAAACGACATCTACGGCATTTTGCTTGACGTAGTCTATCACCATTTCAACATCTATTCCTTGAGTTTGGAGCATAGCGAAGAACACTGGACGGTTGTGCGCAATATTGTTAAAGTTATAGGAGCAAACTGGAAAAAACCAGACCGCGGTATTTGGGAAATCCGCAGTGAGAACAAGCATTTTACCTTCAGCAAAGTGCTTTGCTGGGTGGGGGTTGACCGCGCTGTAAAAATCGCGAATTTGCTCAATCGTGAAAAATACGCAGAAGATTGGATTAAGCTGCGCGATAGAATCAAAAAAGATATCATGAACAATGCCTGGTCGGAGGGGAAACAAGCCTATACCCAGGCTTATGGCTCGGAAGATCTGGATGCTGCGGTGCTGTTGATGGAAAGTTATGGCTTCATAGAAGCCAACGACCCGAAATATGTGAGTACGGTGCTGGCCATTCAAAAAGAATTGGAATACAATGGGTTGATGTACCGCTATCGCAACCGCGATGATTTTGGCCTGCCCAAATCAGCCTTCACCATTTGTTCGTTTTGGCTTATCAACAGTTTATATAAAATTGGAAGGCGCCAAGAGGCCATTGATAAATTCCACACATTGGCGGGTTATTCGAACCATTTGGGTCTGTTCAGCGAAGATCTGGATTTTGAGAGCAAACGGATGTTAGGCAATTTTCCGCAAGCCTATTCACATTTGGCATTTATAGAAACGGCTATCACCATTTCCAAAGGAGAGTTGTCCGATGAAGAACAATTTAAGGAACAGTTGCAGTAGCAATAATTTCTTATCCTTGTTTAATGCAATGCTTGTTATTCTGCTGTAAATTTGCGTTTTAAA